>WQZP01000005.1 GCA_009780675.1 Spirochaetaceae bacterium | reverse complement strand
TGATCGTAAATTCTTTTTATAAACGTCATAAGAAGCTTCATTGCTATTTGAGGATTTCCCCTCATAAGAATCTCAAAATTCTTTTTATTAAATTCAAGAACCTCAACTTTATCCAATGCTATTGCGCTTGCAGATCTTGGCGCTTCTTCAAGTATAGCCATTTCGCCAAATATTTCTCCAGGGTACAAAATATCAACCATTTTTTCTATTTCGCCTATTATTTTTACGATTTGTACCCTACCTCCCTGGATAAGGTAAAAAGAATCTCCTGGCTCATATTCACAAAAAATCTGGTCGCCCTTTTGGAAGGTTACTTTAAATCTGTCAAACTGCGATAGATCAAGACCCATTACTTCCCTCCAAGAGTCTTAAGTTGTGCTTTAGCTTTTCGCTTTACTTCTGACCCTTCTTCAGATATTTCAATTACTTTTTTATAAAAACTTTCTGCTTTTGCTTTTTCTCACTTTGCAAGATTTGCCAGCCCAAGATAAAGCAAAAACTCACCAATATCTGTATGCTTTGGAAATTTCTGAATAAGAGATGTAAAATGTTTTATACAGTCATCATTCTTTTTAAGAAAATATAGAGATTTTCCAATATCGCATAAAGCTTTTATAACATATTCGCCTTCTGGATTTGCTGAAACATATTGTTTAAAATTGCTTATAGCTTTTTCATAATCTTCTGAGCTGAATAATGTCACAGCATCATAGTATAGCGCTGTATTGGTTTCACTATCCTGCTTAACAGCCCCGGAAGAAGATGATGAACTGGAAAGAGAAGGAGTTTTTCCTTGTGGGCTTTTTTCTATACTTACCAGGTATTCTGTAGCTTTTGCCTGCAACACCCCAGAAGGATAATATGTAAGATATCTTCTAAATGCATATAAAGCTTGTTTAAATCTCTGACTTTTATAATAAAATTCGCCTATGCCAAATAGCCCTTTTTCCTGGTCTACTTGCTCTCCTTCAGAAAGAAGGTTGCCAACCTGTTTGTGAATTCTTCTTAGCTGATTTGAAAAAACCTTAAGCATTTGCAATGTAATGCGGGGATTTGTATATATTAGCTTCTCAAATTCAGAAACAGCAAACATAAGAACAACAGAATCAAGCAAAACATCTGCAGTTTCTTCTCGCGGATACTTTCCAAGTGCGGATTTTACTCCAAAAAACTCTCCGGTTTTTACTAATTCACGATTTTCATTCCCTGTCTCAATATCAGTACTTATCAAGCTTACTTTTCCAGACTGGAGGATATAAACTTTATCGCTGATATCCCCTTCAAAGTAAATAATTGACTTTGCCTTATATTTTAATGCCTGAGGCACAACACATACTCCCCATCTGACAATTTTATTAATTTATATAGTTATTATAATGCGTATATAAATTATCGGTAATACTTTTTCTGAAAACAATTAATATATAATATATTAAATAATAATTGCAGTTAAAATGCAAGTAAGATATAATTTTATTGCAGGAATAAAAACTTTATGATTGAGAGAATTGGTGCCAATATTAGGGGAAAATTTGTTGAATTTGGCTATGCTACTGGTTTTTTTCTCTCGCTTATAAAAGGATCTTTCTTTTTTTTCCGCCAAAAGCATGTAGGGCTTAAAGTTCTTATGATGCAGATACTTTTTACAGGATTTGAAGCTTTAAGCATAATAATACTGCTTGGGCTTGCCTTGGGTGTTGTAATAATTGTTCAAGGATTGGCTATTTTACCACAGTTTGGGCAGGGAGACCTCATATATACAATTCTTGATGTTGTTATAACAAGAGAACTTGGTCCCCTTCTTACAGCTTTTGTAATTATTGCCCGTTCAGCCACTGCAATATCAACAGAACTTGGGAATATGGTTGCTTCCCAGGAAATCGAAGCTTATGTATCAGTAGGAATCGACCCAATAGACTATCTTGCAGTTCCAAGGTTTTTAGGCGTTATAATATCTATTGTCCTATTAAACCTCTATTTCAATATAGCAGGGCTTATAGGCTCTTTTTTTGTTGCCCAGTTTATACAAACCGTTACTATTGCAGAATATTTCAGAAACCTGCTTGTATTTTCGCAACCTGCATCCATAGTTATTTCATTTATCAAAAGTTTTGTTTTTGGGATAATTATCTCTTTTAGCGCAACTTATAATGGTTTTAAGGTAGAAGGCTCAACAACAGAAATCCCTCAGGTTGTAATAAAAGCTGTAGGACAAGGACTTGCTTTATGCATTATTGCAAGCGCAATAATAACAGCCCTAAGTTATTTATGGTTTTAACACTTATGTATGTGGAATTATTATGATTGATAACAACTATTCAATTGAACTAATAGATATTACAATTGCAAAAAACAACAATATTATTCTTGATAATATATCTTTTAAAGTGCCAGAAGGGATCACAACAATTATTGTGGGACATCTTGGCTCTGGCAAAAGCACTCTTTTAAAAACAATTAGTTCCATTATTGTCCCTAATTCAGGCAAAGTGCTTATAAATGAAAAACCATACACGTCAATGTCTGCTGCTGCAATCAAAGCGTATAGAAAATCATGTGGATTTGTATTTCAAGACAGCGCTCTTTGGGCAAATAAAACAATATATCAAAACCTTGAATTACCTCTTTTATACCATTTTCCAGATATAAAAAAGGAAAACATAGACAATAAAATCAAAAAAACTCTGGACTTGCTTGGGTATGAGGGAAATATAAACAGAAGACCTTCTGATATATCAGCTGGAAACCGCAAATTGATCTCTTTTGCGCGGGCGCTTATTACAGACCCTGATATCCTGATGATCGACAGCCCGGAAACCTCTATTGACTTTTCATCTCACGGGAAAATAAGAAATATTATAAGAGATCTTAAAGCCAGAGGAAAAACTCTTATAATTTGCACATATGATGAATATATTACCTCAATGCTTGCCGATCATGTAGTTGTATTGTTTAAAAATAAAATATATGCAAGCGGGTCATATAAAGAGATTGTTACTTCTAATGACCCTGTTATAAGAAGGATCATGTCCCATGTATTGGACAAAGTATCAAATTTTGATGGGGATATTCTCAATTTGATAAATCCAAATTCTTAACTGTGTCAAAATCCCTCCTTGTGCAGGGTGGCTGACACAGGACAGTGTCATGTATGATGTGATTTAACTCTGAGAGGTTGAAGAGTAGTTGAATTAAACTTTTCCATAGGATAACTTAAATATATGAAATTTAAAATTAAATATGCTGATAAAGTCGTAGGTATATTTATAATTATAGGCCTTTTATCTGTTTCTGTACTCTTGATTTTTATGGGTATAAATCAAAGATGGTTTGCAACAAACTATTCCTATCACACAAGGTTTTTATCTGCAGATGGTCTTAGAGTTGGAATGCCTATAAGATATAAAGGGTTTCAAATAGGACAGATAAGAAGAGTAAGACTTGGCAGTGAAAATGATGTTGAAGTTGATTTTTATATATATGGCGAATATATAGATATAATTACACCTAATACAATTATACAGAAAATAACAAGCCCCATAGGGCTTGGCAGCGATATTATTATACATCCAGGCCGTGCTTCAACTGAACGTATTCCCGAAAACAGTTTTATCCCCTCCTTTAATACGCCGGAAGCAAGAGCGTTAATAGACGCAGGGCTTGTAGAAATTACAGCGCCAGACGGCTTGATGGAGCAGATCAACCCTGTATTATCTGATTTAACTGCCCTTTTAAATTCACTTAATAGAACATTGGAAGGGGAAGAAACTCTTGCAGCAGGTCAAATAGTTAAAAATATTGAGGAAATAACCAGTGAAGTATCAAGCAATATAGAAAATATATTGACAGATGTTGAAAATATAATAAAAAATATTAATACGTTCTCAACCAGCCTATCTGACCCCAATAATACACTTACAGCAATTTTAAGAGATGACAGCGAAATATATGAACATATTGATGAAATTCTCTCAAACCTGAATAATACAATGATAGGTATAAGTGATTTTATCAGCTTCATAAACAACTCAAGACCTCAAATTACTGGTGTTCTTGAAGAAAGCAGAGGCGCATTAAGAGAAGGCACTGCTGTAATGGAAGGGCTAAGAAATAACCCATTATTAAGAAGAGGAATAACACAGCAGAGAGAACAGGTAAGCGCCCAACATAGCATAAGAAAGGAGGAATTCTAATGAATAAAAAACTATTTTTTTTCTTAACAATAATAATCCTTTTATTCACGATATCATGTTCTTCCCAACCCAGAAAAAGCAGTGAAATAAATACCCGCAGAAACAGGGCTGCAGATTACTCAGGATTTGCCCATCGATATTTTAGAGATGGGCTTTTTAATCAGGCTCTTGTATTTTATTACATGGCGCTTGATGAAAACATAGCTGCAGATTTTGAACCCGGAAAATCAATAGTTAAAAATTCCATAGGCAGGACACACCTTTTAATGGGAAACCTGGACAGCGCAGAGATATATATTCAGCAAAGTTATAATCTTGCAAAAAAACTTGGCAATAGGGATTTAATTGCATCAGCTGCAAATGTTTTCGCAGAACTAAGAATTTTCCAAAATCTTATCCCTGAAGCAGAAAAATTCATTTCCGAAGCTATTGAAAATACAGGGAGAAATACTCCTGTTCTCGCAGAAATATTCCATAATCTTGCAATCATTGAACACAGAAAAGGGAACTCTGCACAAGCGCTGGCAACAATAAATAACGCAATCACGATAAACAGAAGAAATAAAGCGCACTTAAACCTCGCGGCAAATTACTATTTTGCAGCGTCAGTCTATTCACAACAAAATAATTTTGACAAAGCAATTGAAATGCTTAAAAACGCGCTGATAGAAGACAGACGCGTAGAAAACAGTTATGGCATTGCAAAAGATTACAGAGCATTGGGAATAGTCTCTTTAAGAAATAACAGAAAAGAAGATGCATACTATTTTTTTGTTAAATCGCTTAATATTTTTAGGGTGATAAGAAATACTGAGGAAGAAAAAAGTGTTTTGGAATTTCTTATTCAATTATCAGAAGACTTGGGTAAAACAGCAGATGTAGAAATTCTAAGGGCGCAACTACAAAATTTGGAGTAATATCAGGAATGAAAAAACTTTTTGAAGCTTATAAAGGGATAATATATTCACTGCTTTTTATAATTGCAGCAGCAGCAGTTATAATACTTTCCGGGCTCATAATTGTGACTCCACTCTGGGCAGCTGCAACAAATTATAAAAACCTTTATACAATAGTTGTTTTTGCTATTATAGCGGTGTTGGTTATTTATTATTTGATAATCAAAGTCAGGAAAAAGCAACTTAATGCAAAAAAACTTATACGCAATATATTTAACTTTTTTTTGATTTTAACTGCGATATTTTTACTGCTTTCTGCTATTCTCCTGGCAAGTAACGGATTTTATATACATTCTATATCCATTATTGTTATGGTATTTTTAATATCAGGATTGATTAAATTTTATTTTTCACGAAAAAATAGTAATGAGTTTAAATAAGCATAGATTTATTTTTTTTATTTTTTTAATAATAGTATTCCCTGTTTATGCAGATAACTCCATTTATATTAATTACCCCAAAATCACAGTTCTTAACAATTCTGATATTTTCTTCAGACAGATTTCTTCTGATATTACGCTTTCATATAGAAATAACTTTAGGGGAAGAGTTCCACTTTCAATATATAGATATACACCCCGCAGAGGAGAAACACTTTTCTCAATAGCATCGAGGCTTAATATACCTTATGAATCCATAAGCACATTAAACAGAATGTCATCTATAAATGAATTTAATGCAGAAAGAGAATTATTGATTCCAAACCAGCCAGTACTTTTTATTCCGGAACGCCCTTCTTCAGATATAGAATATATTTTAACATCAAGAAATGTTCAGGGAAATAATGAATTTTTTATTAACAGAGTAGATGGCTCAAGAGAGAAATTTACTTATATAAAAAACGAAAGGTTCAACGGCACAGAAAGAGCTTTTTTCCTAAGTACATTTTTCAGATTTCCTATTGAAAAAGGGAGAATTACATCCCGTTATGGTTTTAGAATAAGCCCTATAACCGGCGAAAGGCATTTTCATTCAGGAATCGATATTGCAGCGCCCACAGGAACCCCTGTTTTTGCAGCAGGAAGAGGGGTTGTTGTGGCAAATGGATACAATGCAGTACTTGGCAACTATATAATTATTAAACACCCAGGCTCACTCTATACTGTGTATGGTCATTTAAAACAATCTTTTGTTGTATTGAATAAACAGATAAATTCAGGTACAATCATCGGAGAGGTAGGCAGTACAGGGCTTTCAACAGGGCCTCACCTTCATTTTGAAGTAAGAAGCGGCGGAAGAACAGAAAATCCGCTCAATTTATTCAACAGGAACCAATAAAACGTTATGAAAACCACAGTATTATCACTTCTATTTTTCCTTATAGTACTGCAATTTTCTTTTTCTGATAATATTAGAGGCCCAGTAAAAAGAATTACTACAATTGATTCTGGTCCAATTGGCGAAATCATATTGTCTTCCGAAGATATTTTTGCAATTGTCCTGGATAATGAAGATCTTATGCCTGTAAGAATTCAGCTTGAAGTAATACTTTCAGATACTTTAAGAAATAACCCAAATACATTTGCGCTTTTTTTCTATAATAATCTAACACCTGCTCCCAGGGCAGATATATCAAATTATACAGGAAATCTTGTAAAGCATATTGTTTTGCCAAGAAGGAACAGGCATTTTATAGATATTCATTTGCAGCGCCAACCTGCGCGTAGTGAAATTATTCCAGGCACAGATATTATTGTCCCAAGAGATTTTAGAGGCTCTATTTTCCCAATAGTTGTAGCAATGCTTCCTATTATGAAAGGAATACCGAGTCATTTATTGAATGAAACTATTAATGTAAGAATTACTCCGTTTTTTTCTGATAGAGGAAGCCTTACAGTAAATGTCTTTGAAAGAAGCAATTCACCTCACGAGCATGGTTCAAATAGAGTTACAGATTTTAGATTATTTATAGATAATACGCTTTATGAAAGTAGTGAAAATATTATATTGCCTATAGGTATCAGAAGAGTAAGAATTGAAAAAAATGGATATACTACTTTCGAAGAATCTATTTTAATAAATAATAATGAAAAAAACACTTTGACAGCTCATTTAACAAGGGAGCAACCTCATGTAATTATACAAGCCCCGCGGGAAGCTCAAATTTTTATTAACGGTGTGCAACATAGGCAACGGGAATTTTCAAACCTTGGAGTTGGAGAACATACTTTTGTTTTTATAATCGGGGAATACAGCATAAGCAGAAGAATTACTCTGGAAAGAGGCAAAAGATACTTAATAGATATTCTTCTTGATATTGATGTAACAGAATTTTGATTATTTTTCTATCCATATTTAATCTGATTGCTAAAAAAATATTTATAGTTTTTTCTATATCACCGATATTATAAATGTCGTGAGAATATAGTTCCCCTCCCAGTTAACTATATTAGTAGCGATGACCATTCCCAAAAGGAGTGGTCAATTTTTATCTTGCATTTATCGCTTTTAATCATAAAAAATCCTTCTAAAAAGACTATACAATGTATTTTCTATTATATAATGTATTTATATCTTGACAAAACTTCCTTCAATATCTTAAATTTTACCTATGGTATTTAATAGAAAACAAAAAATTCTACTTGAAATATTTCTTTCATTTGCAGCAATTATAACAATTATATTTGGAATAGCATTTGGCATCTTATTTGCATTATCAAAAAATATAACTGAAACCAATAGAATTGGCGAATATAGACCAGCCCTACCCTCACAAGTACTTGATATAAATGGAAATCTTATTACTCAATTCTTTTCAGAAGAAAAAAGAGAAATCATTCCTATTGATGAAATTCCTAAACACCTTATTCAAGCTCTTATAACCAGAGAAGACAGGGAATTTTTTCAACATAATGGATTTAGTATAAGGGGTACTATCAGGGCTGCATGGAATATAGTAAGAGGCAGATATATTTCAGGGGGTAGTACAATAACCCAGCAGGTTGCAGGAAGGCAATTTGCCGACAGAAGAGAACAAACTATTAGACGCAAAATAATAGAACTATTTTGGGCATTTCAGCTTGAAAAAAGGCTAAGTAAGCATGAAATACTTGAAATATATCTAAATGAGTCATATTTTGGCCATAATGTATATGGTATTGAGGCAGCATCACAATTTTACTTCCGCCACTCCGCAAGGGAGCTTACAGTTGCAGAATCTGCGCTTCTTGTTATACAACTTGCAAACCCTGCCAGATATTCTCCAATAAGACATCCTGCGAGAGCAAAAATTTTGCAGCAGCAAGTATTAAATCAGATGGTTGAGCTTAATTTTATATCAAGAGAAGAAGCTGATTTATCTTTTGCAGTATACTGGAACGAAACATACGACCCCTTAAGATCAGCATCAGAGACTGCTTATTTTATAAGAGAAGACAGGGCTCCATATTTTAGCGAATTTGTACGACGGGAGCTTGAAAGAATACTGCATGGCGCGCATGACTATTTCAGAGATGGACTTATTGTGCATACTACTCTTGATCTTAGATATCAGGAAAAAGCAGATTTGCTTATGCAGGAAGCTTTTAATACAATGAACAGAACTTTCTTGAGAGAAGCTAACGAACGCACGAATTTTGCCAACAGAGAGTTTATACCAATAGTAGAAGGGTTATCTCTTATATTCAATATTCCAGCCATAAGGACAGCAGGGACACAACAAAGAAATCAGGCGTATCGGGAATTTTATAATTCGATCAATCCTACCCTTAACGCAATGTCTCTGATGTTCGGATGTCAAAATTTGCGGCATATTTCAAGAGTAGCAAACAGAAATCAGGCAGGGCAATTACAGCGGACCACCATAGAAGGAGCGTTAGTTGCTATTGAAAATGAAACAGGCCGTATAAAAGCAATGGTTGGCGGCAGCGACTTTGAAACAAAAAGATTTAACAGAGCTACTCAGGCAAGAGTTATGACCGGGTCGGCTTTTAAGCCATTATATTATTCTGCTGCTCTTTCTTCAAATACAATAACTCTTTCAACAATGCTTCATGATAAACCTGTTGTGTTTATTAATGAAGATGGGACCGAGTATATTCCAAATAACTTTTTGGGAAGATGGAGAGGCGTTGTTTCAGCAAGGTATGCAATGGCTCATTCCCTGAATATTCCGTCTATACATGTACTTGATATGGCAGGTTTTGATGCTGCGATAAACAGGTCTGCAAGACTTCTTGGAATAAGATCACCCGAAGAAATAACAAGAATGTTTCCGCGCAATTATCCTCTGGCGCTTGGAACTGTTTCTACTGACCCAATGAGAATGGCGCAGGCGTATGCGGTTTTTCCCAATCAGGGTAAAGAAGTTACCCCTATTGCAATAAGATTTATTGAAGATAGAAATGGAAAAATAATTCTTGACCCTGAAAGGGATTTAATAGCAAGACAAAGAAGAGAGGGAGAAAGGCTTCAAATCATGACTCCCCAGGCAGCTTATCTTATGGTTGATATGCTGAAAAGTACTGTTGATTTTGGTTCTCTTGCAGGCAGACGCAGACATGTGGGGGGATTTCCAATGCCTTTTGCAGGGAAAACCGGAACAACACAAAACTGGTCAGATGCATGGACAATAGGGTTTTCTCCATATATTACAACAGCAGTCTGGTTTGGATTTGATATGCCTGGAAACTCATTAGGACTTAATCAAACTGGCGCAATGGCAGCAGGTCCTGTCTGGGCACAATTTATGAGAGATATACATATAAATAATCCAGATCTTCCTCCAATAGATTTTAGGCGGCCTAGCGGACTTGTAGAGCGAACTGTTTGTTCTGTTTCTGGTATGCTGCCTTCTCAATTTTGTAATCAAGGATTCAGAACAGAGCTTTTTGTTGCGGGAACAGAAGCAAAAAGTTTCTGCACTATCCATGAATTCAGATCTGCAAGAGACGCAGAACTTATAAGAAGGCTTCAGGATAACTATTTACTTAATCCAGGAGTAAGGAGCGCTCCTAATACAAGTATCGCTCCTGGTACAAGTAGCGATACCCCAAGCATACAAACTTTAAGATCGATTAACGAAAGATCAAGGCATACAGCAAATGAAGCTATTGACAGAAGTCTGTTGGATTAACCGGGAGGATTATTTATGAAAATAAAAATTGAAGATGTTATTGTTATAAAAAACCGTATTAGAAAAGATGTTGGAGACCTTGAATCTCTGGCAGAAAGCATGACTAAATTTGGGCAATTACATCCCATAGTTTTAACTTCAAAGCTGCAGCTTATAGCTGGATATAGGCGGCTTGAAGCTGCAAAAAGTCTTGGTTGGCAAACTATAGATGCAACTATTTTAGATGTTAAAAGCAAAGTTGATCTTCTGGAAATTGAAATTGAAGAAAATATACAAAGAAAAGATTTTACAGAAGATGATATTATTGAAGCATATAAAAAGCTTGCGAAATTAAAAAGGAAAAATATTTTTCAGAGATTTTTTGAATTTATAATAGGGATATTTAAAAAATTGTTCGGAAAATCTGATAAGTAAAATTAGGGTAATTTCTAAAGCAAATTACCCTAAATAATTGCAAACTATAACCTAGGCGCCTTTTCAACATCAACAGGCTTACCATCTTTATATACTGCAAAAAACATAGTTGGCCTGTTCTCAAACACACTTAAGCCTATTCTGCCCAGCACTGTTCCTGGTCGTACTAAATCCCCTACCCTGACATTTGTTGTATCATTACCGCCATAAACATAAATATAACCAGCAACTGATTCAATAAAAATTACTCTTCCAAACCCTCTATATGGCCCTTCCCATACAACTCTGCCAGATGAAACAGAGTAAACAGTATCTCCATAATTAGCTAAAATTCTGGAGCCTTGAAGCTTGCCGGATAACCTTTGCATTTCTCCTACTACAGGCCAATGATGTCGATTTGGAACTTGTATATTCTGGCTTCCCTGCATTGGGATTCTTATTACTTGGCCAATCCTTATAACTGTTTCTCTGTTAAAATTATTTTCTTCAAGCAGAGAATTAACACTTATACTATGATTTCTGGCAATAGCATATAAGGTATCTCCTCTTTGAACTGTATACTCTTTCCGTGTTACATTAGAGGGTATTATGAGGTTAAGACCTGCTCTTATTCTTGTGGGGTCTTCGATTCTGTTGGCAACAAGTATTTTATCCAGTGAAATATTATACATTCTTGATATGCTATAAAGAGTCTCACCTCTTTGCACCAAATGAGTCTGCTCTCGTGCAATAATCACATTATTCAAAATTAAAATAAAAGCAAAAGCAAAAATAATTTTTTGCAATTATGTACCCTTATAAATTTAATATATATTTTTAGTTTTAAGACCGGATTTCTGGTTTTCCATTGATTTACATAGATATATCTTTGCTGCTATATATCTATGCAGCAAAAAACGCGAAATCTGGCTATATATATAAATCGGAAAAAAATGTATGAAACTATAGCGCATAGGCAATCTAATTTATGGTTTCAATAAATTTTCAGCAAAAAACAATGCGCATTTATAGTAAAAAATCAAAAGTCATATAATGATAATTTAAACATCTCTTATTTCTTTATGGTATTCTTGCAAAGATTTTTCATTACCTTTATTGCTTCTTGCAGCAGCTATTCCCTGGGCAGCGGCTGTTGCAGCAGCCAGCGTAGTAACATATGGTATTTTATACTTTATGGCAGCCTTACGAACAACAGCTTCATCTTCTATAGAACCAATTTTAGAACTTGGGGTGTTAATGACCAAAGCTACCTGGCGATTGACAATTACATCTACAACATTAGGCCTTTTTCCTTCACGCACTTTTGCAATTACTTCGCATTGAACTCCTCCGTTTCTGAAAAATCCGGCTGTCCCTTCTGTTGCCAATATTGTAAATCCAAGTTCAATAAACAATTTTCCAATATTTATTATTGATTCAGCATGGAAAGAGTCTTTATCAGAAAGACTTATAAGCACTTTTCCAGCGCCTTCGGATGGATCCAACTTGGAGGGCAAAAAGGTCCCTGCAGCTTCCTGAGATTTATAGAAAGCAAGAGCAAAGCTGTCTGAAAGTCCAAGAACCTCTCCTGTAGAGCGCATTTCTGGACCAAGTATAGGATCAACTTCCGGAAATTTATCAAATGGGAAAACTGATTCTTTTGCTCCATAATGGGAAAATTTCTTTTCACATAATTTTAAATCTGAAAGTTTTTCTCCAAGCATAAGTCGTGTAGCATATTTTGCCATTTGGATATCGCACACTTTAGAGACAATAGGAACTGTGCGGCTTGCTCTTGGATTTGCTTCAAGAACATAGACTTTATCATTTTCAATTGCATATTGCATATTCATAAGTCCGCATACATTAAGAGCTTTTGCGATTTTTGTAGTATATTCCTTGATTTTTTTAAGATTTTCCTGCGTTATTGAAACAGGAGGGATCACACATGCGGAATCTCCTGAGTGGACACCTGCAAGTTCAATATGTTCCATAACAGATGGGATATATACTTCATTTCCATCTGCCAATGCATCTGCTTCACATTCAAAAGCATTGCGAAGAAAACGGTCGAGCAAAAGCGGGCGATCCGGAGTAACCCCTACTGCTTTTGCAACATATTCCTTTAACATATTTTCATCATATATAACTTCCATCCCACGACCACCAAGAACAAAAGAAGGGCGTATCATTATTGGATATCCTATATTATTTGTAACCTTAATTGCTTCATCAATATCAGATGCCATCCCTGCTTCGGGCATTGGTATTTCAAGTTGCTCCATCATTTTTCTAAAAAGATCGCGGTCTTCGGCAACATCAATACTATTAATGCTTGTTCCAAGAATTTTTACCCCTTCATCTGCAAGCTCTCGTGCAATATTAAGCGGAGTTTGACCTCCAAACTGTACAATAACGCCTAAAGGTTTTTCTTTTTCATAAATCTGCAAAACATCTTCGAGCGTTACTGGCTCAAAATAAAGCTTATCGCTTGTATCGTAATCTGTTGAAACTGTAGAAGGATTACAGTTGACCATTATTGTTTCATAGCCCAGTTCGCGGAGCGCAAAAGCAGCATGCACACAGCAATAATCAAATTCTATTCCCTGCCCTATTCTGTTGGGGCCTCCGCCAAGGATCATTATTTTTTTGTTATTTGAAGTTGCCTTGGATATATCTGGCGCATTATATGTAGAGTAATAATAATATGCACCTGTCTTGCCGGAAACAGGGACAGTGTGCCACCCTTCAACCAAACCAAGTTCTGTGCGGCGTTTTCTAACATCTTTTTCTCTTATGCCAAGTATCTTTGCAATATATTTATCGGAAAATCCATCTTTTTTTGCTTTTGTCAAAAGTTCATTAGATGGTAGTTGGCCTGGTTTTTTTAACATCTCTTCTTCAAGCTCTACAAGCTCTTTTATTAAATTAAGATAATATTCTTTAATATATGTAAGTTCAAAAAGCTTTTTAATATTTGCCCCTTTTCTGATAGCTTCATATAAAATAAAGAAGCGCTCGCTTGTAGGGCGCATAAGCATTTCCATTAATTCACTTAGAGATTTTCTGTTAAAATCTTTTGCAAAGCCAAGACCATGTCTGCCATTTTCAAGACCCCGAATTGCTTTTTGAAAAGTTTCTTTAAAAGTCTTGCCAATTGCCATAACTTCGCCAACTGCTTTCATTTGTGTTCCAAGCGAATCCTGAACCCCTCGAAATTTTTCAAAAGCCCAGCGCGGAAATTTTATAACAACATAATCTCCGGAAGGTGTATATTTCTCAAGAGTTCCATCCCGCCAATATGGGATCTCATCCATTGTCATTCCGGTTGCAAGTTTTGCAGAAATCAAAGCTATTGGAAATCCTGTAGCTTTTGATGCTAATGCAGAAGAGCGGGAAGTTCTCGGGTTGATTTCAATAATTACAATACGTCCTGTCTTTGGGTCATGGGCAAACTGGACATTTGTTCCGCCTATAACTCCAATAGTTTCAACAACTTGAAATGCAAGTTGTTTAAGCCTTTCTTCTGTTTTTTTATCAATTGTTAACATTGGAACTATACAGCAAGAATCTCCGGTGTGCACACCAACTGCATCAATATTTTCAATAAAACATACAGATATCATATTTTTGCTGTCACGTACAACCTCAACTTCAAGCTCTTCCCAACCAAGGATTGATTCTTCAATGAGACATTGGTTAGTTAAAGAAAGTTCAAGTCCCCTGCTAACAATTGCGCGCAGTTCTTCGACATTATAAACAAGACCTCCGCCAGCGCCGCCCATTGTATATGCAGGTCTTACAACTACTGGATATGAAAGCTTTTCTGCTATATTTTCAGCTTCTGCAACTGAATATGCAATATCAGAATTAGCTGTCTCTATGCCCAGTTCCTGCATTAGTTGCTTAAATATTTCTCTGTCTTCCCCTTTTTTAATTGCCTCAAGATTTACTCCAATTACTTTTACATTATATTTTTCAAGTACTTTTGCATTACTAAGCTGAGAAGCAAGATTAAGCCCTGTTTGGCCTCCAAGGTTTGGCAATAGTGCATCTGGTCTCTCTTTTTCTATGATTTGTGTTAACCTTTCAAGGTTTAGTGGTTCAATATATGTTGCATCTGCCATTACAGGATCTGTCATAATCGTTGCAGGATTTGAATTAACAAGAACAATCTGATACCCATGTTCCCTTAGAGCTTTACATGCCTGAGTCCCTGAATAATCGAATTCGCATGCTTGTCCAATTACTATTGGCCCTGAACCTATTATTAATATTTTTTTTATATCTTCTTGCTTCATCTTTTCCCCTCGTTTAAGATAATCCCGTGTATTTTTATGCACAAAACTGTATTTTAATACACAAAAGCTATCATATTATTTAAATAATGAGAAGTAGAAAATAATATTTTTTTAATATTTATTACTTTGAATTAGTGGTTAAACAAATTTTCTTAATCTTAGGATGTTCCTGTTTTCAAACACCCCTTCTGACAAAAATAGTTCTTTTAGACCAGGATGTATCCTGTTATATACTTCTTCGGTTATATAAAAATTATCAGGTTTCGCGAATTTCTGTCCCAAATGAAAAGTAAAATTTATTGTGTCGGAAACAATGGTTCCGGTATTGCCACGTTCTTTATATACTGTTTCTCCTACATGAAGAGCAAGTCTGTAGGATATCTCCATTTTAAAAGGAAAATCTTCACAACTGGCTATAGGCGCATTCACTATAAGTTTAGATGCTGTTATTGCCACATCATGGTCATTTTTTGTATATGGAAATAAAATAAGACCGCCAAATTCATTCCACATCCATATTTTACCATTTATTGGTTTTATATGCTGTTCTATATAATTATGAAAAACTTCTTTAACTTTTTGTAAAATAGATTGGCCTGTTTTTCTTTTCCAATCAGCAGCCAAATCTATTTCTGCATAAAGAAAATAAAAAACATATTCTTCACCATTTTTAATTTTTTTCCATTCTCCATTTGGAACTAATTTTGCAGAAAATTCTTTTTTAGCTAAAACAGGCAATAATTTTTGAGATTTTTCATTTTTATTTTCAGTCTCTGTCATATTGTGGGGCAAAAAATTTACTTTTTCTTTTAAAGCAAAAATATCTTTTATCCGTTTTTTAGTAATTCCTTCCAGAAGTTGTTTGTTTCCTATGTAATCAGAAATTCCTGCATGAAAAAAAGCTGCTGGATCTGGAGCAACAGATTTTGAGTCAATAATTCCAAGAAAAATAATTTGTTGTTTTAAAAGTGATTTAATATGTTCCCAATATTCTTTTTCACTATTTTGATAAATATCAAAATATACAATAACAGGTCCTGATAAATTTTTCACATATTTTTTATAATTTTCTTTGCAGGATTTTTCAATCTCATAACCAGACTTTTTAAGAGGATAAAAACTTTCTTCTACTTTCTTTTGATTACTGATAATTAATATTTTCACTTGCTTTCCAGTATAAGTTCATAGTTATGATATTCAGTAGCCCCTTTCCCCTGCAATAGCTTTATACCGGTTCTTGCAATATTATCGAGCATAAATTTAACAGGCTGGCTGATTGTCATTGTTCCTGGCTTCGTAAAATAAGACTCTATTTCCATTACTTTTTTTACAGCATCACAAGCCTTTAAATCTTCTTCATAAGGGGAATATTCAAATGTGCCGGAATGAACAGCAATTCTTACTTTTAAATGTGTTTTTAAAGGGCAATTCAGGTAATTATAAAAAAATAGTTCATGCAAAATCTCTTTTCCAGCTATTACTGCGCTCTGCTGTTTATTACCAAAAAAGAATGAAGCAAGTCCTCCATCACCATCCCAACTCCATAAACGACCATTTCTTTTTAGAACAGCTCTGGTTGTAACTTCCCTAAGATATTTATAAGCCTTATGAACATCTTTTTCAGAATTTTCCCTTACCATTTTAGAATTGCCTGCTATATCAAGCCGCATAAAAGCAAAACCATAGTCTTTTCCTGTTTTTAAAGTTCCCCAATTTCTACTTAGTCTATTTTTAGGATTTTCAACAAATATATTGTTTACTCCATCATAAATATAACCTAAATCAAAGACACCTAAAATAATTTGGTTCATATATGGGATAGAGTATCTTCGTCCCATAACACCATTATTTCCGGCATCTACCATGAGTAAAACAAAATCAATAAAACAGTCATTTTTTACTGTATCTTTTATAATTTGACGAGCTGCATCTTTATTTGGTATAGCCATACTTCTTGGAAAACCAAGTCGGCCATGCAGATCATAGTTTGGAATTAGTTTTCTTACTAAATCAAGCATAACATTTGTAGGCATTGATTGAGCAAGCGCTTTTACACAAGTACTAATTAATAAGCTTCCTACACGATTCATTTGTTAATTATATAGATATTAAATTAATGCAAAAACGTCAAGATACTCAAGCCTCTCCTCAAATAATCATCTTCAATAGAGTACGGCTTATGGCTAAGAATGTTCAGGGTTGAACTGTAAATGTAACCACTCTTTCCTCATATCCACTTTGAACGTGCAGAGTATGAAAGCCAGGGCTGCGCTCAAGAAAAAAAACAAAGGGTCGAGTGATGCTGAAACTCCGGCCATTAAAAGTTACATGTAATTCATCTTCAGTGCCGCCTATAACCTCTACCGGGATTTCGTTCCTGCCTATGCCTGAGCTGCTCAAATAGACAAAACCATCACGAGGATTCGTAATTTCCAGTGGCCGGGAACTGAAGTCAATAGAACCCTGTCTCACTGCAGTATTAAACCATGCCTGATATTCAGCAGGGAATACTACTTCAAAGCGGCCATCTACCATCTGATGCCAGGTGCAAGGCCTATTTTCCTCTCCTGTTTGAATGTATTCATTGATGGTCGCAGGGCAGACATGCGTGGGCATCATCCCCGAAAGAGCGCATATCCTTTGCGGTTGCCAGTTTTCAGGAGTCGGGAACTCCTGCGCACTCCCCCTGCCATGCAAAAAAACCAGAGTATCCCGAACAGTGGCAGCCGGGACAGAACTGCCTGTCCTGCCTATAACTGTTTCGCCG
The DNA here is from genome assembly GCA_009780675.1 of Spirochaetaceae bacterium. Lineage (GTDB taxonomy): Bacteria > Spirochaetota > Spirochaetia > CADAEX01 > CADAEX01 > WQTU01. Next base: position 88,436 of record WQZP01000005.1, on the reverse strand, counting down.
GTAAAGTTACCCATCCACACTCCGACGCTGTATTTTGTAGTAGCCCCAAGCGCAACAATACTTTGAAACTGATTAGCAGTGCCGGTTTTAAATATTGACGGAAACGGTGTTCTGAAACTCGTAGCTGGACCAAAAGCCAGCACTCTGGCATCTGGATCAGACAAAATTGAGCAGATGAGCCTGGAGGTGTCTGCAGAAAAAATCCGCTGCTCTATTATGCTATTCTGCTGCGTTCTGCCATTCAATTCCCACGTCAGTGGTATGTAAACACCGTCCCTTGGAAAAACACTAAAAGACCTGACAAGCTCCTTGAGACTTACCGGAGCGTTACCAAGCGCAAGACCCAAACCCACCTCATCTGCGGAACGTTCAAGAGAATCAAAACCCAGGGAAAAAAGCTGATAGGTAAAATTCCTTACCCCAAGCCGGTAGAGCAGATACACTGCCGGAATATTCAGGCTTGAAGCCAGGCTTGTGCGAAAAAGCATTGGACCATTAAAACGGTTGTTGAAATTACGAGGAAGGTAAACTTCACTTACGCCAAAACTCATTTGAATGTCTGCAATAACATCATTAGGTTTAAAGCCTTTTTCAAGAGCCATAGCATAGAGAAGTGGCTTCATACTGCTGCCAGGCTGGTTTAGCGCCAACACTCCGTCAACCTGCCCCGCAGCTTCTTCGTTATTGAAATCATAACTACCTACCCAGGCAAGAATTTCTCCTGTTTCATTATCAATAACAATAGCAGCGCCGTTAGTGAGCCTGGCTGTTTGATGGCGGATCACACTTCCGGCAACTGCGCCTTCAAGAAAATGCTGCAGGCCAAGATCAATGGAAAGGTATATTTCGCTGCGCGGTTCACTCTGGCCAGCGTTGATATGCCGGATAAGATGGGGCAGCTCAAATGGGTACGCAAACCTGCGGGCAGAAGAAGCAGCAAACTTCCAGTCATATATGGTTATGTCAGCCAAAAGCGGCCAGGCTGAAGAGCGTCTCTTGCTTCTGCTAAAATTGGCATGCAGTTCCGCAGCAGCAGATACGCACGCTCCGGGATTTTCCAGCGGATTGTAGAGACTTGGGCGCCTGGGAATAACTGCCAGACAAAAAATCTGGGCAGGAGAAAGCATGGAAAGTTCAGAGGCAAAAAAAGTCCGGCTAGCAGAAGCAACCCCTTCTGTGTTAAAACCAAAAGGGACTGAATTAAGGTATAACTCAAGTATTTCATCTTTTGAAAGTCTTGTTTCAAGGCGCATGGCGTTTACTGCCTCGCCTATCTTTCTCCGCAATTCCCCTCCTCTGCGGCTGGTATTTGCAGGAGTTGCCTCTATGGAAATAAGCCTGGCAAGCTGCATGGTTATGGTAGATGCCCCGCTTACCACCATTCTCTGTGTGAGATTCTGGAAAAGAGCGCGAGAAAAAGCAAGAGCATCAACACCAAAATGGCGGTAAAAACGGCGGTCTTCGGCAAAGATAAAAACTTCCTTCACTTGGCCGGGAATGTGTTCCGGTATTTCCCGGCGCAGTCCATCAGCCAGAGGAGTTACCTGCAGCAAAATGCCGTTGCGGTCCAGGTAACGGACACTGTTGGGTCTGGCCATAAAAGCCTCCAACTCCGGATAGGGGGAAAACCGCAGGATAAGCCAGGCCAGCGCAAACACCCCCATCACCACAACAGCAATTCGGAGAGTAATTTTTAACACTTTTTTATTTATCTTTAAAATTGAAATATTATTCAATTGTGTAAATCACCCCCCGGCTGCGCCCGAAAATCTCCGGCTCATACATACACTCAGCCTGAGCTGGTGGTGTTGGATAGACACCCCTTCTTACAGCACGGAAAAGGAAATTCACTGTTTCTTCTCCTTTGTTAAACTGATCCCAAAAAAATTGAATCTCATTGTCAAAAATAGCCCGGTGACTTAACCATGACCCGCGGCGTTCGCTTTCATCAGTGCCGGCTGCTCCGCCTCTATCGTCAAAAGTAGCAGTAGTAACAAAAGTTGCATCAAGTATCTCTGCGCCCGAAGGGACAGGAACACGCAAAGCAACAAAAGTGCGGTCATGACTGGATGACAGCCTCACCCTGCCCCGGTAAACTTTTCCACTTATCAGGGCAGTTCCCTGTATTGCCTCGCCAGTCTCTATATCGTAAATACTCAAGAAAACACCCAACCCCTCGTCACGGAATGACTGAAGTTCTGCGGGTATGGCATAACGGAGGGAAGCTGTGTAGTAAATATTACCTGTTCCCTGACGAGTAAACTCTAAGGCATGTATGCGATCCCGGTCCAGTCCCGCTAACATTGCTTCGTTAAAATTGAAGGTTCCGGTAACTGGTTTTGCTCCCAGCCCCTGGAATGTGCCGCTCAAAAGCTCTGTTCCTGCCAACATGGCAGCCGCATTCACGTTAATATTGGCAAGATCTTCCGCGCGAATCAATGCATCAACTGCGGAAAGAACCCGCGCAGTTACCAGCGTGCTTTGCCAGAAGCCTCCGGAACGCTTGTTTTCCAGCATGGTAAAGAGGAGCCGGGTATTGATCTCATCTCCTGGATATTGATCCACAAAGAATTGCAAAGTAAGCGCAAGCTGTTCAACCCTGCCGCCAAAAATATTCCAGCGGTGTCTTTCCAGAGGGTCGGTAATCTCCACACCCCTGGCAGTCATGCGAACAAGATCGCGCAGGCGTTGGGCAGTACGCGCAGCTTCAGCGTTCCTGCCCAGAACACGGTAAGTCATGCCGGTCAAGGCAAGCACTGACGGGTCAAGATTACTTCGGCTCAAGATTTCATTGAGCCGTGCCGGATCTATCCTTTCGCCAAGCAGGGATAAGACATAGAGCATATAACTTTGCAAATACAGTTGGCACTCACACCATGCCTGACTTCCTCGCCGCCTCTGCGACTCCTGGAGTTCCCGCTCAAGAAAAGCTGTAAGAGCAGGGACATTCAGAGACGAGGGGATGGCAATCTCTTTTGATTGAGCAATGGCAATAATATGCGCTATGCGCAGGCTGACGAAAAAGTTGCCGCGAGTACCAGAGGGCCAGAAAGGAAAGCCTCCGCTGGCGAGCTGTATTTGCCCCCAGGATCTGAGCTCATTTTCCACCACACGGCGAGGATTAGCAACATCGCTTCTAAGGTTTAAAGCTTCAATATGTTCACCGAAAATCACCAGCGGCAGAATAGCTGCGGCGCGCTGCCCCAGACACGCAAAAGGATAATGGAAAAGGTAAGTGACAGCTGAATCCAATAACCCTAGCCGCGTTGCATCAAGAACCAGCGAAAGATTGCCCATCCCACCATCTGCAAACGAAGGGATAACAAGCCCCTCAGTGCTTCTGTTTGTTGTCACTGTGCCAATGGTGGTAATTGTTTCAAAAACAAACGGACGCTCAATCTGCAGTTCCCTGACAAGCCTTTCATTAAGGATATTTGAATTGATGGTAAAATTGAGACTTACAGTCCCTGCTCTTACTGCGCCAACATCGAAATTAACAACAGCATTCTCACCGCTTCTAACTGTTACACGGCGCTCGTGTATTCCATCAACAAAAGCCTCTCCAGGTGTCTTCGCTAAACCGCTTGCATAATCATTTGGTCCTGGTGGACCTATATTTAGCCTGACCGTCAAGGTATGGGACGATGTATCAAGATTTGTGATAAGCACTCCAACTTCAGCAGTATCCCGCTCCCGAACGCGGCGTGGCAAAAGCTCCCGCACATTTATCTGGTTCTGGGCAGCAATCTCACTTTCCCGAAGCGCAAAAAGGTCTCCGCGCACCCCAAAGGCTGTTACGCGATATGTCGTAAGATTGTCGGGAAGCCGGAATCTGACAGTCACCCTGCCGTTAGCATCAGTAATAAGCATGGGTTCAAAAACAGCAGTGGGGTTAAAGTCCCTGCGTTCCTCAAGTTTGCTTTCATCTTCAGCGTCTCCGCCTGCAAGATTTTTTACACTGTAAGTTACTGGGTCCATAAGCCATGCGCGGGAATCACCACCCATCACTGCAAGAGGAAAGCGGTGTTCAGCGTAAAAATGGCTTATTGGGTCTGGTACGCGATAATTGATAAGATCCAAAACACCCCGGTCTACTGCCATCAGGCTAAGTTCCGCGCCAGGCAATGGTCTGCCGCCTCTGGTAGCAGTCAGAGTCATGGTTACTTCTTCTCCTGGCCGGTAGATTTGTCTGTCGCTTTCTATATTGATAGAAAAAGCTCTGGAACGTGGATTCACCCTTAGCCGCGTTACGCCAAAGTACCCCTTGGGTTTGTCAAGGTCAGGGCTGCCATACTCATGAGTAGGAGGGCCGGGACGCACAGAATAGGACGAAACCGATACATATACCACAGGCACAAAATTACGCGCAATTGGAACTTCGAACACTGTAACAGGTTCGGTAAAATGGCGTACTTCCTGGGTGAAAATGCCCTCACGCTCCACAGTTATAAGATAACGGCCTTCCGGAAGCGGACTCTGCAACAAAATCTGTGCTGTATCGCCTGGTTCATACATCTCCTGATCCGGCGTTAGCCTTAGCTCGTTGGGGTTACTCATATTCCAAAAGCCAGCTCCAGCGCCTGTAGCATGGAAGTTGAGTTCTGTCAGAGCTGTTCTCCCTTCCCTGTCCTGCGCAGTAACCCGCAGGATATGAAAACCAGCAACTCTGGGTCTTATTCTTATGGAACCGCTGCCATTTCCAATAGGAATTCTTTGAGTGCTTTCAACAATCAACTGAGAGGAGAACTCGTCATGAATGTAGCCGCCTACTCCCCTCTGCTGAACGCGCCGCCATTCTTCACGAATAAGTTCTACAGTAAGCATTCCCGCGTTTTCTCCGCTTTGGAGAAAAAGGGCATTACCAGTAGTTCTCTCGCCCTGGGTATTGACAGTGATAAAATCATAAGAAATTTCCTGTCCTGCTCTCGCGAACCCGCCTCCAGCGCCGCGATTAAGGCCAATGTAGAAACTTGCAGGGTGTACCTGCACAGAGCGAAAAGCTGTCACCATTTGATTGCCAATATCAGTAACTCTTGCCTCAACATGATATTGGTATGGCGCGCCGATTACTGTGCCGCCACCAGTTTTCTGGGTAAGGCTTGCAGCTCCCTGGCCGCTTAAGCTTCCGCTTTCAGAGGCAATATGCCGTCTTGCATCCCAGCCTCGACGCGGTCCAAATACAAAACCTCTGGTTTCTGCGCGTCTGGGCGCAAACACAGACAGCTCCCTGAACCATGCACCCTCCCAGGAAGCGCCAGACAAGCTGCCACCTGCAAGGTAAGAGGCTCTTAAATTCAGATTGATATCATCGCCGCGTATGACCGCTGCTGCTGGCGCGGAAAGAGATGCCTGAAATCTAAGGCGTTCAAAAAAGGCAACTGTTACAGGCACACTGGCGACAATATCGTTTTCTCTGTTCAAGCTAATGTTCCGCCGGTACACCAGCCGGTAAGAACCTGGCACGAGATCATCCGGAACAGTAATGGTTCCGTAAAAACTGCCGGATTCAGTAGTTGTACCCTGAAAACTGGCGACTTGCTGAGGTCTATGCCCGTCCCCTTCAAGAGTAATTGTAAAATCTCCCCGATGAACCGTGTACATACCAAGCACTCTGGAGCGGTCAACACCCCTAAAACTTAAAGTTTCGCCAGGTCTGTAGAGCCCCCGGTCGGAAAATATAAAGGCAAGCGCTGTTATTTCTTCGGCGCGCTGAGGTTGCATTGAGTTAATTCCAAAACGCCAATTATTATGGGAATTTGGGAAAAAAATTGCTTTATCCCCATCTTTTTCCGCCATAACAAAAGGGGGCTCAAACCCTCCCCAACTGGTGCGCCCGGAATTATTGCGCAACACCGATGCGCCCAAAGAGATCACCGCAAGACCATCTCTATTGGTCAGAGCTTCTCCGATAGCAGCAATGTAGGCAAGGTCCTCAGCGCCCCTTACAGAAGGAGGCAAAAGCCTGACTCTGGCTCCCTCTACCGGAAGACCAGTGGAAAGACTTGTAACCAGCACTGTTGCTCTGTTAAAGCCATAACGTACTGTTAGCCCCAAATCTGTAACCTGTATGTTAAGTTCATTATTCCTGCTTCTAACCCCTGGAAGAAATGTTCCATCTCTCTGTCTCTCATTGGTGAGGAGTTGCAAGTTCGCCCTGAAAGCAACAAAGCCCCTCCTTTGCTCATTGAGAAATGGCGAAAGGTCAATCTCCTCAAAATATCTGGCATTAACCCGGCCAGGAGTCAGCTCAAATTCGGTAAAAGAGGGGTGACTTATAAAGGGGTTAAGGACCGAGGCCAGTCTGTAAAATGAATTTTGGGCAATGTTTCTGTATTCAAAAAGAAAGCGTGGCGGAAACTGAGCTTCCAGCATCGCATGCCTGGAATGCGGATGGAGAAATTCAGCGCTGCCAACAGGCGGCGGTTCATCAGGTATTACAATATCAGCAGCAAAGGGTTCGCCAAGTCTCCTGCCAAACACATCTTCTACGTTAGCAGCAACCAAAATTCTGAAACGTGAGCCAAACTCAATAGGTAAATTGAAAACATTCACCCTGTTTCCCCATACCTCAATATTCTCAGGCCCTATAGGCATTGGGGGCACTGTACTGATTGCCTGCAATACAGTGCTTTCATTCAGCGCATGACTAAAATCCAGCCTGAGTAAATTGCGGTATCTGCCGTGAGCAGATATTCGGTGGTGACCCTCCACCCTGAAAGCTGATGGGGTACTAAAGCTAAAAGTCCTGTCTGATTCAGTTCCGCGAGTCCCGCCTCTGGACATGGCTCCTCTCTTGAGGATAACATTTACCTGAGTCTCAAAACCAATCTGGTCGAGCACATTGGCAATAACCCTGCGTTCAGTCTCTTGCTGAAGATTAAACCTCAATTGAGCATTCCCGGCAGTAATTTCCAGATGTTGTCTTATGTGACTAGCCTCAACAGGATAATTGAATTCAATGGTTATTTGTCGCGCAGCAGATGGAGGCACGTTTCGGTTGTCAAAACGGAAACCGGTTGTTCTTCTGAATTCCTCGCCAGGTGATACGCTTCTTATGCTCAGAGGCTCGGTACGAAATGTAAAAACACGCTCTCCTGAAATTCTTGTACCGTGTATAGATGTGGCATTTTGCGCCACAGTAATAGTATAGATTTGCTGTGCCTGACAAGGTTCATCTCCCTCAAAACTCAAAAAGCTTGTTCCATACCAACGGAAAGATCCCCTGATAGGTGGGCTGATGCTTATTATCGGAGAAGTGCTGCTCTGTTCGCCAAGGCTTGCAAGCGGAACCATGGGCTGGGAAAAGATGACATGGATAGAAGGTCGCTGCACAGCAGAAGAAAATTCTCCTCTGGGTCCCCAGTCGATTACTGTAAGCGGGCCTGCGTTATCGCTGGGCAAATGCCCCTCGCGAGCAGCTTCCTGGGTTGCCCGAATCGCTGCGATTCTGCTTCTTTCTTGTTCCGGGTTAAAATAAACTGTTCTATAGTCCGATAGCCTTCGCAGTCCTCCACCATGAACAGTTCCCCGTCCGGAATCCTGCACAGCTGGACCTGAAAGCTCTAAAAATTCCGCTACACTTTCTGGTTCTGCTCTTTGGGGACGGTAATCCAATGTAAAGGCTGCTTCAATAGCTGCGTCATTCGCAAAAAGCGTTACCATAGTTCCGGTATTGCCGGATGAGGGATTTTCAATAAATCCTTCTACTGAAACAATCGGCGGCAGAGCTTCTCTTCTCCCGCAACTAATACAAAGTCCTACTAAAAATAGCAGTAAAGAAAACACTATCCACCTTTTCATAATCTCTCCCTAACACAGAATAATGAAAAACTACCTCACACATCCAATGATTTTAAAAGATTAACCATCTCCAAAGCAGAAAGCGCGGAATCAAAGCCCTTGTTGCCTGATTTTGTCCCTGCTCTTTCAATTGCTTGCTCAATATTTTCAGTAGTAAGAACTCCAAAAATTACAGGGATCCCTGCATTCAGTGAAATATGCGCAACACCTTTTGATACTTCGCTGCAAACATAATCATAGTGAGATGTTGAACCGCGGATAACAGCGCCAAGGCAAATTACAGCATCATATTTTCCTGATTTTACCATTTTTGAAGCTATTACAGGAATTTCAAATGCTCCAGGTACCCATGCAACAGAAATATCATCTTCTTTTACATCGTGCCGTCGCAGAGCATCAAGCGCTCCATCCAGAAGTTTTGATACAATAGGTTCATTAAATCTTGCTGCTACAATACCTATTTTAACATCTTTTGCAATAAATTTTCCTTCATATACTTTCATAAAAATTACTCCTCAAAGAAATCAGTAAGAGGCAAGTATGTGCCCCAGTTTATCTTTTTTTGTCTGCATATAGTGTTTGCAATGTTCTTTATCATCTGTCTCAATTACTACTCTTTCGGTAATTTCAAGACCAAATTTCTCAAGCCCTGCTATTTTCTCCGGGTTGTTTGTCATAAGCCTGATCTTCTTTACCCCCAAGTCTACCAGAATTTCTGCTCCTTCGGTATAGTCTCTATGGTCAGGAGGAAATCCTAATGCAAGGTTAGCTTCTACTGTATCCATCCCTTTATCCTGTAGCGCATAAGCTTTTAGTTTGTTGATAAGTCCAATTCCTCTCCCTTCCTGTCGCAAATAAACTAAAACCCCACGCCCTTCTTTTTGGATTGCGCGCATAGCTTTATCATACTGATCGCCGCAGTCACATTTGGAAGAACCAAGCGCATCTCCTGTAAGACATTCAGAGTGGACTCTTACCAGAACAGAAGCGCTGTCGCTAATATCTCCAAGCACCAGCGCAATATGATGTTCTTTATTCTTTTTATTTATATATCCGTGTATAGTAAAATTGCCATATCGTGTAGGGAATTTGGCGCTTACTACACGCTCCATTAACTTACATACGTACATCCTGAATCCTTTTTTATTGATTATGTTTCTTTCTATAATCAATAAGATCTTTAATTGTTACCAGTTTAAGCCCATGTTTTTTGGCAAATTCAAAAAGTTTTGCCCCTCTCATCATTGTGCCATCATCATCCATGATCTCACAGCAAAGTCCTACTTCGGGGAGACCTGCAAGCCTTATAAAATCAATTGAGGCTTCTGTGTGGCCGCACCTTGCAAGCACACCCCCTTCCCGCGCTTCAAGGGGAAACATATGGCCTGGTCTGCGAAAATCTTCTGGTTTTGCATTAAGCTCAGTACATTTTTGTGCTGTTAGCGACCGCTCAAAAGCAGATATGCCTGTAGTTACTTCAATGTGATCAATGGAAACTGTAAAAGCTGTTGCATGAGGATCTGTATTATTTTCAACCATTTGCGGAAGATTAAGTTTTTTGATAAATTTGGTACTCATTGGCATACAGATAAGCCCTTTTGCATGGCTCGCCATAAAATTAATGATCCTGGGAGTAGAATACTTTGCAGCGCACACAAGGTCGCCTTCATTCTCTCTTTCAGGGTCATCAGTAACAATGATCATTTTACCATCCCGTATATCGTTAATTGCTTCTTCAATAGTGCTAAAAGACATTTTATTCTCCTTAAAATCCATGTTTTTGTAAAAATTCCATATCTATTGTTTTATTTTCTTCCTTACCAAAATTAAGAAATTTATAAATGTATTTTCCCACAAGATCAGACTCAAGGTTAACAGTATCTCCAATATTTTTTTTAAGTAACGTAGTCTCTTTTATAGTATGAGGAATAAGAGATACAGAAAAATAATCTTTTTCTATTTTTGCAATAGTCAGGCTTATACCATCTATAGCAATCGACCCTTTATCTATAACATATTTAAGAATATCCGGAGATGCTTTTATTTTTACCCAAACAGCATTATCTTCCCTTTTGATATCCGCAATAGTACCTGTACCATCAATATGACCTGATACCATGTGGCCGCCAAACCGCCCGTTTGCAGCCATAGCTCTTTCAAGATTAACAACATCTCCTGGTTTAAGATTTGAAAAAGCGCTTTTCCTTAATGTCTCGGGCATAACATCTGCTGCAAAGCTATTTGAAGAAATATCTGTCACAGTAAGGCAAACTCCGCTTACAGCAACACTATCCCCTATTTTTAAGCCTCCCAGAACAATCTCTGCTTCTATTGCAAGCCTTATTGATTTTACTCCTGGCTGTATGGATTTTATCGTTCCTTTCTCTTCCACTATTCCTGTAAACATGGCATTCTATCCTCCACTTTATATTCAAGCAGGACATCCTCGCCTATCATAGTAACGTTATATAATTTTAAAGCAACTGCTTCTGAAATATTTTTTATACCTTTTCCTTCTACCGGGGAAAGGCTCTCTTTGCCGCCAAATATTTTGGAACCTACATATATTTGCAGCTTACGAACAATGCCTTGCTCAAGGGCGCTGTAATTCAGGGTTCCGCCCCCTTCCAAAAGAATGCTGTCTATTTCCATTTTTCCAAGTTCCTGCATTAAATCTTCTAAATCCAGTTTTGAATTTTTTGATTTTGTCTCTACTACGGAAACTCCCATAGCCTCAAGTTGCTCTTTTTTGGAAATATCAAAAGTTGCTGCAGCCACAATAGTAGGAACTGTTTTCGCTGTTTGTACAACTTTTGAATCTAATGGTATTTTGAGAGCAGTGTCGCAAATAATCCTCACAGGATTTTTTCCACCCCCCTCCGGGATCCTGCATGTAAGAAGAGGATCATCAGCAAGAACAGTTCCTATTCCCACCATTATACCAGACAAAACATGTCTTGTTTTGTGGGTGTGTTCGCGCGCCAAATTTCCTGTAATCCATTGGGATTCTCCGGAGCTTGTCGCGATTTTGCCATCAGCAGTCATTGCGTATTTCATAACTACATAAGGTTTTTTATTTTTTATATAATAAAAAAATATTTCATTTATATCCTGGCACTCTTTTTCAAGCACACCTGTCTCAACTTCAATTCCATGTTTTTTAAGAATTTCAATCCCTTTTCCTGAAACAAGGGAATTGTTATCTTTACACCCTATTACAACTTTTGAAATTTTATTCTTGATTATTGCATCTGTACATGGCGGGGTTTTCCCATGATGACAGCAAGGCTCAAGTGTTACATATAATGTTGCTCCTGCAGCATTGGCGCAGCTTTTAAATGCTTCTATCTCGGCATGTGGGCCACCATAAACTGAATGAAAACCCTGGCCTATTATTTTATTATCTTTTACAATCACTGCGCCAACTAAAGGGTTAGGATTAACATTCCCCGCCCCTTTTGATGCAAGGTCTAAAGCAATTCGCATAAATTTTTCATGCATTGCTGTTAAATTCATAAAAAACCTCGGCCAACAAAAAAAGCTCTGAAATATAGGTATATCTCAGAGCTTCTGATATTATAAAAGTACCATCTTCTTTCATCCAGACTCTAACTGTCGGCTTCGGAGTTACACCGAATCTGCCTTTCGGCTCGTGGGCTTTACCACCGGTAGGGATTTTCACCCTGCCCTGAAGAATTATATTGTTAATTATCTACTAAAATACTATATAAGAATAGAATATCTGTCAATAGCGTAAGGTTATAATTTGTGAATAACAAGTGATAATTACTCTATTACAGATATCTCTCTTTTATAAATAAAAAATTAATATTATAATTAAATGTATCAGCTTAAGTATTATTGATGATCAAAATTTAGTTTTATATCAAGGAAGATTTATAATGAAAAAACAAATACTAATTTTAAATATTTTTCTCTTTTTTGCAATTTTGTTTCCTGCTTATAGCATGGATTTTGACTACACAACAGATGAGATCAATAGAGTATCTCCGCCAGAGTGGATACTTGGCACATGGGTAATTACCGATGACCTGGATGATCCATTTATGGTAGAATTTACTAAAACCGATTTTATTTTTGACGGACATAGTATAGTAGAAGATATAGTTTCAGGGTTTATTACTGGTTATACTCAGGAAATAACAGAAGAATATTACGATATGTATATAAGGTTTTATACTGGAGATTGGGGAAGGGAAAGGTTCTTCAGGATTTCTACCAATGTAATGGAATCGAGATTTGTTTCCAGTGATGGCTTAGAGTTATTTTCCACATATTATAGAGATTAAAGCTATATCTCTGTTCTTGACTCCGATTCCAAAGGAGATGATAATGGGGGGGGAAGAAGGGATGACTGGGGACAAAAAAATATATAAAAAAACAATATTATACTTTTTATTAACATTTTTGCTTTGTGCATTTGTTGGCACTATAGCTGTCAAGAATAAAATGAGTGTTGAAATGCTACAAATGGAAGGGCTCATACTTGAAAACTCCTATAGAATATACGAAGTTATTTCCAAACAGCTTTTTCAGACAAAAGCATTAGCTGCTTTAGTAATACAGGGAGATGGTGTTGTAAGCAATTTTCAAAAAGTAGCAGATGTAATTGCGGCAAATGAACCTGCCCTTGCAAATTTCATTTTAGCTCCTGATGGAATTGTTTTGGATGCTTACCCTATTGAAGAAGCCAAAGCTGTTATAGGTTTGGATTTTTTTGATGAACATTATTATTACGGTAATATAGAAGCAATACTCGCCAGAGATACCGGAGAGCTTGTAATGGCTGGACCTTTTATTTTGCGACAGGGAATTCTGGGTTTAGTTGGCAGGTATCCTGTATATATCCATTCCGAAGCAGAAGAAAACATATTTTGGGGGTTAGTTTCTGTATCACTTAAATTTCCTGAAGCTTTAGATGGCACAGGACTTTCAATGCTGGAGCACAAAGGTTTTTCATATCAACTTTGGCGGATAAATCCAGACACTAACGCAAAACAAATAATAGCGAGCGGGAATAGAAATCTTTGGCCCACTACTCATTATGTAGAAAAATCTGTGCAGATTCTCAATGCTGAATGGTATTTTCGTATTTTCCCCATACGTGCATGGTACGAACATCCTGAAGCATGGCTTTTGATTTTTGCAGGATTAGCCATCAGTATCCTGGTCGCATTTCTCGTACAAAATAATATTACATTGAAAGCAGTAAAATATGATCTGCAGAATCTGACAGGAACTCTTAATAGAATGGCAGTTAAGTTCCTTGCGCAAAGTAATAGACCATTTAACGACCTTATGACAGAGGAAATTGGATTTTTAGCTGATATTGCAGATATAGACAGACTATCTGTTTGGCGCAACTCCATAAAGCCTGATGGTTTGCATTTTTCGCAGATTTACCGTTGGGAAAAAGCTTCTGGCGGCACTACCGAGCCACTCTCGGAATTTGCTGATGTAACATATTCCCGGTATGCCCCAAATTGGGAAAAAGCATTTGCAGTAAATGAAGTAATAAACAAACCTGTCCGATTGATGCCGGAACATGAGGCCTCTATATTGAAAGCGCTTGGTATAGTGTCAGCATTTGTAGCGCCGATATTTATCGACAATGTTTTTTGGGGGTTTGTACTTTTTGAGGATCATCGAAACGAACGTTATTTTAAAAAAGACCATGCCAGGTTTATGCGGTCAGCGGCATTTTTGTTTGCGAACGCCGTCATACGCTATGAAATGGAAAGAGCAATAGCTGAATCAAACGAATTTAATCATATTTTATATAGCAACTCACCCATTGGAGTAACTACTTTTGATGAGGATTTTAAATTCATTGACTGCAACGAGCATATACTTAATATGCTGGCAATTTCAGAGAAAAACTTGAGTGATTATATTAATGAATTTTCTCCTGAGTACCAGCCAGATGGCACTAAATCTACAGAAAAAGCACTTGAGATTTTCAAGCGCGTGATTAACGGCGAAAAACAAATATTTGAATGGACACATAAATCTGCCAAGGGTGAACTCATTCCCTGCGAAGTAACAACAGAACGGGTAAAGCATAAAGGGAAATTCATTGGGTTAAGTTATGTATATGATCTCCGCCGTGTCAGAAGTATGGAAAAAAAGATAACTCAACTTGAAATTGAAGTTGAAAAAATTTTTATTGATTCTCTGACAGGGATTTATAACAGACGATATTTTGACGAAAACATTGGCCGGATCATAAAGTCTTTGTCACGTGCCGAAGCTACTCTTAGCTTGATGATGATAGATATTGATTTTTTCAAAAATTTCAATGATACATACGGCCACAAAGCAGGTGATATTTGCTTAAAAATGATTGCAGAAACACTTTCAAGGAATTTACCAAGAGTGGGTGATTTTACTGCTCGATATGGTGGTGAAGAATTTGTTGTTGTCTTGTCTAATACCGATGAAAATGGAGCGCAAATGGTAGCTGAAAAGCTGCTCGAATCCATACGAAAGCTCAATATAATGCATGAAAAAAATGATGCGGCAGATTGTGTAACTATTTCCATTGGAATCATAAGCGGTGATACATGTCATAAGCAAAAAGCAGATGACTACATAATACAGGCTGACAAAATGCTTTATGAATCAAAACAGAACGGACGCAACAAATATACTGCAGGGAAGTTTCAGTAATTGTCACGCAAAATAAAAATCAAAAATATTTTTAATAATTGATAGAAGTTTTTTTAATAATTTGATTATATTATTCATAAATATCAGTATAAATTTTACAACTTGAGGGATATAAATGCGAAGTCTTGGAATAAATGTAGGCTCTTCCAGCATAAAATTGGCTTTACTTGAAAATAATAAACTTATATGGAGTATAGTACTTCCTCATGATGGCGATCTTCCTGGAACTTTTAAAACCGCTATAAAAGAAGGCAATATTGAAGAAGGGATAATCTCTCTGGTAACAGGGACAGAAGGGCGCTATCTCTTCAATATTAATAGCACTGTTGAAACATTATGTCTAGAAGAAGCATTAAAAGAATCCGGAGAACAGGTAGATGCAGTTGTAACCATGGGCGGAGAAGACCTGGTTGTTTATACTGTAAACAAAAATGGCAAAATACAGAATAACTTTTCCGGAAGCAAATGCGCGTCAGGGACAGGCGAATTCTTTAAGCAGCAACTTGGGCGCATGGATATGAAGCTGGACAATGTTAACGCTATATCCAGCGATGCCAAAGCTCTTTCTCTTTCTACAAGATGTTCTGTATTCATGAAGTCCGATTGCACCCATAAGTTAAATAAACGGGAAGCTACAAAAGATGATATCGTACTTTCATTAAGTAATGTTATGGCAACAAAAGTTATTGACTTTTTAAACCGGGCGCACATTACTTCCGGACGGGTACTTATAACAGGTGGCGTTACTTTAAATAAACATATTATTGCTTTTATAAAACAAGCTGCTCCAAATATCGAATTTTTAGTTCCGGAAACAGCTTCATTCTATGAAGCGCTTGGAGCTGCGTATCTTGCAAAAGAAAACGGGAGCTCACTCCCGCTGGAAGGGGATTTTTTTAAACATAATGATGTAAAATTTGCACGTTATAAATCTTTAAAAACCCAGCTTGACAGAGTAAAATATTTTGAACATACGGAAAAAAAAGTTGAAAGAGAGCATGAATATATTCTTGGAATAGATGGTGGTTCAACTACAACAAAAGCATGCCTTATTGACATGAAGACCAATGAAGTTGTTGCGTCACATTACGGCAGAACTCACGGAGACCCTGTAAAAGCTTTAAAACTTTGTCTATGGGAAATAAAGAAAAAAATTATTGATGATATAGGTTCAATGGATATAAAAATTTCACTTGCCGCGACAACAGGTTCGTCAAGAGAAATCCTTGGAGTTTTTCTTGAAACACGTGGAGTATATAACGAAATAATAGCACATGCTTATGGAACAACCTATTTTGCAAGTGATGTTGATACAATTTTTGAAATTGGCGGACAAGATGCAAAATATGTTCTCCTTAAAAATAAAGTTCCAATTGATTATGCAATGAATGAAGCGTGCTCAGCAGGAACAGGTTCTTTTCTTGAAGAATCTGCCCAGGGAGACTTGAATATAAGTGCTGCATGGGAAATTGGAGAAATAGCATTAAAAGCTGAAAACCCGCTAAAGTTCGGAGAACATTGTTCAGCTTTTATAAATTCCGATATCAGAAAAGCTATCCAACAGGGTGCAACAAGAGAAGATATAACAGCAGGAATAGTTACTTCAATTGTCAGCAATTACCTTAACAGAGTTGTTGGAAACAGGACAGTAGGACAAAGAATATTTCTGCAGGGAGGAGTTGCAAAAAACAAAGCTGTTCCTCTTGCTTTTGCAATGCTTTTGAATAAAGATATTATGGTTCCGCCAAGCCCGGAACTAATGGGCTGCTTTGGCGTAGGTATTCTTGCTAAAGAAAAATTTAATGACGGGCTTCTTGAAAAAACCAACTTTGATATAGACAGGATCCTTGAAACAGAAATTATTTATGATAGTAATTTTGTATGTAAGGCTTGTGAAAATTTTTGCCCGATCCAGATTTTGAATGTAAATAACCACAAGTATATGTTTGGTGGACGGTGTTCAAAGTATACAAACAGCAGAAAGAAGATCGAGGCTGACTCAAGTGTAGTTGACTATGTGCAAAAGCGGGCGGAATTGCTTTTTAAAATTTGCGCTCCGTCCGAAGAAGAGTTTATAGCAAAAAGAAATTATACTGTTGGTATTCCACGAGCTTTTTCTGTTCATACTCTCTACCCGTTTTATTCATGGTTTTTTCATACACTTGGAATAAAAACTGTTTTATCAGATAAGGTTGCTCTTGCAGGTATTTCACGTACAGAAAGCGATTATTGTTTTCCTGCTGAAATTGCGCACGGAGCTGTTCAGGATATAATAGATAAAGGCTGTGATTATATTTTTGTTCCCCATTTTAGGGATATGCCAAGTTATGAAACTTCTGTTCATGCAAATTTTTGCCCGCTGACACAGGCCCTGCCCTATTACATTAAAAAAGCTTTTCCAGAGGCTGAGGATAAAATACTGGAG
This sequence comes from Spirochaetaceae bacterium, assembly GCA_009780675.1. Lineage (GTDB taxonomy): Bacteria > Spirochaetota > Spirochaetia > CADAEX01 > CADAEX01 > WQTU01. The sequence goes on along the minus strand of WQZP01000005.1, from coordinate 71,521 downwards.
CTTGTTGTAAGTTTTAAATTTGGGACAAAGAAAGCCCTTGAGCTTTTTTTTGAACTTGGTAAGAAGCTTAATATATCTGATAATGAAATTCAGGAAGCATTCGAAGAAGCTATAATCAGACAGGAAGGATATTTAAAAAAAGCCAAGGAACTTGGGCTGGAAGCGCTTGCTGAAGCAAGAGAAAGCAAACGTCCTGTAATAGCTCTTTTGGGAAGGCCGTATAATGCTTTAACAAGAGAAGCAAATATGGGGATACCAAAGAAATTTACAAGCCGTAACTATACAGTAATCCCTTTTGATATACTCCCCTTTGAAAACGAAGAGATTTTCCCGAATATGTATTGGTATTATGGCCAGCAGGACATGAAGACTGCCCAACTGGTGCGTAACGAGAAAAATCTTTATATAACTTTTGTTACCAATTTCGCATGCGCCCCTGATTCTTTTATGCTGCATTATTTAAGGTGGATTCAGGGAACAAAGCCTTTTCTTGTACTTGAACTTGATTCTCACTCTGCAGATGCAGGTATAGACACAAGAGTTGAAGCTTTTCTCGATATTATTACAGGGTATAAGGCAAAACTTACAGAACAAAATGAAGAAAGATATGATAATGGGCTCCGCTTTGTTGGGAATACCAGCGCAGAACCGCTTCATTTGTTAAATGTTAAAAACGGGCAAAAAACACCTATATTAAACAACCCAAAAGTAAAAGTTATGATTTCAAATATGGGAGATGTGTCAACCAGGATTCTAAGCGCAGCTCTTCAGGCAAAAGGGATAAACGCTATGCCAATGCCTGTTGCAACAACAATGACTCTTCACTATGCAAGAAATTATGCGTCCGGTAAAGAATGTGTCCCTTCCCAGCTGGTACTTGGAAGCGCGCTCCAGTTTATGGCTTCACCACAATACAGAAAAGATGAAACATATCTTTTGTTTGTTCCAATAACAACAGGGCCTTGCAGAACAGGTCAATATTTTGTATTTTACGAAAATCTTTTTAAAGATTTAAGGATCGATAATATAGTTGTATTTACTTTAAGTGCGGATAACTCTTATGGGGGGCTGGGAGCTGCTTTTACAAAAAATTTCTGGTACGCGCTTGTTGTGGGTGATTATCTTAAAGATGTTCAAACTTCATTAAGAACATGCGCAGAAGATCCAGGAAAAGCTTTGGCAATATATGATGATCTTCAAAATAAAATGCTTGAGGAAATAAGCACAGATACAAAAAAACTTATCCCTTTTCTAAAAATTATGGCAAATGAGTTTGCTAAAATTCCCCTCAAAAAAACGATCGATGAAGTTCCGCGTGTTTTGATTGTTGGAGAAATATATGTGCGGCGGGATGATTTTGCTGTAGATGAAATAGTCAAACACCTCTCTGCCAAGGGAATAATCGCAAAAGTATCTGGAATTGCAGAATGGATACACTATACTGATTTTGTAAAATATTATGATATGAAAAAACGGTTTAAGTTACTGCCATGGTGGAAAAGGCTTTTTAGTGAAGAATTCGAAAAACTTATTACTTTTACTCTTGAAGAGATGTGGAAACACAGTGTTGAGAAAAAAGCAAAAAAAGCTCTTAAAAAGACAAAACTTGTGCCGCCACATCCGGATGATATGAACAAAATAATGAAAAAAACAACAGACCACTTTTTAAATCTTGAATTGAATTCAGAAATTGCAGTATCTTCCGGAGCTGCTGCAACTGCAATGGAAGAATCTTACAGTGGGGTTATAAATATATCTCCTTTTGCATGCCTTATAGGCCGCGTTATTGAAGGTATTTATACACCATGGGCAAGAAAGCGTAACTACCCTACAATGTCTGTAGAAGTTGATGGAAATATGCTGCCTCCAAATATAGTAAATAAGTTAAATATTTTTATGCTTAATGTTTTAAGATTCAGGAATAATCCAAGCATGGCAACTCTTATAGAGGCTGATAATAACGAAGGTATTGATTTGTTAAGGCGTGATAAAAGCAAAGAACTGGAGCTTGTTGATAGTGTAAATTAAGTTTTTCTGGTACAACTATTGCGAGGGGCAAGCTGCGAAGCAGCATATACTAGTTTTTCTTTTTGTTTTTCTTCTTTAAGTGAGCAGGTATCATCCTGTTTCTTGCAACCTTAAACGCAAAACGCATTATTGTTTCTGCACTTACATCAGGGCCGTGCTTTTTATGCATTATCATGGTTATTGCTTTTAAAGCATCTTCTGTAAGCACCAGATAAATCAAGCGATCCCTTTCTTCCGGAGTCATATCTTCCCATTCAACCATACATTTATAATACTATATTTTTTAATATATTGCTATATTATTCGTATCTGGTTGTTTGATATACCTGAAAAATTCCCTTGTTTTATTGACCTCTCCAATATATTATAACTATACTTAGGAATAATAATGAAAAACATTTTTACAATAAGAATACTTTTTATGGGAATGTTGGTATTGGCATCAGTGCTTTTCTCCCCTTCAGTTGTGTGGTCGCAAGATATCGAAGCATATACCGAAGCTATCCGCTGGAATCCAAATGACGCTGGAGTCTATTTTAACCGAGGTAATGCATATGCAATGAAAGGAGAGCATGACAAAGCAATCGCAGATTTCACTCAGGCTATTCGTCTTAATCCTGATTTTGTAGAGGCTCACTTCAACCGTGGCCTTCTGTTTGTTCACAAAAATGATTATAACAAAGCAATCGCAGATTTCACTCAGGTAATCCATTTGAACCCTGTTGATGCAAACGCATTTTACAGCCGGGGCATTATTTATGCTAACATGGGAGAAAATAACAAAGCAATTGAGGATTTTTCCCAGTCTATCTACATTAACCCCTATGCTGCAGTTGTATATTATAGCAGGGGCATTATGTATGCTAACATTGGAGAGAATAACAAAGCAATCGCAGATTTCACTCAGGCTATCGAATTCAATCCTAATTTTATAGAAGCATATTTCAACCGCGGTAATGCATACAGCAAAAATAATGATTTTAACAGAGCAATTGCAGATTTTACAGAAGTTATCCGCTTTAACCCAAACCATGCAAACGCGTATTTTAATCGTGGTAATGTACATGCCAACAGGCAAAACTATGACAAAGCAATCGAGGATTTCTCTCAAGCTATCCGTTTAGACCCAAATTATGCAGACGCGTATTTTAATCGCGGCAATATACATTTTAAGCAATCCAACTATAACATGGCAATCGCAGATTACACTCAGACTATCCGCTTGAACCCAAGTTATGATGTGTATAATAATCGAGGCAATGCTTATTTTAATTTACAAAATTTTGACAAGGCAATTGAAGATTTTGAAGCTTCGCTGAGAATCAACCAGAATCATGCCAATGCAAAAGCTAATCTGGAAAAAGCCAAACAACTACGAGGCTGGTAACAGTCACTATTTTACGGAGAATAATGATGAAAAACATTTTTTCGATCAAAATACTTTTTTTGAGTGTGCCGGTATTAGTGCTAACACTTCTTTTCCCGGCAATTGCGTGGCCACAAGATATCGCAACCTATACCGAAGCTATCAGGCAGAACCCAAATGACGCAATTGCGTTCTACAACCGTGGCCTTGCGTTTGCGGCCAGGCAAGAGTTTGAGAACGCAATTGCAGATTATACCGAAGCTATCCGCCTTAACCCAAACTTCGCAGATGCGTTTAATAACCGTGGCAATGCCCATTTTAATATAAGAGAATTTGACAAGGCAATCGCGGACTATGAAGCTGCGCTGAGGATCGAACCAACTCATACCATTGCAAGAACTAACCTGACAATAGCCCGGCAACAATATCGACAACAGCAGAGGGAAAGAAGAAGCGGACTCTGGTTCTTTTTTTAAGATGAGGGTATAACTCACAACTTTTTTCAAAACATAAATAGTGCTACTGTTGAAAGCATAAGAAACAAGTAAATTCACACAAAATACACATAAAATAGCTATATTTTACAAATATTATTACTTATTATATAATAGATTGTTTTGTCACTATGATGATAAATTTTCAGGAGAGAAAATGTGAAAATCAAGAATTCTGTTTTTCTTATACTTATGATAATATTAGCAATTTTAATTCTTGCTGGCTGCAATGCAAGAAACAATAATAGCACTTATGATTTTACAGAAGTTCTCAGAGGAACATTGGAAAGAACAGTAACAAGCAGCGGTACTCTTACACCTGTATCAATAGTAAGTGTTCTTGCCCAAATGAGCGGAAAAGTTGAGAAAATATATGTTGATTTTAATGATCAAATAACAAGAGGACAAACTCTTGCAGTACTCAATACAGATATGCTCAGGTTAAGAAGAGAACAACAACGTGCTGCTGTTGTAAAAGCAAGAGCAAATTACGAACTTCAATCTATTAGTTTCCAAAATCAGCTTAGACTTGCAGAAAGAAACCTTATATCTGATTTTGAACTAAAAACAGGAAGAACAACTCTTAATATCCATGCAGCAGAACTTTCTGCTGCTGAAGCTTCATTTAATGTAATAGAAACAGAAATCAATCAATATGCATATATAACATCTCCTATAGATGGTATTGTACTGGAGCGGAATATAAATGAAGGGCAGAATGTTGTTGAGGGTTCAAGTATGAATTCAACAAGCCTTTTTACACTTGCAGAAGATTTAAGAGAAATGCAAATTGAGGCAAATGTAGATGAACTTGATATTGCAGGTATCCGCATGGGGCAAAATGTAAGATTTACTCTTGAAGCTTTACCAGGAAGAACTTATTTTGGAATTGTTAAAAAAATTCATCTTATGCCTTCTGTCGTAGATAATGTTGTAGCATATAGAGTGATTATAAAAGCAGACAATACAGACGGGATTTTTCTTCCTGGCATGACATGCCAGGTTGAGTTTATTCAGGAACAAAAAGAAAATATTTTAATTGTTCCAAATGCTGCTCTCCGCTATGTACCATCAACACTTAACAGAGAAGAAATAGAAGAAAAAGTATTTCACGCAACATTAGATATCATGTCAGAAAGCGAAAGAAGAGCAGCTATTGAAGCGCGTAATGCCAGACAGGCAACAGCTTCAGGAAGCGCAGGCAGTCAGCAGGGCGGGCTTAGCTCCCTGTTAATGCCTCAAATGCCTGTCAGAAGAGCGCCGGTACAACAGCCTCGTCAGCAAGGCAGCAGGGCATCTGCAGCAGGACAAAGCATCAGAACTCTCTGGTATATAAATAACGACGGTCAACTTGGCGTTATTGCAGTAAGAATAGGGATCAACAATAATTCTCATTCAGAGATAATAACAGACAGAGATATCGAAGGGAAAAGAATAATTCTCAGGGAAAGGATTTAAATCTATGTCCATGATCGAACTCGTAGGGATAAAAAGATTATACCAACTTGAAGGGATTACAGTAAAAGCAATACAAGGGCTTGATCTTTCCATAAATGAAGGGGAATTCATTGCTGTAATGGGGCCATCAGGCTCAGGTAAATCTACTCTAATGAATATTCTGGGGTGCCTTGACAAGCCAACAGAAGGGCTTTATTTTCTTGATGGCATAAATACATCACACGCTAATTCAGATAAATTTGCCTTGATTCGAAATGAAAAAATAGGATTTGTTTTCCAGGGTTTTAATCTGCTGGCAAGGACTACAGCTGTTGAAAATGTGGAGCTACCCCTATTCTACAGCAGAAAAGATCACAAAATAAATATAAAAGAAAAAGCTATTTCTGTATTAAAAGAAGTTGGGCTTGGCGGAAGATTATATCATATGCCTTCCCAGCTTTCTGGCGGGCAGCAGCAGAGAGTAGCCATTGCAAGAGCAATGGTAAATAACCCTGCTTTTATCCTTGCAGATGAACCTACCGGTAATCTGGATACAGAAATGTCTCTTGAGATAATGACCCTTTTTCAGAACCTCAATAACAACGGGAAGACAATTATTATGGTAACGCATGAGCCTGAGCTTGCTGCATATACGCGGAGGATCATTACAATGCGGGATGGAAAGCTGGTTTCCGATATTCCTGTAACAGACAGAAGAAACGCGGCAAATGATCTTAAAAAATGGAAAAAAGAAAATACTATTCTTCAAAAAAGCTAGGAAAACAAAATGGGACCTTTAAAACTACTAAAATCTTCTTTTAAAAATATTTTTAGAAACAGGATGCGGAGCCTCCTTACATCTCTTGGCATTATTATTGGAGTTGGTTCTGTAATTGTAATGGTAGCTATCGGCGATGGTTCAAGAATTCAGATAGAATCGCAAATAGCATCCATGGGTACAAATTTAATTACTGTTATGCCAAGAAGAGGGGCTGGAATGGCAAACCGGCTTTCAAAAGCTGACTCTGAAAAATTAAGGGATGAAGCAAGTTATATAATGGCAGTTTCAGGCATAAGGCAAAGAAATTTTAATATTATTGGTGGAGATGGCAACTGGTCTGCGCTTGTAATGGGAGTTGAGCCAGATTACCTTATAATAAGAAACTGGAATATGCTGGAAGGTGATTTTTTTGAAGAAGAACATCTTGCAGCGCGCAGTAAAGTAGCAGTTTTAGGCGCTACTGTAGCATCTCAACTTTTTGGAGAAAGAGATCCAATAGGCTATTCTGTCCGTATAGGGACACATCATTTTAGAGTTATAGGAGTTCTTGAAAGAAAAGGGGTGGGTGCTATGGGAAATGACCAGGATGATGTTGTTATGGTGCCACTTGACACTGCCCTAACCCGTTTAAGCCAGACACGGATACTTAATTCGATTGCATTAAGCGTCATTCGTGAAGATCTTATGAGTCAGGCGCAAAGAGAAGTTGAAATCATATTGCGCGAATCTCATAACATCGGCCCCACTACTACTCCCAGTTTTGATATTATGAATATGGCAGATATTATTGCGACAGCAGCCAAAACATCGCGGATGCTTACAAACCTGCTTGCTGCAATAGCAGGAGTTTCTCTTATGGTAGGAGGAATAGGTATTATGAACATAATGCTTGTTTCAGTAACGGAACGCACAAGAGAAATAGGTATAAGAATGGCTGTGGGCGCAAGAAGAAAAGATATACTTTTTCAATTTCTGCTGGAATCAATCATCCTAAGCCTTATTGGCGGCATTATAGGAATTCTCTTTGCCATACTTGTATGCAATTTTTTAACAACTTTTATGGCTACCCCTACACATATAAATCCTTTGGTGATTATTATCTCTGCACTATTTGCAGCAGTAGTTGGAATATTTTTCGGCTATTATCCTGCAAGAAAAGCAGCAGGGCTATACCCCATTGATGCGTTGCGTTATGAATAGAAGGAGCCAGTTATGAAATTAAAAATATTTATGGTAATTATTTTATTTATCAGCATTGGATTTTATTGCATTGCAGAAGAACCCGAAGAGACCTTTACCCTGAATCAAATACGCGCCTTTGCTTTATTAAATTCCAGAATACTTTCAAAATATAATTTATCTGTAGAAAGTTCTATTCTTAATGAGAGAGCGCAGACTTATAGAAACTTACCCTCTTTTTCTCTTGGGGGTTCAGCAGGGGGAAACCTTTGGGGAGGAGATGTAAATATTACAGATGATTATAATGCAGGAGTCAATATAAGTCTTTCCCAAAAAATATGGGATGGCGGGAGAAATTCTGTCATGAGTTCCATAAACAGGCTTTCAACAGATATTGCGCGAAAAGAAGCTTTACAGAGATATTTTATGGTGCTTGATTCTGCAGATGCAGCATATTATGGGGTGCTGGAAGCACACGCAGCTCTTGAGGCAGCAAACTCTTTGCTTGATGTTTCACAACTTACTCTTACAATTGCAAAAATCAGGCATGAAAGTGGCGTTATAAGTATTGGGGATTATTTACGGGCAGTAGCAGAAAATGAATCAAGAAAAACAAATCAAAATCTTGCCAGAAGAGATCTTTTACTCAGTATTGCAAGGCTTAGATCCATTACCGGATTAAGAGGAAATCCTGTATTGCAACCCATTAACTTTGACTATTATGAGCACATAATTCAAAAGCTTTCAGAACTTTCATATAATGAAATTGATAATATGATTTCAGTTTTTTTGGAGACAATATATATGAATAGTCCCTTACTTGCAAGGTCTGCCCTTGCATCAAGAAGAGCAGACAGAGCAGTTAGTTTGGCAACAAGAAATTATCTTCCGAATATCAACCTTGGCATATCAACAGGCTTAACTTATAACAACATTCACGGAAGAGAGAATTCTCCGGGAAGGCTCACTATATCTGGCAGTATACCTTTAGATTTCTGGGTAATAAGAAATAACGTTAATAACACGCAAATAGCGCATAGACAGGCAATTCTTGACCACATGGAAACAGAACTTGCTTTGGATATTGAAATACAATCAGGAATTCTAAACTGCATAGCACAGGCAAGTTCTGTTATATCATCCCGCAAAGCCTGGGAATACGCAAAAAAGCAACTTGAGAATACCATGGAGTTATACAGGCTTGCGTCAGCATCAACATCCGAGCTTTCAGATGCTATAGCATTGGTAAGCTCAAATAAAAATCATCTTATCAGAGCTCGATATAGTTTTCTGATGTCATTATCCGTCATCCGAAGTCTTGGTACTTTTGATTCTGAGCAGGCGGTTTTAGCGTTAATGCTATCGAGTATTGATATGTAATATGATGAGATATGCTAAGTTAGTTTATATCATTTTTTCAATTATTTAGATAAACTCTCTATTGACAATTGGATTTTTTAGCATAAAATAGGTTTATGAGCTTAAAAAACTAAAGAACTATTAAGTTTCTGAATATTTTCTATATGTTTGCTGAAAAAGCAAGGAGGAATAAATGGCAATAAAAGTTGCATCAAGAGAAAATTGGGATATCGATGGTATTATCAATGAAGTAAAACAGCCTAATATTAAGGTGATAATTTACTTTTTTTCCCCTGCTTTTGAGCAGCACAAGCCACAAATATCTCTCAAAAAAGCTTTCCCAGAGGCAGCTTGTATAGGCACTTCTATGATCGGTGGCTGGTCTACTCAAAAAGCATTGGAAACAGGCATTACAGTTATGTCTCTATCGTCAGATGAGGTTTCGGAAGTTTATACAACCTTTCAGGAAGGGGTTAAAAGTGATCCTATAAAAACCGCCCGAACCGCTATTTCGGAACTAAAACAAAAAACTTCTGGTAAAACTATCATCCCTGATGAATATCTGGGATTGATATTCTTTGATGGTTTATGCCTTGGTGAGCAGATCATGAAAGAGTTTACCATGGATAAAAGCCTGAATATGGCTTTTGTAGGCGGAGCTGCTGCAGATGAGCTCAAATTTGCCAAGACTTTGGTGGGGATTGACAACCAGCTTTCTGGAGACGGGCTTGCTGTCATAATCATGAAGATGAATATCCCTTTCTTTTTTAATCATTATGTACATTACGTCTCTACTGGCACAACTTTTGCAGTAACAAAGTCAGATAACCAGAAACGGGTAGTATGGGAAATCAATGGGGAACCTGCGGCGCAGTTTTATGCCAAACAGATCGGGATGGATGTAAGCAAGCTGGATGCAGGAGTATTTGCCAAACATCCTCTTGGAGTCGCCAATATGGGTAATATTTATGTACGAAGTCCTATGGCAGTTTTCGAGGGTAGTGGCATTCAATTTTATTGTTCTATTGAAGCTGGAACCAATGTACAATTATTAAAACAAGGTGACATAATTGCCAATGCACAACAAAGTCTTGTTGATGCCAAAAAGTTTCTCCCTGGAATTCAGGGAACAATTCTGTTTAATTGTGTCCTGCGCTATTTGGAACTCAAGGAGCTAAATAAGCTTGATGTCTTTAACAATGTGTTTAACAAATGCAGCCTAATTGGCTTTAATACCTACGGTGAGGAGTTGTTTACCCACCATAACCAGACCTTGACAGCAGTGTTTTTTGGTACGCCTTTTGCAGCTGGAGAGGCTGATCCTTATAAGTCGAAACGGCAATTTCATTATGAGAGAAGTAAAGCTGGATCACAGATATTTGAAATGGAACAACGTATGCTCAAATACCAGAAGTAAGGGGATGTTATAAAACAGAGAGAATATGTCATACCTCAAGGAGTATTCAGATTGTTTAACCATTGAAATGGGGGTAAAGTTTCATAAGGGAATTTCCCTCATTTTAAGGTAAAATTTTCGCAAGTTATTGATATTTTTATCTAAGCCTAACAGGCTCCCAGGTCGAGATGTATAATGGTGTGCAAAAATAATACTATAAGTAACTTGTATACTTGAATTTTTATTGGAGGCATGGTAAAAAAAGAAGTGAGTTATTTTATAAAAATATTTGTAATTATATTTTTTTGCATATCTGTCTTTCTGCTTATTTCCTGTGACAAAAATACAGACACTATTGAAAATGATTATCCTGTAATTATCTCAAGAATTTTTTCAAATGATAATTATGAAGGTTCAACACAAATTGCCAGAAATCGGACTCCTAGCATAAGACCCAAAATCAATATAGGGAATAATTATTCAATAATTTATATCAATAATATCAATCTGGATTTTGATCCAGAACTGGAACAGGTAATTGTCGCAGTTGACAGAAATACACAAATCCTTAAAATCATGGTTTTGGATTTTGATTCTGTAAGGAATAAGTATATATTAACATGGGAGACTGAAAAAACAAATATAAACTACCGGACTGTATCGATTTCATATATAGATGTTGTGGGAGATCATGGATTTGAGATCATTTTTAATGCTCAATCTTTAGATGGTAAACAGGTTATGGATGTTTTTAGAAAAACACACTCCCCTTTTGGCGGCATTAGTTTATATTTTGAATCTATATTTAATTCTGAAATTAATGGAAAAATCGAAATACAGAGACAAGAGAGAAGCCAGGCATATATTCTTGGTCAGAGAAACGGGGTAAGTTTCCCAATCGTATTACTTGAAGATACAATAATAGAAAATGAACAACAACCCGGTGTGATCAGAACATCATATATGTGGAGTTTTCAGACAAATAGATATGTAATGGCTTTTAGAGAAATTATCCCTACAAGAATTATTGAAGAACAGAGAATGCGTGAAATGGTTTTTGATGATATTGAGTCATTTAAAACTTTTCTTGAAGGGCAATGGTATAATGTTGAATCGAATAATTCTATAATCCGTTTTAATGGCAGAACTAATGAAGTAGCATTTTTTACATCAAATCTTATGGAAGTGCATAGGTGGACGAATGCTACACATTCAAGGCAGCATAGAACTATAGATTTCATTGCCAGAAATGACCAAATACATTTTATGAGAAACAGGATAATAGTAAGAATTGAAAATATGAACCGAATAAGGGTTACTATTGTAGACAGAGATAATCCTAAAAATATAAATCATCAAATGGATGGTTACTATATCAGGTTATCCAACAATATGTTGCCATCAATCAACCCTATAGTACAAAATAATTTACCAAATATTACATTGGGTGGTGAATTTCTTGGGGAAAATGATTCCATAGTATTTGAAAATCACAATTTTTCTCTTAGATCAAGTAATAACATCAGAAGAGGTGTTTTTTCAATATATAATTACCATGGTGAGGATATACTGGAACTCAGGTTTATTGATGAAAATCATTTAGTTAGAGAAACAATTACTTATAATATAAGCATGGCACAACAGATAGTGGAAAATTCTATAATCAATAGAATTACTTTAATAAGAGGCACCTTAAGAATAAATTCTTTTTTCCCCTCTGGTGAAGACCCTATTTTTTATATACAAACAACAGAAAAAAGCGAAAGTTAATCAGTTAAATCCGACCTAATTAAAAATTATGAAGCTTTCGATATTATTATTTCTAAGAATAAGATTATAATTTTCAATCTCTCTTTCAGTTTCAACAGGAACAACTACTCTAAAAAAAATTTCCCCACTTCTTGGGGTTTCCATAATTTTGCAAGGGAGGCCTACCTGAATTATTCTTTCCCGCATATTTTCAGCATTTCTTAGAGAACTAAACAATCCTGTTTGAATATATGCATGATAGGTTATTGGTCGGCTATCAACAACACTTGTTTCTGATAGGGCAAAAAGAAAAAGAGGAGAAAGTGGTTTTTGATAAATATTAAGTTCATCAAGAACTCTCTGATTATGAGTTCTTATTATTATGCTTCTTGCTTTTTCTCTAGTATCTCTAATATCATGCCAATTTGATAATTTATAAATAATAAAAAGGGTCTCTTCTGTATATTTATTATCAAGTATTTGTGACATTTTTCTTAAAGCGCTATCTCTATTGTCTTGGAGAATATCTATATAAATTGCCAATAATTTTGCTTTTTGTAAATCAACCAATCTTCTTGCTCTACTTTCCACAAAACTGGCAAGTGAAAGAGCTTTATCTATATTGCCTGTTTCAAGATTAATAGCTGCGGCTTTAATCAAATAAATAAAGTTTTCATCGCTGCTGTTCAATCTATATATCATCTCATAGTAGTGTCCTGCTTTTTCAATATTGCCGGAAAGTTCCATTAAAACAGCCATTTTTTTTAATAACTGAATTCTTTGGTCTACATTTACAATTCTTAGTATTTTATCTTCTACACTTGTCAATAATTTTGGAATATCTGTTTCCAGTGAAATAATTTTATCAATAATCAAAAAATATTGGTTGTTTTCCGGTCTTGTTGTTTCAGCAAGCCTATATAATATCTCAAGCGCTCTTTGGGTTTCGCCTCTTCTTTCAAATGCCTCAGCATCGGCAAATGTTTGGGCATAAAGCATTGGTTGCATTAAAAAAAACAATAATAGAATTAGTATGCTACGCAAATTGATTTTATAATTCCATTGGTTTAATTTCATGTATATTCTTTTCTTTTAACAGTTTTTTCTGAATTTTAGCTTCTTTTTTTAACTCTGCTGATTTTGCATGGTTTTTACCTGCAATAAAAGCTACTGGGAAAAATATCAATACCCCTATAATAAATGATATTGTAATCGTAATAAAAACAGGAACATCTGTAAAAGTTCTTATCCCTATTGAAACATCTGAAACATTTTTTATATTAAGAGCAGCAAAGATAGCCTGTATAACAATTATGAGAATAATTATAATTAAATTTTTGCTCATGTCACTATTTCTCCTATAAACGTATTACCTTTTACAAAAAGAATTTTTACCATACTGTATAAACCAATTTTATCATGTTTACCATTAAAAACAATCATTTCGTCAAATTCTGTTCTCCCAATTAATTCATTGGAATTATTTTTAGAAAACCCTTCTGCAAGAACTTTTAGGGTGGCCCCGATTTTTTCCTTTTTTTTCAAAACTGTTATTTTTTTTTGCAATTCTATAATTTCTGAGAGTCTTCTTAATTTCTCTTCTTTTGGTATATTATCCTCAAAATCAAAAGCTTTGGTTCCTTCCCTTGGATTGTAATAATATGTAAATGCTTCATTAAATTTTATACTATTCATCAAATTATATGTCATATCATAATCTTCTTTGCTTTCTCCAGGAAAGCCTACTATTATATCGGTGGTAATTGATGCATCAGGTATATCATATTTAATTTTTTTTACAAGATTATTATAAAAATCCGAGTTATATTTGCGGTTCATTTTTTTTAATATAACATCTGAACCGCTTTGAAGAGGAAGGTGGATGTGCCGGCAAATGTTATTGGATTTTGCCATTACATTTATAAGTTTATCGCCAAGATCTTTTGGATGTGAAGTTAAAAACCTTATCCATTCTATGCTGTTAACCTTTTCAGATATTTTTTTAAGTAGCTCAGGAAAGTCTAAACTTTCTCCTGTTTCGCCATTATTATAATAATATGAATTTACATTCTGCCCCAGAAGAGTTATTTCTTTTATCCCTCTTTTTTCAAGTTCTTCGATCTCAGAAAAAATTTCATCGGGATTTCTTGATAATTCCCTGCCCCTGACATACGGAACAATGCAATAGCTGCAAAAATTATTGCAACCATTCATAATAGGAACAAATGACTTAAATTTCCCTTCTGTTGTGTGTACTTTGCTAAATTTATATAAATTACTGGAAGGATCAAAATCTGACTTATTCAAAACAAAATCAATAATTTTATGTTTTGAGAATGTGCCAAAAACTTTATCAACAGGTGAGCCATTACCCAAAAACTTACTGCCAAGTCTTTCTGCCATACACCCGGTTATTATTAGTATCAATGAAGGATTATCTTTTTTTACTCTTTTATAATACCCTATTCTCCCCCATATTCTTTCTTCCGCAGTTTCCCGCACAGAACAGGTATTAATAACTGCAAGATTAGCCTCCAAAGGGTTTTCCGCGCTCTCCCACATGTTATGGTTTAGTTCAAGTTCAAAAGCTTCTGATTCTGCCTTATTCATCTGGCAGCCGTATGTTTCAATCCAATATTTCATTTTTATTGCTATTACCTTGTATTACATTTTGAAGAAAATAAGGAATAGAATCCCAATCATTATTTATTGGCATTAATATCCATGCCCCTTTATCAAAATCATCACTTACTTCATCTTCATCCATTCCAAGATACATGAGGTTTGTATATGTTTGTACAAGAACATTATCTGTTGACAATATTATTCTGTTAAATTCTCTTATATTTCTTAAATCATTCAGAAGCCCTAATGATTCAGGAATAGATATGTCTGTATCAAGATATGTTATTACAGTTCTGATAATATTAAAAATTCTATCAAAATCTGTAATTGAAAGTTCAGATATTCTGTTGAGCAATGCAATAAGTATTTTTTGCTGTCTGTCATCACGGGAAAATGCAGGCATAAAATTTCTTGCCCTTGCAACTCTTAATGTTTCTATTCCATTGAGGTGATGTGTCCCTCTTCTATAATATAAGGTAGACCATACACCATTATTTCTTACTCTGTATGTGGGGTCAACAAGATCTTGTTCAAGAGTTATTTCGATCCCTCCAAGAATATTAACAACATCAACAAATGCATACATATCTATAATAAAGTAACGTGAAATATGGAGACCGGTTATTGATTCCACTATTTCTCTAAGTCTTTGAGGGCCGAAAATTCTGTAATAAGTATTTAGTCTTCTGCCCCGAAAAAATATATCTCTTGGTAAGCTTATGATGTTTAAAGTTTGAGTGCTGCGATCAAGGCTTGCAACCATTACAGTATCTGAATTTTTTTCATGATTACCAGCAATAAGAAAATTATGAAATCTGCTCCTATCTATTGTTATTGCAGCAGGGCTATCTAATTTTTTTTTTTGATCCTGATCAGTAGGATTAAACATATTTAAAGTTCTGATCGAAGAAATGTGTATCTCTTCAAAATCTTTAATAGAGGTATCTCCTGTATATTTATTGATCGCAAAAGAACCTATACGACTGCCACCTGCTTTGGGAAGAAAATCAAAAAAAATGTGCAAAGAATCTTCTCTTGGATTTAATGAAAGAAAATATCCCCGCCCTTCCAGAAACATTTTGAATGCAGGGTCTTCTGCGATCCTATTAATATCTCTAATAGCTTGTCCGACCATTCTTTCTTCATTTGATCTTATATCAATATGATCTTCAATATTTAAAATTATATCTTTGATCCTTTCAGAATTACCATAGAAATTTCCGTTTATTAAAAATCCTCTTTGTTCATATGAATATGAAAGATTTGCAATAAACTGATTATTTATTCTGTCTATTCTAAAAAGTCTTGTATTAAAAAAATCATTATTTTCTGTTATTGGAACAGCCCGTATTCTTTTCTCAGAAAAAGATCTTCTTACTTCCGGGTTATTGATATGATTTGTGACAGCCTGTATTTCAGATGCTGCTGTTTGATATATAGATCTTACTCTGGGCAATGTGCTGTCTATAAAAGCCTGAAAATCTGTTAACGATATAATATTTGTTTTATTTTCAAAAGGAAAGGCACTTGCAATAATCCTGTCTCTTTCTGCATCATATTCAATAGAATAATATACATTATTTCCTGATAGCAAATATAAAACAGAACCTCGTTGATCTCTTGTTAAATTATTTCTAGTCAATAGAGGGGCTATTTCTGCGGAAAAGCTATTTATTCTTGCTATCTCCTGATTTCTTCTATGCTGTGAGTAAAGTCTTTCAAAAGCATGATAAAATATTTCAAATCCTTGCACCGCATTGGGATTTGTTCCGCGTCTTTCATTATGTTCATTAAAAGAAGGAAAACTTGTTGGAGGAAGATTAGCCAGATCGCGCAGTATATTTACTTCATGCTGCATCCTTATAACATTAGCTCTTACTGTTTCATTAAATAAAGCCTCTTCACTTGAACTCATTGACACACGGTTTTCAAGTCTTTGTGTTTTTGATAGTAGAATAAAAAGCAAAGAAAAATTGAGTACAACAGCAATGGCAATAATAGTTATAAGAAAATATCTATTGAGAAAAAACATTTAATGTTTGAAACTCCTTTGTCCTGTATAAACCATTGTTGCCCCTTTTTCGTTACAAGCTTCAATAACTTCAAAATCACGGAGAGAGCCGCCAGGCTGCACAACAGCAGTAACCCCTTCACTAAGTCCTACATCAACGCCATCGCGAAAAGGGAAAAACGCATCAGAGACCATAACGCTCCCTTTAAGCCCACCATTTTCAGCATTGACAAAAGATATTATCTCTTCTTTTTTATCTTTATCAGCAAGAAGATGCCATGGGGTTTTATACTTTTCCCATGCTATTCTGTCCCACAATTTTTTGTATGCTTTATCTCTTGCAATTTCAGCAACGCCCACTCTATCCTGCTCTCCTGTGCCAATTCCTACTGTAACCCCATTTTTAACATATATAACAGAATTACTCGTTATCCCGCTTTCAACAAGCCAGCCAAAAATAATATCCTCATACTCTTTTTCTGTTGGCATTCTGTTTATTTTGTAGTTTTTATCTTTATAGGTAGTCTCGGCAAGGAGTAAATCTTCTTTTTTTAATGTTGTTGGAGAATATGATATTTGCGCAATTATTCCGCCGTCAATCAAAGATTTAAGATCAACAACTCTTTCTCCTGTAAATGTGTTAAGTTTCTCTATATTTTTAATTGCCATTACTCTTATATTTTTTTTCTTCTCCAGAATTCCCATAACCCCTTCTTCAAAATCAGGAGCTGCAATTACTTCAACATAGTTATCAGAAAGAAAAGCAGCGCAATTCATATCCATAGGCCTGTTAAAAACCACAGCCCCGCCAAAAGCCGCTATCCTGTCTGCCATAAATGCTTTTTCAAAAGCTTCTGAAATCGTACTTCCCTTTGCAACGCCGGATGGATTGTTGTGTTTTATAACTGCACAGCATGGAGTGTTATGAAAATAACGTAAAATATTAAGTCCGTTATCTATATCTGTTATATTGATTTTCCCTGGGTGCTTGCCGGACTGGAGAAGCTCGATATCTGATGCAATATATTTTCCAGGTGTTATTGTTTTAACATCCCCTATTGCAAGATTGCCATTTATTAATTTATAAAAAGAAGCTTCCTGACATGGGTTTTCCCCATAACGTAACCCTTTTTTTTCATTATCTATAATCCATTCAACTTTTTCATAAAAAAGAGTCTGTTTATCGTTACTATCATTATAAAATGATATTTCCATTTTCTGAGGAAATTGCTCTTTAAGAATATTATGATATATTTTTTTTATATCATTGCTGCTCATTTATAATGCCCCTCTAATCAATATTATATAATTTTTCAAAATCCGCTATATTTATGGAAGCTAGATATTTTGCGATAGTAGTATCGTAAGAAGCTGTATGCTCAAAAGTGGTACATGCAAGTTTAAAACGGGTTTCAAGAGATAACTGACCTTTATTTTCTTCCATTTCTTTTATTATAGTGTCGTATTCTGCAGGGCTGCATACAGAAGCAACTCTATGAAAATTTTTTGCAGAAGCTCTCAGCATACATGGTCCGCCAATATCTATATTGGTTCTTGCTTCTTCTGGTGTTAAACCCTGTTTTTTGATTACACTGCTAAAAGGGTAAAGATTAACAACCAGCATATCAAATTCAATGCTGGAAGTTCTTTCAAGGTCTTTTTTATGTTCAGCATTATATTTTTCGCTTAAAATACCCATATAAATACGAAAATCAAGGGTTTTTACAAGCCCACCCTGCATCTCAGGCTGTTTAGTATAATCTGAAATCGAGACAAGGTTTTTACCCTCTTTTATACCTTCAATGCCTGTGAGGTATTTATATGTGCCTCCAGTAGAGTATATCGTAATATCCGGATTGATTTGGATTAGTTTTTTAATAAAATGATCAAGATTTGTTTTGTCAAAAACACTTATTATAACATTGCTTATTTTGACCTTTTTATCTATTTTAGAGACAATATTAAGAGACATATTATTCCTTTTTCTTTTTCAAAAGATTACAATATATTAAAACATATTAAAACTGTGAAATCAAGCTTTTACGATACTATATGTAACCTTTCAATATATATTATGTTTGTATTATATATTTATTGCATATTGATAAAAGATATCTCAGGTGATAGTATTAAAAATAATAATGATAGTAATGAGGACATTTAATTGAATCTTAAAAAGTTAGTTTTTTTTTGCTTAATACTTTGTGTTTTGATAATTAATATAAATGCACAAGATGATTTTTATGATTTTTCGTATGATCGCGGGGACCAGATATTTACAATAAGAGCAGGGCTTTTTATACCTCTTTTCTTTATGTCGCCAAGTTTAGATTTTGGCTCAACAAATCTTTCATTAGGCGGAATTGGGGCTCTTGAGTGGAGTACATATATAAACAACAGAATAACCATTGGCGGCGAGCTTAGTGGTATGTTTGCATTTGGCCCTAATGACAGAGTATTATACATGATACCATTGACAGCAAAAATAGCTTATTATTTCAGAAGATACCCTTTTGAATTTCCTATTTTTTGCGGAGCAGGGATAAATTTTACCACTTATGGTGATGCATTCAGCATGGATTTTATTTTAAAACCAGGGGCATCTGCTATATGGAATTTTAGTCATGAGTGGGCTTTTGGGTTTAATCTCATATATTGGTGGGTACCGCAGTTATATACAGGCAGACGGGAAGGGCATCCTCCAAGAAACCATGCAATGTTTGGGAACTTTCTTGAAACAACACTTTCAGCTATGTTCAGATTTTAATTGTTTATTTATGTTAGGGGAAGTTATGAAGTTAAGATATACATTTGACCGAAAGGAGAAGAGCAACAAAATTGGTTTGCTATGTATACCAATTTTATTATTTTTGTTCTCTTTTCTACTGATGTTTTCATGTAATGACAGTGAGTTAGGTATTTTTTACGGTTTAAAAAGTGAGGAAAGAATAGGAATTGGATCACTGCCAACTAATATAACTGTAGGCAGTATGGCTAAAGCAGGAAACGATCTTTACATTGCAGCAGGTAGTGTTTGGAGAAAGCCATTTGGTGATGAAAATTGGCATATGCTCCCTACTCCGGGTGGTTTTCATCTTTCTACAAGTTTGGCGTCTGATAATGATGGAAATATATTTGCAATATATTACAACAAAGATAATGCAAATACAGGATTTTTTTCTCTTAATGGATTGGAATGGACACAACTTCCTCGTCCGGACGCCTGGTCTATACAAAGTGTAAAAAGTACAGCAGATGGCAAAATATTTGTTTCAACAAGAAATACCTCTCCTTATACCACTGACAATGATGGTCGGCTATATCATTATACTGGAGGAACATTTACACTAATCGACTTACCAGAACGCGTGTTATTCGGCAGAACTTACACCTCCTTGATAGGTTCATCATTTGATGTTATTTTCGCAGCAGATGGAAAGTATTGGATATCCAATGCTCACAGCATATTTTATAGTGATGATCTAGATGAGCAATTTACACTCGTTGAACCAATAGACCGCAACAGAAAAATTGAAGGACTTGCGTACCATGATGGCCATATATATTTTACATTTAATGGAAGAGACAGGAGAGGAGGACGTTTAGGTGTTATCAGTTCTTCTGATGGTAGTGGTTTCCGGAGTGAACATCCAATCACGCCAAGTAATACTTTTTTAACTAACCTGGCCTTTTTTCAAGTATCAAATGACAATTGGGTTCTTCTTGTTGGTACAGAAGCAGTTATTGGTTATTTTCAGTTACCAAACCCAACTCCAGATAATATACATCTATTAGATCGACCACGCGGACAAGGTCTCCCTTTAGTTACAAATTATAACTCTGCTGTAGATTTACATAGAGCTTTAGTTCTTGATTTTTTTATTGATCCTTCTGTTCTCTTTGGAGGAGATCTATATGCTCTTACAAACAGAGGATTATGGAAAAGTTCCGGCAATTTCGGAGAAAGAAGATGGAGCAGAGAATAATACCCCGACATCAGGTCGGGATACTAGCGGAGTTCCCCAAGAGTAGTGCCCCGACATCAGGTCGGGATACTAGCGGGATTACCTAAGAGCAGTATCCCAGCATAACAGCGCCGGGACACTAACGGAGTTCCCCAAGAGTAGTGAATATATCTTTTAGTTCCGGGTCTTCGCTGTAATAGTGCTGCTCAAGTTCTTCCGGAGTAAGCCCTTGCAATTCATGACTCATATAATGGATCCATAAGTCATCTTCTTTATTTTTAACAATATGCTTTTCGCAGTAATAGTCAGGAAATATTGTCAAGTTGCTTGGATTATCCGGAAAATACTTATAATCATGAACTACTATTTTTAAATCCTCACGAGGTATTCCTGCTGCCAATATTATATTACCGAGATAATTAATGGTTTTTCCTGAGTCAAATATTTCATCAACAAAAAGTATTTTATCCCCACTTCTAAGATGTTCAGGAGAATATGTCCATCCATCTACTTTTATGTTTTTTGACTTAGTCATTATATTTTTATAGGAATGAGAGCATACAGCAGCATATAAAACAGGCTTTTTGCCCGCAAGAGCTATTTTAAAATATTCACTTATAACATTCCCAACATAAGCGCCACCACGCAAAGATACATAAATTATATCAGGTATAAATCCATCTTTATGTATTTTGTGAGCAAGTTTTATGGAGTTATTTCTTACTACTGTATATGACAAAAATAGCTTTTCCACTTAGTTATGCCTAACTTCATTTATACGACTTGTGCCGTCTCTATAATATTTTATTATATTTAAATCCCTGTTCTTGTTGATTTCTCTAAAAAAATCCCTGGAATTTAAAATAGGAATACCATTAACTTCTGTTATTATATCGCCTGGCATGAAATTATTTAAAACAGCCCCTCTTTCAATAAATGTTATAATAACTCCAGAATCAAAATTATTTAAACGGATATGTTCTCTATCGATAGTAATAACATTTATACCTGGCCAATAAAGATTGTTTTGAAGCATAAGATCATTATTTCTTTCTCTAAGTCCAAAAGTAACTTCTTTATTTATGATTTTTCCATCTCTTATAAGCACAAAATTACCCTGGCTTCCTACTGTTGATTCTCCTACAGTAAATAATAAAGAATCAACAGTAGGAACTTCTACTCCGCTTATATTCAGTAAAAAATCTCCGGGTAAAAGTCCATTACGATCAGCAGGCCCATTGGGAATAGTCTGAAAAATCATTACTCCTCTAACGTTATTTGTCTGAAAAATTCTTTGTTCGAATTCAGGAAGCTCGCCGGCAATAACGCCTATCCAGCCATACCTTACTTCACCATAATTTATTATATCATCAATACTTTTTTTAATATTATTTACAGGTATTGCAAACCCAAGTCCCATGCTGCCACCTGTTGTAGTTGTGATCCAGCTGTTTATTCCCACAAGCTCCCCTCTAATATTAACAAGAGCTCCTCCAGAATTACCTGTATTTATAGAGGCATCTGTTTGTATAAAATCACTAATATTGCCACCTGTATTATTACGCCTGCCAAGAGCGCTTACAATACCTGCTGTAACACTTGAATAAAAGCCAAAAGGGCTTCCCACAGCAAGAACCCAGTCACCTACTCTTAGTAAATCAGAATTCCCTTTTTCAATTACTTGCAATGACTGGTTATCTGAGTAAAAATAGATAATTGCTATATCTTTTCTCTCGTCAAAACCAAGCAGAATTGCTTCTGCAGTTTCTCCATCATGCAGCTTTATTAATATTGAGTTAGCATCTGACACAACATGCCTGTTTGTAACTGCATAAAATTTATTTTCTGATTGTTTTACAATTACACCTGCACCAAGCCCTTCACTAAAAAAATCTCTTCTTTCTTCAAAAACATTTCCTGGAGATGGTGAAAAAGGGTTGAAGAGATAATCCCACCCTTCAGGGGTTATATGTGTCTTTTTATTTACTATGCGTATATGTATAGTAGAAGGGAGCGCTTTTTCTGCTGCATCTGCAAAAGATAATGGCAAAGATTTATTTTCAGCAACAGTTATAGTTCTGGTCATGGTTGTACAAGAGAAAGATAAAACCAAAAAAGCAGCAAGAAGATAAAAAATATTTTTTTTCAAAACATATCTCCTTATAAACAAGTTAATATTTCGGCTTTGTTTTCAAGCACAGCAACTGTATGTTCAAAATGGGCAGAATAAGAACGATCAGTTGTTTTTACAGTCCACTGGTCATCAAGAATATATATTTCATCTCCACCAATATTTATCATAGGTTCAATTGCTATAACCATTCCTGTTTTTAATCTTGGATTTGGGCCATTTTTAATATAATTTGGTATCTGGGGCTCTTCATGAAGATTAAACCCTACCCCATGCCCGCAAAAATCTCTTACAACCCCGAAGTTATGTTTTTTTGCATGATTAAATATAGCTTTAGAAATATCCGAAACTCTATTACCAATAACGACCATTTCAATGCCTTTATAAAGACACTCTTCTGTTACTTTTATAAGAAGTTTGTTTTTTTCGGAAATTTTGCCTACAGGAAGTGTAATTGCTGCATCGCTTATATAGCCATCAAGATCTACTCCGAGATCAAGACTTACTATATCCCCCTCTTTAAGTATACGGGAAGACGGTATGCCATGTATTACTTCATCATTCACAGAAATACATATACTTGCAGGATATCCCATATATCCTTTAAAAGCAGGCTTAGCTTTGCACTTATTTATATAATTATATGAGATACAATCAATATCTTTTGTAGTTATTCCTGGTTTTAGTTGTTCTCTTATTATTTCAAATGTTTCAGCGAGAATTTTTCCTGATGAACGGATTTTTTCAATATCTTTTTTATTTTTTAGTTTTAGCATCTAATTATATTTATTTCCGCATCAACCTTTTTGTTATTTGAAGATACCTTCTTTTATTAATATACCACTTATAAAGGCGCTATTCAACTATCTTGTTCTGTAATAATTTTGAAGAAATTGGGATAATATAGAACTGTGTCCTGTTTCCATGGTTCTATTAAGGAAAAATTGGCCTCTTCTGCGATCTCCGGTCATGGTCAGTGAAAATGAAAGCATTAAAAATATATCTCCAAGGTCTTCGCTGCTTATATCAGCGCCATTTCTAACATATCTATTAACAATTATTTCAAAATAGTTCGCAGCATATTGGTGATTTTGACTTAAAAGTTCTATTATTCCCATATTATATAAACCACGCCAATCACCAGCAAGGCTGTAATATCTATGAAATAGCTGTAAAGCATTGTCATGATCTTTTGTAGAAAAAGATGTAAGGGCATTAAAAAAGATTGCCCACTCCCTGTCTATATTATTTCTTTTTCCTGTAAATATAAATACGTCATTAAATCTGCCCATTCGGAATAGTTCTCTTAGAAAAAAGATTTTGAACTCTTCTGTCATATTATCTTCAGCAAAATATTCCCAAAATTCCGCAATATATCTATCCTGGTTTCTTGTTGTTTCGCCAATGGTCTCATAAGGCTGATTTTTTAATATAGCTAAAAATGGGAGTTTTCTTTCATTTTGAAAAATATTAATCGCTTCCTCTGTATAAAAAGTTCTTTTTCCAGAAACCATATTGATCCAATCTTTATTAACATAAGGGACCCACGAAAATCTTTCATGACTAGATATTACAATATTATAAAGATCATAAGCGTCCTGATAATTGCCTGTATGGATAAGAGTATCTGCCAAAAGCATTATTAATCCTGGATCAGTTATCTCTGTTTCTTCTCTTATAAATAATCTATCGAACAGATCTTTTGCTTTGCGGAACTCTTGATTATCATAATAGATCAATCCTGAAAGCTCGGTATTTATTTGATTCCTATATATACTATTATCTAAAACAGACGCAGCTTTTTTATAATCACCAGTTAGCAGAATTGTTAAAAGATAGTTTGTAAGAACTACAGGTTTTCCGGATCTATTATACATTTGTTCATATAGCGTTAAATCAGTACTCCCTTTAATTATATTTCTTATATCATCATTTTTGATTGCACGCAGGGAATCCTGGTCACTATCCTGTTTATACTTGATCGCATGCATGACATAAATAAAACTTTCTGGTATAGCCAATGTTCTATTACTATCGATCAGATTGATTATTCTTGCAAAATTTCTATTCTTGATCAAAGAATAAACATATATGGTCAAAATATCTCTATCTCTTCTAAATCTATTATGTGCTCTTTCTGAAAATAGCATTAAATTTTGATAATTATCTGTCCTGTCTGCAATTATATTTGCTCTTTTTAATATCCTCATATAATCTCTTTTTGAGACTGCATAAGGGAGTATATTTTGCAATATAGTTTCTGCTGTATCATAGGCATTTCTTGATATATTGAGGTCACATTGTCTTAATAAATCATTAAATTGTCTTCTTTGAGCAGTATTGTGAAAAAGCGCCACAATTATTAGTGATAAAACAATTAGATTAAGTACTGCCAATATTATGATATTTCTTTTAGACCAGATATTGGTTTTTTTTACCCACTTTTGCCAAAGCTGGCTACACTTTCGTCGAAGCAAGCAGAGGACACTCTCCTCATCGATTGAATTGTCTGGTGTGGTTTCTTTTTCACTTTCCATTTATTATTTCTTTATAGATACTGTCAAGAACGCCATTGATAAAACGGTATGACTCCTCGGAGCTAAACTCTTTTGAAATATCTATTGCCTCATCAATTATAATATTTCCTGCAATATCTTTTTGAAACATTAAAGAATATGCACTTAATCTTAAAATAGCAAGGTCAACTTTTGCTATTCTTTTAAAATCCCAGTTAGATATATGTTGTTTGATTTTTTTGTCAATTTCACCAATATTATCAATAGTGCCTTTTACAATTAATCTTGCAAAAACTATTGAATCTTCTTTTATTTTTTTATTTGCTTCATTAGTCAAACTAAAATTTATGAGATCATCTATGTTATTATTATTAAAATCCCAGCTGAATATAACCTTAAAAGCAATTATTCGCCCTTTACGACGCGATCCCATAAATTCCTGTATAAGTAAAAATCTACTCTAATAAATATATATCTGAAGGTTGTCTGCCCAACACTTCTATTGGACAGACTTCTCTATTTTATATAAAATACCTTATTTCTGCTTCTTCTGTTAATTCAGCTACAAGTTCTTCAACAGATTGTCTGAATATTTCTTCCTGTCTTCTTGCTGATAAAAAATCTATAATTCTATCTCTTACAGTTATTTCAACCTCAGGACTAATTATGTCATCAAGACCAAGTATTCTTGGTTCTATTACTTCATTCATTCTTATAATGTGAAAACCTAAATTTGATCTTATTATCCCACTGATTTGGGCTGTCTGCATTGCAAAAACAGCATCAAAAAAATCATCACCAAGAATTCTCCTTCGCTGCGCATCATCTACCCTTAAAAATCCGAAGTTTCCCCTATTATATTTTGAACTTGTATCATCTGAATTTATCACAAGTTCGTCAAAAGTTCTGGATCCGTTTCTAAGATCTCTCTCATATGACGTAGCTCTTTCTCTTGCCATATCATGATCTGCTCTTGTAGGAAGCGCTCTCATATCAATAAAAATATGATCAAATCTTACTGTTCTTGGTAACAGAAATTGCCTTGTGTTTTCATCATAAAATCTTCTTATCTCGGCATTTGTTGGAGCTGGTACATTTGCAAAGTTTGCGCCTTTAACTCTCTGAACATACCTTTGAAGTTGTATTGTTTCTCTGGTTCTTTCAAGATACCTTTCCCATGGCACGCCAGTTTCTCTGCTTACAATCTCTCTAACCTGTTGGTCTGTCATGCGAGCCCCTGCATCTCCAAGTTGTCTTCTAGCTGAATTCATTATTTCAGAATCTGCAACTGTAATTCTTGCTCTTTCAGCTCCTTGTTTAAGAAGCACATCTCCTACCATGGTCTCAAGCACTTCCATTCTTGTTCTAACAATACCGTTTTGCCTGAGTATTTCCACAGTTTGATCAAGTTGCCTTTGTGATATAATTTCTGGTCTGATCAAATTTACAGAAGCTGCCCGCTGATCAATAATTTCCTGAGAAAAAACAAAAGCGGGAATCATAAAAATAACAATCAAAAATAGATATTTTTTCATACCTTTATTCTCTATCATTTTCCTCTGTTTCAAAATCTATAGCTGCGTCTGCAGTTGGCGTTACAGGGTTCCACCACTGAACTGCTTCAGTCTGTCCCGCACCTTGTCTATGCGCTGCTCCCAAAATATCACCTCTGTCTATTGTTCTATTGACCCATGCAAGCCCAAAAGAAGTAATAAAGAAAACAGCTGCCAGAATAGATGTAAACTTAGTAAGAACATTACCTGACCTTGAACCAAAAGAAGCGCCACCGCCTCCTCCAAAAAGACCACCTATTCCTTCTCCCTGATCATTTTGGATAAGTACCATAAGAACTAAAAAAATACATGCAATTATAAACATTACAAGAAGCAAAACAGAAAGTATTGCCATTAAACCACCTCAAATTTTATTTTATGCTATTTATTATAGCCAAAAACTGCTCAGCTTTCAAAGAAGCTCCTCCAACAAGCGCTCCATCAATGTTTTCCATTGATAAAAGAGAACCTGCATTTTCAGGCTTTACAGAGCCACCATACTGAATTATCATTTTCTGAGCAAGTTCTTTTGAATAAAGTTTTTCAAGTGTTTCCCTTATAACTTTATGCACATCATCAGCATCTTTATCTGTTGCTGTTTTTCCTGTTCCTATTGCCCATACTGGTTCATACGCAATAGTAATGAACGAAAGCTCTTTTTCTGTAACATCTTTTAAACCATTTTTAACCTGATTTGTTACAATTTCAAATGCTTTTCCAGCTTCTCTTTCCTGAAGAGTTTCTCCAACACAAAAAATCACATCCATTTTTTCTTTTATCGCAAGAAGAATTTTTGAATTTATAAGAGCATCTGTTTCTCCGTATGTCATTCTTCTTTCTGAATGGCCTATGATTACTACACCAACTCCTACATCTTTAAGCATATCTATCGATATTTCACCTGTATGAGCACCTGATTTCTCATGTGACATATTTTGCGCACCAAGTATTACATTTGTCCCTTTTACAACTTTTTTAACTTCGGAAAGTACAGTAAATGGCGGCGCTATCATTATTTTACAATTAACTTTTTGAGCGCCTTCCACAATTTCACTTGCAAGAGTAACAGCCTCGCTCGTTAATTTATTCATTTTCCAGTTACCTGCAATATATTTTTTTCTGACTGGCATTTTTTTCTCCAAATTATTTTTCCAGCGCCACTATACCTGGCAATGGTTTTCCTTCGAGATATTCAAGAGAAGCTCCGCCGCCTGTAGATACATGGCTAACTTTATCTGCATATCCAAATTTATTTATAGCTGCAACAGAGTCTCCCCCGCCAATAACTGTAATAGCTTTTGAATTCGCTACCATTTCCGCAACTCCAAGAGTCCCTTTTTGGAAATTCTTAAATTCAAAAACACCAACTGGCCCATTCCATACAATTGTCTCTGCGCTAGCAAGACACTTTTTTATGGCTTCTATTGTTTTAGGACCAATATCCATCCCTACTAAATCATCCGGGATTTCTTTGCTATCGATATACACTGGCTCTGCATTTTCGTCAAACTCTTTTGCGCAAACATTATCAAGAGGAAAAATAACTTCAACTTTTTTATCCGCAGCAGCTTTGATAAATTTTTTCGCTGTTTCCAGATAATCTTCTTCAAGAAGAGATTTACCTATTTTTCCACCCATGGCTTTAAGAAATGTATAAGCCATTCCCCCGCCTATTACCATTGCGCTGCATGTTTTAAGAAGCGATTCAAGAACTTCGATTTTTGAAGAGACTTTAGCGCCCCCTATAATTGCAACAAAAGGCTGTTTTGGGCTTTTTAAAATAGGCTCCAGAAATTTCACCTCTTTTTCAATTAAAAATCCTGCAGCAGCAGGGAGGTACTTTGCAAGCCCTTCTGTTGAAGCATGAGCTCTGTGAGCTGTTCCAAAAGCATCGTTGATATAAACTTCGCCAAGTTTTGCAAGTTTTTTTGCGAATTCAGCGTTATTTTCTTCCTCTTCTGGATAATATCTTACATTTTCAAGAAGGATTATATCCCCTGGTTTGCTATCTTTTACAAGTTTTTCTACTGCATCTCCAATACAATCAGAAGCCATTATAACTTTTTTGCCCATTATTTCTGAAAGCTTTTCAGCAACTGGAGCAAGGGAAAATTCCGGTTTTTTCTCGCCACCCTTTGGTCTCCCAAGATGGCTCATTAGTATAGCTGTCCCTTTTTGATTGATTATATGTTCAATAGTTGGTAAAGAAGCAGTGATTCTGGTAACATCTTTAATTTTACCTTCTTTTATTGGAACATTAAAATCCACACGGACGAGTACTTTTTTATTTGTCAGATCAATATCTTTGATCGATTTTACAGCCATATAGCGCCTCTCCTGATTAAACTAATTTAAGAGCTAAATCTACGACTCTGCATGAATAACCCCATTCATTGTCATACCATGCGAAGATTTTATAGAAATTTTTTCCTAATTTCATTGTGCTGGAAGCATCAAAAATAGAAGAATAAGTATTGCCTATAACATCTGTTGATACTATTTGATCTGTTGTATATTGTAATACCCCTTTCATAGGACCATCTGCTGCTTTTTTCATTGCTGCATTTATCTCGTCAACAGAAGCATCTTTTGCTAATCTAAATGTAAGATCCACGATTGATCCTGTTGGAACAGGAACTCTCATAGCAGTTCCATTCATTTTTCCATTAAGCGCAGGAATTACAAGCCCAATAGCTTTTGCAGCGCCTGTTGAGGTAGGGATAATAGACATTGCAGCAGCTCTTGCTCTTCTAAGGTCATCATGAGGCTGATCAAGAAGAACCTGATCATTTGTGTATGCATGGATAGTTGTCATAAGCCCTTCTTCAAAACCAAATGAATCGTTTAGTACTTTTGCAACCGGAGCAAGACAATTTGTTGTACATGAAGCATTAGAAACAGCAACATCTGTGCTCTTAAGATCTTCTTCATTTACACCAAGAACTATTGTTTTTATTTCATCTTTAGCTGGTACAGTAAGGATAACTTTTTTCGCGCCTGCAGTAATGTGATCCATGTAACCGCCTTTAGAACCTGTAGCGCCTCTAAAAACACCTGTTGATTCAATTGCAACATCAACATTAAAATCTTTCCATGGAAGGTTTTTAGGGTCTTTTTCTGCAAATACTTTTATTTCTTTGCCATCTACAATTATTGCGTTCTCTTTTGCCTCTACTGTTTTGTTATATACACCATATGTTGAGTCATATTTAAGTAAATAAGCAAGAGTTTTTGGATTAGTAAGGTCGTTTATGGCAACAATTTCTACATCCTTTTTATCAAAAGCAACTTTAAAAACATTTCTTCCAATTCTACCAAAACCATTAATAGCTATTTTCATAATATTCCTCCGCGTTTTTTATATAATTTAGTTTATTCTTATAATAATATTTTAAAATAATATTGTTGTCAATTAAAGTTAATTGCATTAAAATTAATAATTATCTTCCAAAATTACCTGTTTTTTATATTCTGGATTATATTAAAAAGCCCATATTCTCTTGCAAATATATCTTCTCTTCTATCTTCTATACGGGCATCCTGGGTTTCTGGGAAAACAAAATCACCAAAATTTATCAAATTAAACACATCTCTGCTTTCTATTCGTCCTTCTGAAATATTTTCATCAACCCTGGTCACATGGAATCTTCCAATAATTTCAGATGAAGGAAAGTTATTTCCTATTCGATTTCTGTCAGGTGTTATTCTATCCCTTTTTACGATCAAAAAGGTTTCATTTTCGCTAATACCATCCAGCCTTCCGAGGTTTATTATCCCTCTATCAAAATTGATTCTTATGATTGTCCCTTCTCTGGCTGAATCATCTATGATTTGCCTTGCAAGTCTATTAAGATTTTCCCAAATTTTGTTATTCCCGGTTGTATTTATATTGTATTCCCTTATGAGTGTTCCGGTATGTGTTGAGTAAAGAGATGCAGTTGCTGAAAATAGCCTTGGGGTCTCGGCAAATCTTAGTATAATAAAATAGTTCGATGGGTTTGGAGAGTTTCTTGATGTTGAGAATGCTTCGGCATAACCTGTTACTCTGGAGCTTCTGTTTATTCTTATAATTTCAGAGTGAGTAAGGATATTTGATAATACACTTGTAACAATTTCCTCTCCTGCAGGATGAAGCATATTCAATGATTCAATATAGTATAAATCAAAAGTATAATGGTTTTTATCGATTAAAAACTGATCAATACCCCATTGTGATGCCAGGTTATTTCTTATCATACTTTCATAAACTTCGATAAGATCGCTTACATTCTGTCTTTGCCGTTCTTCGGATGGAAGAGCCTTAAGTTGCGCAAGAAATTTTGCCCTGTACCCATTTCTAAGAAAAATATTTGCAAATTGAAATCGTCCTGTTGTGGAGAATGGATCAATAAGAAGGCCCCTTCTGTAACTTTCAAGCGCTTTACTGGTAAGATGTCTCTCATCAAAACCCCTGCCCCTTTCAAAATGGAATTCCGCGTGCCTGCGCCTTATTGGATCTGTAAAACTCCTGGTTCGTCTTATGAGATTTTCAAGCGCATAACGCGAAATCTCATCGCCTGGATTTATTCTGAATGCTTCTGTATAATATCTTATTGCGCTATTATAATCTCCCAGCCTTTCGGAAGCTATGCCAAGGGAATAGGGAACTATGTTATGCCTATTCCTGCGGAAAGGTTCCATAACTGAGTGGATTTGATCATATCTTCCGGAAAAAAGCAAAAGCCTTGTAAAAAGAAGAGCTGAATCAAAAAAATCAGGCCTTATCCTGAGAGATTCTCTAACCCATCTTTCTGCCAATACCAAATCACCGGATGTCAGATAGTGTCTTGCTGCAATATATAACGTAAAATGATCGTCCGGATAAAGCCTTAGCGCTTGCGTCAGATACCTTTCTGCTTCCTGAAACCTTCCCTGATGCCCCGAAATAAGGACAAGAGAGAGAAGCGCTTTTCTGTTTGCAGGAGCTATTGCGAGAACATTAAGGTAGTTTCCTGCAGCTTGCGTATATCTTCCGGAAAGAAGCGCTATTTCAGCAAACCCAAAATAAGCATTTATGTTATTTGGTTCTCTTGAATTAATATGTCTGAATATTCTTTCTGCTTCAGAGACATTTCCCAATGCAAGCAAAATATGAGCCTGAAGACTCATTAAATCTATACTATTTCTGTCAAATCTTAAAGCACTTGTTATTTGATTATGCGCTTCTGCATATTCGCCAAGATAAAAATATGCTTGCGCCAATCCTCTGATCGCGTTTACAAAATTAGGATTAATTGAAAGTACTGTTTTATATTTTTCTATTGCAGCAAAGTAGTTCCCATCCAGAACCATCATATCTGCGTCGTTATTCATTTGAAATATATTATTTTGTTGTGTAAAAGAAAAATGATTTATAATTAAAATAAATAATAATGAAAAAAATATTTTCTTCATGAACTACTATTTTTCTCTATTTTTATAGTTTTAATTTTATTTCCTTCCATACTTTGAACAATAAAATTAATTCCATTATATGTGACTTTTTCATATTCTACAGGTATTTTGCCAAACAAGTCAAATACAAAACCGCCAAGAGTGTCATAATCTTCATTGGAAAGTTCAAGTCCAAGCTGTTCGTTTATATCTTCAATATAAGCTCTTGTATCGCAAAAATATGTGTTTTCATCTACTTTGATAATATCTTCTTCTTCCTCATCAAATTCATCTTGTATGTCGCCAACAATCTCCTCAATAATATCTTCAAGGCTTACGATTCCGGATACTCCGCCATATTCATCTACTGCAATCGCAATATGCATTTTTCTTCTTTTGAATTCATGAAGAAGAGCATTTATTTTTTTGCTTTCAGGGATAAAATAAGGAGGTTTTATTATTTTTATCATATCAATATTTTGTTTTGTGACAATAATTCTTAAGAGGTCTTTTGCATAAAGAATTCCAACTACATTATCTATTGTGTCTTTATAAGCAGGAAACCGGGAGTGAGAACTCTCTATTACTACTTTTAACATTTCTTCAAGAGGCATATCCATTGAGACAAATACAACATCGATTCTGGGGATCATAACCTCTTTTACTGTTGTTTCAGATAGCTCAACGATCCCCTTTATCATATTTTTTTCTTCATGATTAAGGTCGCTAAAACTTTCTTCTTTGTCACTATTAAAGATTTTTTTAAAAAAACCCTTCATCTTAAAATATTTCAACCCCTGTTAACTTATTTATTATTTCTTCTTGATAAACAATCATCTCTTGTTCAGGACTATTATCTGAATGTGTGTGCCCACTTATATGCAGTATTCCATGTAGAAGAAGGCGTATAAATTCCTCATTTATATCTACATTGAAATCACTTGAATTTCTCTTTAGAGTATCTACCGAAATCACTATATCACCTACATATATAGTCTTATCGCAATAAAGAGGGAAATCATCTTCCACTTGAGAAAAGGAAAGGACATCTGTTGGCTCATCAATATTTCTATACTCTTTATTGAGGAATTTTATAAATGTATCGTCGCAAAGTACTATTGATAACTCCCAGTTTTTAATGTCAAGAATATCAAAAATTTCATTGCATAGCAACTCTATTTTTCTTTCTTTTTTTGCTAAAGATGGTATATTTTCATAACTTATTTCAATTTTGTTGCCCATTATTTTAACCTAATTCCAAAAAATAACCAAATTTCTTATTTTTCTTTATCATAAGCTTCAATAATCTTTTTTATTAACTTATTTCTCATAACATCTTCTGATGAAAGAAAGGAAAAACCTATCTCTTTTACATCTCTAAGTATATTTATTGCATGGATAAGACCTGAATGTTTTTTGTTTGGAATATCTATTTGGGTTATATCACCAGTTATTACTGCTTTTGACCCTTCTGCAATCCTTGTAAGGAACATTTTCATCTGTTCTTTTGTGGTATTCTGCGCTTCATCAAGAATTATAAAAGAATCAGAAAGGCTTCTTCCTCTCATATAAGCAAGAGGTGCGATCTCAATTATTCTTGATTCTTCAAGTTTTGATATTGTTTCAAATGGGATAAGAGACTCCATAGCATCATATAGGGGTCGGAGGTATGGGTTTATTTTTTGAGTAAGATCTCCGGGGAGAAAACCAAGGCTTTCTCCTGCTTCCACAACAGGCCGGGTGAGGATAAGTTTTCTCTTTTTTTTCTGCAAAACTTCACTTAGGGCTTTTGCAACAGCAAGGTATGTTTTTCCTGTTCCTGCAGGACCAACAGCAAAGATTATATCAAAAGCAGAGAATTTTTTTATAAGAGATACCTGATTATCACTTTTTGGATAGACCCGTTTACTGCTTCCTGGTATTACAAGTTCAAGATCATCTATCTGCGAACCGCTTCCAGATGAAGCTTCCTGAAAAGTAATGCCTGAATATATTCCATTTATCAGGTCTGGAGAAAGTGTGCACCCTTTAGCGCTATATTCTTCCAGTTTTGTAATTATTTTTTTAAACTGAGTTTGTTTTTTTATGTCATTTGAGGAAAAATGGAGCTCATTTCCTGTTGTATATACATTTGAGCCAAGAAGAGCCTCTATGGTCTTTAAATTTGAGTCATTAAATCCGCATAAATCTGCGAGTTTTTGATGATCATCCAATATTATGGAACATTTTTCCTGCAAGCTTTTTTATACCCTAATAACGATTTTATACTCTGAGTATAGAACAAAAAGATTATAAGTTACAAGCATCGTCATTATAAGTTTTACATAATGAATCCATCATCGCTTGTTCTTCTGACTTCTGTTCTGATTTGCCTGATAGGATTCCATTGGAGCAATATAGTTGCTTCTGATTTCCATCTCCATTCTGGCATAACACCACCCTGAAAAAGATCCGGGGTTCCGGTGTATTGCAAAGAAAGATCCCAGTCCCCAAGTTGGTGGACAATTTTAAAATCAATTTGTTTTAATTTGAAAAAGGACTCATATCTGTCATCTGTATTGAAAATATTAAATGATTTTAACATATCTGTTAAAGGGTTTATCCATTCTTCGTCCAATTGTCTTGCAAGAGATGGTATGTAACGATAAGTATTATTGTTTTCAGACCTTGAATTAAAATGTATATTCAGAAATCTATGGATCCTGAAATCAAATCCTAAATCAACTACAAGCGCATTCTCTGTAAATTCCTGAAGATCCATTCTCCATGTTGTAACTAAATTTGTTTTATACCTTATGCGGTTTCTCCATACTGGCATAAAATATCTGCTAAAATTGACTCTTGCCAAAAATTGAGATGGAACAAATCTTTCTTCTGGTTCACGCATCCAACCAAAACCAGGTTCGTAATTTACTGGAAATTGTCTTCTTGCTCTATATTGTGTCTGAAAAAACCAGAGATTAAGAGTTGAGGTGAATTCAAGAGGAGAATCTACTTTAAAACCATATCTAAAATAAGTCAGAAAAAATATTTCATCTGCCAGAAAACTTATACGGCCTGTTGTTTGCGAGGTGTCAAGTTCATCGTGATAGCCATCATAAGTTAAAGTATGCTCAATAAAAGTTCTGGTATCATAAGCAAGTCTTTCTCTCCATATAAAATTGCCAGGTACCCACACACCATGACTCTCTTCATTCATTTGAAAAATAGTGGTTGTCGTTAGTGGACCTGTTCTTATTATATTTTCATTTTCAATTCTTTGAAGAAAGGGTGGATGTATAATTCTTACCCTGAATTGTTGCAGTTGATTCCATTGTGAAAAATATTTCAGGTGTACTTCTGTTTCATGTCTTGAAAAATATTCTTCATCAATAGTAAAAAAAGTACTTGCAAATACAGGGCTGTTGATATTGTTATTATAAAGCTGGTCAAATTCTTTTTTGTAACCAACTATATCTATATGATATCTGATAAAGGACTGGCTGTATATTTCATATCTAAAAAGGGGAAATGTTGTTAAAGCTGTTCGGTTTTCAACTTTTAAATATGAAGCTCTGTAATTACGCATGAGAAAATTATCCCATGTAGAGTCAGGTATATTATCGGATCTGTTTGAATGAGTTCTGTAATCACCTGTAAAAATAATATTATTGTCAAAAGAAATAAAGTCTTCATATAAGCTAGCTCTATAAAAAATATCTGCTCTTCCATAAGTTCTTGTTTCTGTATATGCTTGTTGAAAATTTATATCTCCGGGTGTTTGCCAACCATCATGGGCAATTCCTGGGGCGTGGTCCATTGTTTCTGTAATAGATACGTTAGGAGATATGGTATATCTCATGGAGTGGTAAAAAAAGTCCCTGCTTCTGAACGCTCTGATGTTTTCATCCGGCATTCTTTCAGAGCTGATAATTGACAAATGGGCTGCATCTCTCTCTTCGCTTTCAATTTCTTCCCGTTCATCTCCCCAGGGCGGTATAAGATTGGAGGAAGGTCTTTGGTCGCCTGCTGGTTGGAGTTCTGTCCTTCTTGAAGGTCTTCTGACAGATCGGGAAAATATATTTCCTCTTATTGTCATGGAAACATCAGGGAATCTGTAATATTCAGGAAAATAAAAATGTTGCTCAGGGAAAAAATACTCTGTTCTTACAAAATGGGGAATATCTGCGCCCATATCAGACTGTTCCCTGTTTCTCCAGTTCATTGAAAAATCAAATTTTGTTATACTTACTTCTGAAATAACTCCGCCAAGTATATTTCCTGTATATCTATATGATCCATGAAAATACCACCAAAGTCTGTCCATTACACCTATATTTATATTTGTATCTACTCTTTCATCTTCAAGTCCCAGTAACATACTCCAGTCTGTAAGTTCTGCTCTATCATTAAAATCACGAAGAAAAAAAGGATCTGAATAAAGATCAATCGATAAACTATATCTGAAATTTCTAAATGTGTTATTCATATCCAATTCTATTCCAAATCTAAAAGGGACTGTAAAATGGAGAAAATTTGCATTATTCCATGTTGTCAGGAATTCTCCATCCTGATTTTCATAAAAAGTAGAATACATAGTGGTTGTACCAAAATAAATATTTCTGCTTCTTGCAATTCCAAGATAAAAATCAATGAAGTCGGTTTTTCCTTCTGCTCCTAAAAATACGCCCAGTCTTGAATAAATATCAAACATGACTTTTATATATTGATCACTTTGTCTTGCAGAGTCTCTTTGCCTTAATTTTCTCAGGAATATTCCGCTAAGTTCTGTTTCATACTCCAAATTATCATTGCCGAATGAAAAAAAAGCATCGCTGTCTCTTGGAGGAGAACCA
Organism: Spirochaetaceae bacterium; assembly: GCA_009780675.1. GTDB lineage: Bacteria > Spirochaetota > Spirochaetia > CADAEX01 > CADAEX01 > WQTU01. Next base: position 34,684 of record WQZP01000005.1, on the reverse strand, counting down.
AATAAATATGTAGTTGTTTGCATAAAAGAACCAAGAGGTTGCCTTACTCCAAAAGCAGGATTAAATACCAGTGAATCTCCAGGATGAAAGAAAAAAGGGAAATAAAACATGGGTACATGGCCTACATAGAGAACTGCGTTTTTTAGTCCCCATTCGTTTGGAGCAAGGACCCATACTCTTTGGGCTCTTATGCTATAATTTGGGTTATCCGGATTGCTTGATGTAATTCTGGCATTATCAATAATAATTACATCATTATCTTTGTACATCCTGTCGCCTGAATATATAAATGTTATCTCTGTTCCATCATCCTGCGTGGTTGTAGTCTGGGATCTGCTTTCAATAAAAATTCCTTCCCAACTTTCAACATTAAATGACAATTTTCTTCCGGTAAAAACTTCGTCTTCATTATTTCTTCTTCTTGTATAAACAACGTTTCCTTCTGCGGTCATAAGGTTATTTTTCTGGTTAAAGATTATTCTGTCTGTTCTTATAGTATGTGATGTTCTGTCTTCATTATTTTCTATTCTTATAACTACGTTGCCGCTTATTCTAATGTAATTTTCATCGATTTTTTCTATGGTGAAATATTCAGTTCTGTCTGCTGATTCTATAATAAAAACATTTCCGCTTGCCTGTACGGTTCTTACTCTTTCTTCCTGTTGATAATGCCTTAAAAGGCGCTGCTGGAGGTCTCTTCTGCTTCCTGTTGTTTCAAGCCCCAGGTGCCTTAACCACGCAACAAGTTCAAAGTAACTTGCTGTCTCTATATCAAGAGCAAGTGTTCTTTCAAAAAGACCTGGTCCGCCAGTATTATTTTCCTGTGGCATAACGCATATAGCAGAAATAAAAAACAGTATGAGAAAAACTATTTTTATGGAAATATTTTTGGTGTATATTCCCATAGAGCCTATAAATAATCCTTTAAATATTTTCCGGTATAAGAATTTTTACATCTTATAATATCTTCGGGAATTCCAGAAAAGATAACTTCTCCTCCCCCGTTTCCACCTTCCGGTCCAAGGTCAATTATATAGTCAGATGACTTAATAATATCCATATTATGTTCAATTATTATAATGGTATTGCCTTTGTCGCAAATTGTATTCAGAACACCTAAAAGCTGTCTTACATCTCCAAAATGGAGTCCTGTTGTGGGTTCATCAAGTAAATAAAGGGTATTTCCTGTATTAACCTTTGAAAGTTCATGCGCAAGTTTTACTCTTTGGGCTTCTCCGCCGGATAATGTAAGGGCAGACTGCCCAAGTTTTATATATCCCAGCCCCACTTCTGAAAGCGCTGTAAGTTTTCTTTTTATTACAGGAATGGAAGTAAAAAAATCAAGAGCATCTGCTACTGTCATTTCAAGTACTTCATAGATATTTTTACCTTTATACCTGATCTCAAGTGTGTCTCTGTTAAATCTTTTTCCATTACAAACATCGCATGTAATATATACATCGGGAAGAAAATGCATCTCTATTCTTATTGTTCCATCTCCTTCGCAATTTTCGCATCTTCCACCTTTAACATTAAATGAAAATCTTCCGGATTTATACCCTCTTGCTTTTGAGTCAGGAAGATTTGCAAAAAGGTCTCTTACTGGGGTAAAAACTTCCACATAAGTTGCAGGGTTTGATCTTGGAGTTCTCCCTATGGGGCTTTGGTCAATATTTATAACTTTGTCTAAAAATTCATTTCCTTCCAGTTTATCGAATTTTCCAGTATCTTTTGCGCTTTTGTTTATTTTATTAAAAACAGCGGGATACAAAATATCGTTTATTAATGTTGATTTGCCTGACCCTGAAACTCCTGTAACAACAATCATTTTACCTAAAGGGAATTCCACACTTATTTTTTTCAGATTGTGCTCTTTTGCCCCTTTTAGAACAAGTTTTTTGCCGTTACCTTCTCTTCTCGAAGGTTTTGTTTCAATTTTTTCGATCCCTGACAGGAATCTCCCTGTAATACTTTTTTTATTTTTTATGATTTCTGAGGGAGCTCCAAATGCTACAAGATTGCCTCCATGCACTCCGGCTGCCGGGCCAAGTTCAATAACATAATCTGCAGATTTTATTGTTTGCTCATCATGTTCCACAACAATAACAGTGTTTTTGATATCGCGTAAATGTTTTAATGTATCAATAAGTTTGGCATTATCTCTTTGATGGAGACCAATAGTTGGTTCATCAAGAATATAAAGCACTCCTACAAGAGAGGAACCAATCTGCGTTGCGAGTCTTATTCTTTGGGCTTCTCCTCCGGAGAGTGTTGCTGCTTTTCTTTCGAGGGTAAGATAATCAAGACCTACGTTAACAAGAAATTCAAGCCTCGCTTTTATTTCTTTTATTATCTGCCATGATATTTTTTCTTCTGTCTTTGTTAATTTTATATTATCAAAAAAAGAAAAAATATCTCCTATGGAATATGTTGAGATTTTGTGTATGTTTTTTCCGCCAACAGTAACCCCAAGACTTTCTTCTCTTAATCTTTGCCCATTACAAGTTTCACATTCTTTCTGCTTCATGAATGTTTCAAACCAATCTTTGATATTTGAAGACATAGATTCTTTATAACGTCTTTTCATATCACTTAAAATGCCTTTAAATTTTGCATTATAGTCAAATCTATGATTTTTATTAACGCTTGTATATTTTACATATATTTCATCATTCGTACCATAAAATAATATATGTAAAAGTTTCTTGTCGAGTTTATCTACAGGGGTGTCAAGAGAAAAATCATATTTTTTAGCAACAGCTTCGAACCAGCTTCTGTGCCAGTTTGAAGTTGGTTTATATGGAATAAAAGCTCCTTCGTTATACGACAGACTTTTATCCGGAACAATAAGATCTGGATCAAATTCAAGAGTGATCCCAAGCCCCGAACACGCCGGACACGCTCCAATCGGGTTATTAAAAGAAAAAAGAGCTGGCTGGAGCTCTGCAATACTTATGTTACAATCAGGGCAGGAGTTTTTCATTGAGAAAAAGTGTTCGGTGTTATCATCAAGGTTCAAAACAAGAATTCTTTCGTTGCCTACTTCAATCGCGCTTTCAATAGATTCACTTATCCTTTTTTTGTTTTCCTCTGAGACCACAATCCTGTCAATTACTATTTCTATTGTATGCTTTTTTGTTTTTTCCAGTTTTTTTATTTCATCAAGATTGATTATCTCTTTGTTGATTCGCGCTCTTACAAATCCTGACTTCTTTGCATCTGCAATGATTTTTTCATGCTCCCCTTTTTTCCCGGTTATAACAGGCGCGAGAATGATTATTTTTGAATTTTCAGAAAAGCTGGTTATAGCATCATATATCTGGTCTTTTGACTGTTCTCGTATTTCTCTGCCGCATTTAGGACAGTGGGGTTTTCCTATTCGCGCATAAAGTAGCCTTAAATAATCATATATTTCTGTTACAGTGCCTACTGTTGATCTTGGGTTTCTGTGAGTTGTTTTTTGTTCAATTGATATAGCAGGCGAAAGTCCTTCAATATAATCAACATCAGGCTTATCCATTCTCCCTAAAAATTGTCTTGCGTAAGAAGAAAGGGATTCTACATATCTTCTTTGACCTTCTGCATAGATCGTATCAAATGCAAGAGATGATTTTCCTGAACCACTTAGTCCTGAGATAACAACAAGTTTATCCCTTGGAATTTCAAGGTCAATATTTTTGAGGTTATGTTCGCGAGCTCCTTTGATTATTATTTTGTCCATGGTTAGATCCGATTAATTACCCCTGTTAAAAAGAAGAGCTCTTTTAACCCCATCTTTATCTCTAGCTGAAAAATTGTTATTTCTGATTCTTAAAGAAATATCATTATAATTATTTCTTACTACGCTTTCTGCAAGAAAACCCAATATGTAGTTTGCCTGCCTGATTTCGCCTATATTATCAAGCGACAAGGCAAGAAAAAAAAGATATCTATATAATCCAGATTCGATCATATATTCTCTCATTCTATCATTTCTCTCTGAGCTTAGAATTAAACTTCTGACATTTGTATACTCGTAATGAGGGTTATATCCCCTATTTGCTTCGATAAGTCTTGAAAGTATTATTACTGAAGCAGACGCAAGCTGTCTTATCGCATCTCTGTCTCTTGCGCTTTTGAAGTAAAATACTCCAAGGTCTCCATAAGGTGTTATAAGAGAATCAAGTTCATATCTAAAATAAAAAATTACTCTGTCAAGACCAAGAGATATGAGCCTGTCACCGAGAACTCTTTCATACTCCATATCAGCTCTTACTGCTCTTTTTACATCATTTATGATCCTTAATAAAGTTATTTCATATAGATCATGTCTTTCTTGCCTTTCATAGATCCTTGCAACACTTAAAAGAACAGCAATATGAAATTCATCACTGGTTGCTCTATATGCAATATCAAGGGCTCTCTCAAACTGACGTAACGCAAGTGTATTTTGACCTTCGTTTTCAAAAATTCGCCCTATCCAGTATTCAGCTTCCGGATGTTCGGCCCTTGCTGTTACTTGCCTAAAGTATCTAAAAGCTTCACCAAAGTTTCTCTGGTCATAAAAATGCATACCTCTTTGGAATAATATCCAGGGAGGGGTATTTTCACTTGCATTCAAAATATTTAAAGGTAATAAACAGAGCGGAATAAATAGTATTAAAATTTTGCCAGCTAATTTTCTCAAAGCTTTTCTATCTCCCTTAAAAATTCCTCTTCCGCATTTTGGGAAGTTGTTTTTTTGAATATTTCACCTTTTTTAAAAATTACAATAGAGTTACCTACCCCTGTTATTCCTATATCGGCATCTTTTGCTTCCTGGGGACCATTTACAACACAACCCATTACACTTATTGTTAAATGCTTTCCGATTTTTTTTACTTTATCATATATTTTTGAAACAAATTCATGGACATCAAATGTTGCTCTGCCGCACTTGGGGCATGATACAAGATTAACCACATTATCTCTTTTTCCAGCTTCACTAAGTATTGCGTTTCCTGCAATCACTTCGTTTTCAGGTGATGATGATAGCGACACTCTTACAGTGCTTCCAATATCTTTGGCAAGGAGATGGAGCAAAGCAGCGCTGTTTTTTACAACTCCATCGATAAGGGGACCTGCTTCGGTTACTCCTACATGCAGAGGATAGCTGTATTTTTGGGCAAACATCTCATTTACAGATATTGTAGTTGCGACATCAGGAGATTTTAATGAAAAAAGGGCATTTTTGAAGTTATACTTTTCAAATATTTCTATTTCTTCTTCTGCAGCAAGTATCATTGATGCTGCTTTATCTTTGTTGTTGCGCAATTTTTGTGGGAGAGAGCCGCTGTTTACACCTACTCTTATGGGGATATTTTTATCCTTGGCTTTGTATATTACTTCTTTTACTTTCCATTCTGCCCCTATATTGCCGGGATTTATCCTTATTTTGTGAATACCTGCATCAATACATTTTAAAGCAATTTTATAGTCAAAATGGATATCTGCTACAACAGGCATTGGTGATTCTGCTGCAATAACTCCCAAAATCTCTGCTGAGTCTATATCTGGGACTGCAAATCTTATTATATCGCACCCTAAATCTTTTAAAGATTTAAGCTGATCAATTATGTTTTCATCTGTTGCAAATGGTTTTTTCCACATTGTTTGTACTGAGAGCGGGGCGCCGCCACCCACTTTTACATTCCCAACTGACACCATATTGGTAAGTTTATTTGTAAACATACTCAACCTTTACCATGAAACTTCCCATTTAACACTATCTGTGGCAGACAAAAGTTGGGGCAGATTATAGCTTACTTGCGCGCTGCGTCCTGTCATTGTGCCTGAATTAACTGTGCGTATGTTCTGAGGCGCTGTGACTTTCAGGTTGATAGATCTGTCACTAAAAATCGTCTGCGCTAATTTTATAGTTTCCTGGCTTATGGTTCTATTTATAGCGCCGATCTGCTGGGTGTAATAAGTTCTCTCTCCCCTTCTTTGGACTTCAATTTTTGTATCATTGCTGTTTGAGACAACTGCATTAAGGGCCTCTATATTGCGGAATTCATATCTTACTGTTATATGGACTTCATTATTTTTCTCTTCTTTTCTGTAAGATATCAACCTAAGACCATCTACATTAGCTGCAAGCTCTCTGAATCTATATTCTTCGATAGGTAAAGGGAGAAAATCATCAAATCTGTCGATTTTTCCTATATTTAGGGCAGCTTGAGATACTGAATATCTGATTAATACTTCGCCTGTCAAATTTTGTCTAAAAATAATTTCTGTATCAATGGTAATACAGGAAAAAAGGGAAAAAGAGAGGAAAAATATGAAAAATATTTTAATAATTCTTGTGTTCACTAAAGCCTCTTTATTTAAATCTCACGAATAATTCCAGGCACAAAGCAATATGTTTTTGGCCTGATTTTATTCAGGAGTATATCTTTACATTATACAAGATACAGTTTTATTCTATTAATATCAATTACCCCGAATGGCTCTATGGAACAAAGGTGAATTTATGTATAAATCTTCGGTGTACGCCTTCGGCTACCCCGAATGGGCTCTATGGAACAAAGGTGAATTTATGTATAAATCTTCGGGGAAGCCCCGTACTTGTTTCGGGGTACGCCTTCGGCTACAATTCAACAATTGTTTTTCCAAATCCTCCGCTATCTGGATGAGCATAGTAGAATTTTTTTACACCAGGAGATAATGTAAGGTATTCAGAAATCGCATTTCTAAGGATACCTTCGCCATGACCATGTATAATAGAAAACATGGTAAATCCGTTTATAAGCGCGCTGTCTATCTGTGTTTCAACTCTGTTTATTGCTTCTTCAGCCCTAAGGCCCCTTACATCAAGCTCAAAAACAGGTTTATTGGTTTTACTAAGATCATGATGAAGCACTACTGGTGTTATTTTTTTGTCTTTTTTTGCCTTGTTTTTGATTATATAAATATCATTTTTATCTACTTCTACTTTAAATGACCCTGTTGAAACAAGAACTTTGTTATTATTTAAAACTCTTATTATCTCCCCTTTTTGTTTATTTTCGCCAATATAGACTTCTGTTCCAGGGTCAATATCTATAGATATAGTGTAATTTGTTGTATCTTTTTCTATTTTTAAATCTGCTTTTTCGATTTGATTTTCTATTTCTGAAATAAAATCCCTTGCTTCTTTTTTTGCTTCGTCATCTGCTTTGGTTTCGACAATTTTGCGGATTATATTTTCAATTTTTTGTCTGCTTTCTTTGAGGAAAACATTAAGACTTCTTTTTTCTGTATTTCTTATTTCATATTCTTTTTGCTTTAATGATAATTCTTTTAAACTTATTTCCCGCCTGGCTTCTGTAACGAGTTTTTCCTTCTCTTTGATCTCGTTTTCTTTATCTATTATTTCTTTTTGTTTTAAAACTATCTCTTTGATAAGTTTGTTTACATTTACTTTTTCTGTTCCTACATATTTTCTTGCTTTTTCAATAACAGAATTTTCTATACCATTTCTTTCTGCAATATCAATTCCAAAACTTTCTCCAGGAAGTCCGTACAGTATTTTATATTCTGGTTTATATGTCTGAGGATTATATGCAACAGAAACATTTACAATATCTTCTTTGCCTGCTGCGTAATTTTTTAGCGTTACCTGATGAGTTGTTGCAAGAAAATTTACGTTTCGTTCAAGCAGTGTATCAAAAATCGCTATAGCCAGGGAAGCGCCTTCGTCCGGGTCTGTTCCTGTTCCGGGCTCATCGAGCAGGACAAGTGTTTTCTCGGTGCTTAAAGAAATAATTTTTGATATATTATTCATGTGTGCAGAAAATGTTGAAAGAGAGTTTGATATTGATTGTTCATCTCCTATATCTGCAAGAACATTGTTATAAAAAGAGAGCGATGATCCTTCATCAGCAATTATCCCTACAGAAAACTGATTCATCAAAACAGATAATCCTGCTGTTTTTAATGATAAAGTTTTACCGCCTGTATTGGGGCCGCTTACCAAAAGAGCTTTGGTATTTCCGCTGATGATTATATCAATAGGAACAGCTTTATTTCCAAGAAGAAAATGGCGCGCGTTTTTTAGTATAAGACCTTTTTCGATTATTTCCGGCAAAATACATTTATTTATATATGAAAAGCGCGCGCGCGCTATAATCGTATCAAGGTATGATACCTTGTGAAAAGTATTATGGATTTCTTCTTTTTTTTCTCTTATTTTTTCTGTAAGTTCCCTTAATATTTTGTGGATCTCGAGCTTATACCGTTCTTCAAGTTCTATAACTTCGTTATTGTAATCAAAAAGCTCAACAGGTTCGACAAAAAGAGTCATTCCTCTGGAAGAAGAAGCATGGATTATCCCTTTTACTTTTCCTTTAAAATTTTCTTTTAACGGGATAACGACCCTGTTATCTCTTACTGTTGGATTTGCATCCTGTATATAAGAAGAAAAAACAGGATCTGCTGTGTATTTTCCAATAACATTATTAATGGTTTTATTTATACTTGTTATTTTTGACTTTATATCAAGCAGTATTTTTACATTTTCCGCGCGAAAATTTCCATCCTGCCTTACAAATTTTGATAAATATTTTACAAGAGGAGAGTCTTCATAAAAATCAAGATTGCTTTCTATTAAGTTATTTTTGATATTTTGCAGCAGAAAGTTTTTCAAACTAAAAGATGACTGTAAATATGTGATCACAGCCCCTACTTCAAAAGAATCAAGAACTATTCCGTCAATAAATATTTTTTTTATTATTGGCTGAATATCAGGCAACGACAGACCAGGGAGATGCTGGCTGTTATCAAATAGTTTTTTTATTTCAAATACAGCCTCTATTTTTTCTTTCCATATTTTTTCATTATCTTCAATATTCTGTGCAAATAATAATTCCTTACCTGCTTCGGAAACAGAGTATTCAGATATGCTTTGTACGATCTTATTGAATTCCAGAATTTCAAGAGTATGGGCAACCATAAACTTCTTCCGCCAGTTCTGTCATTTCTGCATATAATTTTAAATAGGTTCTATACCTGTCTTCGTGGATCAAACCGTTTTCAACTCCATGTTTTACACCACAACCAGTCTCTTCTATATGAGAGCAGCCGATAAATTCGCACAACTTAATGAATTCCCTGAATTCTGTAAACATAAAACCCAGTTTTTCTGGCACTACTTTTTCTATAAATATTTCACGTATTCCCGGAGTATCTATTATTCCTCCGTTATCTTTATATGGTATCAAAACAGAGTAATTGGTTGTGTGCCTGCCCCTGCAATACTTATATGATATTTCTCCTGTTTTTTGTATATTATTCCCCATAATAATATTTATTAAAGTAGATTTACCTACCCCTGATTGGCCTGCGAATACACAGTATTTTCCTTCCATAAGATTTTTGATTTCTTCTATCCCTTCCAAAGTTACTGCAGAAGATTTAATTACTTTTATCCCTATTCTGTTATAATCAGCAATCCTTTCTTCAACATCAGGAGAAGGAGAAATATCAGCCTTGTTCATGATTATGATTTTTTCGTAATTTTCTTCTTCTGAAAGCAACATCCTGTCAAGAAAACGGGGTCTGAATGGGGGTTCATTAGGAGTTGTTATTGCAAAAAGAATATCTATATTTGCTGCCATAAGCTGTAGAGACATTCTTTTTCTGTTCCATCTTGTGAACACATTTTTTCTTTCATAGAGCGATGTAATTGTTCCATGCCCGGAAGATAAGGAGTCAGGCTCAATATCAACTATATCTCCTGCTGTTAATGGATTATAAAGCCCATCTGATTGTTTTAAAATTTTTCCCTTTATTCTGCACTGATAAAGCTTATTATCCACACTTACAGTATAGATATTATTTATTCCAAAAAGTATTTGCCCTTTTATTATTTTGTCACTCATTATTCAGGAATCCTCTAAAAACCATATTAAATTAACAAGAAATATGATAGTATATTGACAAAAGTATTATGGTGTTTACATGAAAATAAAAATAGATAATATATACGATTATTTAAAGCCCATTACATTTAATGATTTTGATATTATATATAGTTTTTTTAAAAAACACCCTTCTGAAAACTGTGGCTTTAATATTTGCAATATATTTACCTGGGGTTTATATTATAAATTAGAATATACAATTTGTTTTGACAGATTGATTTTATTTAACCCTTCTTATTCATATTTATTTGCTCCCATTGGTGAGGCATTTTCTGCCGAAGAATTGTTTCAAATAAATAATTCCTTTAAAAAAATACACAGCAATTTAGAAATTTTAGGCGTTTCTGAAGATTATATTAATAACCCAAATTTAAGCGAATATTTTCACATTACTAATTATGAAAACTGGAGTGACTATATATATACAACAGAAAATTTAGTAAAACTTACTGGTAAAAAACTTGCAAAAAAGAAAAATCTTATTTCTCAGTTTAATAAATTGTATACTGACTATACAGTAAAATTAATCAATGCAAATGACTACGCTGAAATCATTGAGTTTTGTTATTACTGGAAAAAAACACATGGTGTTGAGGATGAATATCTGGATATAGAATTTGAAGCCATAAAAACTATTTTGACACACTGGGAAACATTTCCATGCAATGGTTTGAAATTATATACTGATGGCAAAATATGCGCTTTTTCAATTTATAGCCCGCAAACAAATAACATGGCAACAGTTCATTTTGAAAAATATGACTCTCAAATCAAAGGCGCAGGACAAGTAATAAATCAAGAAACAGCAAAAGTACTTATAAAGGATTTTAAATATATAAACCGTGAGGAAGATATGGGATCAGAAGGTATCAGGCAGGCAAAACGATCATATCAACCAGACAAGATACTGCCATATTATAGGCTAAAAAGCAAGTGAAAATAATTGTTAAGTTATATGTTTTGCGGGCATTTTGTATTTTTTAGAATAAAAAAAATAATTCCTTATGCTTTAAGGAATTATTTTACAAGGAAAATGAAAAGGGTCGGGAGCGACGGGACTCGAACCCGCGGCCTCCTGCGTGACAGGCAGGCGTTCTAACCAACTGAACTACGCCCCCTTTTGTTTACATAAATATTTTATAGATAATAGATTTTAGTGTCAAGCTATTGCTATTCAGTTTTTTTCTTTAATTTCCTGTTTAATTGACATAATTCATAGCAAAATGATATTGTTATACAACTTTTTTAGGGATTTATGGGAATTAATAATGAAAACAAATAAAAAATCAGAAGAAACTATAGTAGATAAAAAAAAGCAAAAGAACCCTATTGTTTATGCTTTGACTGTTGTAATTCTAGTTGTCGTTGTTGTTACTTTTGTAGGCTCTCCGGTTGCAGTTAATATAGGTGGCGGTGAAAGAGTTGTTTTTGGCAGATGGGCAAATAAACCAATAGTATTTTTCCCCGATCTTAGCAATTATTTTGCTGAACAGGTAGAAATTATTGAAAGAAACAGCACTGTGGATAGGTCAAGCCCTAATTTTGATCAACTACGGCACTCATTACGTGTTTGGAGAGAAGCTTTTGAAAGAACAGTTATCCATACAGCAATATTATGGAAACTTGAAAGAAGCTCTGTAACAGTCTCAAATAGTAGAATCGATAGAATGCTTGTAAACCATGGTCCATATTTAGTTAATGGGGAGTTTAATATTGATAGATATAATAACACTCCAATATCAGAAAGAAACAGGCACAGAGTACACATAAGAGATTCACTTCTAAGGCAGCAATATATAGACGATATTATTTTTGGCATCAAAACAAGCCAACACGAGCTGGATTTTATTTCCACAATGGGAAAAAATGAGATAACTCTTGATATTGCTTATATTTCGTTCAACGAGTTTCCAGAAAATGAAGTTATTTCATTTGCCGAAGAAAATATTGATTTGTTCAGATCAATTGAGCTTAGCAGAATAACTATCTTGTCAAGCAGAAGAGATGCGCAAAGAATACATTCAATAGTAGCCGGAAATCCAGATGCTTTCCGGGACACTGCGATAAATCATTCAGCTGATAGATTTGCAGGTATTGGCGGAGATATGGGCAGAGTTTATAATCATGATTTAAGAATGGAGTTAAGAAACAGAGCTGATGTTGAAACAGTCCTTGCATTAAGGCGGGGAGAAGTTTCACCATTACTTGAAATACACAATGGATGGGTAATTTATAGATGTAATAATAATCCCCAGGATTTTGATCTTTCAGATCCAGATTCAATTAATATTGTTAGAAATTATATGACAATTTATGAATTAGGTATAATCGAAAATTATTTTTTACAAAGAGCAATGGAAGTAAAATCAGCAACAGATTTCAGAAGCGCTGCAGCAAGAAATAATTTTACTATTTATCGAACCTCTTCTTTTCCTATAAATTTCAGAAATCATGAATTGTTTAGAAGAGCAGAGATAGAAAATGCACCCATGGATTTGCGAATGATCAATTTTAATCAGGATCTTCTTGAAAGAGCATTTTCGTTAAGAGAAAATGAAATATCAGAACCTATAACACTTGGAAATTCTGTTGTACTTTTATCTCTTGTAGAAAGGTCAGAAAATGAAGATTTTTCTAATTTCCTTAATTCAGTTTGGCCATTTCTGCTTCAGCAAGCAGCAGGGCAATCAGTAAGTAGTTTTATTCTTGAGTCAGACAGACTTAGAGACAATTTTGAAGCTGTTTTTACACAACACTTTTTCTAATGAATAGTGGAAAACAGCAGGCAAACATATCCTGAACTTTTAAAAGTCCCCTGCCCTTTACCCTGTTCTTCAACAGGGTGGCAGGACCAGGATTATTATACTGTTTTATATAAAAATACTTTTATTTATGACAAAAATAATCCTGTAGCAAAAATAAGTCAAAAAATAGATAATATTGAAATCAAAAAAAATAGTCTGATATTAATTCCCTCCCCTGCTCTTGGTTATGGGCTTAAGGCATTATATAAAAAACTTCCTGAAAACTGTTTTATTTTTTGTGTTGAATATGAAAAAGAGTTATACGAATTAAAAGAAAGATCTGAATCTGATTATTTGCCTGAAATCGAATATGTGAACATAATAAATCAAAATATTTTTATGGATTTTTTTGATACAAGAAAAAAACTTTCCTGCATCAAGCATATTTTATTTTTACCCCTTAACAAAGGATATTTGCTCAATAAAAATTTTTATACAGAATGTTATGATAATTTAAAAAAAAATCTTACGCAGTTTTTAAAAAATAGTCTTACACTCTATTCTCTGGGAAAAAGATATTATAAAAATCTTATTTTAAACCTACCTTCGTGGTCAAAAGGGAAAGATATAAAAGAGTTAAAAACAGAAAAACCTGTTGTAATTACAGGCGCCGGGGAATCTGTTGAAAAAGCATTACCAGTATTGAAAAACAACAGAAATCTTTTTAAAATAATAGCCATTGATACTTCATTAAAAACATTAATAAACTTTGGGATAATTCCGGATTATGTTATTGCAGTTGAAGCACAGTTTTACAATATATATGATTTTTTAGGAAATAGCTCTACATCAATTTCCCTTATTGCTGATATGACAACTTATCCCCTTACTTCCAGAATTTTTACAGGGGAAAAATATTATTTCACTTCGAATTTTACATCATCTAATTTCCTTGATGCTCTAAAAAAAGAAAATCTCCTCCCAACTTTTATTCCTCCGTTAGGTTCTGTAGGGATAACTGCTTTGTATATTGCTTCGATGATCACCAATTCTTTTATCTTTTACACAGGTCTTGACTTCTCTTTTTCACTTGGGAAAACTCATGCAAAAGATTCTCCTGTCATAACCAGTACACTTATCAATTGGACAAAATTATTTGAAAAAAATAACTATAATGTTTCGATCAATGGGAATCTTATTGAAGCAGGAGAACAGTGCAATAAAGTTATTTATACAACTCCTGCATTAAAGTCTTATGCAGAGATAATGTATAGTATGATTTCCAGAAACATGAGATTCTATGCGCTCTTTTCTTCCACTATTCTTGTAGAAAACAAAAACAGTGTATCGGATGAAGAAACTTTTCTATCTATGCTTAACTCAAAACTCATTTCTACTGCTTTGCATTCTGGGAATCATGAAAAGATATTTAGTAATATAGATATAACCTGTTCAGAAAAAATAAAAACAATTCTTGAAAATGAACTTGGCAGAATAGACACAATAATAAATTCAGGAGTTGATTTTCTTAATGGTATTTCACAAGAGAATAACCAAAATATAATAAAAGAACTTGTTGAAAAATCAGATTACCTTATGTCACATTATCCTTCGGCAAACTATTCAAAAACTTTGGATAGTGTAACAATAAAATACATTCTTCTTGCCTGCTATAGTTTTAGTAAAACAATCAAGATTACACTAAATCACCCCGTACAAACTTATGGAACAAAAATAAATATCTCTTAAATCTACGGGGTACGCCTATCCATAATAGCTACAACAACAAAGCTCACTCTTCATCTGTCCTGAGTACAGAAAGAAATGCGCTCTGCGGAAGCTCAACACTTCCAACCATTTTCATTCTTTTCTTCCCTTCTTTCTGTTTTTCAAGCAGCTTTCGCTTTCTGCTGATATCACCGCCATAACATTTTGCAGTTACATCTTTTCTAAGCGCAGAAATAGTCTCACGCGCAATAATAGTATTCTCTATTGCTCCCTGGATAGGGATCTTAAACTGATGCCTTGGTATCTCTTCTCTTAATTTTCTGCATATATTAGCAGCTTTATCCCTTGCGCTATTTTTATACACAAGCATTGAAAGCGCATCTACAGGTAGTCCATTAACAAGTATGTCAAGTTTAACGAGTTCAGTTGCTTTATAACCTTTAACAGTATAGTCAAAAGAAGCATATCCTCTGCTAACAGATTTGAGCTTATCATAGAATTCAAACAAAACTTCTGACAAAGGCATATCATACACTATCTCTACCCTTTTTTGGTCAAGATAATTCATTGAAACCTGAATACCTCTTTTATTCATACAAAGGGTCATTATTGAACCAAGGTATTCTGTAGGGGTAATTATTGCTGCATTTATATAAGGTTCTTCTGCAAGTTCAATTCTTGATGGATTTGGAAATTCCGTAGGGTTATCTATCATATAATCCGAGCCATCTTTTAATACAAGATGGTAACGAACTGAAGGAGATGTTAAAACAACAGAAAGCCCAAACTCCCGCTCAATCCTCTCCTGGACAACCTCAAGATGCAGAAGCCCCAAAAAACCACACCTGAAACCAAATCCAAGCGCAGCAGAAGAATCTTTTTCATAGACAAGAGATGCATCATTAAGCTTAAGTTTTTCCATAGCAGTAAGAAGCTCATTATAATCACTTGCATCAACAGGATAGATCGAAGAAAACACAACAGGCTTTACTTCCTTAAATCCCTTAAGAGGTTCTGAAGCAGGTTTTGCATTATCTGTTATAGTGTCTCCAACACGAATATCTGCAATATTTTTTATCCCTGCGATTATGTAGCCTACTTCGCCTGCTTCCAATTTTGAAGTTTTTTCATATTTTATTTTAAATAATCCGGTCTCTTCAACTTTATAAGCTGCATTTGCATTCATAAATTTTATTGTGCTTCCCTCTTTTATTAAACCTGAAAAAACACGAATATGCACAATAACACCTTTATACGGATCATAGTGTGAATCAAAAATCAAAGCCCGCAGCAAATCATCTGACTTCCCTTTTGGTTCAGGAATTTGGTCTACGATCGCTTCAAGAAGATCATCAAGTCCTTGCCCTGTTTTTCCGGAAACAAGAACCGCATTGTCAGAATCAAGTCCCAAATCATGATCAATTTGATACTTAACACTTTCAATATTCGCGCTCGGAAGATCTATTTTATTGATTACAGGTATTATCTCAAGATCGTGCTCCATTGCAAGATAAAGGTTGGCGAGTGTTTGAGCTTCAACCCCTTGCGATGCATCAATAAGAAGCAGAGCCCCTTCACATGATGAAATTGCCCTTGACACTTCATAAGTAAAGTCAACATGACCAGGTGTATCAACAAGATTAAGAGTATATTTTTTATTGCTTTTGCTCTTATAGGGAATAGTAACAGCCTGAGATTTTATTGTAATCCCGCGCTCCCTTTCAATATCCATAGAGTCAAGCATTTGGCTCTTGAAGTTACGCGATTCAACAATAGCAGCTTTTTCTATAAACCTGTCTGCAAGAGTAGATTTACCATGATCAATATGCGCAATTATGCAGAAATTTCTTATATTATCCATAATTTACCGAAGACCTTTTAAAAGTTATATTTTTGTATGAATGTAAAAACTAATTATAATAAATTACGCAAATCTATTGAAGTAATTAAAGAAATATTATTTTGCATAAAACCTGCTGTCCTCCTTTTGACCTCAATGCGCAATAAAGCGGATCTATCTCTTAAACAAAATCTCCAACCCCTTACAATCAGAGAATCATTGACAGATAGCCCTATTTCATCTGCGCTAGAACCTTCATAAATACTTCTTACTATAAAACGTTCACTAAAAAGAAAATTGCCAAAAGGTTCTATTTCCATACCAAAAAGAGGTAAAACAAGATTTCTCATTGAATCTCTTCTCATGGCATTATCAAAAGCTCTTTGCCTTCTGGAGCTTAAAGCCAATAAAACATTATCTGTTTTTCCTTCCCTTCTATATTCTATATCTATGACAGTATCGTGTCTTAAAGACAATAATATTTTTTGAGCTTCAATAACAGTTGTTACCCGCTGTCCATTTATGCTTAGTATTATATCTCCCCTTCTAAGCCCTGCCCTGTCAGCAGCTTCTCCTGGCACATTGTACACAACTTCTATCGAACCTCTCCCTTCATACATGACAGAGCCTATCATTGAGTGTACAACTTCCCCGCCTCTGTATAATGCAGGCACAATATCTGTGACCCAGTGAGAAGGGATCGCGAAATTGACCCCTTCAAACTGGGCAATACCTGCGAAAATAACACCTATAACCTCTCCACTGGTATTTAACAACGGACCGCCACTATTTCCGGGATTTATAGGAACATCCACCTGCATTGCATCTCCAATTTGCAAAAACCTTCTGCTTCTGGCAGAGATGATTCCCGAGGTCAATGTATTTTCAAGACCCCCAGGGGAACCCATTGCATATATCCTGTCGCCAATCTGAAACCTCGTGCTTCCGCTTGGGCTAAATATGTATTTGGGAATATATTCAGTTTTTAGAAGAGCAATATCAAAGATCGGGTCCCAGCCAATAACTCTTGCAGGAACTCTTGTCCCTATAGCGTCTGGTAATCTTATATACAATCTTGAAAAACCTTGAACTTCGGGGTTTACTTCGCTCTCTATTACATGGTAGTTAGTTATAAAATAACCTCTTGGGTCAATAAAAAAACCACTTCCTATTACCCTGTCCGGCATTCCAACGCCATGTCTTACTCTTATACCTCTGTTGACCCAGACTGTAACAGTACCTTCTATCATATCTGCATGAGAATCACTTTGCTGGAGAGCTGTAATATATTTTTGGTCAACAGGAATTCTTCTTCTGTTAAATTCTTCGATTAACATATTAAGATAAAAATTATTATTTATCTCAACAGCAAGATCTGCAAATTTTATTAATAATTCATTTGAAGGGTGCGCTATTTGCATGTAACGAATAAATTTCTTCATGGAAGTAAAGTAATTTTTTTCATTATAATCTTTTATAATATTGTTAAGCAAAATTTCATTAAGAGTTTTTTCAGGAGTAATAAGATTAAGCATATTTAGTCTTTCAAGCGATGAGATAATATACTCAGCCATATAATAATTGTCATCATTTTCTGCTGTTTCATAGATTTGTATTATATGATTAAATACTCTCTCTTTAAGTTCTTCAAAATCAACATTAGTAATGTTAACATTATTTTTTTGCCTCAAAATTGTCATATATGCTGCAAATGGGGCATTATTTCTTAACATATTGTCAACATTCACTGGCAGGGCGGAAAATCTTAAAGAAGTATCATTATATACATTATTCTTTGTTGATCTACATGCTAATAAACATACCAATAAACAAAAAGTAATAAAAACAACTAGTAATATTTTTTTCAATTAATTACCTCAGCAAAATAATCGCTTCCAATTTTTATAATAAATGCTCTATTATTTCCTGAAAAGATATAAGTGCCAGATTCGAGAACTGCCGAAGGATCTATATTTATTCGTCCTTCTCCAATCCAATAAATATTATTGATTCTATCGTAGGTAACTCTTTTCCATTCATCATTTCTTCTGACTTCTACAAGTATTCCATTTTCGTATTTAGCTGCAAAATTAAATACTCCATCCATATTTGTTGCAAATTCTGTGAACCTTATTCCACCTTCTTCATACCATTCTCTTGCATCATATATTCCATCTCCATCAAAATCCCAGTATTTTACCCCTTCAACAATTTTGAATTCAAATGTTCCATTATTGCTGCCACCAAATTTTATTGCGTAAAGAACACCATCTCTGTAAATCTCTCTGGTTTCAAAAATATTATCCCTGTCAAAATCCGACTCTCTGAATACAGTTCTATTATGTCTACTGACACCTCTCCGGACAATTGAATTGATTTGATCATAAGAATAAAAATTTGCAATGTTTTCTGTCCTGAAGTATGTAAATAATATATTATCTGAATCACTTCTTACATGAGTATCTGCGTGTCTTTTTATGGTATTAAATAACTCGGAGACATTTGCAACTTTCAATGAAGGCGGCACAAAAGGATTTGAAAATTCCAAAATATCAAAACGTGTTCTGTTATCTCTAAAATTATAAATTTCGTTAGTGTCATATAATATTACAGTTTTGATAAACGGATATCGATAGTAGACAATAAGCATATTTTCTTCGATGTTTATAAAAGCAGGCTCGCCATTTTGGAACGCTACAAAAAAATCATTTATATTATCCTGATTCATATCTTCGCTATACCACAATGGAATTCCGTTTTCAATAGACATTATTCTTTCAAAAACACCATCGTTATTTGTATCTTCTCTTATAAGGCCTGAATAAAGATTAAAATATTCCCTTAAAAAACCAGACACTTCTCTGTCAACGATCATTGAATTGATTCTTCTGATATTCCTAAAATCAGAAAAACCATTAAGATTGGAAAAAAGTACAACATCATTTATAGTAGCTCTGCCAGCCACTGTGATTCTTTCAAAAAGCAATTCAATACTATTATCCCCTGCTCTTTCTGCTAAAGAAATAAGCTCCCTTTTTACTCCCCTATCCTGATTAAGTCTTGACAATTCAACAATTACTTCCGGGCTATATCGATACAAAGTATTATGATCAAGAACTCTATTTAACAAAAGATCTCTGAAAGAACTGTCAATTCCTGCAAGCCTGTTTATAAAAAGATTATTATTGGGGTATTTGGAAATTGCATAAGCCAAATGTTCCCGGGCGCTTGTAAAATCTCCTGTTTGTATAAGCGAAAGTGTGTATAAATTCAAAAACTCAGGGTCGTTAATAAATTGATCTTTTATAACATAAAAAAGAGATAACGCTCTTTCATAATCCTTTATTCTGGCATAGAGCTTTCCAAGTTCAAAAAAAGCACTGTTTTCCCTATATATAACCCAGTTTCTGAATGTTATAGCTCTTCTTAAATAATTAATTGACCTGTTCAAATCTCCGTTAAGCCTTGTATTAATAAGGGCATTTATATAAAAAACATCTGAAAGTTGATTGTCATACAGGGCAGCTTTATTTAATAAAACTTCTGTTTCTGTTAATTTATCTTTTATAAAAAAACTATTGGCAGCAGTCAAGTAGAGCCTTGCAATTTCGGTACTCACATTGGAATACAAGGGCATGGTCAGTAAAAAAGAGAAAAATATTGTAAAAATAGTTATTTTACTCGGCTTGAGTGTCACCTTCTTTCTTATTTCCTTCATTCTGCTCTTTGTCAGTATTATCATTACTTTGAGAAGTATTGTTATCTGTCTCCTGGCTGTTTTGCGCCTCATGTCGCTGGGGCTGATGCTGTTCAATAACAATATTTTTATTTTTATAACCTATCCCAAGTAAAGTTCTTATCTCCAGATCATCAAGTGTTTCTTTTACCACAAGCGTTTCTGCCATAAGATCAAGTTTATCCTTGTGTTCTGTAATGATCTGCATAGTTTCATCATAACACTCTTTGAGGATCGTCCTTATCTCTTCATCTATAAGCTTTGCAGTCTCTTCTGAATAATCTTTATGCTGCGCAATCTCTTTTCCTATAAAGATAGGCTCATCTTCCTGCCCCAAAGCTATAGGCCCTATTTTAGTACTCATTCCCCACTCGCAAACCATTTTTCTTGCGATCTGCGTTGCTTGCTTCAAGTCATTCTGTGTCCCTGTAGTAGTATTGGTAAAAACTATTGTTTCCGCAACATATCCGCCAAGACAAATTTTTATCCTGTCAAGGAGCCAACCCCTATTTCTGGAATATATTTCCTTTTCAGGAAGAGATAACGCCATACCAAGCGCTCTTCCATGAGGGATAACCGTTACTTTATGAAGAGGATCTGCATGCTCCAGCATATAATGAAGAAGAGCATGGCCTGCTTCGTGATAAGCAGTTGCCTTTTTTTCTTCCGGAGAAATAACTCTGGAATGTCTTGCAACTCCCAGCAATATTTTATCTCTTGCTTCTTCAAAATCCTGCATTGCCACAGCTTTTTTATTTTTTCTTGCTGCAAAAAGCGCAGCTTCGTTAACAAGGTTTGCAATATCAGCCCCGGACGTTCCCGGTGTAGCTCTTGCGATCCTTTTAAGATCAACATCTGGTCCAATGGGGATTTTTTTTGCATGAATATTCAATATTTCTTCCCGTTCTTTTATATCGGGCATATCTACAACAACCTGTCTGTCAAATCTTCCTGGTCGTAAAAGAGCTGGGTCAAGAACATCTGGCCTGTTTGTTGCCGCAAGCATTATTACCCCATCTTTTGTATCAAACCCATCCATTTCAACCAGCATCTGGTTCAGGGTCTGCTCTCTTTCATCATGCCCGCCGCCATAACCTGCACCCCTGGTTCGACCTACTGCATCCAACTCATCAATAAAAAGGATACATGGCGCATTTTTTCTTCCTTGTTCAAAAAGATCTCTTACTCTGCTTGCGCCTACTCCAACAAACATCTCCACAAAGTCAGATCCTGACATATGAAAATATGGGACCCCAGCTTCCCCTGCAATAGCTTTTGCCATAAGGGTTTTTCCTGTTCCCGGCATTCCTACCAGAAGAACCCCTTTGGGAATTTTTGCCCCGATTTTTATAAATTTACCAGGGTTTTTCAGAAAATCAACAACTTCCTGGAGTTCAAATTTTGCTTCTTTTTGACCTGCCACATCTGCAAATGTAAATTTTTTATCAGTATCCATGTACCGTTTTGCTTTGCTTTTTCCAAACCCCAAAGCTTTATTGCCGCCACCCTGCATCTGCCTGAACATAAACCATATAAAGCCAAATCCTATAACCCATGGAATCAAATCAATAAGAAGCCTGTAAGTTGAAACATTTCTTACTGCTCCGGTAACTCTTATCCCTTGATCTTCAAGCCTTGATAAAAGTCTGTCATCAAAATAAGGTATTCTGGTCTTAAACTGTGTGGGCCGGCCTGATGCATTGGGTATAAAATTTCCCTGTATTTCCTGGTTATCAAATATCTTTACACTTTCAATATTGTTGTCTTCCAGAGCTCTAAGAAATTCTGTGTACGAAATATCTCTTACACTGTTTGAATCATTAAAAACAAACATCATAAGAAAAAGACCTATAAGTGTTACAAGAAAAAAAAGGGCAAATCTATTATTTCCAAAATTATATTTAAACGGCCCTGTAGGACCTTTGGGATTATTTTTATTTTTTTCATTGTTATCATCGCTCATTTATTCCCGCCTTGATAAATCAAAATCTAACTCTAAGAAAATTTTGATTTAAATAATAGAACATCAATGTTATTATTGTTATCTGTATCCAATATTAACTTTGAAACCCTGTTGCTGTAATTAAAAACAGAACCCCATACAGCCAATATTTCCTCATTATTACATATTATTGGTATTAAATCTCTAAAATACCGCTCTATTTCCATTTCCAAAAACAATTTTTTTATGCTTTTTTTACCATATCCAAAAACTATAAAATCCCCTTCATTTCTGTTCCTGATATAGATATCAAAAGTAAGTTTTTCAACCGGTATCCATAGGTCATTCTTTGCACACTCGGCTTTTTTTACAACTTCTGAGTAAATATAAATTTTTTTGTTATTTCCATCAGATATAACAGGCAATTCATACTCTTTTTCCGGTTCTATTTTAAAATAATAACTATTTTTCTTTATATTTTCAATATCCCTTTTCCAAAAAAGGCTTTTTCCTTCTCTTTCAAGAGTATAATTATGACCTTTTAAGATAATATGACTTTTTTTTCCTGATTTTTTTGAAAAAAGAGGTTTTAAAAATTTATAAGGGAGTCTTTCACCGCTATCTTCAGTAATATTAAAAGCACTATATATTGCTTTTATTTTTAAATATTCAGGAAGAGATGCAAATTTGTCATACTCTGTAACAAGAGCGCTCCCTTTTTTTTCCCATTCTATTTTTTCTGAAAGTTTCTCATCAATAATGCTATCTGCGTTAGTCATCTTCCCGGCAAGAGAAAAAAGCGCCTTCTCATACCCTGGAAAAACTTTTTTTATGGCAGGGATAAGGTCTTTTCTGATTTTATTTCTTAAATAGTCATTTTCTGCATTAGTTGAATCATGGGAAAATTCTATTTTATTCTCTTCGAGATATTCAAAAATATCTGATTTTTTTACATTTATTAATGGTCTTATAATATTTCCGTATTTTTCTCCAATCCCTTTTAGCCCCTCTGGCCCGCTTCCCTGAAAAAATCTCATTATAATTGTTTCACAATTGTCCTCCAGATTGTGGGCAACAGCAATATATTTACAGTTATTTTTTTGGGCCAAGTCATTTAAAAAACAATACCTTGCTCTTCTTGCAGCAGCTTCAATTCCATCTCTCCTGGAAAATTTATCTATAATTCCTTCGTTATCTTCTCCTGTAAAAAACAGAATATTACGTATGTAACAATTATTTTTTGCAATATTGATTTCTTTTTCTATTTCATCTTTTTTTCTTAAACAGTGATTAAAATATGCTGCAGTAGTTGTAATTTTTAATTTATCTTTTAGCCGGAACAAAACATCCAGCAGAACCGTGGAGTCTGCTCCTGCTGAAAAAGCCAAAAGGATATTATTATTCTCTTTATCCAAAACAGGAAATAATGCTTTTTCTACAGATTTAAGTATTTGGGATGTTTTTGATTCTGTTGACTTCATTCATAACCTTTTCAGAAGATGAAGTAACTGTTTTTAACAGATAATCTGCAGCCAGATTAATACTATTATTAAATATTGTTAATTCAGGTTCTTCGGGAATCCCTAAAACATGTTCATAAACTTTCTCTTTATCAACTGGTCTGCCTATACCAATATAAAAACGGCCAAAATTTCCTGTCCCTGCTTGTTGAATTATAGAATGCAGCCCATTATGACCAGCATCTCCACCTTCTTTTTTTAGTCGGAGCGCTCCAGGATAAAGATCCATATTATCGCATATAACAACTAAATTATCCAAATCTGCATCTGCTTTTTTAAATACAGATTCTAAAATCAGACCAGATCTATTCATAAAAGTAAGGGGTTTTACGAGGAATATTTCTTCTCCTTCATAAACCCCTTTTCCATATAAATAATTAGAAAAAAAACCTTTTTTTAATTTAATATTGGTTTTTTCTGATAAAACTTCTATAGCAAGAAAACCTGCATTATGCCTGGTAAGCCTGTATTCTTCTCCTGGATTTCCAAGCCCAACAAAAATTCTACGCAGGTTTATTATCTCCACCTGCTTTAGGTGCAGCTCCAGCGGCCTTGGGCGCAGCTCCACCTGCTTTAGGCGCTGCTCCAGCTGCTTCTGGTGTTTCAGTCGCTGCTGCTTCTGCTGCTGCTGGTTCTTCAGTAACTGCTTTGAAATGGATAACATGCACTATTAGAGCATCTTCTTGTCCATGAAATTTTACATTATCTATTTTTTCCAAGTCCCTAAAATATATAGAATCGCCAATTTCCAAATTTTCAATATTTACTGTAATTTTTTCTGGTATGTCTTTTGGAAAACATTCAACTTCAATAGTGTGAAGCAGGTGTTCAAGAATACCACCTGCTTTAACTCCAACAGCAGTTCCAGCAAGCAGAATAGGGACATTTGTCCTTAACTTTTTATAAGTATCAACTTCAAAAAAGTCGATATGCATTATTTTTTGAGTTCTTAAATCTTCCTGATAATCTTTAATAAGAACATCACCCAATTTATTATCTTTTTCCAAAAGGGTAATAATAGTATTTTCAGATACTTTATGGAATTTTTTTTCAAATTCTCTTTCGTTTACTAAAATGTGTTTTGGTGTATTACGACCATAAACAACTGCAGGAATATTTTTATTTTTTCTGGCGGTTTTAGTAGTTCCTTTTTTAAGAATAGTTCTTGTTTCAACAGCCAAAGTATTAACTTCCATCTGAATTCTCCTTACGATATAATTTCTTACTATAATTTATTTTAACAGGAATGTCCCGGTTTCATGGGGCTTGCCTGAATTATTTTCTGGGGCGGCAGGATTCGAACCTGCGAATGGCGGAACCAAAACCCGCTGGCTTACCGCTTGCCGACGCCCCAATATAAAGCCTATACTATATTATTATTTAGAGTCTGTCTATATGTGAAGCTGTTTTCAATTACCTATGCTTCCTGTTTGCTAAACTCCTGCAATATCCTATCTTGAAGATGTGATCTAAAATCCGGAGTTATTGGGTGAGCAACATCTTTATATTCTCCTGTTTTTGTTTTTCTACTAGGCATAGCAATAAAAGATCCCTCTTTTCCATCTATAACCTTTAAATTGTGAATCACAAAACAGTCATCAAAAGTAACTGTTACATATGCTTTTAACTTTCCCCCACCATCCACCTTTCTAATTCTGACATCTGTAATTTCCATAATAATCCCTACACAAATTTTAGTGTTCAAAAGCAAAAATAGCTTAGCTAAATCTGCTAACCATATTTGTTATCCAGACTTTAGGGCAAAATCTTTTCATATCGCTGTAAGCGCTATCAAGATTCCCCTTATCTGTAAAAACACCATAAACAATAGAACCACTTCCAGTAATATCATAAAAATCCGCTTTATTATTAAAAACTGAAAATATTCTATCATATATTTCAAAACGTTTTTCAAGCGATTTCTTAAAAGAATTTGAAAATTTCCACCTGGATGGATGCTCTAAAAGCATAGAATTATCTAATTCGTTAATATTATGCTTATTATTTCCCCTATCATCATCAAGCCATGAATATGCATCAGCAGTTTTCACATTAAAACCAGGATAAACCAGCAGTAATTGATACTCAGGCATAGTAATGGAAAGTGGTTTTACAATATCTCCCCTTCCTGTAACAAGAGCTATGGTAGACTCTTCAAGAAAAAAAGGGATATCACTACCAATTATAGCCGCAATTTTTTTAAGATCATTTTTACTAAAAAAATTATTAAAATAGGTATTTAGCGCCTTAAGTACTGCTGCGGCATTGCTTGAGCCTCCCCCAAGTCCGCCTCCTTCTGGAATCACTTTATTGACATTAAATTTCACAGAAAAATGTGAACCCAATTTTTCCATGAACAGTGCAGCTGCTTTATAAATAAGATTATTTTCACTATTACAGGAAAAATTACCCCCAATTTCTATATTTTTCCTATTTGTATCCTTATTTATAATGATTTGTATCTCGTCATGCAGCGATATAGCCTTAAAAAAAGAATATATTTCATGAAAACCATCCGGTCTTATATTACCTATATCAAGGTGTAAATTAATTTTTGCATATGAAATAGTGTTTAAAGCTTCTGTCATGATTATAATCTTTATTTGTATAATAGTAAATAAACAATATATGGTATTGTATTATAAATTAAATCTTTTATATTTTATAGAAAAATTTAATTAATTAAAATAACTTATTTTTTTTTGTTACAAAAGTCTATGATAATGATATTATTTAACAAGGATTTTTTATGGGTCAAAAAAATAATAAAGATACATCCGGTAAAGAGGAGCATAAAATCAATAATTCGGATGAAGCGTCTAAAAAATTTATCGATATTACTGAAAATAATGATGATTTTGATGACAATTTTGACGAATTTTCAAATGGTTTTGATGACTTTTCAAATAACTTTGATGATGAGTTTCCAGATGATGAATTTGAGGAAGAGAGCGATCTATCTTTAGAGGACACTGACTCTGATCTTGATAATGACCTGCTTGATGAAGAATATGAAGATTTTGAGCCAAACGATACTTTAAATTTTGATGATTTTAACGAGAAAAGATAACTTCGCCCTTAAACCATAGCTTCTCAAGGTCATAAAATTCCCTGTGTTCTTTATCCATAAGGTGTATAACAAAATAGCCGCAATCTATTAAAACCCAGTTTTCGTTATCAATTTTTTTATGGCGAAAAAAAGGTTCAATAGATAGCTTATTTAAAATATCCTGAATATTATTATACATCCCCTTAAGGTGTGTAGCGCTGCTTACAGTTGTAATAATAAAATAATCGGTCCACCCATTATAAGATGTTAAATCAAGAGCAACTGTATTAATCCCTTTAAGCTCATCTATAAATTCAGCAACTTTAATAACTTTGTTTTTTTTATCTAACATATCTTCCATCAAAATCCTGCCCTAAAATTACCGTTACATCTGCCTGATTAGCAGTAGAACTAAAAATTATATTATCTTCACCTGCAATAGATTGTCTTTCGTTACTGAATTCAATATTGGTACACCTTATAATACCTGCAACCCTGTTGGCAGCTAAAGCATTACGGCCTCTTGCAATAACTACTGTTCTTTCATAGTTATTTCTATCCGCATTTCTTACTGATACCACATCAAATCCAAGGTTTGTAAAAAAATGGGCAGTCCTTGCAGCTAGCCCCGGAGTATTTGTACCATTTAATATTTCAACTCTGATAATTGCTTCTTCACTTATTACATCTTCATTTTTAAGAGAAAGCAATGTCTGGTTTATTGTTTCCCTGAGTAAGTTACCATCATGATAAGGAAAAAGCAAGGTTTGGTCATCAATTGTTCTTCTGTCACCCAAAACCCGCTGCAAAATCATCCTGTCTGTATTAACTTTATCAAGTATGGAAACAAAAGATTTAAATGATTTTTTATTCATATCTGTTGAAAAAAGTGAATAAAACTTATTAAACATATCACGATTTTCAAAAGATAATGATCTGTCTGCTGTCTTTTTCATAAAAGCCTGGAGGAATTTATGCCACCTTCCAATAATATCTGCATCATTTTCATTTAAAGCGCCTGCAGTCAAAAATACCAATGTTTTTTCACCATCCAGAACATTGCTGCCAGAAGGGAGTAATGTTATTTCATAATCATTTATTATTTCAAAAGGGTTTGCTATAAATAATTCAAGACCAAACAATAGGTCAACGATTTTTATAAGATTACCCGGCTCAATATTAACATAAAAATCTACAGGCATATTTGTAATTGCTTCGATTCTTTGAATCATTCTTTCTGGTCTTTTAAAATCAAACAGGGTATCAAGCCTGTCCAGCCTGGATATGGATTCAATAATAGTTCTGAAATTTGTAGGTATATTAAAAATAGCTGCGTTATATGTGTTGGGGCTAAAAATAAGCAGTTTGGAGAAAAGTAATGTGTTGCCTTCTCCTACATTAAAGCTTATAGTTATGTATTCATTCTTCTCCATTTTAAGCATAAATTCATCTGAGCGAAGTTGTCTGAAAATAAAAATAACTGTAAATGTAACAATAATAAGAATCAGGGATAAAAATATGACATTTCTGTCAATTGCTTTACTTTTTCCTCTCATTTTCAAACTCCTCCAAAAGCTGTAATGTTTTTGTTGAAATTATATGCCCCTTTTTTGAAAGATAATCTGCTACAGATTTTACTACTATTTCAAACATTTCATTAAGTGACTTGCCTCTAAGACCTTCAAGATATTCTTTGGTAATATATTTTCTGCCCGGTTCAATATAATCTGCAATATAAATAATTTTTGCAAGATCTCCCATTCCTATATTCCCTGTAGTATGCAACTGAATTGATTCAATTATTTCAATATCGTCAATATTAAATAATTCTTTTGTAATTACAGCCCCAGCCCTTGCATGAAGCAATACAGGGTCTTCTTTTTCTTCGCTGCTTATAGTATTGCCATCTCTGGAAACTATTTTGAACAAATCATCAATATCAATATCTCTTGCAATATCGTGCAAAAGCCCTGCAAGATACCCTTTTTTATTATCTATACCAAATAGTTTACAAAGATTTTTCGCAGTACGAGCTGTGGAAATTGAATGTTTATACCTCTTTATTAAAAGATTCTGTTTTAGGTAAATGTCAATTTTATTTATTAAATTATCTGTAATATCCATTTTTAATAATTTTTGACCTCACACTTTCAGGCACCAGGTCTTTAATTGTCTTTCCTTGTTTAACTCTTTTTCTTATCTCTGTTGAAGATATAGTTTTAATCATATTTTTAATATAGTAGTTAGGAAGATTTGAGTCCAGCTTTTCATCTGATAATCTTCTTACAACAATAAGATCTATTAACTCTTTTAGCTTTTCTACAGATTTCCATGTTGGAAAATCTTTAAGAAGATCATCGCCAATAATAAACCCGGGCTTCCCGTCAAACTTGTAATTTTTATAAATATGGTTTACTGTATCTATCGAATACGATACACCGCCGCGCTCTATATCAGATGAATCAATAATAAAGTCATCATATTCTTTTATAACTTCTTTTATCATTTCAAGTCTTGCCAAAGAACTAACTCCAGATAAATCTTCTTTATGCGATGAAATATTTGAAGGGACAAATATTATTTTTTCATACCCAAGTTCTGATTTTACTGCTTTAGCTATAAAAATATGTCCTACATGGAGCGGATTAAAACTACCGCCAAAAACAGCTATTTTCATTTGGGTTCATCTGGCGAAGCATCCAGGGAGAGCGAGGCATCCGTGGATAATAATGAATAAAAGATTTTGTTTATATTTTCTAACCCTTTTCCAGAAAAAACAGATATTCCGTATACTTTTTCATCAGGATATTTCTTTTTAAGTAACTTTAGTGATTTTTCTGTTTCTTCGATATCGGTTTTTGTACCTAAAATGACCCGCTTTTTTGAAGCAAGTTCTGTTGAAAAAGAATTAAGTTCATTTAAAAGTACATCAAAGCTCTCTAAAAAATTTTCATCAGAAAGATCAATAAGAAACAGAAGGCCATTTGTCCTGTTGATATGTTTGAGGAATTTTATCCCTAAACCTGCTCCCCTTGATGCCCCTTCTATGATTCCGGGTATATCCGCAAGTATAATGTCGTTATCTCCTATTTTATATACACCAAGGTTTGGTATTTTTGTAGTAAATGGATAACTTGCTATTTTAGGGTTTGCGTTTGTTAATCTGTTGAGAAGGCTTGATTTGCCGGCATTCGGGAATCCGACAAAGCCAATATCTGCAATTATGCTTAGTTCAACTTTTATTGTTCTGGATATTCCAGGCAATCCAGGCTGGGCATATCTTGGCGCCTGTTTTGTAGAAGTTGCAAAATTGGAATTTCCCATACCCCCTTTGCCACCTTTAAGAAAAACCCATTCTTCATTATTGGGGAATTCTGCGAGATCTTTGATTATTTCATCTGTATCGGGATTTTTTATAACTGTTCCGGGAGGAACTTGGATTACAGCATCTTCGCCGTCTTTTCCATGTTTTCTGCGCCCTGTTCCGGATTTTCCGTTTTCTGCATTAAATATTTTTTTATGCCTAAGGTCGGAAAGGGTTTTTAGGTTATTTTTTACCTTAAAAACAATATTACCACCTTTCCCGCCATCTCCTCCGTCAGGTCCTCCTCTGGGAACATTCTTTTCTTTCCTAAAAGAAACAGCTCCTGGACCACCTTTTCCGGAATTGACATCTAATATTGTTTCGTCAACAAACCCGCTCACAGCGCTCCTGTTACTGTGTCTCTATAGCAACAAATTTTCTGCCTTTCTTGTTCTGAAATACTACTTTTCCAGATTCTTTGGCAAAAATAGTATGGTCTGTGCCAAGACCTGTATTAACTCCAGCATGATATTTTGTACCGCGTTGTCTTACAATAATAGTTCCTGCTGTAACAACTTCTCCACCATATCTTTTAATGCCAAGCCTTTTGGAATGAGATTCTCTTCCATTTTTTGAGCTTCCGCCACCTTTCTTATGTGCCATTTTATAACTCCTCTAAGCTATTAGTTATACCCTGATTAGTATAGCTAAATTTCAACAGTAATAATAATTTTAATAGAATCAGGAGATTCTGTTTTAATATCTTTTATACCAGTTAAGAGATAATCACTTATCCCTTTTAGCCACTCTGCCTGGCTTTCCTCATACTGTATAACCCTAAAATAAAGGCTCCCTTCACTTTTAGCGTTAATACAAGCTTCTACTTTGCTGTTTTTTACTATTGTCCGATAAGCAGACCTAAGTAAAACAGACACAGCTGCGCAAATAATATTTTCTCCTGCTGGAGATTTTCCAGCGTGCCCTTCTGCTGTTACATACTTAATTATATTATTTGAATTAAGGCATAAATCTATTTTTAAAATTAGGGGATCCATCCCCAATGCCTCCACAGTCGTTTCTCACGCGGTTTTAAACACCCGTAATATCATTTACTTTAATAATAGTATATTGCTGTCTATGCCCTTTAGTTCTCTGATAATTTTTTCTCTTTTTGTATTTAAAAACAACAATTTTTTCATCTTTTATTTGATCTTCAACTGTTGCCGCAATTTTAATACCATCAAGATAAGGAGAACCAATTTTAATATCCTTATCATTATTAACCATTAATACTTTATCAAATTCTATAGTATTGCCTTTTTCAGCCTCAATTTTGTCAATTTTAAGCTGTGATCCTTTTTCTGCTTTGTATTGTCTACCTTTGATCTCTACAAGTGCGTACATTTTTCCCACCATATATTAAATTTCAATATATTGATATATCATAATTATTAATACTGGTCAATAATATTATAGAATATAATTATAGAAAATATAAGGAAGAAGATATGGAAATTAAAATACCAGGAATAGATGTGGATAAAGGGCTCGAACTATATGAGGGAGATACAAATATGTATCTGCGCTTCTTGCGCCTCTATGTTACCAAAATGCCAGAGGCTCTGGCTAAATTGCGCAATGTTTCAGAAAACACATTGAAAGATTATGTAATAAGTATACATGGTGCAAAAGGCATCAGCGATGTCATTGGCGCGGAAGAAGCAAGAAAAACAGCTAAACAACTTGAAGCAATGGCAAAAGAAGGTGATTTGGCCGGGGTACTGGCTCAAAATAACGCATTTATATCATACGCAGAGAATTTAGTGGATAATATACGAAGCTGGCTGGAAAAATATGACGCTTCCAACAAATAACAAACAATAAAGGGGAGTTAATAAAAAATCCAAACTCCCCTTTATTCATCTCATCCTATTTATACATTTCCAGAGTCTTTTTTATTCTGTCCAATAACTCGCTCTTTTTAGAAGGCTTCTTTATGTAATCCGCAGCTCCCATTTGCTTGGCACGTTCCTGATCCTTAGGGTCATCCGATGAGGTAAAAATCGCTATTGGAACATGGTGTAAATTACTGAGCGCTTTTATCCTATCATAAGCATCCCAGCCATCTACTTCCGGCATCATTAAATCCAATAAAATATAATTAGGGTCTAGTCCCTGATAAAGTAGCTTTAAAGCTTCCATACATGAATTAACAGTTATAACCTCATAGTCGCTCTCAAGAAAAGTTTTGGTCATAGCCAGATGGGTTTCATCATCATCCACTACAAGTACTTTTTGTTTTTCTTTTCCTGTGGTAACTTTGAACTTTAAGGTTTCCTTTTTAAGATCTTCAAAGTTCTTGTTGTTTTCTGTACTCATTTCACTTACATGGGTTACTGCTATCTTTATCTCACCTAGAGCGCCGCTAACTATTTCATTCATTCCTTTTATGGCTTCATTGCTTATTACCATAAATTCGTCTGTTTCCCTGACTAAATCATTACTTGCCTTGTACATATCTTCTGACCCTTTTTGGACAGATACAGTTATCTCTCTAAGGCGGCCTATGGAAGCAAGTATTTGTTTACCTCCAACTTCCTGTTCTTCCATTGCATGCCGGATATTTGTTTCATGTTCAAAAACTGTTTTTACACCATGATCTATGGCTCCAAATCGGGCAAGTACTTCATCGGATGACTTGGTAATATTGTCTATAGAGGCTTTTATCTTTTTTAACTTATCTGCAGTAGTTTTGGATTGCTGACCAGATGATTCTGCAAGTTTCCGGATTTCATTGGCTACAACTGCAAAACCTTTGCCTGACTCGCCTGCATGAGCTGCTTCAATTGCTGCATTCATTGATAGAAGGTTTGTCTGCTCAGCTATATTATTCATTACTGAATTTATTTCCAGAAGACCCTCTGAATCACGCGCTATTTCCTGTATTTCCTGCACTACTGCCTGAACTGCTGTTCTGCCATCTTCCGATGCTCCGGCAAGAGTTTCAACATGCTTACTGTTTTCTATTAGTGTTCTGGTCACTGATTGTATGTTAGCTGTCATTTCTTCAATGGCAGAAGATGATGTACTTACACTGCCGGACTGCTCTGTTATCAATTTGTTCTGGTTCTCAATGCTGTTCTTAATATTTTCAAGCGCCCTGCCAACTTCAGTCGAGCCTTTTTCCTGCTTGTTTTCCAGATCCTTTATATTTTCAAAATTTGCAGAAATTTCATCTACTGACTTTGAAGTCCTATCCATATTGACAGATAGTTCATAGCCAGTATTTGTAAGCGCATTAACTTTGTATTTTATTACACCTACGAGGCTTCTGATACTTCCCAGTGTCTTGTTAAAATAAATCGCTAAATCCCCAACTTCATCTTTTGAATGGAGAACAATGGTTTTAGTCAAATCCCCTTCACCTTCGGAAATATCCCTTAAGGTCTGGGATACGCGCTTCACTGGTTTAGCAATTGATATTCCTACGAGAAATGCTACAACAAGACCAATAGTTACAAAGATCGACCCTATTGTAAAAATAATAGTACGTTTTTGTACGAGATGGCTGTCTACATCACTCTTTTCTATTATGCTAAAAAGCAGCCATGGAAAACCTGGAACTTCCGTATAGTGCCCTATCAGGGTATTTCCCTCGTATGTGTATCTTGAAATTCCGTTTCGTTCCCTTAATGCTGTTGTAATCAAATCAGCCAATGGCCTTAAAGAAGGGTCATTTTCTGCTTCTCTTATGGGGTTAAACTGGCTTGTTACCAGTTGAGCGTTTCGGTGCGCTATGATTGTCCCTTCATTGTTAACAAGATAGCTATACCCGCTTGGCATTATGCTTGACAAACCAAGAACCATATCAGAAAGAGCTTCTCCGCCATCCTTGCGGCCTATCAATACACCAATAACAGGAGCGCCAGAGTTATCATTTTGAAAGATCGGCGCTGCGAACATTACAACAGGATCACCAGTACGACGGCTGATAATTACGTCAGAAATCGAAACATTTCTGGCAAAAGCCCTTATGATGTAATCCCTGTCTCCCAAGTTTGTAGTTGAGGGATCCAAAACGTAACGGGTAAAGCCATTAGGAAATACTAAACCCAATTCCTCAAAACCAAGGCGGGATACATCTGGCCTCAGATTCGGCTGTATAATTTCCCAGTCCATGGTCCTGGTTTGTGAGCGGTTAGCAATTTCCCAGAGTACATCGAGACGACCACTTATAGTGGCGCTTAAAAGCTCTGCATTTGATTCGTTTTTATCACCTATACCATCAAGAATTGTTTTCTCTAATATAGAAGAACTAATCTGCAATGATATTATGCTAATACTAATAACCATTATTAGCATCACCACCCCTATAATCAATGGTACCCGAATACTTAATTTCATAAAAAACCTCGTTTGCAAAATTTTAGTGGTATAGTTAATAAAAAAATAGGACGTATATGAAATCCATATAGTTTTGTTGTCATCTGATGCCTATTATGATGCTATTATTTTGTATTAAAACTAGAGTCATTATAAAAATATACTATCCAAATAATAATATTGTCAATAAATATGTATAAACTGACAATAAATATGGATAGACAAAACTTTAGAGTGTTGCATAGGAATATGAGGACATAAAATTAGAGCCTATCCAACCATGCGCTTTGGACAGGCTCTATAAAAACTGCTTATTAAACTTAAAATTAGACTTTAAATCGTGAGACTTCCTTAATTAAAGTCTCAATTGCTTCACGGTTCTTAACAGTTACTTCATTGACATGGTTTACAGCCACATTTATCTCATCAGCTCCATTTGCCATTTCGTTCATACCTGAGCTTATCTCCTGAGTCACTTTTTCAAGATTCACGCTCTCATGTATTACTTCTTGTGC
>WQZP01000004.1 GCA_009780675.1 Spirochaetaceae bacterium | reverse complement strand
TGTGTAAAAAAAACGGTCGATTAATTTTCCTAATTTGAAGAAAGTTTGCGGCTTAAGGTAAAGTAACTGAAAAATGCTTACAGTAATGTTGAATTCATGGCATCAATACACCAAATTCTTCGGAAAAACGTGCAAAGTACACACCTTTTTCGTGACTCAATTTATTTAAGTTGTCGTTATCATTATAACATAAATTGGCAAAATAGGAAAAAAATGTAACGTTATTGATGCTTATTTTTCCTTTGTCTGGCATTCTATACTCCTTCAGTGAAGGGATGATTTCCTTTGCGTTATATCCTGGTGCGAAACATTCTTTATGCAAAATCACGGGAACTATAAGCTGTATTCAAATCCGCAACCCCTCTGCCTCCGCCCTCGCTACAACTTTAATCCGGTTTAAAACCAATTTTTCGTTTTGACTCAGGTGGTTGCGCTATGAGATTATTTAAAGCAATTATGATTTCATTTACTCTTTTGTCATTTTTTTCAATGTAAAGCATTAGAAGCTTTCGAAGTTCTGCAATTTGGTCATTTGTTCCGCTTTGCGAAAAAACATATTGTCTTAGTTGGACAAAGGCCCGCATAATTTGAATATTCACATTTATAGCTATATCGCTGTTCAAAAGCCCTGAAAGCATAGATATCCCTTGTTCTGTAAATGCAAATGGATTGTATCTGATTTTTTTGACCATTTTTGCGGTGCCATTTTGGTACCGCAAACTTGAAGTACCAAAATGGCACTTCAAGTTTTCCCATTCTTTATTAGAAAGTTGAAACATAAAATCATCTGGAAAGCGTTTGGCATTACGTTTTACAGCCCGGTTAAGAGCTTTAACCTCTACTTCGTACAATTTCGCCAAGTCACTATCGAGCATGACTTTTTGCCCGCGAATCTCGTAAATCATTTTTTGAATAAGTATTACTTTATTTTCATTCATCTTCGTGCCCCATATTATTCTTCTTTATATAGACTGTGCGAAGATGGTTTTTGCTTCAAAGTTGCAACATGGACGCCTGTGTGCGGATTTCTTTGCGCCACAGGCGGGCAGCATCTATTGGAGATGCTGCCAAGCAATAGCGCCGCGACATGGACGTCGCGATAAAGCGCGGGGTAGCAGACATGGACTGCGGGTTATACACTCAAGCGGGAGATTGTTTATATTGATTAAAATCCGCAACCCCTTGTTCTGTAAAAACAAAAGGCATAAAACGCCTTCCTCCTTTTCCTTCGTTTGAGGTTCCAATTTGGAACTTCAAAAAACTATATCCATTTTCAGAAAACATATCGTTATTTATAACTCCAATAATCAAGAAATTGGTTTAGAATGCACTCGCTTTCTAGGAGATTTGGTAGGTGCGATTATACTCATTTGCAACCCTAAGGCGGTAATAAGTTTCTGAATAGTGGCAAATTCAGGATTGCCGTTTTCGGATAAGGTTTTATATAATCCTTGGCGACTGATACCCATTCTAGCGGCAAGGTCGGTCATGTTGCGGGCACGGGCGACATCGCTCAAGGCTCGGGTGATTTCAGAGATGTCTCCGCTTTCAAAAGCCGCTTTTAAGTATTCGGAAATATACTCCTCGTTATCCATGTGTTCCGTTACGTCCCACTTTTTAAGTTTTAAAGCCATTTCTTAAACCTCCTTGGCAAGTTTTACCGCTTTTTTAAGGAGGAAAAAACCATTTCGTATAGATTTCAGTCTCTAAAACCTGATATTCGGTAATCATTGAATTTTATGTCCTATAATAAGTGGTAAACTATGGTTGACAAAAAGTCAGGTCTTAAAAAGCCAAAAAACAGGTTCTTTAAGACTTTTATACTTATGGATTTGAGGGTGGTAGCGAGGTTTGTCAGTGTCTTGTCGCTGATCCATGTGAGGCAGCCTTCTCTGTCGTTTATGATGAAATATAAAAAGAAAACAAGGTGCAATTTTACAAAGACCCGGAGTAGGGTAGCTGAATTTATTTCTAGCTTTCATTTTTTATCTCCACGTTTTTTGTTCTCTTTCCATTTATCACATTTCTTTCTTGCTGATTGTATCTTTTCATGCTACACTTACCTTATGATGTCGCGACGCCGTATGGTGGCGCATAAATATATTCCGCTCATCACACAGACCGGAGGGACGCATGATTATTGAACAAACGGTAACTATACCGGCTGACCGGCGGCTTATAATTGATGTTCCTCGTGAAGTTCCAACAGGAAGAGTAATTCTTACCTTTACTCCTGTGGCAGAAAAAAACACTACTGAATTCTTAGATGCGTCAACCAATGAAGTAATTGCTGCAGGCGATGAAATACTTAATAAACATATTGCTGCATTCGAGTCATTGGCAAAGTGACCTGCATACGCCTCTCTATTGATGATGTAATTGCCTTACATAATAGACTTATTTCTCGAAGTGGCGGTATTGATGGAGTGCGTGATGCTCATATGCTGGACCAATCCATCAATTCGCCTTTTCATACTTTTGGAGGGCAGAATCTGTATCCAAGTATTCAGGCAATGCCTGCTCATCTTGCTTTCTCTCTTATTAAAAATCATCCTTTCCTTGACGGCAACAAGCGAATTGGTATTTTGGTAATGATGGTTTTTCTTGGAGTTTATACAGTGTCTAAACAAAAATAAATAATAAATGTTGAAGGTATTAATATCCATTTAATTTCAAAAGATGACCTAATCAAAAACATGTTGATTAGATAAT
Organism: Spirochaetaceae bacterium; assembly: GCA_009780675.1. Taxonomy (GTDB): domain Bacteria; phylum Spirochaetota; class Spirochaetia; order CADAEX01; family CADAEX01; genus WQTU01. Next base: position 115,582 of record WQZP01000004.1, on the reverse strand, counting down.
CTATTGTCCATTCAAATGTATCTGGAATTAATTGGCTTTTAAGATTGAAGGGATGATTTCCTTTGCGTTATATCCTGGTGCGAAACATTCTTTATGCAAATGATGAGGCGCATGCGGAATCCGTATTATGTAGTTATGCGAAATACTCTGGCATGGCCAGGGACGTGGATAGATAGTGTATAATTTGACAAAATTTAATTAGTATTGTAATATCATTATTATGAATATCGAAACATTTAATGTTTTAGAGCAGGCTATTAAAAACGAAAATTTACTCAAAAAATACAATTTAGATAAAATAGGAGTTTTTGGTTCATTTGCAAGAGGTGAAAAAGCAAATGATATTGATTTTTATATAGACTTGGATAATTATAGCCTCAAAGATTTGCTGTCCTTAAAAAAGGACCTTGAGGAAATTACAGAAAAAAAAGTAGATATTATGTTAAAAAAATACGCAAATCCAATTATTTTGCATCGTGCTAAAAAGGATATGGTATATGTTACCCAATTAAAATAATGATTTAATGTACTTAATCAATATTTTAGAATACATTGGAAAGATATGGAAATATACCGAAGGAATAAATGATGCTGATGAATTGTTTGAGTTAAATGAGCAAATGAATTTAAATGCTTCATTAACACTATTGGCAAATATTGGTGAAAACATTTCAAAAATAACGGAAAAGTTAAAAAACGAAAATTCTGATATCAATTGGCAGCAAATTAAAAGTTTTAGAAATAGAATTATACATGATTATGTTGGAATAGATTTGGTTATTGTATATGAAATAATAACTGATGATTTAAAAATATTAAAACCAGAAATTGAAAAAATTATAAAAAAACAATCGGATAAAAAAATATTTGATATTGAAGAAATTAGAATAAGTAAAGAAAGTAAATTTTATAAATATGTTGATTTTGAAAAAATAATGTGAGCGAGAACATAGTGTGTAGCGAATTTGTAAAAAAACAGACCTAAAACCTTATCTGGTTCCGTTCTAATGAAAATCTGTCAATTACACAAAAAATCAGACACGAGCCTTAAAACCTTATCTGATGTTTGATAAGGACGCCGAACTAACCGGGTCTATTTTCCTTAAAGCATATTAATTATTCAGAGTCATCATTGGAATGTCTATTAAAATAAAGATTTAATTATCGCTGTGCTTCCCATTCCTTAACCAGCTCCTTAGCTATTTCCTCTTTGCACCCTGACTTGACTAGTTTCTTCACAGTATCGTCCTTCGATAATTCCTTTCGTTTGTATTTTAACCGCAGATAATATTTTTTCCCAAGTTGCATTTGGAGTACATACTTCTCCAAAGAAGCACGCTCTTTAAGCTTTTGTTTTTTAACTTTGTCTGTATAAGGCGCAATGGTAGTAATAAGTGCCGCCCATTCTTTCACCCGATTAGCAGCAATCGTTTCGCTAAAGCCAATCATTCTAAGAGCTACGACAGTTTCACTATCATCCATTTCTTTTCTGACATATAACTCCTGATACAGATTGAGTAATTTGCTCTGTCTCTCATAATAGATTTGAGACATTATTTTTCCTTTGTCTGGCATTCTATACTCCTTCAGTGAAATCGTTTTTATAAACAAAAAATCTGCTTACCTGATTTATAGAATGGGAGTAATTGCCAAAACTTAATGCTTTTGGAAAAAAAATATTTTTTATGAAAAATAGTTAAGTTTCATGTTTTGCAGACATTATCTATGTATAGGAGGAAAATATGACGGTAAGAAACAAACTAAAAATTACAAAGATTTATTTAAAATCCCAGGATAATAAGTATCGTTATGCCCTTGGAACACAAGGGGGGAAAATACTATATTGCTTTGGTATTAATCCTAGTATAGCTACTCCAGAAAAAGATGATCCAACAATGAAGAAAGTTAAAAGTTTTGCTTGCAAAAGTGGGTTTGATTCTGTAGTTATGTTAAATATATACCCACAACGAGCTACTAATCCTAATTATCTGAGTAATAAAATTAATTTGAAAGAACATAAAAAAAACTTACAAAAAATAATGAGTATTATAAAAAATGGTTCTACAGTCTGGGTCGCTTGGGGAAATTTGATAAATAAAAGATCTTATTTAAAAGATTGTTTAATCCAGATAAAAAATAAGTTGGCAACAAAAAATCTTAATTGGGTTAAGATGGGTGAATTGACTAAAAGAGGAAATCCCAGACATCCTCTTTATTTGAAATATCAGTCGTTTTCGGAATATATAATTCCCTAAACAAACTGAAAAGCTTATTGTAATAGATAGAAAATACAAAAATAACCACTCTCTTTTTAAAGTTAATATTTCCACAAGTTGCTATAATTTCATAGATATATTAAAATATTAATATGGATTTTCCACCTGGTATAAAAAGACTTTCTACAGAATCCGCTATGAAATATTATGATAGAATTCTTACATATCATAATGATGATAGGGAATTCACAAAAAAGGTTCATGATTTTCAGCATGATTTGGAGCATTATATCTTAAATGAAATAACAGGATTACAAGAATACTATAATCAATTTGGTAAACTTTTAGAAAATCAAGAAAAATGGGAATATGGAAATAAAACCGGATTTATACCTCCATTTATAGTTACATGTATACGTACTATTAAGGTAAGCAGAAATGATGCGGTACATAGAAATTTCATTACACCTATTACATATAAATTTTGCTTACAAGCTATGTCTGATACAATTTGTTTTTTTTCAAAAATACCAATACCAAATAAATTAAATAAAATACTAGAAGAATCATCTTGCATAGATATTTCAGATAATGATAATCAAAAGAGTGATAAAATTAATTTTGATAAAGTAATTATTGATAGATTAAAAAAACCTATTGAAAAAGATCTAAATATAACAACAGAAACCACCCCTGTTATATTTTTTGGAAACTATGAAAAAGCAAAAGCATGTACTATAGGAATAAATCCAAGCTATAGAGAATTTCTTGATAACAATAAAATAATTTTAGCAGGTAAAATGGAAAGACTGTGTTCAAGAAAAAAATTAGGTAAAAAAGATGACGAAACATTAACAGATGAGAATGTAAAAGAGATATTAAATTATTGTAATAGGTATTTTGAAAAAAATCCATTAGATTGGTTTAATGAAATTGAATATATGATAGGTAATTATGGATATTCGTATTATAATAATACTTGTATCCATTTAAATCTAGTTCAATGGGCTACAGATCCACGTTGGAGTTATGTAAATAAAACAATTAGAAAAAAACATTTAAATGATGACTCAAAAATATTGAAAATGCTGTTGGATAACAATAATTTTGAAAAAATATTTCTAAATGGAGAAAGTGTTGCTAAAGAAGTGATGAAAATTGGTATAAAACTAAAAAAAGAAAAATACAATTTAAAAAAAGTGATTAATAATTCTTCTTATGTAACAAAATATATTGGGAACTATAATAATATTGAAATAATAGGTTGGTCAAGGTATTTACAACAATATTTTGGAGGATTAGAAAATATTGATCTTTTATATGAAACAATAAAATGAATAGTCAAAAACCCATAAGTCTGTAGAAAACCGGATATTACAATAGTTAGAAGGAGAGAAAAGTGAAAATAGTAATTATAACAGCTCCCATGATGAACCCAGATAATTTAAAGCTAAAACATTATCCTGTAGAAGGCAATAAATCAATCGAATATGAAAAAGAAGTCCGCTGTCCAATAAACGGTATTCTTGCGAAAACCCTAAAAAAAGACGATGAAGTTAAAATTATCTACATAATGACAACTGGGAAAAATAGTAATTGTGAGCAAAATAAAACAACATTTATCAGTGAATTAGAAAACATCAATAAAGATATAGAAGCTGTTTTTTCTTATGACACTGTAGATATTCCTTTTGAACCAACAAAAGAAACTTACAATAAGCTCATTACTGATTTAACGGAAAAAATTCCTGATAATGCCGAAGTCTATACAGACATTACTTATGGCCCTAAGCCTGAAATATTATCTCTTTTTTGCGCTCTCCGTTTTGTCGAAGAATTCCGCAATGCTATTGTTCAGTATATTGTTTATGGTAAAGCCGAATTTAATAAAGACGGCGATATAGAGAATCCAAAACTGTATGATATAACTTCCTTATATTACTTATTCAAATTGATGGGAACAATGGGCGCTAGTAACGCTGAAACAGCAACGGAAACTCTAAAAGACTTCTTTGCTATGTAGAGGTTTTTGTGGAAGAACGACAGTATAAACACTTAATATTTAAAAAATATATCGAATTATGCGATGAATCAGACAGGCAGAAACATGCTTTGCAGATACGAGACCTAATTCTTAGGTGGAGCAAAATATATTTTTACAAAGACTCAACATATATTTATTGGAAAGAGATTACTGATTCTGTATTACGGGTAGCTAATCAAGAAAAGGAAAAATTTCAAAATGAAGAAGAATTCTTTAAATACATTAAAGTTGCCTTATTAAATGCAAAGCGTGAATATTATCGAAAAGAAGAAAAGAAAATCATTCATATACCAAAAGGTGAATCAAAAAAATTAAAAAATATTTTGGATTTTATTAATAGAATAGAGTGTGATGAACAAAGGCAATTATCTGAATACGAAAAAGTTCGAAAAGCAGCAGAATGGTTTGATAAACCGGAAAATTTAATCAGAAAATATGTAGACCGTATTGCGGTTTTAAAAAATACTGGTTCATTTGATGAATCATTTGAAAATGAATATATGCGACAGATAACACCGGAAGATCGTTTTATTAAAGAACATAATGATTTAGAAAAAAACAAAATTATACACGAAGCCGTAGAAGCTGCCTTTGCAAAGAGCGGAAAGAAACCCACTTTACCATTACGACGTGCTCTTTTTACAGCCCAATGCCTAAGTAAAGAAACGGATATTGATTGGTTATATGATAAATTTGCCTGGATTCAGGAATATTTGGATAATGATACTTTAGAATATTACAAAAATCATGGTAAACCTCCAACAAACAGAGAGATTTATCTAAAACTTTACGGAGATATCGAAAATCCTGACCAGATTGTATCGCCAATTTATAATAAACTTATAGATAATTTTGAAGCAGCTCTAAGAGAAAGAATACCCAAAATATTCATATAAAACCTTAAGTTCTATATATTCCAACCATTATATAAGTAATGGAGGAAATCAATGGGACACAAAGGCTTTGCAGCCCTTACAGTTTTATTCCTTGTTCTGGCATGGTTTTCATGGAAGGAAGAAAAACTGCAAGATGAAAGATTAGCAAATAGTGTCTCAACCACTCCAGCAGCATCTACGCGTTTAACAATCCCAGTAACGGCAGCAGCATCTGCTGCAACAAGAACAAGCGACTCGCAGCGTGCAAATATTGAAGCAACATTGAGAATAGTTGCTCGAAAATGGAAAATCACAGACGTTAATGGGGACGGCTTATTCAACTGCATTGATGCTGCCGTTTTGTTTTATAAATATTTCCCTGATAGAAGTAGCGTTGCGATAATAATAAATGTAAATCCTAGAACTGGCATGAACCATTTATTTAATGCCGTTCTAATTGATGGTGTATGGCGGACAGTTGAACCTCAAACCTATGCTATAAATCATAGGTCATATTGGATGCGTGATGTTTGGGGCAATAAATATAATAGTAATTTCAATCGTGATGAAACGGCTCGATGGAGCATATATGCAAGGTAAGGAGGGCAATATGCATAATTTTTGGTTAGCGTGTGCATTAATAACTGTAATAATATGGATTTTCATTGAAAGTTAGGAGGATTATTATGGAAAAATCAAACTCAAAAACAGGGTTTTTTATCGGGTTATTGAACTTCATACATGTAGTTATTGTTTTTATGAACAGGCAGCTTATTGTTTTACCGGAAGAAGATAGAATGATTATAATTTTTGCTTGGTTTATCATTACAGTAATTCTGGCAATTACAGGTTTTTGCTTGTCAAAGAAAGGCTATAACGAAGAAAAGCACAATGCCGGGCTTGGTATTGCTGGTATGGCATTAAACAGTTTAATAATATTGCCTGCTATTTTGTTATTATTTGCAGCGATATTTTCAGGCACAACAAATAAACGGAAGTAATTATGGATAGATATTACCGAATACTTGGTATTCCAAATAATTCTTCAAAAGAGGTGATAAAAAAATCATACCACGCAAAAATGAAAACTTTGCACCCTGATAAGATACATGGTACGCCGTTAGAAGATACAGCTACTTTTTTCGCTATCGAGATTAACGAAGCATACACTAACCTAATGAAGCAATTTAAAAATAATACATCATCAGCAAGTCAAAACAATCACCCCTCCTTTTTGGAAGAAGAAATATATATAGAAGGCAAAGGATATTTGAAATATACTCTTTCAAATAATTTGAATGTAATTATAAATGAAATATATAATCGTGTTCATCATACTGTTCCTGATAGTCCATCTCAAATACCCTGGAATATAAATTCCGCGCTATCTCCTGATGTAAAAAAAATAATGAATAAACATAATCTTAATTATTCCATGACTTCATTTTGGGAAGGTTCTATGGAATTTGTATTTATAAACAAAAGGTCTGGTAGCAATTGGTATATTGCTGGTTATAAAATATTTTCACAGCCTAAAAAACAGACTGCTAGTTCACAAACATATTATAATTCAAATCAGTATAATACCAGCTATTCAAAAGATAAAAATCCATTTTGGGTATTTGTAAAAATTGTAATAGCAGTAGCTATATTCGGTATAATATTTCAGCAATGTAATAATCAGCAGCCTACAGGAAACCAATCTCGAACAACTTCTGCCAGAACCGCACAAATGTTTGCGACTGTTGTATCCTGCGATTGGCTGAATGTTCGCAGAACACCGTCATCGGTTAATAATAACAATATTATTGAGGCAATTCGAGTTAATACAAGAGTTGAAGTATTAGAGAGAACAAATAATGGCTGGGTAAGAATAAGATATGGTAACGGCAAAACTGGTTATGTGCATAGTAATTTTTTGTCCCGCTAAATTTGCCTCAGTTTGTGATACAACCAGCATTGTTCTTTTCAAACTTTGCTTAGGATGCCAGCTCCGCATCTTTTTATTGTAGTTTCGTTATGCGAAATAAAAGCTGAGATATTGACAGAATATTCGCAATATAATATAAATAAAGTCCGCATATATGTGGGGGGGGTATTATGGAAACTGGTTTACTTTATGTTGTTTATAATGAATGGATTTGTGATCCAAATTCTGGAAAAATGCCTTATAAAATTGGTATTACTTCTGGAACAGTAGAAAGTAGATATTATGGGTTAGGATTAAAAATGCCTGGAGACTTTATTTGTGAATTTGCATACGAATTTTCGCAAAATTCATTAAAGGATATTGAAGTTAATCTACAAGAATTGTTTCAAAAAGATAGGATAAATGGTGAATGGTTTTTAATAAATGATACACAATTATTTGCTATACGGGCAGTTTGTGAGAAAAAAGGAGGAAAATTAGTAACAGAAAAAATTGAACATGAGATAGAATCTGAAACAAAGAATACAATAAAGAAAAAAGCTGATGGAAATAAAAATATAAAAGATCATACACAATATAAATTCAAAGATACGTATTTTGGAAAAGGTCGGTTAGTATTAGCAGTTATTGATGATTTTGTTAAAAATAATGCACAATATTCATATAATGAATTGGAAAAAATATTTAATAAAGAAATTCAGGGAAGTGTAGGTGTTATTGGTAAATATGAAGTTGTATTAGAAAAATATAAAAATATTAAACATAAAAGACATTTTTTAAATGATGCTGTGATGTTAAATAATGGTGAAAAAATTGTTGTTTCAACAGAATGGGGCACAGGAAATATAAATAAATTTATTGAAAAAGCAAAAGAATTGGGATTTATTATTGAATAGTGATAAATTAATTGCAGCGCAACCTTTTTGTTGCGCATAACGAGATTGCGGAAAAGACAATATGGCAGATAACGAGTATAAAGTAAACTAGCTCTTCGGCCTGTGCTATGATAAGATTATATATCATTCAGAATCATCATTGGAATGTCTATCAAAATAATTTGCTAACCCGTTGAAAAGAAAATTCATACCGAGAAATTCCCCATCATGTTCAGTAAATTCTGTAATATACCAATTATCACTGGCACGCATATTGATTATTATCTTTCTGTTTGTTTTTTTCCTTAATATTGTCATTGAATGATTAACATGATGCTTATTCATTAAATGCTTTACACTTGCAGATAGTGAAGGGTTTTGTTCCCAAAATTCTTTTTTTAAATCGACATTATGCCCAGTTCTTGCATATATTGCGATTTCAATATCCTCAAGACTATTGGAAAGAGAATATTTTAATAACTGATTATTTACAACTATATATTCTTCTGCATAGCCCAATTTGTCTTTTGGAGTTATAAATGATTCTTCATGCATTTTGAAACTCCTGATAAATTTATATAAAAATTCAAAAAATAGCTGGTATAGGTGCAAGTCCTAACCATGCTTGCAGTATTATTTTCCTCCATAATAAAAATGTTGGTTTCTGTAGATTTCATTCAGATGATGCAATCTGTCATCTTTTACTCCTCCTAACATATCGTAAATATCGTTGTGTCTCATCTGTATTTATAGTATGGTCATATCTAGCACCCCATACATCTCTCATCCAATATGAACCACTATCTCTTCGCCAGCGTGATTGAGGCTCAACTGCTCTCCATATTCCATTAACTTTTACTACATTAAACAAATGGTTAAAGTTTGTATTTGGATTATTATTCTGCATTATTCTAACATTAACTTTCGTACCATCTGCATGACGTTCTGTGTCTGGAAAATGCCCATAAAATAACACCGCTGCATCTATGCAATTTGTCCGCCCATCTCTGTTAACATCTACCCTGCGCCTTAAATCAGCACCAGTTAACTGTAGAGCAAGGCCTATCTTTTGATGAACAGTCATATTAGGTGTTGCAACTGCTTGTGGTACAGATGTTAGCGAAGCGTTACCTCTCGCACTTCGTCTTATATCCGCATTATACGTACTCCAAGCAGCAAATAAACAAAATGCAATAACTAATAAAAATACTGGTCTGTGTATGTTACTCATGGTTTTCCCCCTTAACTTATATAATGTTTAAGTTTTAAAGGACTTAATGGTTTTATTGAAAAATTTCGGGATTATTTTCTTTATCGAGAACAGAGTACATGTGTTTTTTCAACACGATGTTATTCTCCTGACGTTAACTTAAGATTGTCAGATCTGTCTGAGCCAATCCTGTACGTCTGCAAAATCCTGCTGCTATATTTATCAACCTGCTCTCTTCTGAGGATTATTTTTCTGCCTGTAGCTTCTTCAATTACATGATAAATTCCCTCGTTATTTTCAATGGCTATTACAACATCTTTCATCGTAGATATATTTTTGCCATTGATATTTGTTATTACAGCATTGCTTATGCCATGGTAACCAAGGTTTATTTCATCGGCCAATACTCTTGTGATCAGTACAATTTCTTTCCTGTCTTCTGTCCGCCTGCCACTCTGATAGAAGTAACCCAATCTTGAAGGAGCGCTCGTGGCAAATCCTCTTCCCCAGATATGGAGATAATTTTTTGTTAATGGAGCAAAAACAAGGCCCCCTGTTATAAAATATGTCGGAGCTACTCCATATTGCTCATGCGGAACAAGCCTTGTGGAATTCATCGGAACTGTCAGCTTTACTTCCAGATCTTTAATCTCACCATCTCTTAAAACTTTTATTGTTATTACATCATCTATAAATTTTCTCTGAACTATATAGTTTAAAGATGTCCTTTCTCCGGGTCTAAATTCAACAGAGCCATCATTTTCTATTTCTTTACCTTCAATCGACAGCATTATATCATTTATCTCTATAATATTTTCTGCGGCGGCTCCATGGAATATATCCATTATGCGCACGCCGCTTTGGTTTTGCTCCATTTGAAATTTTTCTCTTATATCGGGATTTTCCAGACTTTGGGTGAGTACTCCAAGTTCAGGGAATCCCCTGTATATTCCGTTGTTTTTGCTTATGTCTGTCAGGAAGTGATTTATGAGAGGAGCCGGTACCATGTAGCCGATATTTTGAGCACCTGTAATACCCTGGAAAGCTACGCCCACAATTTTATTGTTAAAAATAACCGGCCCTCCGCTGTTACCCGGATTTATGGCGGCATCAATTTGGCACGTTAAGAGATTTGCGCTGCTATGAACATAACTTCTATGTTCTATTCTTGATACTACGCCTTCCGTAATGCTCATCTGATTTCCGCCTGTGGGGAATCCATAAACAGCAACCCTGTCCCTTATGCGCGGCAGTTCGCCTATTTGAAGCGGCTCTGAATTTTCAAAAAAGGACAGATCATCAACTTTAAGTATCGCAAGATCGCTGATATGTGCTATTGAATAAACTCTGGCAGTATGTCTTCTTGCCTCGCCTGCTTTTCTTACCTGAATAAATGTGCTGTTGCTTACCACATGCGCACTGGTGAGGATTCTGTTTTCGTCTATTATACTGCCCGATCCTGTTCCGCTTGATTGACCCAATCTCTGCCATGGATTCCGGTAGTCGTAATTGCTTCTTACAGTATAGATTCTAACTATCGAGTTATTAATAACTGTTTCTGCCATGAGTGGTTCTGAAATGACTTGCGAAAAAGCCAAAGAAGATACTGCCAAAAATAAAATTAAAACACAAATAGATTTTCTCATTATTTTCTCCTTATCACTGCCCTTGCATTTGCAAAAACCCGTCATCCTTAAAGCATACTTCTTTAAAAACTTATCTGGTGCTTGATAAGTACGCCAATAAGTACTACACATCCTTCTTCCATAGATAATGCCTATTGATTGCAGAACTTAATGGTTTTGTAAAATATTTTTCCACCTGCTTTCTGAGTAGATAACTTTGGCAACACAGTGCAGCGGCGGTTTGGGATTCTTAATGCGCCTGATTAAATTCCGTATAATAATTTTAAAAAGTATTAACAAAAACAATTTTAATGGTATTATAAAACGAGGAGAAAATATGAATTTGGATAAATTACAGGAAAAGATTGATTCTGCTAATGTTATAGAAGAATTGATTATGTTGTCAAATCAGGTACTTGGCAAAAGCAGTGATAATGTAAAAAATATAATTGAAATGTTTATTATAAGATCATATTCAATGGGCAAGAAAAATATGGTAAAAAACCCTGGTGAATAAAATTATGGTGAGATACTACAAATCTCTTTGCCTTTTTGCCCAAATTTGAGCCATTCTCATGGCCATAATCATCTAAAAACCAAAAACCGACCCAAAAAATCATAAAATCAGTAAGCAGCGCCTAAAAATTCACTTGAAAATTATCTTTTCTTGCCAGCAGCATATAATTGTGTTATGTTCATTGTATAAACAAAACGTGTAAGAGGAGTGGATTTGAATATGGATACTATAGAAAAGAAAAGCAAATTGGGCCTTGTGCCAAGGCTGATTATCGCGATCATTGTTGGAGTGCTGCTTGGCAGTTTTGCTCCTGAAGTAATAAACAGGACAGTGATTACAGCTTCGACGTTGTTTGGCAGCCTATTAAGATTCATCATTCCTTTAATGATTCTTGCTTTTGTGACAATTGGAATTGCGGACCTCGCTAAGGGAGCAGGTAAGCTGCTGGGTATTATCGTATGTATTTGCTATGCCTCAACTTTGGCAGCCGGAACTATCGCCTACATCACTGCCAGCACTATTTTCCCCAGCTTCATCCACAGTGATTTAGTCAGCGCCATAGGCCACCCGGAAGAGGGTATGTTAAGCCCATTTTTTTCAATTGGTTTTATTCCGGTTTTTGATGTAATAGCAGCGCTTACTCTTGCTTTTATTTTTGGCGCGTGCATCAGTATACTTCGCGGCAGAAACGTAATAGGGAGCGTGCTTCATGATGCTTTCAGCGAATTTTCAGCAGTAATCAGCATGGTACTGCGAAGTGTTATTATACCATTTCTGCCACTCTACATATGCGGAACATTTGTAAACATGACAGTCAGCGGGCAAACATTTATTATCCTGGGAATACTATGGAAAGTGTTCTTGACAGTCATTATCCTGCATCTGAGTTATTTACTTGCGCTCTATCTTATAGGCGGGACTATCAGTGGGAGAAATCCACTTACTCTCATGAAGAACCAGATTCCCGGATACCTTTCAGCAATAGGTACACAGTCATCTGCTGCAACTATTCCAATCAACCTTCAGTGTGCTGAAAAAAATGGTATATCAAAAGAGATTCGTAATTTCATGATACCGTTGTGCGCTAATATCCATATGCCGGGTTCTATGATAACCATTACCTGTTGTGTGACTGCTGTGCTTATGATGTATGGCATGCCTCATAATTTCCTTTTAATGATTCAGCTTATTATGATGCTTAGTATAGCGATTACAGCTTCTCCTGGAGCTCCTGGTGGATCCATTATGTCTGCGCTCCCATTTTTGGTAATTGTAGGGATTGCTCCGGACAGCGCCATTGCCAGCTTGCTCATAGCTCTTTATATTACCCAGGACAGTTTTGGAACAGCTTGTAATGTTTCGTCGGATAACGCTGTTTCGCCGGTTCTTGATATGTATTATAAAAAGAATATCAAAAAATCCTGATAGCTTGTGGCGGAGGTGCGCAAATGCCATTTAATATTTTTGATATCATTGGACCTGTAATGATTGGCCCTTCAAGCTCCCATACAGCCGGAGCTGTAAGGATCGGAAGGGTTGGTTGGAAAATTCTTGGCGAAAAAGCTGTCAAAGCAGAGATAGGACTTTTCGGCTCCTTTGCCATGACAGGCAAAGGACACGGGACTGACAGAGCTCTTGTTGCCGGCATTCTGGGAATGACAACAGATGACGAGCGAATTCCCCGCAGCTTTGAAGTTGCCAAAGAAGCTGGGTTGGATTTCACTTTTTCTGAAGTCAAATTATCCCAGGCTCATCCCAACACCGCAATATTGCAGCTAACAGGTGTAAGTGGCGCTCAGTGCATTGTGCAGGGTGCTTCTGTTGGTGGTGGCAATATTGTTATTACAAAACTAAATGGAATGGAATCTGCATTTACCGGAGAGCAGGATACTTTAATTATTGCGCATAAAGATATGCCCGGAATGATTGCGATGATCACTGCAGAACTTGCTGAGCATGGTATTAATATCGGCAGTTTTAGATTATCCCGTCCGCAAAAAGGGTTGCAGGCAGTTATGACGATTGAATTAGACACTGGTATTGATGAAGCTACGGTAAGCAAGCTTAGAGGATTGCATGATGTGGGTAATGTTGTATATATGGCTGCGCATTAAGGGGTATCTATAATGATTAATTATAATTCAATATCGCAGTTGGCAAAAACTGCAAACGAGCAAAAAGTTACTATTTCGCAAGTGGTTCTTAATGACCAGGCCAAAGAACTGGGGCTTTCTGAAGAACAATTGTTTAAGCAAATGGAAGAAATGTTAGATGTTATGATTGCTTCTGTCAAAGCAGGAATGAATAAAGATACTCGTTCTTCAAGTGGGTTGACTGGAGGCAATGCTTATAAAGTAAATCAATATTCCTCTGCTGGTAAAACAATTGGCGGCAGCTTTTGTACAAAGGCAATTGCAAAGGCTATTGCTGTTGCGGAATATAACGCTTCTATGGGGAAGATTGTTGCTGCGCCTACTGCTGGGGCTTGCGGTATTATTCCGGCAGCGCTGCTTACCATGATGGAAGAACACGGTATTGAGAAAAAAGCTGCTGTTATGGCTTTAATTACTGCCGGCGCCATTGGCATGGTAATAGCGAATGAAGCATCTATTTCCGGAGCCAAGGGCGGGTGTCAGGCAGAGTGCGGGTCAGCCGCAGCAATGGCAGCCGGCGCTATGGTGGAAATGTTTGGCGGCACAAACGACATGGTGGCAGATAGCTGTGCCATAGCGATCAAAAATCAGTTGGGGCTTGTTTGTGACCCTGTGGCAGGGCTTGTGGAAGTTCCATGCGTGAAAAGAAATGCAGGCGGAATTATGTGCGCTATTTGCGCGGCAGACATCGCCCTCGCTGGTGTCAAGAGTGTGATTCCTGTTGATGAAGTTGTTACAGCCATGCGCGAAGTAGGCGAGAGTATTTCTGCTGATCTGCGTGAAACTGCCAGGGGAGGGTTAGCCACAACCCCAACCGGTATAATGTTAAAAGAAAAAATTTTTGGTAAATAAATTGGAAGCGTATTACTGAGCAATCGACAACTTAACTGTAAGAACATTGTTAGTAATATTAGCCCGGATAAGGCCCTGTTTGTACAACCTTAATATATCTGCAAAGTTATTCTCCCCGCTTAAAAAAGAGGGGAGAGAATGTCCAAGCGAATAAAATAAAGTAAGTGAAGATTTATCAGAACCAGCTTTTGATAAAGAGTGCCAAACATCTGTTTCAGACAACACATTATTTTTGCGTATGGAACTAATTGCAGAGACCAGACTTTCTGCTGATTCCGAGATAAATAAAAAATCATTCTGAACAATAAAATAAGGCTCAAGAAAATTTATGCCCCACATATTCAGAAGAAGGTTCAGAAATCTCGGCAAGGTAATTTGGGTAATTTCGGGTACATCCATAGTCAGAGATGCGTTTTCAGTTGTTATTACTGGTGAAAAAGCTCTATCGAATATTTCTTCGCGTTTTTGCTCATCTGTTACCTGCAAAACAAAAACAGGAAGCGGGTTGCCCTCAAGTTGCAATACAGCGATTTCTGTTCCTGTCCATGAAAACAGCAAATCATTGAGCCCTGTTCCAAGAAAAATACGGGCGCTCCTGTCTATTTGTCTTAAATTAACAGGCGCCCTTTGCGTATGAACAGCAAGTGATGCATTAATAATTTCCTCAATAGAGCCAATTGAATATATAACGCTGTTTCGGGTATTTACAGGAAGATGCTGTGCGAGCCCAATAACTTTGGAATCTCTTGATAATAAATTGCCGAGGCGCTCGTTATCCGAAGTAATAGAAGATATAATAGAAGCATCTATTTGGGCTGGCAAGATTGATAATGCAATCTCGGAGAAATCCGAGAATTTTAAATTTTCCAAAAAAGCTCCAATCATTGGGGAAGTAGCAATTCTGGTCCTGACATCATCTGAAAGAACCAGAAAGCCTGCGTCAAAATCAGTAGAGATAAATTTTTTCGATGGGTTTCTTCCTATTTTTGTATTGCGAAATGTTCCATCAATAATAGATTCAAACAATTCTAAGTTATTGGAAATAATCAATAGGTTTCTATATCTCTGAATATAAGTAATGTTGTTGGCTGTCCTGTATTCAAATCTGGATTTCCTTCCTGCCCGGACATAATGAAGATTAGGGTCTGGGAAATCATCTGAAAGATTTACAAAAAAACGGACAAATGGAGCAAGAATTCCCATATCCCATGTTGCAATGAATTTACCATCAGAAAAAAGAGCCCAATCCAGAGGCCCCCTGCCAGCAAACCGCACTCGTTTTTTTTCCAGAATACCACTCTCTCTTATGTTGGAAACTACAGGAAGATATTCATAAAAAGAGTGAGTAGCGAGAATATCAGAAAAAAGCTCATGAGCAAACAGCTTGTCAGCCGTGCGTATGGGGTTGGGGATATGCGCATAAGCATTATAGTAGCCTGGAATAACAGCCCCAGCGGAAATTTTTCCAGCAAGTGATATGGCTACATATATTGAAGGTAATATAACAATAAAAAAGATTAAAAATAAAACAAGGAGTTTAAATCTATATTTTTTAAGTTTTTCTATATTCATATTTTTTTATAGAACATATTCGCTGTATTTTGTAAAAAGGTCAATTATTTATCTATAAGTACTTTTATAACTTACTTTATTTTTTGCAATAAGTGGAGTTATAAATTGCGATATCTGTATATAGTCGACGATGACTTAAATTAACTGCTTGACTTTTTTCTATAAGATGAGAAAATATTTAGCATATTTGGGGAGGAAAAATTAGCAAAATGAACAATGAAAATGAGTTAAGATATGGTCTTGCATGGGATGACAGCCTATTGCTGGGAAATGAGCTGGTAGATAAGCAACATCAGCAATTATTTAAGCAAGTGAGTGATCTTATTGTTGCCTGCGAAGAGGGGCGCAATATCGCAAAGTTACATGACACACTTATGTTTTTAGTAGATTATGCTGTCCGCCATTTTTCTGATGAAGAGGTTCTGCAGCTTGAGTGTGGTTATCCAGGTTACGAAAGTCACAAGAAAATGCATGATGATTTTAAGGAAACAGTAGGCGAACTTGTGCAGAGGTTCAAAGATAGTGGTTCTTCTGCTGAATTAAGCCGCGATTTAAATAAAATTCTGGCACGATGGCTGGTAAAGCATATAAAAAATGAAGACAAAAAGATAGGCGACCACATACGAAGTTTAAAAGCTGGCGAAGCGGAAAAAAAGTAAAGACATTACCTGGAGACGCATATCCTGATGTTTTGCAGACCACGAAATTTATTGTGTTTACCGGAAGTATAGTTGTATAATGGATAGCAACCCAATTTTATAACTATATACAGGAGCGTTCCATGACAGATAGAAAACAAATATGTTTTTCTGATGCAAAAAAACTTCTTGAAAAATATGACATAAAAGTTTCAGGAGAAATTTGCAGCAACAATATAGATGCTCTTTCAAGTGCAGCAGAAAGGCTTGGCTATCCTGTAGTGCTAAAAACAAATTCAGAACAAATAGTCCACAAATCAGATATTGGAGCAGTAATTCTTCGTATAAGAAACAAGGAAGAACTTGAAGAAGCAGTTAAAAGAATAGAAGAAAATATAAAAAAAGCAGGCTATGAAAAACAAAAAGAATTTTTACTGCAAAAAATGGCAGAGCCTGGGTTTGAAATTCTTGTGGGCGCGCATCAGGACCCTATTTTCGGCCCCCTAATAATTGTAGGGAGCGGCGGAAAATATGTTGAGTTATTAAAAGACAGCGCTCCGGGCATAGGGCTTCTTACAGAAGAAGATGTAAAAGAGATGCTTTCCCTTACAAAAGCAGGAAAAATAATTGATGGCTACAGGGGAGAACCTCTTGATGAAAAAGTAGTTATATCAATAGCAATAAATATATCCCGCTTGATGGCAGAAAATAAAGATATTCTTGAAATAGATTTAAATCCAATAGTTCTATATAAAGAAGGGTTTTCACTTGTTGATGTAAGAGTAATAAAAGGGATCCCGGCTTTTATGGAAACTGCTCCTGAAATTCCGGAAAAAAGAAAAAACAGTTTAAACAAAATACTTAATCCAGAATCTGTCGCAATAATAGGAGCATCCCACCCTGGAAAGATAGGTGGCATTGTATTAAAAAACTGTTTAAGAATAAAAAAAATATATCCTGTAAATCCTAACCTGGATTATATACAGGGACTAAAATGTTATAGAACCGTAAAAGATCTTCCAGAACCTCCGGATGTTGGAGTTTTTTTAATAAAAGCAGAAGCAGTTGTGCAAGAGTTTGAGGAATTCTGTAAGATTGGAGGCAAGGGTGCTATTGTTATTAGCGATGGCTTTGCAGAAGCAGGGAGAAAAGACCTTGATGACAGGCTTTTTGAACTAAGCAATGAATATGGGGTTGCATATATCGGCCCAAATTGCCTGGGAGTAATAAATAATTTTTCAGGATTAAACAGTTTTTTTATCCCTGAGCACAGAACAAGTAATATTGAAAAACCAAACGGTGTAGGAATAATCTCTCAGAGCGGCGGTATCGGCATGGAGATTATTGAAATGATGAAAGCGGATAACATGAATCTTGGCAAACTTGTTTCAATAGGAAATGCAAGTGGAGTGGGTATTCCGGAGATTCTAGACAATATGGGGGAAGACCCGGATATTTCTGTAATTGGTATTTATCTGGAAGGGATAAAAAACGGCAGACAATTTCTTGATATAGGTAAAAAAGTTACAAAGAAAAAGCCAGTGCTTATTATAAAAGGTGGTACTGGCGGAGGCGCAGAAGCAACAATGTCGCATACTGCAACTCTTGCGGGAAATGTAAATGCTTTTAGGGCTTGCTGCAGGCAGGCAGGTTTTTATTTAATTGATAAAATGACAGAAGACCCAAAAATTCTGGTTAATATATTATCTCTTCTTACTACAAATCCCGTGGCTTCGGGAAATAGAGTTGCAATAGTAAGTGTTGGAGGGGGCGCCGGGATTTTGCTTGCAGATCAGGTAACAGATTTTGGCATGACTCTTGCTGTTTTTAGCGAAGAAACAAAATATGCGCTGCAGAATTTAATAAAAACAAAAAAATTACTTGGGACAAACCCTGTAGATATTCTTGGAGACAGCGATGACGAAAGGCTCCTTGAGGCAATAAGAATTATTGATAAAGATCCAAATGTTGATGGGATAATAACAGCAATATATTTACAAGTGCCATATCTTTCAGAGTATCTTCCAGACAAACTTGTTGATTTAAAAAAATCCATGACAAAGCCCATGCTTGTTTCCCCAAGAGGATTTTCCAATTATGTTTTTAACACACGAAGATATCTTTATGAAAAAGATTTTCCTACTTATACTATTCCAATGATAAAGCCAATGAGCATTGCTTTTAAAATATGGAAGCAGTATGGCAGAGCATTCTAAAATTGAGTTAATCTTTTGTCAGCATCTTAATTTTTTATGGATAATTAAAAAATTAATTCTACAAACAAAGATAAGTGTGTTATATTAAAATAACTATTTAAATTTATATTATCAAAAGAGATAAGGAGAGTTTTGTTGTGGAAGATAATGAAACCCTAAAAAAATATATTGATCTTGATGCAGCGCTCGCCAGAGTGCAAGGCAACAAAGCTATAATTAAAAGAATGTTTGGATTGTTTTTACAAAACAATTTATTTGCTGATTTTGAAAATGCTCTTTCCCAAAGCGATTATTTAAAAGCTTCAGAAGTTGCTCATGGTATAAAAGGAATGGCTGGAAATTTGGGAATGACTATTCTCGCTGATGAAAGTTCAAAATTAATGATACAGATGCGTGCTGGAGAAGTTCCAGATGAGCAAATTTTAAAAAACTACAGGGAGATCCTGGTAAAAACCCGTGATTACACAGAGAAAGTTATTGAGCAGCTTACCCCCTAAAAAATATATTTTTTCTCTTAATGAGAAGAGTTGATTTTTTCAAAAAGAGTATCTTTGACGCGTACAAAACACTCAAGAAGTTTTGGGTTAAAAACCCCGCACTTTCCATCCAGTATCATTTTTATTGCGTCGTCATGAGAAAAGGCAGCCTTATAAACTCTTTTTGATATTAATGCATCAATTACATCTGCCAGCGAAGTAGCTTGCGCCCATATAGGAATATCATCTCCCTTAAGCCCATCAGGATAGCCTTTTCCATCCCATCGCTCATGGTGGTAACGGCAGATATCATAACAATAAGTATAAAAATCATCTCCCTGTATTTGGGTCAAGCGGGAAAGAATTTCACACCCCTTTATGGTATGGGTTTTCATAATTGCAAATTCCTCTGGCGTTAGAGGGCTTGGTTTTAAGAGAATAGAGTCGGGTATCGCTATTTTCCCTATATCATGTACTGCTGATGCATTTCCAATTATTTCAATTTCTTCTGCTGAAAGAGGGTAATAAGAGCTTGCTTCTTCAAGCAAAATATGGGTTATCAACCTGATCCTTTTTATATGCTCCCCTGATTCAAAATCCCTGAACTCAACTGTAGTACTAAGAATATCTATAACAGACTGATTCGCCTGTTTGAGCCTTCTTGCCTGATTTTCAAGTTTCTCTCTCTGTTCCCTAAGTTTTTCCTCAAGATTTCTTTTATGCGAATAAAGACCAACAACATTGTTAACTCTGCGGTATACAATATCAGCATTAAAAGGCTTTTTTATAAAATCAGAAACCCCAAGTTTATATCCCAAAAGGGTTTTTTCATCCCCTTCTTCGCTTGTTATAAGAATTACAGGTATAGTTCTGATAATTCCTGAATTTTTCATTTCATGCAAAACTTCAAACCCACCCATGACAGGCATTACAAGGTCGAGTAATACTATTGATATTTCTTCTCTGTGTTTTTCCAGAATATCCATAGCAGCACGACCATTTTCAGCTTCCAGTACATCAAACTCTTCACTAAATAGGTGGATGAGAGGCAGTCGGTTGATTTCTATATCATCAACAACTAGTATTTTTTTCCGCATAGTATGATGTTTTTGTCCTCCAGAAGCAGATATTCTCCAACAACTATTATACCTCTATTATAGGGATATTTTAAAGCCTTTTAATAATAAATAATCCAGATTTAATTACATACAGTATATCAAATATATTACAGAAGACCAAAATGACAAAATGGTTTTTATAAAATCAACACAATTTTATTCAGAAAAACAGTATATTTATTATAGATTCAAATTGATATTATATTTTTGAAGCATAAAAAAAATAGTCTGGGAGATGCTGCGCTGATTATGGAAAGATTTAAGCAATATCTTGAAAGCGTAAGAGAAGGGATAAGAATAATGAAGGAATATGATTCCAAAGAATTGATCCTTCTTCATCATAATGATTCTGATGGGATTTCTTCCGGCGCAATACTTCTTAAAATATTTCAAAGAGCAGGGTACAATGTAAAAAGATTTTCACTTGAGAAACCATATCCTGCTGTTCTGGAAAAATTATTTGCTCAAAATTCTGGCAAAATAATTGTATTTACCGATTTCGCAGGAAAAATTGCTCCAATGATAGCTGCGCTTAACAAAAAGAAAAATCTTGTTCTTATCCTTGATCATCATAAAGCAGAAGAATCAGGTGATGATTCAGTAATAAACCTTAATCCGGATTTTTTTGGGATTAGAGGGGATAGAGATATTTCAGCTTCTTGCGTGTGTTATTCTTTTGCAAAAGAGCTTGATAATGCAAATAAAGATCTTATCCATATTGCTGCTTTTGGCGGAATAGCTGATTTTTACCATATTGATAATCAATTACATTCTTATAATAGGCTCTGCTTTGAAGATGCAGTTAAAGCAGGTCTAATGAGACGCGGAGATAAAAATGGCACAGAACAGTTTTTTATAACACTTGGCGAAAAAGAGGTAAATGTTGTTGATTTTTATCCAATGATAGATATTGCCGGCGGCGTAGGGTTTTATGATGAAGGGCCAGAGCTTGGAATATCTATTTTTCTTGAAGGGCTTACAGATGAGAAGTTCTTCAAGCTGGAAGAACTTAAAAAAATAAAAGATTCTCTTTTTAATGCAGAGCTTGAAAGGCTAAAAAAAAGCAGCCTAAATGATACAGGAAATATCCAGTGGTTTGATGTAGAAAACCGTTTTTCTCCTATGGGGGTAAAAATGATAGGTCTGTTTCTTGGAGAAATTGTTAATATGGATTTTATTGACCCAGACAAATATCTGGCGGGGTTTATGCTTGTTCCTGACAATGTTCCTGGATTTGGAAATGTAAAAATGGGGCAGACAAAAGTTTCAATGAGAAGTTCCCGCAAGCTTTCTTCAAAAATAATAAATAAAAAAATGCCAGGTATGAATGAATTCCTTCCAGAGGCTACAAATAACTTGGGTGGGTTTGCTGATGCCTGTCATACTATCGCTGCTGCAACTACAATTGAAGCAGGCAAGGAAAAAGAGCTTATGCAGGAGGCTCGGAAAATTCTTGAAATCAAAATAAGAGAATATGAGTTTATAAAAAATGTCCTGGAGGCAAAGGGCGAAATGGAGCGCGGAGAAGTTTCATCTTTTGAATTCAGGAAGAAATAGTATGGTTCTCGGACAACTAACACTGCTTGGTTATAATATTGAAAAAACAATGCTTACTTTTGTTGCCCTTGGCTCACATGAAAATTTCTACAGGGATTTGTAATGGCTTTCATCAGATCAACGGGCATGCTGCAGCCCTGCGTAACCCTAATGGCGACATCCATGTCGCGCCGCAGGACGTAACATCCGTGTTACAGCCCTGCGTAACCTTAATGGCGACATCCATGTCGCGCCGCAGGACGTAACATCCGTGTTACAGCCCTGCGTAACCTTAATGGCGACATCCATATCAGTTGTTTATAATTCCCTTGGGCGGATTTGCAAATTTTACCTAAAAACTCTTGACCTTTTAACAAACTTTTACTATAGACTATGATTTATGTTGAAAAGCTTTCATATTCTTAAAGATAATGCCCGAATTGGCATTGTAAATCGTGGCGAGGCTGCTCTCCGTTTTATACGCGCTGTGCGCGATTATAACCAGCTTTATGGTACAAAAATGACAACCATCGCCTTTCATTTGGATAAGGAAAGTGGCTCCCTCTTCACAGAAGAGGCTGGCGAAGCATATGCTCTTTCCTCTTTTCCTGAATTCGCAAAAAATGTAGGTAGCCCCTACCTAAACCGCCGCCTTATGCTGGAGGCGCTTATTAATTCGGGCTGCGATTCTCTGTGGCCTGGTTGGGGTTTTATCTCGGAAGATGCTGAATTCGTGACAATGACAGAAAAAGCAGGGCTTGTTTTTCTTGGCCCTTCTTCCACTGCCATGGGTCTTTTAGGAGACAAAATTCAGGCAAAGGAGCTTGCTGAAAAAAGCGGTGTTCCCATTTGCCCCTGGAGCAAGGGGCCTGTAAAGAGCCTCGAAGAAGCAGGACGAATATCAGAAAAAATCGGCTATCCTGTGATTGTCAAAGCTGCAAACGCAGGCGGAGGCAGAGGCATACGCTTTGTTATGACTCCTGATTGCCTTGAAGAAGCGTGGAAATCCGCAGTAGAAGAAACTTTGCGCGTAACCGGGAACACGGTTGTTTTTATAGAAAGACTTGTGGAAAAAGGGCGTCACATGGAAGTACAAGCCCTTGCTGATAAACATGAAAATGTAAAAACTTTTGGACTGCGCGACTGTTCTGTGCAGAGAAAAAACCAGAAAATAGTTGAAGAAACCCCACCACCGGGATTTGACCCAGCCATTATTGCAGATATGGAAGCAGCAGCCCGCAGGCTCATCAAAGCAGCAGGTTACGAAAGCGCTGGTACAGTGGAATTTCTCTATGACCTCATTCGCAAAGAATTTTATTTTATGGAAGTAAATACCCGGCTTCAGGTAGAGCATACAATTACCGAACAGCTTTATGGCATAGACCTTGTGCATGGTCAGATCCGGGTTGCGCGGGGAGAAAACCTCGAAGACTTAAACCCCACGCCTCGTGGCGCAGTAATAGAAGTGCGCCTTAATGCAGAAGACCCTGATCAGGGCTTCCGTCCAGCGCCCGGAAAGGTTTTGCGCTTGAGGTTCCCTGCAGGACCAGGTATTCGCGTTGATTCAGGCATTGAAGAGGGAAGCGTGATCCCGCCGGATTTTGATTCAATGGTTGCGAAAATCATCGCGTTTGGCTCAGACAGAAAAGTAACTCTTGCGCGGTTAAAAAGAGCATTGGGAGAAATGCGCATAAAGATAGAAGGGGGAACCACTAACCGGGCTTTTGTCCTTAGCCTCCTTGAAAATCCCAATATACAGGCTGGAGGTGTGCATACCAGGTTTGTGGAAGAGCTTCTTGCT
Organism: Spirochaetaceae bacterium; assembly: GCA_009780675.1. Classification (GTDB taxonomy): domain Bacteria; phylum Spirochaetota; class Spirochaetia; order CADAEX01; family CADAEX01; genus WQTU01. The sequence goes on along the minus strand of WQZP01000004.1, from coordinate 91,928 downwards.
TCACAAAAAAGTGTTCTGGAGCGTTCTTCATGGTCAGAAGCTCTTGTTGTTGCTGCGGTTGAGCAGTATCGCCAGCGCTTTTCCGAAGATTTTGCCAATTTTAGCCAGCAGATTTTTACCTTTGGGTTGCCCCGCGACCTTGCGCCAGGCACAGGCCACGAAGTGCAGATAAGCGCTTTGGGTAAGCCATATACTTTTTTGGTGCGTTATCTTGGGGAAGATTGGTATTTTGTAAAGCCGGAAGGCGCAGACAGCTTCCCTTTGCGTTATGCGCAAAAACGTGATGATGGATTTCTTTTTATTGCCGGAAAAAGGCGTCATGTTCAGACAGGTGAAAGGGGCGGTTCCCCTTATGTTGAGATTGACGGAGTTCCATACAGCTTTGAGACTGACTCTGGCGGCGTTGTAAAAGCGCCATCGCCTGCGTTAGTGCTTTCTGTTCCTGTTTCTCCCGGAACAAGTGTGGAGAAAGGGGATGTACTCCTTACTCTGGAAGCTATGAAAATGGTAATGACTGTTTCTTCTCCATTGGCAGGTGTTGTTCGCGAAATCCGGGTCACAGTAGGTGAACAAGTTGGAGCAGGGCAGCCGCTCATCATTATAGATGTTATTGATGCTAAAGAAAAAGCAGTAGAGGCTCAGGCTTCGGGCAACGCATCGGAAGCTGCTTCTGAAATCTCTTTTGCTGCTTTTTACCCTTCTGCAAAAGAAGGGGAGTGGGATATCCTAAGGCGTGAGTTCCGCGCGATCTTCGCAGGTTTTGACAGATCTCCGGATGCTGCAGGGCTTTTGGATATGCTGATTGCTTTTGTTGAAGAAAATCAGGAGTTTTACCCTGCTTTTCTATCACTCATTCGGGAAAGCATTGAATTTTTTGCTGCTCTTGAAAGGCTTTTTGCTTCAGGCAGAGTTAAGTATTTTATATCTTCTCCGCAACTTTCCCCTTCCCAGGAACTTTTATCCCACTACTTTAAACGGAGTGTTGACAGGGAAAAAGGGCTTCCGGAATCTTTTGTAAAAGCTCTTCTTGAAGTTTTTGAACTTTATGCAGCGGATAACACCATAGAAGGATGCCGTCGCCATATTTTTTATATGTTTCGCTCCCGGGCAGGGAATGACTTGAAACAGAAACTCCTTGTCTCTGTGCTTTCCAAAACAAGCTGTCTATCGACAGATGAGGCAAGCGCAAGACTCCTGAATGAACTTATTCTTCTGTCACAAGGTAATTTTCCAGCTCTTGCTTCTGTTGCTATTAATACACGATATATGCTTTTTGACCGGGAACGGCTCCAAAATATTGAGGAGCAAAAGCGAGCTCAGGTAAAACGGGCTATTGATCTTATCCAGAAAGCCCGGCTAGCAAAGCGCAGCGAGGATATTTTTTGGAACAGACTTCTGGACTTGGGCGATGCTTTGATTCCGGAATATGTCTCTTTTTGTTTGAATAAAAAGGAAAAAGAAACATCTGATATAGCCATGGAAGCTTTGAGCCGAAGGATGAACCGCGACAGAGTTTGCAAAGATGTGAAACTCATGGAAAATAACAGCGGTTGCCTGAGTGTGCTCTCTTTCACAGAACATGGCGCCCCCGGGTCCTCTGGAAAAGCGCTTCTTGTTGTAACAGAAGAAGCAGCGCTCAAAGAGAACTTATCCCGGATTGCGAATGTTTTTGGCAGCGCGCCGCAAGTGGCAAAAGAAAAAAGGGAAATCATTGTGTTTGTAAAAAGCGCGGATAAAAATGCCGCAGCTGAAAAAATTGCAAAAGACCTTGAAAAATTCCCTCTCTGTGCAGAACACCTTAGTGTTGGCTTTATCAGCACTGGAGAAATTGAATGGAACACCTTTATTCCGCAAAATACTTCGTGGAAGACTGATGAGCGTCACTCCACAATGAGCCCACTCTCCTACAGGGAGTTGGGTATCCGGCGGCTTGAATTTTTTCGCACAGAGTTTTTGCAATCTGGCGCAGGTTTTTGGCTCGTGCACTGCGCGAGCGAAGAAAACAAGCGTGATGAGCGGCTTGTGGCTTTTGTAGAGGTTTCCTCCATTCGCGTAGAAATGACTCCAGAGGGGGCTATTGACCGCATGGCAGCGTTTGAAAAAACCTTTATGGATGCAGTACATGCTTTCCGTGCTGAGCAGATGCGTCGCCGCAATTGCTTGCACTGGAATAGAATTGTTATTCATATACAGCCTGTTATGATCGCTTCCCTGCGCCAAATCCAGGACTATGCTTCGATTCTTGCAGCGCGAACAACAGACCTTGGTCTGGAAGAGCTTTCAATTTACTGCCGCCTGCTTTCTGAGGAAACAGGACAAATAGAGGAAAAAGAACTTCTTTTTGAAAATTTCGTGGGAACAAGCTTTACCTTCTCCAGCAGGGAGCCAGTATATACCTCCATACAGCCAATGGATTCATACATTGCCAGGGTTGTCCGTTCGCGGCAAAGAAACACTTTTTATCCTTACGAGTTTATCCGCATGGTAACCTCTGGAACCCTTCCTGGTGAGTTTGAAGAGTTCGATCTTTCAGGAGATGGGGGAAAACAGGGTAAAGCTTACTGCTCTGTGGCTGGACGCCCTTACGGACAGAACACTGGAAACATTGTTTTTGGTCTAATAACAAACCGTTTGCCGGATGAGAGAAATATACAGCGTGTCATTATAATATCAGACTCTACAGGAGATTTCGGGTCGCTTACTGAAACAGAATGTTGCCGTATCAACGCAGCTCTGGATCTTGCAGAAGACCTTGATATACCTGCGGAATTTCTCCCTGTTTCTTCTGGCGCGCGCATTGACATGGATTCCGGAACCGAAAACCTTGACTGGACTGCAAGGACACTTCGCCGTATCATAAAATACACACAGGCTGGAAAAGAGCTGAATGTAATTGTGGCTGGCATAAATGTGGGCGCTCAGAGTTACTGGAACGCAGAAGCCACAATGCTGATGCACACGCGTGGCTTGCTCATTATGACCGAAGACGCAGCTATGCTTTTGACTGGCAAAAAGGCTTTGGATTTTTCCGGCTCGGTTTCTGCAGAAGACAATGTTGGAATTGGCGGAGTCACAAGGATTATGGAGCCTAATGGACAAGCGCAAATCCGCGTAAAAAATATCAAAGAAGCCTGGGCTGTTCTGATGGAACATTACAGTCTTACCTACAAGGAACCAGGCAAACCCTTCCCTGCGCGAATCATCACAGCAGATCCTGTGACCAGAGACATAGGCAACCACCCATATCACGATACCCTGGGTCAGGGATTTGCCTCAATAAGCGACATTTTTAGCCCGGTATTAAATCCTGAGCGCAAAAAGGCTTTTGATATCAGGCAGGTTATGGCTGCGCTTGTTGACCAGGATGCACCTCATCTGGAACGATGGGGCGGAATGCGCGATGCAGAAACAGCTGTAGTTTGGGAAGCCAGAATAGCGGGTTACGCTGTTGGTCTTATTGGTATAGAAAGCCGCGTGCTTCCAAGGCATGGCGAAATCCCTTATGATGGTCCGGAAACATGGTCAGGGGGAACATTGTTCCCATTGAGTTCCAAAAAAGTTGCTCGTGGAATCAATGCTTTTTCCGGTGCCCTTCCTGTGGTTATTCTGGCAAACCTTTCTGGTTTTGATGGTTCGCCTGAATCTCTGCGAAAGCTTCAGCTTGAGTATGGAGCGGAAATAGGCCGGGCTGTTGTAAACTTCCGCGGACCAATTATCTTTGTTGTTATTGCGCGTTATCACGGAGGCGCTTACGTTGTTTTCTCACGGCACCTGAATCCAGGTTTGCATAGCGTGGCGCTGGAAGGAGCGTATGCTTCGGTTATTGGCGGCGCGCCAGCAGCAGCAGTTGTTTTCTCTTCGCTTGTTCTCAAGGAAACATATCAGGACCCAGAGGTGATGAAAGCAGAGGAAATGCTAAAATCAGATCACCCTTTTTCTCAAAAAGATTTCAATGAGGTATTCCGCCGCGTTCACAACGAAAAACAGGCAACTTTAGCCCAGAAATTTGATAAGATACATTCTGTAGAGCGCGCTAAAAAAGTGGGCTCAATAGATGCTATAGTTACTGTTAAAGACCTGCGAGCTTATGTGGCTGGAAGGGTCGAGCAGGAAGTGCAGAAGGGACGATAGAGAACTATAACATTCCATCCGCAGTGGGGGGGTGTTATAGCCCAAAATGAATAGGGGCGCTACTCAAGGTGATATGCTTCGCCAAAAGAGTTTACAAGTTGGCCAGACAACCAAAGATTATTTCCTCTGGTTCCGTGTTCCCTTGCCCGCATTGGTGAATTTATAATAACTCTTTGTCCATTGATTATCTGTGATTCAACATTTTTTTGGCGGATGTTCATATATTCAAAAACTATTCCACGTCTGTAATTATGGTGAACGTATGTAATATTTCCCTGCCTGTCAACCGAGACAACCATTCCTACATGGGTAAGAGGGTCGTCTGCTCTGCCATTCCTGTTTCTGTCAAAAGTATTATCCCAGAAAACTATATCGCCTGGTTTTGGCAACCATGTTTTTTTGATTAACCTTCTTTCTCGAAGGATTGCATAAATTCTTTCAGTTCCAGATCCAGTGTGATAAGGAAAATATTTCTGTAAATCGATCCCTGCATAGTAATAAATTGCAGCAACAACTCCGGAACAATCCATATTGAATCTTCTGCCGTTTACAACAAGGCTTCTTGCCCCTTTAAACTTGTGTGCCCCTTCAACAAGTTTTTTTCTGATGTTTTCAACTTCGTTCGTGTTTTTTCTGACAAGTCTATTGTCTCTGGCAGTAGTATTTGAGGACCCCCGTTCTCTTGAAAAAATACTTCTCTCGGAGGGCGAGCTGTTTCTGGCTGTGTTTCCTGTGTTATCTGTAATTGTTATGCAGGAAGCAATAAAAAGAGATATAAATGTTATAATACAGCAAATAGATATAGTTTTATTCAATGACTGCTCCTATCCTCTCGGCAGAGGTGTCCCCGATCGCCGGGGTAGGTCATTCCGGTCCCTATTAAATATGTTTCAAATGAGATTTTTTTTACAGCATCTGGTTTAAATATTTTAACACTTTTAAACATTTTTTTCATTCTTTCTGTAATTTGTTTTTCTCCACCGCCCTGGAATATTTTTACAACAAGGTTGCCCCCTTGTGAAAGTGTTTTTTCCGCCAAATCAATAACAGATTCTACCAATTGCAGAGACCTTTCTGTATCTACTGTCCTGTTTCCTGTTGTAGAAGGGGCTGCGTCACTTAAAACAGTTTTATAAGGCCCTTTTTCTTTAATTTTAGTCAGCATTTCTTCTGCAAAAGCATCACCCTGAAGAAAAGCAAAATTATCTCCTTTATAGCCAATATCCATCATTATAATATCGACAGAAACAAGAAAACCACCTTTAAGTTCTTTAAGAATATAAAGACTCCAGCTTCCCGGAGCTGCCCCAATATCAAGGACCCCTGAAGATTTATCGATAATTTTAAATTTTTGCTGAATCTCCATCAGTTTATATACAGACCTCGCAGGATATCCCTCTTTTTTTGCTTTTATGGCATAATGGTCGTTTGTATGGGGATTCTCTTTTTTACCCATTGAGCTAATTTTTGTTTCCCTTTAAAGTATGTTTATGATTAATGATTATAACCTCAGGCTAAAAAAAATAGAAGAACATCTTTATACTATTTTACCAAAAGGAAAAGATGTTTCATGGGCTGCAAATACAGCGGGGATTTCTAAAGATAATTTTAGTAAAAGTTTTATGGAATATATTTGGAACATAAATACTCCTCTGCTTGATTTGTTGGAAAGGGGCGGAAAAAGATGGCGTCCAATGCTTATGTCTCTTCTGTATGAAATCAAAAATAGTGATGCAGCGAAAATAATCCCGCTAACATCATTGGTGGAAATGGCGCATAATGCAAGTTTGATTGTAGATGATATCGAAGACAATTCTGATTTGCGGCGGGGAAAGCCAGCCATACATATATTGCACGGCGTTGATATGGGGATAAACAGTGCGAATTTTCTCTATTTTCTTGCTTTTGATGCAATTGAAAAGTCTGATTTTGATGATTCGCAGAAGTTTTTGTTTTACTGTTATTATACAAAAGCAATGACCCGTCTCCATATAGGGCAGGGGCTTGATATACAATGGCATAATGACCACTCTTTTTTCCCAGAGGAAGAGGAGTATCATCAGATGTGCAGGTTCAAAACTGGCGCGCTTTCAAGGCTTTCTGCGGAGATTGCGCTTTCAGCTTCCGGAAGCAGCGAGGGGGAGATATGTGAAGTTGCCCGCGCTTGCGAAGAGATGGGGGTAGGGTTTCAAATCATTGATGATGTGATAAATCTTACAAAGGGAAATCCTGGTAAAAAAAGGGGAGATGATATTATAGAAGGGAAAAAAAGCCTTCCAGTAATACTTTTTAATCAGGATAAAGGGGATATCGAAGCGCTTGCTTTATGTTTTAATGAGGCAGCGAGCATAGATACAGAGAAGAGGGATAGGGCTGTTGAGAAAGCAATCAGTCTTCTTGAAAAAAATAATTCTATAGAAAAAGCAAAGATAAAGGCTTTGGATATACTGGAACGTTCTGCGAAAACAATTGAAAGCAGGTATGAAAAATCAACAGCAAGAGAACTTATTTCTTTTATCTTTGATTCTTTTAAATAATATAGGTACCGGCTTTTTGCTGGTATGACATAATACGAGGTGGAATCTTATGCAAAATCCGATCAGAAAACCATTTGATTATAATTACAATAACTTTGCTTTATTTATTATTACAATTAATTTTCTTGTTTTTCTTTTAACATCTTTTAATCGTAACTATATAATTTACCTGGCAATGAACCCTGCCATTATTATGGAATTTCACTTTGTATGGCAGTTTATAACATATATGTTTACCCATGCAAACCTCACGCACATACTTTTTAATATGCTCGCTCTTTTCTTTTTTGGGTTTGCGCTTGAAAGAAAACTCGGCAGCAAAGAATTTCTTCTTTTTTACTTCTTCTGCGGCATTGCAGCAGGTATTTTTTCCTTCTTTTTTTATGTATCAACAGGAAATGTCGGGGTCTTTTTGCTTGGCGCTTCCGGGGCTGTTTACGCAGTTCTTTTTGGATATGCAGTGTTTTTTCCGAATTCAGTTATTTATGTAATGGGAATTATCCCTATAAGATCAACCTGGTTGGTTATTATATATACATGTATAGAAATTTTTTCACAACTCACTCGTACCACTTCGGGAGTTGCTCATCTTACCCACCTTGCAGGATTTGCTTTTGCATATTTGTATATATGGATACGCCTTGGAATAAATCCAGCTGATGTTTTTTTTCGGGGAAGGTAACAGATTTTATCCATGAGCCGATAATATAAAAGGCGTCAAACGCAACTGTGGAAATAAAGGATTTGATCTGTGGTTTTTATAAAAAAATATTTAATTTTATCGATACTTTTGACTCTCTTTTGCGGGTTGGGGTGGGCTCAGATCAGGGACTTGCCTATACTCAGTAGTGAGTTCTGGTTTTTTGCGGAAAACAGCCCTGTGTTTGGTAATATAGAAAGAAATCGAGCTACGCAGGAAGAAGAGGCGACTAACAGGATAAAGGATCTTCTGGATGAGGCGGTTTTTGTCTATTCTGGCATGATATATGGTTTTAGTTTTTCTTATACGCCGAGCGATTTACGGCGGGGCGTGGGGGAGGAATTTTCGATTGTTCCAACTTCGACGATCCGATTTGGGGATCCTGCGATGCGTGTGAGGGGGACAAGGCGGGACGATACAAGGACTTTTGTGAGGCTTGAGTATCGGTGCGAAGAGCGCCACCTGGCATGGCTGAACTTCTGGAACAGCAGCGCTTTTCCTGTGATTGGTGGATCCGGGACCAGTTTTGCGAACATTGGGGCAGAGTCGAGAATCGAGGCTATAGAGCAGGCTGTGAAAGAGAGTGTAAGGAGTTACATGAGAAGGCGGGTACACAATAAGCCGAGGACAATTACTGGTAGTTTTGTTTTTGCTGAGCCGCCTGTTATCAGGTATGCAGCCGGATTATATACAGCTTCTGTCAGGATAAAAGTCGATATCGTGGATGTGGAAGCATACAGATTCTTTTAGGCTGCCAGCGCGACTTTTTTTGCGTGCGTAATGTGTTGGCCCAGCAGGCATGACAGTGAACACTTGATGTGGCTTCTTCCTCCTTCCTGTTGCGCTATTGACTTTTTTCTCTTTTGTCTATGAAAATGGATTCATGGATAACAATCAAGCGCTTCCCAAAAAGAAAAAATCCCTGGTGCCTAAAATCATCATTATTATACTTTGCGTTATTATTGCGCTCCCCATTCTTATGGTGGGGCTTTCTTTTATTGGGAGGGTTGCTCCTGATTCAGTGTTTCCCGAGGAGTTTTACCTTTATGTGAGTGTTCCGGATACAATGCGGCTTGTGAAGAATGTGGTGAGGCACGAAGCGCTACCTGATATTATGGCGTTGTCAGAGCTTGCCCCGCTTATTTCTGTGTTTAACCAGATAAGGAATTCCGGGGTCACGGAGAACAGGCTGGTTCGCATGCTTGCGGGGCAGCGGCTGAAGGCTGCGATATTGCCCGAAGAGCGTATGCTTGCTGTCTGGGATACCGGGATTTTGTCGCCTCTCTTGAGGGTTCTTCCAACAGTGGCAAAAAGGCTCAATGTGCCTGGTCTTTCTTATGTGCAAGAGAGAGGGCGTTCCCGCTTTGAGTTCCGCCTGGATGATGGCGGAGTGTTCTTTATTGGGAATCACCGGAATCTGCTTGTGTTTTCGAATAGCTTGGCAGTTTTTGAATCTGTAGTGAATGACGCCACGCGGAGTGGGGGCGCTGGCCCTGGAACTTTTCATTCCAGGAATTATGATATTGCTTTGCTCCTTTCTCCTCATGCTTTGCTGAATATTCTGGAGAGCGGCGAAACAGACCCTCAGATGCTTTCTGCGCTTAGCTTGCTCGAATTTTCCGGCAAGGTCGAAGTTAGCCTTTCAGTTATGCCTAACCAGCTTAATCTCAATCTTTTGGCGCCTCTGGGAACGGGTAACGATGATCTGCGAAGGATCATAGAAAGAAATTCACGGGTAGCGCCTCTTTTATCCATTGTTCCATGGGATGCTCAGTATATGACACTGCTTGCTGCTGGCAACCTTCAGGAGCTCCTGGATGGGGTTTCTGCCATTTCCCACGGGACTCCGGCCGGGGTTGAGTTGGAAACTACCATGCGCCGGGCAAACAGCGCAGCAAGAATGACTCTTCGCATGAGTCTGGATGAGCTGCTCTTTTCCTGGACAGGCTCCCAGTTTGCGGTTTATGGGCTTGAGGGCAGACCCCATCCGGTTTTTGCCGTGGAGATTGCGGATGAAGCAAAGCGCAGGGAAGTTTTTGACAGAGCCTTTAGAACAGTTTTTCTGTCTGAGAATATAAGACTCAATCTGGATGGGAATCGCATTCCAAGAATACAGGTGCCGGGTTTTCTGAATGCGCTTTTATCATTATTGGGCGCGGATATTCCATCCCCTTTTTATGCAGTGCATAATAACTATTTGCTCATTTCTGAATCAGCTGAAAGCCTTCTTGCTGCGATTAACGCTATTAGGCGAAACGAAGTGCTGCCAAGGCAGGAGCTTTGGCGAACCCTTTCGCAGGACAGGACAGGCCCATCGTCTATTATTCTTTTTTATTCTTTGGATCGCTCCCTCCCTTTTTTTCTTAGGGGTAACAATGAGATGACAGCAATACTCAGGCTTTATAGGCAAGGTCTTGTGCGGGTTTCGCTGGAGAACAGTGTACTAAATCTTACTCTGTCGATTATTCCTGGTGTTGGAGGCGGTATAGTCCCAGTCCCGGGTTATCCAATAGATCTCACGAGTCCAGGCAGAGGCACGCCTGGAAATCGTCTTTTGGCTGTTTCCCCAGGCAGGAACCCAAGGCTGCTTGTAACCAGAGGCAGGGATGTACTCTCTATTAATCCTCTTGACAGAAGCATCAGAGAATTAAGGGATTTTGGTTCTCCTCATGCAACTCTCTATACCATACCCAAGACCTTGAGGCATCCTGCTGCCGGAGAAGTATGGGTGGTTGATTCTTTTGGCCATGTGAACCTTGTGAACAGGGATATGGAAAGCGCTCATGGATTTCCAATTAGTACAGGCATACGGCTTTCTGCAGCGCCTGAAGCATGGGGAGAAAAGCTCTTTCTTAGCAGTGAGGATGGTTCGGTTTATACTGTGGACAACAGAGCAACAGTGAGTTTGTGGAAGAGTTTTTCCTCTGCCCTGCGCTCCCCGCCCTCTTTTCTGAACTTCAACAACAGGACTTTTGTTGGTATTTACCCCAAAGATATAATTTTCGGAGAAATCTTTATACTTGACGGGACAGGTAACCCACTTCCAAACTGGCCGATCCACGCGCCAGGCATAGCTTTTGGTTCGCCATTGCTTTTCAGCGCACGTTATCCAGGCACGCAAGCGCGTTTCTTTGCAGCTTTTATAACGCAAGCTGGTGTGCTTACAGTTTACACCGAAGCTGCGGAAAAGCTTCCGGGGTTTCCGCTGGAGCTTGACGGAGTGTTTTTCCTGCAGCCTGTTTTTGATGGGGAAAACCTTTGGATAATCGAGTCTGAAGGGACTTTGTACCATATAACTCTTAACGGAGAAGTTTTCTCGCAGAAAGTTCCGCGCCTTTCAGTAAGGGAGGAAGGCTATATAATGGTTTCAGATAACGAGCTGTTTTTTACAGGAGCAGGCAATGCCTTACACGGATATTCCCTGCATTTTAATTCCCTGTATGGCTTTCCTTTGCCAGTATGGGGCAGACCTGTTATCGGAGACATTTTTGGCAGCAGGGAAAGAGAAGTTGCTGGAGTGGGCATGGATAACAGGCTCTATATGTGGCAATTCAGACAGGAGAGGAGACGATGAAAAATCAGAATGCAAAAACATTTTTTCTTATTGTAGTATTTTGTGGCGCGATCCTGGGATTTTCAGGATGTCAGACTCTTCAAAGAGATATTATTGCTTCAGTTGCTGATGAGGAAACCCATGCCAAGCTTCTGGAACTCGAAGAGCTTATCGTACGCCTCGACAACGCGCCTGCAAGCCGTCAGAATACTGCTCAGGCCAGACAGCAAGTAACTGCCCTAAGAGGCAGCGTTGTCAATTCTGCCATTGACGGTATCCTTACAGCATGGTCTGGCCAGCTTTCCCTTATGGAAGGGAGAGCCAGCGATGCCAGGCGCGACTTGCAAAGGTCGCAGTCTGTTTCGCCGCATAATGTCCCTGCACAAGTGCTTTCTTTTAGGCTGGAAAGGGATCTCCCGGAGCGGCTTGCCATGATCGACCGAAGTATTGCGATAGAAAGGTCCAGCGGGGAGCTTTTTGTCGAACGTGGCAGAGCGCTGTTTGAGATGAACCGTTTTTCCGAATCTGTGGCAGCCTTTGATACAGCATTTGTCCTCCTTGTCGCGAAACCTTTTTACGAAGATGTCTATAGGGCGCAACGGGACAATGCATGGGAGCTTAGGAGTCTGGAGCAGACTGTTGCCAGACGCACTATGGACATAGTCCTGCAGCCTGAAATCACCTGGAGAGATTTAATCGAGATAACGCAGAGCGAGACAGACCTCCTGAGGTTTATGACAGCAGGAAGGAACTTTTCTAGCGACACCCTGTTTGCGCAGCTACTTGACCGCGGGTTTATCCCCCGCACTCAGGATGCAACACTTACTGAGTGGCCCGGTACAAGGCCTGCTCCGACAGATGTGGTGCTCCGCGCAGGCGCAGCATGGCTCCTGTGGCACCTGAACGCAGAGAACCGGGCGAACCGTGATCTCCTTACCAGGTATTCCACCCGCTTTGCTACAATGACAAACCCCCGCAGCCCTATCCTCGACCTTGACATTCACTCACCCTTTGTTGACTCCATTCTTGGCTGCGTTGAATTTGGGTTCATGTTTCTGCCAGATGGAAGAAACTTCATGCCTCACGAACGTGTTGCTGGCGCAGACTTCCTTGCAATGCTCAGGAGGCTTTAAGCGTTGATGCGCACGCTATATGGAAGAGCCAACGTCCCGATGGCAATATATTGACTCGATAATATCAATATGTAAAAATAATATAAGTTGCTAGACATCTGTGCGCTATATTCAATTAAGGAATTATTATGGAATTAAAAAAATCTGAAAGACTTAAGTCTGTAAATTATGCAATAAGAGGACCTGTTTACAATGCTGCATATGAGCTTGAAAAAGCAGGGCAGAAGATATTAAAACTAAATATTGGTAATCCGGCGCAATTTGGTATTGATACAAGCGATGTTATAAAAAACGCTATAATTAAGCATATTAACGAAGCACAGGGCTACTGCCATTCTCAAGGGCTGATCGAAGCAAGGGAAGCCATAAAAAGATATAATACTGCCAAAGGGATAAAAGAAGTATCAGAAGATGATATTTATATTGGTAATGGAGCAAGCGAGCTTATAACAATGTCGCTCCAGGTTTTGATAAACCCAGGTGATGAAGTTCTTGTTCCAGCTCCTGACTATCCGCTCTGGACAGCTTCTGTAAATCTTGCGTCCGGAAATCCTGTTCACTATATATGTGATGAAAAAGCAGGCTGGAATCCTGATATCAATGATTTAAGAAAGAAAGTTACAAAAAAAACAAAAGCACTTGTTCTTATAAATCCCAACAATCCTACGGGGAGTGTGTATAAAAAAGAGATTATTGAAGAAATCATAGAAATATGCAGACAAAACAACCTTGTCCTTTTTTCTGATGAAATTTATGACAGAGTTGTTTATGACAACAAAGAGCATATATCGCCTGCTGCTCTTGCAGATGATATTCTTATCATAAATTTTAATGGACTCTCAAAAGTGTTCAGAGCTTGCGGTTTTAGGCTTGGATGGATGATTTTGAATGGAAATAAAAGAGGGGCATCTGATTTTATTGATGGCCTCAAAGTTCTTTCAAGTATGAGGCTTTGCAGTAATGTTCTTGCGCAGGTTGGATTAAAAGCAGCTATTGACCTGGATGACTCGATTAAAGCCCTTGTTGAGCCAGGGGGAAGGCTTAGGGAGCAAAGGGATATGGCATGGAAATTGCTTAATGATATTCCTGGCGTAAGCTGTGTTAAAGCAGAAGGCGCGCTTTATATGTTCCCAAAAATAGATGTTAATAAATTTGGAATAAAAAATGATGTAAAGTTTATTTTAGACCTTCTTAATGATAAAAAAGTCCTTTTTGTTGAAGGAACAGGTTTTAACTGGAAAGAGCCTGACCATTTTAGAATAGTTTTTCTGCCTGGAGTTAAGGATCTGGAATATGCAATAACACAGCTTAAAGATTTTCTTGCAGTTTATAAGCAAACATAATTCCTGCAAGAAACTTTTACGGCTTATTCTATAAATTTAATATGTAATTCTTCCATTTGCTGTTTGGAAAGCTCTGAAGGAGAAGAATCCAGCGGAGACATTCCAGCAGTATTTTTGGGGAAAGCAATTACTTCTCTTATGGAATTTTCTTCACACATTATCATGAGCAACCTGTCAAGACCTGGCGCTATTCCCCCATGTGGCGGAGGGCCGTATTTAAATGCATCAAGCAAAAATCCGAACTTGCTCATGGCTTCTTCTTCGGAAAACCCTACGATATTAAAAATTTTCTTTTGTATTATGGGGCTATGAATTCTTATGGAGCCTGATGCAACTTCATATCCATTTAAAACCAGGTCGTAAAGTTCCCCTTTTACCGGACCAGGGTCTGCTTCCATTGTATTTAAATACTGCTCTTGGGGCATTGAAAACATATGGTGCGCAGGGTCCCATTTTTTTTCATCTTCATTCCATTCAAATAATGGAAAGTCAATGATCCAGACAAATTCAAATTTCCCTTTATCCACAAGATTAAGATCTGCTGCAAGCTTGTTTCTTACAGCTCCAAGCGATGCGCAGGATATTTTCCATGTATCTGCTACAAAAAGGAGCAAATCGCCATTTTCTGCCTTTATTTTATCGATTATGCTTTTTTCGCTATCTTTAAAAAATTTCGAGATGCCGCCATCAAGACCTGCTTCTGTTACTTTCATCCATGCAAGCCCTTTTGCCTTGTATATTTTTGCAGTATCTTCAAGTTCTGTAATTTGTTTGCGTGAAAAATTACCGCACCCTTTTGCGTTAATAAATTTAACAGCGCCTCCGTTTTCTGCAACCTGGCGAAAAACAGAAAATTCAGATTCTTTTGCAATATCTGTAAAATCTCCAATTGCAAGGTCAAATCTTAGATCAGGCTTGTCTGTTCCGTATAAATTCATGGAGTCAAAGTATGTAAGCCTCTTGAATGCTGTTGGCAACGTTATAGATATTGTTTTGGAAAAAATATGCTGCATAAGCCCTTCTATAAGCTTTAAAACATCTTCTTTGTCAACAAAGCTCATTTCAATATCTATCTGCGTAAATTCCGGCTGCCTGTCTCCGCGCGCATCTTCGTCCCTATAACAGCGCGCTATCTGAAAATACTTGTCAAACCCCGAAACCATTAAAAGTTGCTTATAAATTTGAGGGGATTGGGGAAGCGCAAAAGCTTTTCCAGGATACAGCCTTGAAGGTACTATAAAATCCCGCGCCCCTTCTGGTGTTGATTTAATAAATGTAGGTGTTTCTATTTCAAAAAAATCAAGATTATTAAGATATTCGCGGACAGCAAAGGTCACTTCATGCCTTAGCATTATGTTTTTTTGCATTTTTTCTGTGCGTAGATCCAGAAAACGGTGTCTAAGCCGTAAATCTTCTCTTGCTTCTGCTTTTTCGTTTATCATAAAAGGGAGTGTTTCGCATGTTGAAAGGATTGTCACTTCTTCTGCAGCTATTTCGATTTCCCCTGTTGCCATTTCTTTGTTAATCATTTCTGGAGGTCTTTTTCTTACAACCCCGGAAACCGCGATACAGTACTCAAATTTGAGCTCAGAAGCAGTCTTTTTCAGGAGGTCGCTGGCGTCTTCGTCAATTACCACCTGAACTATGCCATATCTGTCCCTTAAATTGATGAAGTGGATACCACCGTGGTCCCTGTTTTTATGTACCCATCCGTTTAATATAACTTTTTTCCCATTGTCGGAAGCTATTAGTTGCCCGCAATTGTATGTACGTTTTAAAAATTTCATAATAAAAAATAATTTAGCATTTGAAAAAAACTTTTTCAAGTTGTGTTGTAATGGATTGAAAATATTTGTATGGTTATATCAAGTAAGAAGGGAAAACCCATGAATTTTAATACCAATCTTAAATATGTAAAAATTTACAAGTGGCTTGAAGAACAAATTAAGACAGAACAAATAAAAATCGGAGATAAATTGCCTACAGAAGAAAGTATTGCTGCAAGTTTCGGCATTAATAGAATGACTGTAAGGCAGGCAATAGATCAATTTGTTGTCAAAAAAATGGTTAAAAGAAAAAGGGGGTTTGGAACTGTTCTTATAAGAAAAGACCCAGTGGGTTATATTTGGCAATTTAATAATATATCAAGTTTTACAGAATCTATGGAAAAAAGCGGAATTGATGCGTATACAAAAAATGAAACATTGGAAGTCATAGAAGCAGATATGAAGGTAAAAAAGCTCTTGAATCTTTCGGAGGATTCAAAGGTTATCCATTCAGTGAGAATCAAATATGCAGAAGATGAACCGGTTTGTATTGAAAGAAGCTTTTTGCCATACGAAAGATTTAAAAAATTGTTGAATATTGAAATAAAAGGGTCGCTGTACCGTGTTCTTATTGAGGAATTTGACACACTCCTTGTAAAATCTACACAATATTTAAGTTCAATACTTCTGCCAGAAGAAGGACAGGAAATAGCGCTTTTTGGTTTAAATAAGCCTCTCCCCTGCTTATTGGTTGAAAGTGTGTCTTATGATACCAATAATTTTCCTGTTGAAGTCCTTTATTCCTGTTTTAGGGGTGACAGATATAGATTTAAAATTGAATCTGGAGAATATATACCAAAAAAATAGGACAGAAGAAATCCTCCTGTCCTTTTCATTATTAGGAATAAAAACTATCGGCCCAAGAATCTTAAATAATAAGTTCTAGCTTGTCCAAGACCATCCATTGATTCTGCATACATTCCTCTTTCTACATACATTACTGAAAGATCGTATATAGCTTTTGCTCTACCAAATGGTTCCGCTGTCTCATCTCTGGTACCAGTTCTCAACCATTCTGCTCTAAGTTCTCTTACTTCACTTAAAAGAGCCATAGCAGCATCTCTATCTGGGTTTGGTTCTTCTTGTCTTCTACCACAAGAAACAAGTATCAAACCAGCTATACAGATAAGAGCAATAAGTAACACCTTTTTCTTAACCATATTTTCTCCTCCTAGATTTAAGAAATTGATAAACACAACCGTGTGATTATGATTAACAACCTTAATTATATAAAATATATCAAATAAATTATTACTTGAAAACGTTTTTTTTGCAAGTAAAAATTTTTTAACCCATTATTTATAATTTCTAGTAGTAATTTTTAACTTACTACTAGAAAAATATAGGTTATTTGTAAAAAACTAATATTTTACAGGTAATGCAACACCGCATGCTTTAAGAGCATCGGTAAGAACCTTAAAAGCATCTCTTATATCGTCTGGTCCAAGAGATCCAAGGTTACAAACTCTGAATGTCTCGAGGTCTGCAATTTTTCCAGGATAGATTGTTACGCCTTTTTCATATAAATAATCATGAATTTTGTTAAAATCAAAATTAGGATCCTTAGGATTAAGAATACCAACAACAAGTCCTGTTTGTTTGTCTTCAGGAAGAATGTCTTTGAATCCAAGTTTTGCCATTTCTTCGCGAATAACTTTGTATCCATCTCTAAATCTCTTCCATTTTGCCTGTTCGCCTTCAGCAAAGTGCTCTTTAAGAGCCTGTGCGAGTGAATACATAATCTGTACAGGTGGTGTAAAGTGCATTTGTTTGTTTTTCTTGAAGAAGTCATACTGTCTCCAAAGGTTTGTATAGTATGATCTTGCCTGATAATCTTTGGTTTTTTCAATTTCTGATGTTTTTCCAACGATAAATGATAAACCTGTGAAAGCATTTAGACCTTTCTGTGAAGATGCCATACAGAAATCAATATTATCATCATAAACATTCATTGGCATAACGCCGTATGTTGATGTTGAGTCTGTTACAAATATTGCTTTATATTTGCGGCTAAGGGCACCAATTTCTCTTATTGGATTAAGAAGACCTGTTCCTGTTTCCTGATGCGCAGTAAATACTACAGCAATATCTGGATTTTCTTTAAGAGTTTTTTCTACAAGTGCGAGGTCTGGAGTATCGAGGATATCAATTTTCATATCAATAACAGGGATTCTGAAGTATTTACAAACGTCAACACCTCTCTGGCTGTATGCACCATTATTCAATACAAGCACTTTTTTCCCATCTGGAACGAGTGAGTTTAATGCTACGTCAATAATAATAGTTCCTGATCCAGCGAAAAGCACTGCTGAATAGTCAGATTTTCCATGCACAACTTTTACGAGGTCATCACAAATACCACGTACAATTTGAGCAAATTCCTCTTCTCTGTGACAAATATCATCCTGTATAAGCGATGCTTTTACTGTTTCTGTAGTTGTAGAAGGACCTGGGTTTAAAAGAATTGTTCTTTTTACTGTTTTAGATACTTTTTGTTCTTTGAGTACCATAAGTTCTGTTCTCCTTGATTTTATAATCCCATAAATATATTATGATCAATTTCGTATTCTAACAATCAGAAAATAATAGTCAATCCCGATGGCCTATTTATTTAAAAATTAAATAGAAAACAATGCAAATTTTTGCTTAAAATCTACTTATATATATTATATTGTTATGAAGACCTTATTTGGCTAAAAAAAATAGAAAATATTAGGCAAATAAGGGTCTTTATGGAGCGCTAAAATTTGGGGAATAATTTTAAAGTTGTTTGTAAAAAAATAATCCTTGACAAAAGACCATAAAGAAGTATTAAAATGACAAATACTCTAATTTTTCTTCAAAATCTAATTACTTGAGGAAGTTTAAATTAAGTGGCTTTATTTATAACTTTTATATTTTTTCTTAAAATATAGGGGGTTGTAAATTTTCTTTGGTTCAAAGAAACATAAATTCTTACAAAAAGGAAAAAATTAATGAGTGATAATAGTAAGATGATGATCGGTGGCATTGATGTTTCAGGCATGACAGAAGATGAAAAACAGCAAGTCATTGAAGCTCAGGCTAGAGCCGAATCAATTCAGAAAAAAACGTCTGGTCATAGATCACTGCATGAAATAGGCTTAATGGCTGTTCTGGTTATTGGTGGTTTGTTTTCAGTTTTCCAGATTTATAATGTTTTTGGAGGCCTTACAGCTCTTAGGCAAAGATCAATTCACCTTGTTTTTGCATTAGTAATTTGTTTACTTAAGTTTTCTGCAAATAAAAATAAGGGTCTTAAAGAGCCATGGTTGCCGTATCTTTTTGTTGCCATAGGTTTTTGGGCAGCAATAATTCTTCCATTGGGCATAACAATGACTAGCTTTGCAGGAATAGGTATATTCGTAGCCTTGCTTGCTATTCTTTATGTTAGTAGAATTCTTACTGAAAAGTATAGAATCAAAAAAGGCGAAGAATTTGAAAGCGCTCCTTTGTGGTATGACTATATATTCCTGGCGTTTGGTATAATAGGATGTTTGTATATTGCAATATTTGCAGACCAAATTTTCCAGAGAGCTGGTATAGTTTTTGTTCAGGACCAAATCATAGGATTTTTCCTTATATTGGCTGTATTTGAAGCAACAAGAAGGTCTATTGGATATATTCTTATGTTTATAGGTCTTGGTATGCTTCTATATTGCGGATTTGGAAACCTTCTTCCGTTTGGATCTTTGTTCTGGCATCCTGGTTTTAATCTCCAGATGATCGTAAGACATTTTATCCTTACAGACTCAGGTCTTTGGTCATCGCCTCTTGGAGTTTGTGCAAGTTATATTGCGGCCTTCCTCTTGCTGGGAGCGTCTCTACATGCTTCTGGTCTTGCAGAAGTTATGCTTAAAACAGCAAAAGGTATTTTCGGAACAATGGTTGGTGGTCCTGCGAAGATGACAGTTATTGCAAGTACTATGTTCGCTCTTATAAGCGGTTCTTCAACATCAAACGTTGCTACAACTGGTCCGGTAACAATTCCACTTATGAAAAAGACAGGTATTCCTGGGTACTTTGCAGCTGGTATTGAGGCTTCTTCTTCTATGGGAGGGCAGATTACTCCGCCTATAATGGGAGCAGTTGCTTTTATTATGGCAGAATTTTTAGGGGTGCCCTATCTTGAGGTAGCGCTGGCAGCAACACTTCCTGCGGTACTTTATTATACTTCTGTATACGCTATGATCCACTTTGAATCACACAGAATAGGTGCTTTTGGTCTTCATAAAAGCGAAATTCCACCATGGAAGAGATACGCTCTTGCGCGCTGTTATCTGGCTTCGCCTCTGATCGTTCTTATTGCGATGCTTCTAATGGGTTGGACGCCGGCAATGGCAGCTTTCTGGGGATTTGCTTTGTGTATTGCTCTTTCAATGTTAAGAAAAGAAACAAGACTTAATCCTAAGAAATTCTGGAACGTACTTAGCAAAGCAGGTCAAACGCTTACAATAGTTGCTATTCCTTCTGCGGTTGCTGGTTTTGTTGTTGGTACAGCAACACTTACAGGTCTTACTCCAAAATTAGCAGCAGCTCTTGCAGTAATTGCACAGGATAACTTCCTTATTACTCTTATCCTGACACAGTTGATGTGTCTTGCTATTGGTATGGGTGTTCCTACAGTTGCTAACTATATTCTTATGTCAATCATTACGATTCCAATCATGGTAAACGCTGGTGTACATCCAATGGCTGCGCACCTTTTCTGTTTCCACTTTGGAATTATGTCTGAGATTACACCACCTGTAGCTATTACATCTTATACTGCGGCTGCTATTGGAGGGGCCAACTTCTGGGCTACCACATTCGCTGCAACAAGACTTGCTGCAGTTGCTTATATTGTACCTTACTTCTTTGTGTACAATACAACCCTCTTGTTGGGACAGCATCCTTTCCACCCAAAACTCATTCTTGTCGTAGTTACTGCGATATTCGGCACGGTCGTCTTCGGCTCTGTCATGGCGGGCTACCAGAAGCGGAAGTTATACTGGTGGGAACGAATTGTCCTTGGATTCGCAGGGGCATTCTTAATAAATCCTGCCCTGCATTTTACAATAATTGGTTTCATTATGTTCTGCGTGATGCTCGCATGGCAGTTCATTTACAAGAAAGAACCAAAAGGCTATGTTAAACCTCAGAGAGTAGATTATTCTCATGAGCCAAGTGGGGTTTCTTGATATTACCCTAAGGCTTGAAAGGCTTTAATAAAAAGACTGCCCGCAGTCTTGATTCTTCGGAATCGAGATTCGGGCAGTTTTTTTATGTGCCATATATTGGAATGCATAGGATGCAGTGCTGTGCAGCAGACTCTATTCTGAATAATTTGTGGAGAAAAGTATTTAGGGAATTTGGCTATAATGTAGATACATTACAGCCAGACGCTAATTAGAGAAATTTTCTTTTATGTAATTTACACCGTTTTTGAAGATTTTTATCCCTTCACCTTCCGGTATTTTTTCAGAGGTCCATCGTGGATGGTTTTCAGGGTACATAAATGCTTCTGGGTGGGGCATAAGTCCGAAAATGCGGCCAGTGTTGTCTGTAATGCCTGCAATGTTGTTTATAGAGCCATTTGGATTCCTGTCAGAGTATTTTAGCGCAACCAGGTTTTCTTTTTCTATTTTATCAAGAATCGTATCTGATAAAGTTACGAAACACCCTTCGCCATGTCTTATTGGGATATCCATCTCATCAAGCCCTTTTGTCCACACACATTTTGTTTGTTTATTGAATGAGACTCTAAGCCAACTGTTTTCAAAAATACCTGTATTGTTGTGGATAAGAGAAACCTCAGGTGTCCAATCCCCTTTGAAGTTGGGAAGGACTCCCATCTTTACCAAAACCTGAAAACCACTGCAAATTCCTATTATAAGTTTTCCGCTATTAATAAACTTTTCGAGTTCTGTTTTAAGGTTTTTTTTGAACAAGTTCGCAAACACAATTCCTGAACCAAAATGGTCGCCGAATGAAAATCCTCCGGGAAATGCCAATATATGATAATTATGAATCTTTGCAGTAGATTCTATAAAATCCTGAATATGTATTCTTTCTGCAGCAGAGCCTACAAGCGAAAAAGCTTTTTCCAGTTCCCTGTCTGCATTGATTCCAAATCCTGTTATAACTGCTGTTTTTACGATCATCTAAAATCCTCTCTCTTCCATGCTTTGTCAATTTCACTTATTGGCATTTCAATAACATAATTCCTGTTTTTTGCAATTTTAAGAACAGGAATTTTTGTTGTATTTCCAATTTTTTTGACGCAATCATCGCTCATGATATCTTCAAATTTTTTGGCATTTTCAGCGTTGATAGTAACGATAAAACGTGAAGGAGTTTCGCAAAAAAGAATTCTTGCTGTCTCCATGTTTTTATCTTTCAAAGGGAACGCATCTATGGAAACATCTGCTCCAAGCCTGCCTCCAAGGCAAGATTCTGCCAAAGCAACAGCAATTCCGCCATCAGATATATCATGGCATGATTTTATGAGCCCTTCGGATATTGCTTTATACAATTTTTTGTAAAGCTTAAAAGCATTTTCTATTTCCGGCAAAGGCGCTTTCCCAAGATTTTGTTTTAATAATTTTTCAATAAAAGTTCCGCCAAGCTCGCCGTTTGTGTTGCCTATTATATAAATAAGATCCCCATCATTTTTAAAATCAGTAGTAACTGCTTTTTCAAAATTATCTATTATGCCCATGAGGGAAATCAAAAGGGTTGGCCGAACTGAAACTTTTTTGCCCCCTATTTTTGCATCATTCTTCATTGAATCTTTTCCGGAGATAAGAGGGAGCATATATCCCATAGCAGCATCGTAAAGGCCTTTGCAAGCTCTTACAAGCTGCGCGAGTTTATACTTTCCATCTGGAGTTGCTTCTGATTCAATTGGGTCTGGCCAGCAAAAATTGTCCAGAATCGCAGCATATTCAGGATTGCCACCCTGCGCAATGTGTGCCCTGAAAGCCTCATCAACAGCGCATGCTGCCATATTGTATGTATCGCGGTCTCCGTATCTGGGGCATATACCATGTGTAACTGTTATACCTCTTTTTGAGTTAAGAACAGGCCTGACAACTGCCCCATCCGAAGGAGCATCGCTCTCTTTTCCTGTAAATGGCTTTACAACAGAAATTCCACCTACTTCGTGGTCATATTGCCTTACAAATGGCTCTTTTGACGCTATATTTGATTCATTAAGAAGATTTTTAAGCATTGTATTGCAATCAAGTTCAGGCAAAGTAACATCAGGTGAATTTGGCCTGTTCCATTCTGCTTTTAGTTTCATCTCCGGATTTCCTCTATGCAAAAAATCCATTGAAAGCAATCCTGCCCGTTCATTGCCATATCTTATATCTACAAACCCTGAATTTGTGAATTCTCCAACAACAGTTGCCTCAACCCCCCGTTTGTTTGCAAGTTCCAAAAAAGCATTTATTTTTTCAGGGCTTACAGCAAGACTCATCCTTTCCTGGGATTCTGATACAAGAATTTCCCATGGAGCAAGACCCAAATATTTAAGAGGGCACTTATGAAGATCTATTCTGACTCCGCCGGAATATTCTGCCATTTCGCCAAGCGAAGATGAAAGCCCTCCAGCGCCATTATCTGTTATCCCTTTATAAAGTTCTGCGTCTCTTGCTTCAAGAAGGAAATCAAGCATGATTTTCTGTGTTATTGGATCGCCTATTTGAACAGCAGAAGCAGGGGCATCATCTTCCAGAGCTTTTGAAGAAAATGTCGCGCCATGGATCCCATCTTTGCCTATTCTTCCCCCTGCCATTACAGCAAGGTCTCCTGCATCTATATGTTTTATCCAGCTCCCTTCTCCGCCAATTTCCCGGGGGAGAATTCCTCCTGTTCCGCAAAAAACAAGGGGTTTTCCTGTAAAGCTATCATCAAAAAGAAGGGCGCCTGCTACTGTGGGAATTCCAGACTGATTTCCTCCGTCTATAACTCCGAGGTGTACTCCATTCATTACTGTTCTCGGGTGAAGAAGCCCTTCGGGGATTTCAGATTCAGGGGTTTCCAGCTCTCCAAAGCAAAGAACATTTGTATTGAAAAAAGGTCTTGCCCCTTTTCCTGTTCCCATAATATCTCTGTTTACACCAAGGACACCTGTAATTGCTCCGCCGTAAGGGTCGAGCGCAGATGGAGAGTTGTGGGTTTCTACTTTAAAACAAACAAGATTTTCTTCATCAAAATCAATAACACCTGAATTATCATGGAATACTGATTTTAAAAATGGCCTTTTTTCGGAAAGGTCTTTTGTTGCTTGCTTTATATAGCTTGAAAAAACAGATTTTATGGTTTCTGTTTTTCCGGTTTCATTATCTTTGTACTCAATGGTTGATTGAAAAATTTTGTGTTTGCAGTGTTCGCTCCATGTCTGGGCAATCATTTCAAGCTCTGCGTCTGTTGCTTCCTTGCCAATGCCTGCTTCCACTCTTATTTTTTCTGTATCTTTATTTGAAAAATATTTTTTGATTGTATTCATTTCATCAAGAGTAAGCGCCAGGAGCTTTTTTTCCGACATTTCCTGGAGTTCTTTTTCTTCCATTTGCTGTATTGGAATTTTTTCAATAATAACATCGCTTTTTACAACTTTATGTGGGTAAACATCGGGAAGAGGATTTTTTTTAAGCTCTTCGGGGCTTCCTTCGCGAAATTCCTGCTGCTGTATAAGGGGATTGAAAAAAATCTTTTTCATTTTTTTTACAAGATTTTTTTCAAGACTTGGAGACTCTATAAGATATTGTGTTGCTATCTGTATTATTGCATCTTCGGGAACTTTTTCCCCTATGGCAACCTCTATTGTATTTTTTGATGTAACAACAACAGGGTTTGTAACACCGGGTTTATATGTGATCTCAATAAGATAGCGCCAGCCTGCGAGTTCGTTTTCAAGCGCCGCAGGTTTTTGAGTAATTGCCTTTTGTGCAACAGGATCTGAAAAAAGTTTTTCTGCCATGTCGCTGGATAACCGGTCAATCCCGTTTGCTATATAAATATCTACGATTTTGATATTGCTGATTGATGAAGAAACTGAATGTTTGAGATGCTTTAACAGTTTCTTTGCCCTTCCGTCAAGCTGCGGATTTTTATAAAATACTTCTGTTCTCATAGTTGGTTAAATTTATCAGATTTATTATCAAAACTCAATATTTTAAAGCCAATATGGGGCAGCGCGCTTATTTTTTTATACAACATATGTTAAAAAAGAATGTCGCCGTACAGGAGAATATACAGCGACAAGATATGACTAGCGGGGATGTATGCTGCCACCGCAAGTTTGCACTTTAATCAATGTTCAGGGGCATAAGTACCGCTACCTGACCCATTTACAAAATTTACATTTGCAGTTCTTCTAAGTAAAATTATTGTAAGAAAATGTATTTGCCTAGCTACTAAATTTAGTAGAGTGGCAGTTTTTGGAAGATTTATACCTACTAAATCTTGTAGGTGAGGGGGAAAATAATGAGGGCAAGGTAGTGTTTGGAGGAAGATAATGCTAAAAAAATAAAAATTATATGCTGCGGGGTAGTTGTCTCAACCACCTCCGGCGTTCTTTTGCAACTACCCTGCTGCGTGTAGCGCGACAGGTGGGAAACTGGGCTTAAAGATTGCTAAAGTCGAGTGTTGCGAAATAATCATCAACAGTTTCAGCTCTTCTTATTTTTGTTACAGAGCCATCAGGAGCAAATAGAAGTTCTGCAGCGCGAAGCTTGCCATTATAGTTAAATCCCATTGCGTATCCGTGCGCGCCTACATCGTGCAGCACAATAATATCTCCGGGTTTTGTTTCAGGCATTTCCCTGTTGATTGCAAACTTATCGATGTTTTCGCATAACGAACCTGTGAAATCGTAAACAAAATCTTTTTTCCCGTCCGGGTTGCTTAGATTTGTAATATGATGATACGCGCCGTAGAGGGCAGGCCTCATAAGGTTTGTCATACATGCATCAAGGCCAATATATTTTTTATAAGTATTTTTTGTATGAATAGCTTTTGTAACAACATATCCGTGCGGGCCTGTAACCATTCTTGCGCACTCCATTACTATTTTCAATGGAGGAAGAGATTTTGCTTTTATTTTTTCATCATAAGCTTTTTTTATCCCTGCGGACACATATTCAAGATCCACAGCTTTTTGATCCAACTGGTATGGTATCCCAATACCGCCGCCAAGATTCACAAGCTCAAAAGTTATTCCAACTTTCTCGGATATTTCTGCAATGAGGTCAAAAAGTATTTCTGCGGTTTCTATAAAGTAGTCAGGATTAAGTTCATTTGAAGCAACCATAGTGTGAAGCCCAAATCTTTTTATCCCTTTATCTTTTAAAATCTTGTATCCTTCGAAAAGCTGAGGTCTTGTAAACCCATATTTTGCTTCTTCGGGGTTTCCTATAATCGCATTGCCTTCTTTTAAAGGACCTGGGTTATATCTAAAGCAGAGAAGGCCGGGAAGGCCTGCTGTTTTTTCAAGAAAAGGGATGTGTGTTATATCATCAAGATTTATAATTACTCCGAGCTCCATTGCTTTTTTATACTCATAACCAGGGGTATTATTTGAAGTGAACATTATATCTTCACCTTTTATTCCTGCTTTTTCGGAAAGAATAAGCTCAGGAAGCGAAGAACAGTCAGATCCCATTCCTTCTTCTTTAAGAAGTTTCAATATATAGGGATTTGGAAGAGCTTTTACTGCAAAGTAGTTTTTAAACCCCCCTGGTACCCATGAAAAAGCTTTATAGAATTTTTTTACATTTTCCCTTATTGCTTTTTCATCATAAAGATGAAAAGGTGTTGGGTATTTTTCTATAATTTTTTCAATTTGTTCTTTAGTGAATGGTACTTTTTTTTCTGTCATTGTTAACCTCTGGTTATAAAATTTATATATTTATTATAGAATTATATCAAGGAGAGAATTGTGAAATCTGCCATTATTCCATTTTTTAAATTTCTTGATGTTTTTAGAAGAATAATTTTAAATCTGATATTTTGGGGCATTATTTTACTAATAATAGGAGCTTTTGTAAGAAATTCTCATGTCCCAAGAGTTCTGGAAGGTTCTGTCCTTATATTAAACCCCACAGGTTATATTATTGATTATACACCACCTGCTACAGCAAATATTTTTCTGGGAGATGATGCGCAGATAGACACTACTCTAAGAGAGATAATAGCTGTTTTAAATGCAGCAGCAACAGATAACAATATTTCATCAGTATTTCTTGACCTCCGAAGGCTTGATGGAAGCAGCTTGAGTATGCTTCAGGAAATTGCCATAGCTATTAAAAGGGTCAGAGATGCAGGCAAAAAAGTAATAGCTTTTTCCGATACCTATTCTCAGGCAAGGTATTTTCTCGCGGCCCATGCGGACAATATTGTTATTGACCCGCTTGGGGAGATGATGTTTAGAGGGGTAGGTGGTTTTCAGAATTATTTTGGAAAAGGGCTCGATAAATTAGGCATTAAAGTCAATGTGTTCAGGGCAGGAGAGTATAAAAGCGCAGTTGAACCTTTTATTTCTGACAGGATGTCTGCTCCTGCAAGAAAAGCAACTGTAGAGTATCTCGACGAGTTGTGGAGCCAATACCTTGCTGCTGTTACCAGAGAAAGAAATATCAGCAGAAGGGATATTGATAGATATATTTCAAGTTATGCCACAATACTTGGGAGGCATAGAGGCAATGCTGCAATCGCTGCAAAAGAAAATAATATTGTGGATACTATCGCAGTTTATAGAGAAGCATTAAATCTTGCCGGATCAGACAGGCATATCAATTGGAGAGATTATTATAGGGCTATGCAAAGGAGAGAAAGGCCGGCAAGGGATAGAGTGGCTGTAGTTATTGCTTCCGGACCAATTGTCCCTGGAAGGCAACCAGCAGGAACAATTGGGGCATCCTCATACTTGTCTATTCTGGAGAGTATAAAAAATGACACAAGAATCGTTGCTGTGGTATTGCGCATAGATTCAGGCGGAGGCAGTGTGGGAGCTTCTGAATCTTTGAGGCGCGCGCTTCAGGATATAAGGGCTACAGGAAAACCTGTTGTTATATCTATGAGTTCTATGGCTGCTTCGGGGGCGTATTGGATATCGACTGCTTCGGATTATATATTTTCTATGCCGTCAACTCTTACAGGTTCAATAGGTGTTTTTGGAATGTTTCCTGATATCAGCGAATTTCTTGAAAAATATCCTGGAATAACAACAGATGGATATGGCACAACAAAGTTTTCAAGCTTTTTACGTCCTGATATTAATCTTACAGAAGATATGAAAAAAATATTGACCCTAAATGTTGAAAATTATTACAACAAGTTTTTGGATTTTGTAAGCACTTCAAGAGATATTCAGTTAAGCGAAATTGGCAAAGTAGCAGATGGCCGCATCTGGAATGGCAACATTGCGCTTTCCAAAGATCTTGTGGACCGTATAGGGACGCTGGAAGATGCAATTGCATTTGCAGCTCAAAAAAGCGGAATATTAAACTATAGTGTTGATTTTTATGAGCCAAAAGAAAATTTAAGAACTACGATATTGAGTGGTCTTAGAAGAGTGGCAATATCTGACAGAGGCATGATAAGTGCAAAGCTTCATGATTTTATAGGGAAAGTAGCGCCTCTTTTTTCAGGGAGAAGGGGTAATTTTGATATAATTTTTGAACATATTTTTAATGAAAATCAAGCGCTCTATATGGGGCCTGAATATATTTTCAGGTAGGAATGGTATTGATAGCCTGCTGCTAAATTAGGGCTTTCAAGACCAGTCGTGCTTCTTCATAATCAAGCGTCTACAGCTTTATTTCTGAGTTCAGTTTCTGTTCAGTACCTTTTACTTTCGCAAGAATAATATATCCTGCGAGGAGCCCGATTGTTCCAAAGATTAAAAACCCAAGAACATCCAAAAATACTGCTCCGATTATCCCAAGGATTATTGCGCAAATTATTTGCCTAATCAAATTCTTTTTTCCATCCCTCTTTAGAAAAATCCATTTCCTCCCCCTTGCGGTTTCGCAGAAACCTAAGAAATTTATCTGCCCGTAAGGGCGCGCTATCTAACCCGCACGGCAGAAAAATTTCAATCTATAAACTGAACACTGCCTGGGGTATTGATTTCAAAATTCGCAATTAAATTGTATGCAAGCCCAGGCAAGCTATTATAGCTTGCCATAAAATTACCTGGCACCAGCATGGTGGGCACTTCGCGGCTCGGGGGGATATGGCGGGTACTGGAGTGAGGGAAGAAGAGTGCAGTTGTGTCCAGTGTTGGCTCTCCGCCAATAGTATTAGTGGTTATATAATAATCCGCTTGTAATGCCCTATTAACATTACCGGTAGCCAGGTCAGTTATAATAAGCCTGTTTTTCCACACATTGGTGGTTGCTTCTGTTTTTCTTACCATAAAAATTCTCCTTATCTATGTTTTTTCCAGGCTAAACTCTTTGTTCGTTTTTTTTTCTGAACATTCTTTGCAAAGGCCGTAATACTTTTTGGTTTTTGCTCCAAAGCATTTATCGCAAACACATCTACAGCATTCGGAGCAATTGTTAAAGTACAAATGAGCTTGTAGATTGGCTTGTTCAAATGCCATTTTGCGTCCCTGCTCCCAAATCTGTTTTATTGTGTCTTCTTGTTTAATGGCAGCAGGCCTGTCAGATGAAAATGGAAACGTTGGACTAACCCAGCCATTTTCGCAACAATCGCAAAAAAAGGTGAATTTAAATATGTTCCAATCTGAATGATCGGTAGTAAGTTTTGTAAGTGGTATTTTTAAAGATTTCATATAAAAAAGTTAATTGTGAAAATAAAACTTGTCACCCTACCAAATCTGGTAGGGGGGTGATTTTTGGCGGTTAAGTGACCTACTAAGTCTTAGGGGGAAGGTGGAATTTGTCCAGAGGTTGGCGAAAATTTAGAAAATAACTCGGTTCTGCTTTGGATGCCAAGTTTGCGATAAAGGTTTTTTATATGGAAATTAACTGTGTTGTAACTGATCATCAGATTATAAGCAATTTCTTTTGGAGATGTGTCGCTCAAGAGCAGCGTAAACATTTCTTGTTCGCGATCTGTCAGGTTGAGTTCATTTTTTTTATCAATTTTTTTTATTTCAGAAAGAGAATCTGAATACTCTGCCATATCCCGCAAGTGCTGGCCATCTGTCCAATTAACTTCAAATAGCTTTTTTTGCATAAGTGGCACCAATATGAAGCAGACGGAACATAAAACCAATACGACACCGAAAGCCAAAAAGTGGTTTGGTCCAGCGTAGTTAGTAAAGGCTTGTGAGAATATGCCGGAAATAATGAAATACGAGGCAAACATTATAAAACAAAAAAGCCTGAACATTTTAAGTGACTTGCTCTGTTTTATAGTTCCTGCGCATATATAATAAATAATAATATAGCCCAAGCCGTCTCCCAATCCATATGCGAATGATCCGAGCAGCATGGTTTTATGTGAATCGTATATGAGAATGCCGAGCCCCAGCAAAGAGAGGGCCAGAAATAAAAGCCAAATATAAAGGGCATTGCGATTGCTTAGCACCTGGATAAAAATAATCAGGGCAATAGAAGCAAAAGAACCAATACCAAATGCCAAACTGGAAACACTTTCTTCCATCCATTCTATGTAATTGATCATGCACATTATCATGTAGTACACAACAGCTAAACCAATAACAAAGGGGACTCCTGATTCTTTGCCATCACTGCAGGTGGAAGTTTCTTCCCGCGGCATGCGGCATGCAAAGACCACGACAATATAAGCTACCATTACTACAGCAGCGACCCAGGTTATACCTAACTCCTGAACAGCGGGGAACGCCCTCCAGATCGTGTAATAGAATCCGTAGTAAAACTGGATAATAATCATGCCAAACAGACGTTCAACATTATTCAAAACAAAGCAAAACAGATAAAATGCAGCAGCAGCGCATATTCCATTTAAAAACTGGAAGCCCATAAAAAATGCAAGCTGTCCTATTGGGCTAGGCGTGAAAATCTGTAATGGCAGCAAAACAGCGCAAATCATAGCAGCTGCCCGGAGGAGCGGGAGCACATGGTTTTTCGGTGTAAAGGCTAAGACAAGCCAGCCAAGCCCCAGGGGATAAAGCATCAGCTCATAAGACTCAAAGCCTGCCATAGTAATGCCCAAATCAAAGTAGCGTAGATCTCCCATGATTACCGAAAGAGGAAATATTAAAAAAACAGGCCATAGACTGCCCCTGATATTGCGAAAGGTCAGTTCGTCCCGTGTTTGAAAAAGCCGTAGAGCTGTCACTTTTAATTTATTTATCATACTCTAATACCCTAATTATTTCTGCTCTAAATATCAATTACATTTTCTTGGGAAGTAATTGAAAAAAGTCAGTACAGGGGTTATAATTTTGAAAATTCTTTATTTTTATCTATAATTAAGTAACAATATTGTTAAATAAGTTTTAACTCGGAGGGCTTGGATGGCAGTCTCAAAAAATGTAATTGGCGCAATGGAAAAATCTTCCTGGATAAGAAAAATGTTTGAAACAGGAGCTGTTTTAAAGTCGAAATATGGTGCAGAAAATGTGTTTGACTTTAGTCTTGGGAATCCAAATATCGATCCTCCGGCAGAGTTTGCAAAAACGCTTGAAGAATATACAAAAAATGTAAAACCAGGCATGCACGCGTATATGCCTAATGCAGGATATCAGGATGTAAGGGAAAAAATTGCCTCATGGTTAAGCAAAACAGAAGAAATCGAAATACCAGCAGCTAATATTGTAATGACATGCGGCGCTGCAGGGGCGATGAATGTAGCATTAAAAACCATTCTTAATCCTGGGGACAATATCATTACAATAACCCCCTATTTCGCAGAATATAATGCCTATGTTGCAAATCATGGTGGCGAACTTGTCCTTGTTCCTTCCGGAGAAGATTTTAATCTTATTCCCGAAAATATTGAAAAAGCAATAAATGATAAAACTCAAGGGGTAATTATCAATTCTCCAAATAACCCTTCGGGAAAAGTATATGACGAGGCTACAATAAATAAATTGGCTGCAATGCTTGAGAGAAAAAGTAATGAACGGGGCAGGGCTATCTATCTTTTAAGCGATGAACCTTATAAAAAAATCGTATATGATGGGGTCAAAGTTCCGTCTGTTATTAAGGCATATAAGCATAGTATTATTTTAACTTCTTATTCAAAAGACCTCTCGATTCCAGGTGAGAGAATAGGGTGGCTTGCGGTCAATCCTGCTGCAGAAGATATTGAAAATCTTATGGGCGGGCTGATAATGTGCAATAGAATTCTTGGTTATGTAAATGCTCCTGCGATAATGCAGAAAATTGTTGCGGAATTCCAGGGGAAAAGTGTTGATATAGATTTCTACAAGAAAAAAAGAGACAGACTTTCGGAAATACTTGGAAATATAGGGTACGAATTTAAAAAACCAGAGGGCGCTTTTTATCTTTTTGTAAGAGCCCCTGGCGGAGATGATCTAAAAGCAGTAGATGCTCTTCGGGATGAAAAAATTCTGGTTGTTCCAGGGAGGGGATTTGGCACGCCAGGATATTTTAGAATAGCTTATTGTGTTGCTGATAAAGTTATTGAAGGAGCTGCTGCTGGTTTTAAAAAAGCATTTGATGCACTTGGAAAATAGTTGTATATAAATGCTGCTAACTGCCAAAAAAAGCACTTGGTAATAGAAAAATATAACAATAGGCTTAAGATAATCGTTATTGTGCCGAGCAGATATTATGAACTCAGAAGTTATAAAAACAATTCTTTTAAATGAATGTTCTTCCTTTGACAAGAATGGATTTGATAAAGATATTAGTCTGTACATTTCATTAATTGAAGGGAAGCAATATAAACAAGCATGTTTTGTATATGAAAAACGTTTAATACCCCGTTATCCCGATGAGCTTATAAGAATCCGCATTATAAGATATTACAGAAAAGGCGATATCCGTTTTCAGGAAATCTATACCGGAGCTGTAAGAGAAATTTTTGAAAAAATAGTTGTATCTGTAAAAAAGCTTATTGACCATATTTCTTCCATATTTGAAGGTCCTAATAATAATCCTTATGAAATTTTGAAGAAAATTGATGTTTCATTAAGGGTTATTCCCCATGCCAAAGGGGAAGGAATCTCTTTTGTAGAAAAACTTGGAACATATTCTGTGCTTCTTAACTATATGCCAGGAAAATTTAATACTGCGGTGGACATATTAAGAAGATATTTTGACAACACGCTTTTTGTGAAAGTAAAGATAGAAGACAAGTCAAAAAATTTAAAATTAGACGCGCAGTATAGTTATCCAAAAGAGGAAAAGAAAAAGGTAACTATTGACCTTGATAAAATTGTTTTTACAGATGAAGAAATAAGGATGATCTGTATAAATAATGATATAAAATCAAGATCGTTTCAGGTTCTTTCCTATTGCAGACTTTACTGGCGGCAGATATTTAATCATGATTTTGAAAAAAAGATTTTTCTCTATTCAAAAAAATATAACACAAACCATTTTAGGATTTTTCAAATAATAAAAAACTGCCGCATTAGAAAAATGGCTGACGAAGTTATTCTTCTTGAGATATATTCTCTTCTTTCAAGCAGTTATCAATATAGTCTTAAAGAAGATCTTTTTATGCAGCAAGTATGGAAGAAGGTAAGGCCTGATGATCTTGTCGAAACTGCAAGCTCCATTGCTCTTGAAAAAAGAAAACAGGCAGTTGCGAAAGAGGAGAAGGTTGTTCGGGAGAAAAAAGTCAGTGCAAAAGTAGGTTTGGTAAAGAGGGAAAAAAATAAAGAACAGGAAGAAGCAGAAGTCAAAAGATTAAGAGATATAAGATACAAGACAGATGCGCAGGTGTATTCCCTGCGTGACAGAATTCAGAAATTTTGCCTCGGAGATGCTTTTGATGCGCATAACGAATTCAGCGAGCTTCTCCCAAAACATCTTGAAAAATATCTTACACAGCACTGGAGAAAAGGGGCAAAAAAAGATCCTTACTTACTTAAGGGCGCTTCACATATAATAACAACTTTTATTACAGATAATTATAATGTTATATCTCCTGATTGGGGCAATAGCCTTTCCAGCCGGGAGATAATGAACATAGGGTTTGAGGTGCTGGAACTTGAGCCTATGATCAAACTATGTATTGATGAGCTTCGTGTAAGGCGTTCCGCAGCATAATGGTTTTTTACTATTTTACAAGACCAATCATGACAGAACTACCCTGTCTATGGATCTGAAAAATCTTTCTTGCCCCAGGGCTGTTAAGATTGGTATAGAACATCCCTATATCTGAAATTTGGGCATCATTGATTTCCTGGATAATGTCGCCTGCTCTTATACCTGCAATAGCAGCAGGGGATTCCGGAACAACAGAAGTGATAACAACCCCGTTAACAGAAGAGTCTGTATTTAATTCACTCCTCATATCAGCAGTAATGTTTGTGACAATTATCCCTGGCCATAAATCCCTGTTTCTTTGGATTTCCCGTTCATCTGCTCTTGCTTCAATCCCGACATTTAACGTTATTTCTTCTCTGTTTCTTATTACTCTGAAAACAGGATTGGCGCCCGGCGCGAGTCTTCCTACTATTCTTGTCAGGTGATCCGCACTTTCAATACTTTCATTATCAATTTGAATTATATAATCGCCCGGAAGCAGCCCTGACTTAAATGCCGGAGAATTCCTGAAAAGATTAAATATCATGGCGCCTCTTCTGTTTTCTTCAATGCCAAGAGATTTTCTTACATCTTCTGCTGTTGTGCCGGTAATATCTCCTACGCTTACGCCAAGCCAGCCATACGTTATCCTTCCGGTAGCAATAAATTCATTTATTGCTCTTTTGGAATTATTTATTGGGATCGCAAACCCAACGCCAGCGCTTCCACCAGATTGTGTGGCTATCCATGTATTAATACCTACGATTTCGCCCCGCATATTTACAAGAGCTCCGCCGGAGTTTCCCGGATTTATTGATGCATCTGTCTGTATAAAATCTGTGAATCCCGCAATGCCTCTTGGGCCATGCCTTCCAAGAGCGCTTATAATGCCCATTGTAACTGTTGACTCAAATCCAAAAGGGCTCCCTATTGCAAGAACAATATCTCCTACTTCAAGGTCATCGGAATCGCCCAATACTGCAACAGGAACACTATCTCTTGTTTCAAACATTATTAGAGCAAGATCTGTTCTTGAGTCATTTCCAATTATTTTTGCATCAAACTCTCTTCCATCATTGAGTTTAACCCTGATTTCCTGCGCTCTTTCTGCAACATGATTATTGGTAATAACATATACCCTTCTTCCGTCCTGTCTTACAATAACTCCTGAGCCAAGCCCTGGTCTTCTGAATTCTCTTCTTTGCTCATTGCCTCTGGGAGCCGGGTTTCCAAAGAAAAAATCAAATGGACTTCTAAAACCAGGAGCTGTCTGTTCTACTACTTCTACTGTATTGATTTGAACAACTGTTGGGAGCACCTGTCTTGCAACAGTGCTGAATGAAAAAAATACCTGTTCTCTGGTATCCGGAACTCTTCTAAAATTGTTTTCGGTATGGGATAGCTGTGTTTCTTTTGGGGGGGAAGAAAAAATCCTTTGAGAGAAAATTATTAAAGAAACAGCTATGAATAATAGTATAACACCAGAATATTTTTTGGATTTTATCATCTTAAAGAGCTCCTTGATTTTTGCAATGATCATAATTTATATCCTAATTTATTTTTTTTAGATTTGAATATCTAATGTAAAAGATACAAACATAATTAAAAATTGTCTAATAATTATTTTGTTACATATTTAAACAAAATGTTAGCAAATGTTAGGATAAATTTATAGATTTATCATAGAAAATGTCATATTTTATAATTTATTGCTTGTATCAAAATCAAATAATATTGATAAAATCAGGAATATTATGGAAGAGGGTCGACTTTTATGAAGTTTTTTCTGTTGTTTATTCTTTTATTTTTGTACTGTTCTTTTGTATTTTCCCAGGAAAGGATCAATAATGAGCAACTGGATAGAGTAAAAGTTATTAATATTGAAACAGCAGTCAAAATGGCTATTTCTGAAAATTTGTTGCTTAGAGCGCAACAACATTCACTTTCTGCAAGAAGAAGAAGCTATGATACAAGGTTTAATGCTCTTATGCCTACAGCTACGCTTTCTTCAACTTTTGCAAGACCAAATGAAATACTCATACCAACTCCTGGCCGATGGGATGTATCCTGGCAGCTTAATACGCAGCTTGTTTTGTCAGCTTCCATATTTAATGGAATAGAGCTGCTTGCACAGGATTATGAACTTGGGCGCATAAATTATGCGGATTTTAAAAGCAGATTAAAGAGAGATGTAAGAAAATTGTTTTTCTCTTTACTGGTTATGGAAGAAAGCATCAAGGTTATGGAAAGCACAATAGAGCTTGCTGAAAGGAGTTTCATGCAGGCAGATATTAATTTCAGATACGGACTTGTGTCTGAACTTGACAGGCTTCAGGCGCAAGTAACGCTTGAAAGTCTTAGGCCGGATTTTGTTGAAATGGTGAACACATACCAAAACTCCATGCTTTTATTTAAAGAGATACTGGGGCTTGGCATAGAAGATAATATAGCGTTAGAAGGCGTGCTTGATCCCGAAGTTTATGAATTGGATATAGATGATCTTGTACTTGCATATCTTTCAAGCAGATTTGATGTTAGAAGGCTTGAGCAGTTGATAAAAATTTCCAATACAGATCTATCTGCATCCAGAAACAGCAGAATCCCTTCTCTTATTTTGGGATATTCTAAAAATATGATGTTTGTAGAGAATCCATTTGGAGATAATATCATGGCGACGGATAGCTGGCGTGATACCGGGAGGTTTTTTATTACGTTATCTCTTGATGTGATGAGTTTTTTGCCTTTTATGCCCAGAAGTACAGAGATTAGAAATAAAAGGGAAAGAATAAAGGAATATGAAATAGAGCTGTCTAGCGCAATAAGACGGGCGGAAATAGAAATAAGAACAATTGCGATGAATATGGAAAAATCAATAAATAAAATCAGATCGCTGGAGCTGAATGAAAGGCTTGCGTTGCGCACATACGAACTTGCTTCCCAGGGTTATAACGCAGGCACTGTAGAGCTATTGTCTCTTGAAAGAGCAATGAACCAGCTTTTGGAAGCAAGGGTTAGGATTTTGCAGGAAAAATTTAATTATCAGGCTGCGCTTCTTGATTTTGAATATGCAATCAACAGATCGCTGGAGGGAATTTGAATGAGGAAAAGAGCTACGGTTTTACTGGTTATAGGTATAATAATCATATCTGCATTGGTTGCGTTATCTATTTATATGAGGCAAGATGCAGGATCCGGGCAAGGGCGGGGAAGAGGCAGGTGGGTTCCCACAGTATTTGCAGTAGAGTCGGCAAGAAGCACAAGAGGTGATCTTGCAGACTTTGTAAGAATAAACGGAAATATTGAGCCTGTAAGGCAAGTAGATATTTTTCCCGATGTTGCGGGAAGGCTAAGCAGGCTTGCAGTAACGCTTGGAGATAGTGTAAGTACAGGACAAGTTCTTGCGGAAATAGATCCTTCAAGACCTGGCCTTT
This sequence comes from Spirochaetaceae bacterium, assembly GCA_009780675.1. Classification (GTDB taxonomy): domain Bacteria; phylum Spirochaetota; class Spirochaetia; order CADAEX01; family CADAEX01; genus WQTU01. The sequence goes on along the minus strand of WQZP01000004.1, from coordinate 55,086 downwards.
CATTTTCATTAAACCCTGTGCGGTCAACAATAACAGGGACAATTACTGCTCTTCCGCATGAAGTGGGCGCAACTATATCTTTAGCCAGCGTTGTAGCTACAGTAGGAGATCTTTCTCTTTTGCAGATCAGGACAGAAGTTCCGGAGCAGCATGTGGGAAAAGTCAGGGTAGGTACAAGGGCCGAAGTTTCTTTTGTTGCGTGGCCCGGAAGAGTTTTTAATACTCGTATTGTTGAAATAAGCCCTATTGTGAGCACTCTTACAAGAACAACAAGTGTAAGACTTGAGTTTGACAGAAATTATCCTGAACTTATGGCAGGAATGTTTGCTTCCATAAAGTTGTTTACAGAAACCAGAAGGGATGTAGTGCTTATCCCTTCTGCTGCTGTTGTAAGAAGAGAAGGGAGAACTTTTGTATTTGTTGTCCAAGATGATAAAGCGGTTCTGACACAAGTTTATATAGGATTGAGTGTCGACGGGATTACTGAAATAATTTCTGGTCTTCCCGTAGATACAGAAATTGTAGTAAGAGGGCAAAACCTTCTTGATGATGGCGTTGATGTCAATGTTTTGAACAGAGAGCGCACGGACAGAGGTAGCGATTAATTATGATATTATCCAGATTAGCAATCAACCGTCCTGTTACTGTTGTAATTATATTTTCACTTCTTTTGACAATAGCGGCTTTTGTTTTTCCAAGAATTGCCATAGATCTTTATCCCAGATTTAGTCCGCCGAGATTGGTGGTTTTAATAACATATGAAGGCGCAGGGCCGGAAGATGTAGAAAAAAATATCACAAGAATTGCGGAAAGTATTCTTTCCATTGTTTCTGATCTAAAAAAAATAACATCAAATTCTTCGGAAGGGAGAAGCGTAATTACGCTTGAGTTTGACTGGAGCAAAGATATGGCAGAAGCTGCCAATGATGTAAGAGACAGGCTTGAGATTTTAAAGCGCAGGCTTCCGGATGGGGTAGACCCCCCCATGGTATTTAAGTTTGATCCATCTGCAACCCCGATAATTTATCTTACAGTGGAAGGTGCAAGGGAGTTTGCAGAGCTTAGAAAAATCGCGGAAGATATGATACTGCCCAGAATTGAACAGATTCCGGGTGTTGCACAGGCACTCATTAGAGGTGGTTTGGAAAAAATTGTAAGGGTCGAAGTATCAAAAAACAGACTCCAGGCTTACAATCTTACAATGATGGAAATTGCGGCTGCACTTGCTGCCCAAAATATTGACATAAGCGGCGGCAGTATAGAATCAGACTCTTTTGATTATCTTGTAAGAAGCAGGGGTGAATTTCGAAGCATTGAAGAAATTACAAATGTTGTGGTTGCCAGAAGATCTGCATATCCGGGGGGGACTCTTGTTCCAATAAGGCTTCGCGATGTTGCGGATATATTCGAAGGCTATAAAGATATGACTACAACAGTATTTATCAATAGTCTTCCGGGTATTTATGTTAATGTGCGAAGACAAAGTGGGGCAAATTCTGTTGCAACTGCAGATGCTGTTATTTCAGAGCTTGACAGGATAAATAGAGAACTCCCTTTGGGTGTAAATGTAAAAGTTCTTAGAAATGAAACCACACTAATTAAAGATTCAATCAGGCAGGTAAGCTCTTCTGCAATAATCGGCGGTATTTTTGCAATTTTTATTCTTTTTGTTTTTTTAAGATCAGTTAAGAGTACAATGATTATTGGACTTTCAATTCCTGTTTCATTGCTTATAACCATGACCTGTATATATTTTGGGGGGTTAACAATAAATGTTCTTACCCTTGCAGGGTTAACTCTTGGGGTAGGTCTGGTTACTGACGCCTCTATAGTAATATTTGAAAATATATTCAGATACAGGGAAAAAGGGGCACAGCTTAAAACTTCGGCAATTTTGGGAAGCAAGGAAATGGGGAATGCGATAACTGCTTCGGCAATTACTACAATATGTGTTTTTCTTCCAGTCCTGTTATTTAGGGCAGATCTGGGGCAAATGGGGATAATGTTTACGGATCTTGCATTTACTGTAGTTGTTGCCATTTTGTCTGCGCTTTTTGTTGCAATTGTTCTTGTTCCTGTTCTTTCAAGTAAATATCTTAAAATATATACAAAGAAACAGAGACCAATAAAAATCCAATTTTTAGTGAAAATCGACAGAGTGCTTGAGCGCTTTTTTACCGGAATGGAACAATTGTATAGAGATATACTTAATGTTGTGTTGAAAAAAAGAAAAACAACTATTGGTGTTGCTGCTTTGATTTTTGTTATTTCAGTTGCGTTGGTACCTCGTGTTGGTATTGAGTTTACTCCTGCTCCTTCAGAAGATGAAGTAAGATTATCTGTTGAACTTCCAACAGGAAGTACTCTTGCAACTACAGAAGCTGTTATGGATAGGCTTGAAAGAATAGTTATTGATGAGGTGCGAGGGTTTAAAAATATTATAAAAACTTCCGGAATAACTCCCGGAGGTTTTGGCGGTGGTGGAGTCGGAGGATCGCACAGGGGAGAACTTGTAATAGGTCTTCATCAATACAGGGATAGAATTGAATCAGCAGAAAGCATAAGAAATAAATTACGCGCCCATTTTAATCAGTTCCCTGGAGTTAGATTTAATTTTAGAACAGGACAAGGGAGAGGTCCGGGAGCCCCATCTCCCATTGAAATCCTGGTAAAATCCAATGACCTTGATCTTATGATGGAAACAGCTGTTGAAATCAAAAGAATTCTTGAAACAAATATACCCGAGTTAACCGAACCATTAACAGATATTGATAATAGTTTGCCTGAGGTAAGTATTATTTACAACAGGGAAAGGCTTTATGATTTTGGTCTTACAGCAGCAGCAGTTGGACGCGAAATAAGGGCAGCTATAAATGGTATAACTGCATCTATATACAGGTCAGGAGAAGAAGAGCTTGATATTGTTGTAATACTAAGGGAAGAAGACAGAAACGCTCTTCCGGATCTTAAAGCAATATATGTTACCAACAGCAGAGGCGAATATATCCCTGTGTCAAGTTTTGCCTCCATGGAAATAGGATATGGTCCTGTAACCATAAGGCGTAGCGATCAGGCAAGAGTTGTACATGTTCGTGCAGGGCTTCACCAGGGCGCCGTACTTAGTGAGGTGCAGAATAAAATAGAAGAAACTATCCGAACAAATCTGATTGCAAATGATGCAGTAAGGATCGAATATGCCGGAGACTATGGCGAACTTATAAAAACCAGAAGAGCCCTTATATCAATTGTAATTATTGCTTTACTGCTTGTTTATGGTGTTATGGCAAGCCAGTTTGAATCATTTAAAGACCCTTTTATAATGTTTCTTAGTATTTTGTTTATGATTATTGGTGTTGTTCTTATTCACCTTATTCTGGCTAAACCATTCAGCATGTTTTCATTAATTGGCATTGTAATGCTTGTTGGCATAGTCGTCAGTAATGGAATTGTTTTGGTTGATTATACCAACCTTCTTGTAAATAGGGGGTTTTCGCTTAAAGCAGCTTGTATTGAAGCGGGAGTAAACAGATTAAGGCCAATCCTTATGACTACGCTTTCCACAGTATTGGGTCTGACTCCTATGGCCTTTTTCCCGGGCGAAGGTTCCGAACTTGTACAGCCCATAGGGCAAACAGTTATTGGCGGACTAACAACAAGCGCTGTAATTACGTTAGTTTTTATCCCTGTAATGTACTATGTGTTTAACAAGAGAAGGATGCAGAAGGCGGGAAGGCTATGAAAAAGATTGAAATAATCGCTAATTTATCGGTTGAAGCAGATATAATGGATATGCTTAGAAAAGCTGGCGTAAAAGGTTTTACCAAAATACCTATTGTACATGGAGCCGGCAACTCAAATCCCAAGCAGGGAGATAGCGTGTGGCCCGAAGAAAATTTCATGCTTATAATTTACATTGAAGAAAATATGGTGCCAATTATTAAAGATAAAATTAAAGAGCTAAAGAAATATTTTCCCAAAGAAGGGATAAAGTATTATGCCACCGAAGTGGAGCACTTGTAAAAATGAAAGCTTCTGTCCTTATTATTGAAGATGAAATAGAAATTGCTGATCTCATAAAACTTTACTTAAACAACGAAGGGATTGATGCTTTTCATACAGATAATGCAGAAGCAGGTTTTACAATACTTAAAGAAAAAAATATAGATCTGATTATTCTTGATATTAACCTGCCTGGAATGGATGGTTTTGAATTTCTCCAGACAATAAGAAAAGAATATGATATTCCTGTTATTATTGTTTCCGCAAGACAGGATGACAATGATATGATCCTTGGTCTTGGAACAGGCGCTGATGATTACGTAACAAAACCATTTTCTCCCAAAGTTCTTGCGGCAAGAGTAAGAGCCAACTTGAGGCGTTATACGAGTCCGGAAGAGTCGGAAAAGCTGAAAGTGAGGCAGATAAAATTCAAGGATTATGTTATTGATAGCGAAGCATATTTAATTAAAAAAGGGGATAAAAAAATCCCTCTTTCTCCAAGGGAGTTTGAAGTTCTTTTATATCTTCTTAAAAATGCAGGGCTTCCAAAAACTCCCGAAGATATTTATAAAGCAATATGGGGTAATAATTTTGGAGATCTTACAACTGTTGCTGTTCATATCCAGAGGCTTAGGAAAAAACTTGAAAAAAAATCTACAATGCCTGAGATAATAGAAACAGTTCATGGCGTGGGGTATATCGTCAGAAAGGAGATGCTTTCTTGACTTTAAAAACAAAAATATTGGGAATTATTATTGCATTTTCTTTTTTCCCTCTGGTTTTTTCTTGCTTCATGATTTTTATTAACAGGCAAATGGATTTTTACAATCAAAATAATTTGCAGCGGTTTTTTGTTTCACAGTGGATGAGAAAAGAATTTTACCCCACTGTTTATAGAGATGGATTTAGCAAGCTTGAAATACCAAAAGGTATGGATATTTGTATAATAGACGATAGAGGGATTGTGCAATATTCAAATATCACGCAAATACCAATAGGCTCAGATATTTCACAAACAATTCCTTTATATTATAAAAGCAGGCATGGGCAAGATTATAATTCCATTACCGAAAAATTTACTTACAATAATGAAAGTTATCATGTTTTTATTATGTATGACGGAGATACATTTGATTTTGGGAGGAGGCAATATTTTCCGCTAAAAAAGATGCTGGAATTTATGCTTTTTACCATTGCTCTGGGTGTAATTCTTGGGATCTTTTTTCTTGGCTCTGTGTTAAAGTCTATAAATAATTTAAGAACAGCAATTGAAAAGATAAGAAGGGGAGATTTTGATTTTAAGCTAAATGTAAAAGGAAATGATGAGTTATCTCTTCTTACAGCTTCTTTTGACCAGATGAGGCAGGCGCTTAAAGATGAACAGGAAGCAAAGTCAAGATTTCTTATGGCAATCTCGCATGATTTAAAAACTCCGCTTACAAGTATTAAAGGATATATCGAAGCAATAAATGATGGGATAGCTTCTGATTTTGAAAGTTCTAAAAAATATTTTGATATAATTTCGAATAAAGCAAATGTTCTGGAAGAAAGAATATCGGATTTAATAAGTTTTGCTGCAATGCAAAAAGGGGAAAAGATATTAAAAACCCGCGAGGTATTTTTAAAGCAGTTTCTTGATACACTTAGTAAGGTGTATCAAGAAGATTGTGATATTATGAATAAAAAATTTATTTATAAAAACACTATTCCCGACACTTTAAAAATAGTATGTGACCCTGTTCTTTTTGAGCGCGCTCTTGAAAACCATTTTACAAATTCGATCCGTTATACTTTTGACGGTGCAGAAATAACTCTTTATTGTTATATTGAAAACAATATTCCTGTAATTGAAATGTCCGACAACGGAAATGGGATCGATGAAAAAGATCTCAAGTATATATTTGAACCTTTTTACAGGGGCACTAACTCCAGGCGCGAGCAGGGAATGGGGCTTGGGCTTTCAAGTTCAAAATCCATTTTTCTAAGTCATGGTTGGGATGTTTTTGTAACTTCGGAAAAAGGGAAGGGCACAACATTTAAAATTGTTCTTGGCAGGGGTGCCGGGAAGTAATCTGCAACTTGCTTAAGTTCGAGTATACACCAGATACCTACAAAATTTAGTAGGTGCAAATCCTCCAAAAACTACCACCCTACTAAATTTAGTAGCTAGGCAAATGCGTTTTCTCTAAATAATTTTACTTTTAGGTACTGAGTACTATGATTTTATTCTAAGAAAAATTTAGGAGGATATTTATGAAAAACACATTCAAACTAATCGGGATTATTGCCTTTGCAGCGATAATCGGGTTTTCAATGGTTGGTTGCGGTGACGATGATGATAAAGGCACCCCTGACCTTAAAGGATCAATCGCCGTCACCCCAACCAGCGCAGGCATGGGCACAGAACTTGCTGCTACTTACAGCGGAAGCGAAACTGTTACCTACCAGTGGAAAAGAGGAGCAACCAATGTAGGCACAAATTCAAACAAATTCATGCCTACAGAAGCAGGAGACTATACTGTAACTGTAAGCGCAACAGGTTATAACAGCAAAACCAGTAGTGTCGTTAATGTTGACCCAAGCAGGCTAAGATTATCTAATTTGCCAATAGAATTCCTGGATGAAACCGATATAACTGACTTTTCATTTTTTTGGTTGGAAGGATTCTATCAGCTTAGCGATGTAATAACCGGAACACCGAAAGTACAGATAACAGGCGCAGGCAGCAACAGACGGCTGACCATAGAACTGGATCAACCAGAAGCTGACTGGATGTTTGAATACGGTCCAACATATGCAACTCCTTCTGATGCAAAGATTCTTGATATAAATGGTTTTTGGGAATCGACTCAATGGTATGTCTTGTGTATGTTAGGTTCCGACAGTGAGGGTGATATTTATACATTTTTATTCTACGCAGATAAAGATGTAGTTTTAAATTATGATGAAGGTCACTGGCGATTTAATAATGTTTCTTTAAAGAGAGGATGGAATTTTGTATCTGCGACATATCCAGGTTACTATCTTTTTTACGCAGCATCTCAAACACAGCCAGCCGACGCTGTTTGGAAAGTGCTATTGGATTGATAAGGCGCATTTAGGCTAAAAATAATACGAGATAGCGTAGACCTGCTCGTGCAGGACTCTTAATAACTACGCAACGGGCTGCCTAACATGAGAGCCCTTTTTTTGCAACTTCTGATTCCCGCTGTAGATTTCAGGTTTGTAACAGCGGGGCTTTAAACTAATGTCTTCCAGGCAGCCCGGGAATATTTATAGACGGTGGAGTATGCGTAGGCAGAGATGGCGTGGCTCCTGATGGCACTGGTAAGGACGGTACAGGCGCAGATGACCTAAGCGCTTCATCAAGTTCGTGCCTCCTTTCCCTTAACTGGTTTTCAAAATCACCTACCTGGGCTCTAAGATTATTGATTTCTCCCCTGGCATCTGAAATAAAAGCCATTCTTTCCTGTATTAAGTCTTGTAACGCATCCTGAGCAAATGCTCTTATTTCTGCTGCGATTTGCTCAGGTGAAATCGCGTTTGCTATAATGTTATCAATATTGCTGCTTAGCCTAAGAGAAAGCCTGTGATTAACATACTGATATATTACATCAAAAGTAATATTGCTCTCCCCAATAATGTTTCTGATAATATTGCCCACATTGTTTCTGGGTTCCATATCCAGGCTTCTTAAAGTTATTCCTGTAGTGCCCCTATAATCTCTTTCCGGCGAAATAGCCGAAGTTACATTAAAATCAAGCGCAGAACCGAATCTGTCTATACCAACTGCAGATAAAAACTCCGCATTTGAAAAACTGTTTCCTACTACAGATACATTGATATTGGAAAAATCCCGCGCAGCTCTTCTTGTATCAAAAAGCCCATCAATATTTGTGTTTATGCCCCGAATATTTGAATCAATCAGAAAAACAAGAGGCCGTCCTAAAAGCTCCTGATCATTTGTAATATCATCTATTCTAAGCGCCTGCCTTTCCCTGCCTGTGAAAAAAGAACCGGAAATTTTTTCGATGTGTAACGATGGAGTGTTGACAGCATGGAACTGAACATCCCTTCCCCGCCGTTTTTTTACAGTCACAGGTCTGGTTCTTTCCTCTCTGGAAGTGTCAACGCGTCTTCCTGACTCTATAATTTGCATGGCAATGTCGAATGCTGTGCCATATTTTTCTATAAACGGCTGTAATTGCTCCATTATCAGTGGTTCTACAAGAGAAGAAAACCTAAAACTATCTATACTGGGAAAAAGCGAAGTAATAAAATTTACATCTGCGGAAAGAGAATCCTGGATGGTTCTCGCGCTTTGCGTAATAGTATTTTCAAGCGATGAAAGTTCATCTCTTGTAGAACTTATATTGGAATTAATAGAATTCCAGGTGTTGTTTGCAGTTCTAACTCTCTCTGCAATGGCAATATCTGCTGGAGAAGCTATTCTGGTTCTTGATATTTCATTTACTTCCCTGGTAAGAGTTTCAATATCCCTTCTCGCGCCTTCTGCGTTGCTTCTTATTCTGGTTGTTCCAGAAGTAATTGCATTAATATTTTCTTCTATAACAACAGGAGTTGTTAATCTATTAAGATTATCGTTTATTACTTTTCTTACAGTTTCGCGGTCAGGAATATCAGGCAAAAGTGAAGTTACAGCATCTCTTGCATCGTCTAAGGATGTGGGCAAGTTGGGTAAAGTGGGTAAGCCAAGTCCCCCATCCTGTTGCTGCTGTTGTCGGCGCGCAGGCTCTCTTCCTGTTGTTGCAAGAGGCCTTGCCCTTGTTGCTCTTCTTTCACCAATCGCGAAATCTTCAAGTGATATCTCATTTGCGTTGAATTTTCCTTTTAAAATTTCCCGCATATTAAAATCAATTACAGTTCTTCCTGTCTGAAAAAGATTTCTGTCCAAATCATCTTTATCTGCAACCTGGAGAGTATTAAATCTGATAGATCCCCCGAAAATATCAAGCCTAAAGCCTGTTATTTCTGTTTCTCCCCCAAATATCCCTTCAAGACCTGCTTCCATTCCTCTGTGTGCCAGTGGATTCAGCAAGATAGCAAAGAAAAAGACAGAAATCGAGACAAGAACAATAGCTGCTCCAATCTTGCCTATCCCAAGCGCCCCTGAATTTCTTTTAATATGAGAAGCAAGTTTGTTTAGTTCTACTATTTTTTTCTCATCATCAACAGGTTTTAACAGATACTCATTATCTTGTTTCTCATATACAGAAACAAGAAGGTCTCTGTCTTTTTTTATAAAAACTTTTTTTAGGAGTTTTTTTTCAAAAGTTTTTGCTTTATATTTTTTCTTGAAAAAGCTTTTAAGTTTTTTTGCCATGTCAAACCTCAGAATTTTTTAAGTTCATTTACTTTAGTTACCATATTTATTATATTGGATATAAGAGGTAACGTTGTAATTTGTTTAACAAGATTACTTGCCATAATCTTGTCTCTTACTTTTTCCCTGTATAGCTTAACCAGTTTACTTATCCCAATCCAGAGCGGTATAAAAAGCAGAAACATTACAATAATACTTCCTACAACAGCAGTATTATTAAAAGCTGTATAGGGTACGATTGGCGTGTTGCTCCATTGTGTAAAAATTCCTTCTAGCGCAGGCATTGTTAGTATCCAGTAGCCTACAGGATCAAAAAGAAAATCCAATAGATAGGCAATCGGTTTTATGATAGCAATAGCAATCAGTAGAACGCCAAAATTTATTTTAAGAAAAAAAGTAAGACCTAAAAGCACAAACCATGTTATATTCCCGGCAGGAATAACCCCAAGTGTTATGCCTATTGTTATTGCAGCAGCAACTTCCTGAGGGCGATTATTCGCATTGAGGGCTGCTATACTTTTAAAAATCCATTGAGGAAGCATAAAAATCTCCTAACCAAAATATTTATTTTTTTAAACAATCTTTTACAGCTTCTATCCGTTCATCAAGCTCTTTTTCCCGTAATGCTAAAAGTTTTTCCGGCGGACCATATATGCCTGTTTCAACTTTAAGTTCATCTTTTTCTTTAGTCAGTCTTTCATAATAAGTTGTCCAGTTTTTTTCTTCATGCAAAGAATTCAGGGGCAGTATTTTTGCTGTCCCTATCCAGCTCTTGTCAAGTTTTTTTCTGGCAATAATAAGTATTATAAGTTCATCAGGCGTTAAGTCTGCGAAAATTTTATTTTCATTGCTTTCGTTTGAGGTTTCATCAAGACTGGTGCTGGCATATAGCTTTTTATAAAAAGATAAAAAAGCATCTTCACATATCTGATATTTTTCCTGCTTGAAATAGAGGAGTGGGAGATAATTAAGGCAATATTCAAGAAGCACATCTTCCACATCTTCTCTTTTTAGCATCTTTTCTGCTTCTTCAAATTCCCCTTCTTCTATAAGGCACCATGCTGTTGTTGCAACAATAGCTGGATTATCTGTTGCCTTGGCGCCAAAAGATAATGCATCATATAATTTTTTCATATCCCATGGCGTGGCATAAAAAGCAAAAAGATTTTTATAAAGCTGCCAGGCATGAGGCTCTTTATGGATGGCCGCAATAAGAATATCATCAGCAATAGCGCCTCTGTCTCTGACCCTCAGGTAATTAGCTGATACTATTTTTCTTTCCCAACTTGGTTTTTTTAAGTTTGGATAAATATATGCAAGAAATATGATTATTGATGTAAACGCTGTTGCCAACAACACCACTACTGGAAACATTTAAAACTCCTTTCTATAGACATTATAATATAAAAATATCTACTTGTAATGTTTAAGATTTTAATTTTTTAAAAAAGATACGCCCCTAAAAAGCGCATCAATTTTAATAGTTCTGGTTTTTACATAATAGCTGCCCACGGGTTTGATTTTTTTTCATATTTGATCTGTGTTTCGTCCCCATGCCCAGAATATACTATAGTTTCATCCGGAAGCACGAAAAGTTTTTTCTGTATAGAAGCTATAAGCTGATCATAATCTCCGCCCGGAAAGTCTGTTCGCCCTATGCCGCGATTGAAAAGAACATCCCCGCAAAAAAGTGATGCAGATTCTTTATGATATAGAGATATATGTCCCGGCGTATGACCTGGCGTATAAATCAAGTCAAGCGTAATATCTCCAAAAGAGATTTTATCCATTTCTGAAAGGTCTATTGTTGGCATCGGAGATACTATATTTTTAAGCCCAAAAAAAGAAGCGCCCCCTCCAACAGTCATAAGATCATATTCCAATTTGTGCGCAGCTATTGGAGCTTTTGTTTGCTCATGAAAAAAACTATTCCCTTCAATATGATCAAAATGCCCATGCGTGTTGATTATGTATGAAAGCTCATAACCTTCTTTAGAAAGAAACTGAATAATTTTATCGCTTTTGGCGCCTGGGTCTATTATTACTGCCTTTTTTTTATTTTCGCAGCAAAGGAGATAGGAATTTGTCTGAATATTGCCAAGCATGTATTTTTTTATTATCACATTTTACCCCTTAACCGAGTTGTTGATTTCTTTATACTGATATATACCATCAATTTGCAATTTTGTACACAATAGCAATGCGCAAAGAAGGAGCTTTAAGGTAATTGCCAAAAATTTCTAATAAATTTAATATAGATAATATATAATGTTGGGACGACATTATGTTTAAGCATTAAAAAAAATAGGGGGTCGCTTTGTGGATAAGCTTGTGAATTTGTTAAAAGAATCAAAATATGTTGTTGCCCTTACAGGCGCTGGAATTTCTACTCTTTCCGGAATAAAAGATTTTAGAGGAAAGGATGGGCTTTACAAACAAAAAAATGCAGACAAAATATTCGATATTGATTGGTTTTTTAAAGACCCTTCTATTTATTACACTGCAGCAAAAGATTTTTTATATAATATGCAAGATGTATCTCCTTCTGTAGTCCACAAAGAGCTAGCCAGACTTGAAGAAAAAGGGAAACTAAAAGCTGTAATCACACAAAATATTGATGTTCTGCATCAGGAAGCTGGGTCTAAAAAAGTTCTTCCGCTCCATGGCTCTCTTGGCAAACATATATGTATAAAATGTAGCGCTACAATTAGTTTTGAAGAAGTAGCAGCAATCGTAAACACCGGGAAAGTCCCTTGCTGCAGCAAATGTAATGCAGTATTCAGGCCAGACATAGTTTTTTTTGGAGAGTCTCTTCCTACAGACGTTCTTCTGGAAGCAAGAACAGAAGCAAGCAAAGCAGACCTCATGCTTATACTTGGCTCTACCCTTGTTGTTAATCCTGCTGCAATGGTGCCTGGTTATACTTTGCAGAATGGTGGAAAAATTGTAATAGTAAACAACATGGGAACTTATCTGGATGAAAGAGCTACTTTAATATATGAAGATCTTGGCGAAGTTTTCCATTATCTATCAGAAAATTTTAGCTAAGCTGTAATCTCATATCATTCTGTTGCAAAACAAAATCTCTTATTCCGCAGGCTTATAGGGAAGGAATATTATATACTCACAATACTTCCCTTTTTCTGTCCTTATCTTAATTTTCCCATTTGCAGAGCTTATTTTTTCCCTTATAAGATTGAGTCCAATCCCTCTTCCTGCCAGAACTGAATCTTCTTCCGCAGTAGAGAAGCCCATATTGAAAATTAATTTAACTGCCTCAGAAAGATCCATAACAGTACCTGCTTTTGCTAATCCCTTTTTCTGCGCCATTTTTGCAATTTTTTCCGCATCTATTCCATTACCATCATCTTTAAAGCTATATATTATGTTTCCTGCTGTATCTTTCTTAAGCGATATATGAACTGTTCCTTGTGGGAGTTTGCCTCTTTTTTCCCTTTCATCTGGCTTTTCAATTCCATGATGTATAGTATTTCTTGCCATTTGCATAAAAATATCTTTGACTATTTTTCTATGCTCTTTAGGCACATTTTTTGAATTAAAATTAGCGCAATCCAAATTTAAAATTTTACCTTCTTTTATCCCTTCTGTTACCAAAATTTTATTAAGAGTTCTTTCAAATAACCCTGTTTTTTCCTGAAGGTTTTTAAACTTGCTTTGGTAAGTCATAAGTTCTTTTACCCTGGTTTTAAGGTCATCCAGATTTTCCTGGGTAGTTCCAAGCTGTATTGTAGATTCAAGAACATTTTCCCATTTGATTTCGCGAGTCTCAAGCAGGTCTTTAATATTGGTTTCAATTCTGTTTAACAGATTTGAAATATTTTTTAGCCCAAGAAGCTGTGCATTACCTTTAACAGAGTGAATTGCAAGATAGATTTCATTAACCACTCTGCGATAATCAGGCCTGTTGGATTTAAGAAGGTTATTTATATAATCTATTTCATCCTGGGAATCTTCAAGAAATTCTTCCATGATTGGAGGTTCTATATTCATAATCTGGACCAAGTGTTCCATTTTTTCTCTACTTTTTTCTTCTTCTTCTTTTAATGCTTCTGCATAAAGAACTTCTTCTGTAATGTCCTTAACTGTTCCAAGAATCGCCTTTTCATTACTCGAACTGGTAAACATCGAAAATATAAAACTCAAATACTTTTCTTGCACTTTTTTATTTTCACCAATTATGGAAATATGTACTTTGTCGAGAGGGTTTGCCTGGCTCAAAAGAGATGGGTTTATTTTATCGTCAAAAAATAAATTCAGATAATCATCTGTAACTAAAATATCTTTTGCAGATACTCCTATATCTCTAAGAAATTCCTTAAAATATATATTTTTAAAATCAATATTCCTGAAAAGATCTTCAAAGTGTTTTGAGCACAAGCTCCCTATTTTTAAAGATTCATCAAGGTGAAAAATACCTTCATGAATATTTTTAAAAACAACATCTATCTCTTTACTGGCCCTGTCAAGGCTGTGAGTGACGTTAATAATTGATCTCGCAATTAACCAGCCTGCTGTAATTGAAAGTAAAGTAATGGTCAAAAAGAATATTATAAAAGTAATAATTGCATTGCGCTCTATTGTTACTCTTTCATCTGCGATTGTCTGATATTGAAGGTCAAAATTGGCAAGAGCATTCTCAATATTTCGTTCTATATCAAATAGAAGGTCGGAGAATTCCTGAGTCCGCTCTCTTAACATTGCGTTGTTATTTATTATTGCATATTGATTGATCATTTCAAGATTTGCTGTAGCACGGATTGTACTGCCAACTCCAACAATAATTCTGTCTGTAACATTATACAACTCTGACGCGGCCATACGGGAAGCATATCTTTCTGTGATTATATCTCTGATCGAATTATCAATTATAGGGCTTAGATTTGTCAGATATGTTATTGTAAGAAGGTCTGCTATGTTTTGATCCAGATTACGTTCAGCATTTTCCATAATAGCGACCTGGCTTGAAACAGGAAAAATGAACATTCCTCTTACAGCAATTTTTTCCTCAAGCAACGCTGTTTTTACAGCATCAATTATGGAAATTTCATGTCTGATTATATTGCCTCTATTAATATTAAGATAAAAAGCAAGGCAAAAAACTAAAATTAATCCATTTAACAGAATAAGTAATAAAATAAATTTTGCTCGTAAGCCCATGCATGTTCCCTCATCTTCTATGTAAGTATATCGCCGGTAATTTTTTTCTCAAGTCCTACAAAAAGCATAAATTTGCCTTCTGGGACTGAAAAAGGGATACTTAATATAGGAATATCCTGTTTTGGCCAGAAAACCGTATGCTCTCTTCCCCTGATTATTGACGGGAGGGATATTTTTAACCTATATTCTTCAAACCCTTTTTTAGAATTTCCTGCGATTATATTTGTAATTTCTCCTATGGTATCAATAACATCATCATCCAAAGTTGTAATTTTTCTACCTACAAGTCTGCTTGTAAGAGCTGTAACAAGTTGCTCATTAATACTTAGAACAATAACACCTTTTGACTCCCCTGCAATCCCAATTATTCCGGATATATCCCAGTTTGATGTTTCTTCTTTTTTTACAATATATGGAGTATCAAGTTCCGGGGTAACCCCAAAAAAATCCTGAAAAACATTTTGTGTTGCCTCAACAAAAGGCATAATATATTCTTTTTTCATAATGTCTGTCCTTTGTTAGGAAATTTGATTTGCGATTTTAACTCTCGCCAAGGATAAATCCCTTTACCTTGTCTATTAATATTTTTCTTGAAGCAGGTTTTATGATATAATCGCTTACCCCTGCTTTTAGAGCTTCTATTACATTATATTTTGCAGCTTCTGAGGTAATCATTATTACCGGAAGTTTTTTGTATTTATCAGTTTGTCTTAGTTTTTTTAAAACAGAAAGGCCATCCAGCTTTGGCATATTCCAGTCAAGCAATAAAACATCAATTGTATTTTCATCCATGACCACAAGGGCCTCTTCTCCATCAGAAGCAGTCAAAAATTCCGTTTTACCCCATGCTTCTTTTTCATCAAAAGAATTTTTAAGGATATTTTGCATTATACGTGAATCATCAACAATAAGAATTTTTATGGTCCTATCTGCAGTTCCCATACTTTTTACCTTTAAAATAAAAATTTTTTGAATTAATAAAAATAAGTTTTATAATTAACATATTTTATCATATTATAGTATATTGTATTATATTATATTATATTACATTAAGAGAAGCTATATTTTCTTATTGATACGAAAGTGATGCTAATATGAATTTGGATAACTTAAAATCATTCTATTATACGGCTAAATTTAATAGCTTTACAAAAGCTGCTCAATTTCTTGGGATTACCCAGCCTTCTGTCACAAGACAGGTGCAAGATCTTCAGGAAAAGGCAGGATTCGCGCTTATAAACAAAACAGGCAAAAGTTTTATACTTACAGATGCGGGAAATATGTTGTATTCAATGGCAGAGACTATTTTTGAAATCGAATCAAAAATTGAAGAGAACATAAGAGATTATAAAAGGCAAAAAAAAGGGAACATTGTTATCAATACAATAAGTAGTTTTAGCTCTTATTATCTCCCGGATTTCATGCCAAAATTTATCGAAAAATACCCGGAAATAAAAGTTTTGGTCAATGCAATGCCAGGAGAGAGCGTTGTAAGCACAACAAGCAAATTTGAAAATGACTTTGGGATTGTTTCCCATAAAGTAAAAGAACCCAAAGTTATATCACGCGAGTTGTTTTGTGAAGAAATTGTACTGATATCTTCCCCAAGTTTGCCCCTTGCGAAAAAAGAACGAGTCAAGCCAGCTCAGCTTAATGATCTTCCAATGATTTTGTTTGAAAAAGACAGTGGCACAATGTATAGCACAGAAGGTTTCATGAGGAGAAACCGGATAAATTTTAGAACAATATGCACGATTTCCGACAGCGAAGCAGTTAAAAATATGGTCATGCATAAAGCAGGTTATGCTCTTATATCAAAAAAAGTTGTTGAAAAAGAAGTTGCTTCGGGCGAGCTTGTTGCTTTACATATAAACGATTCTTTTTTAACAAGAAAATTCTATATGATATATCACAAAGATAAATATTTTTCCGAAAACCTTAAAAGTTTTATAGATATAATGGTACAGTGGGCAGATGCTTATAATTCAGATAAACAAAACTGCGTCCAGCAGATTTAAGCACAATTTATTTTTGCCCCACAAATTTGTATGGGAAAAAAAGAGGATAATAATGAAACTTCTTAATGTGTTTTTTATATGTGTATTATGTTTTTTGCTTACAACTTGCTTTAGCCCTCTGGATTATAACAGTCCCAATGGGGATACAACACTTAATATAACTCTTCCTGGCGGAGTCTCCTCTCTTCCTGACGGCGGCCCAATGAGGAGTTCAATAGAAGCTCCGATAGACCTCACCCATACACTAACTTTTACTGGTCCTGGAGATCGAAACTTTAGCGTAACTACTAATGGGGGAACTATTACAGTGGATGTAGTTCCTGGCAATTGGAGAATAGATGTAGTTTCCAGGCGCAATGATGTTGATGTGCCTGATGCAGTTGGTTATGGTATTATAGAGGCAAGGGTAGGGCAGGACAATGCAGTTGCAATACAATTGGTCATAGCAAATCCAAGTTTTGTAGGACCATTTCTGGGTAGCCATGCAGCAGGAAGTCCAAACCTTCCCACTGCAATAGACCTTAATCTGGATATGGAGTTAAGTACTGTTAACTGGGGTATTATACTTGATGCGATTGGCGGAATGGGAAGAAATGTAAATCTTAACTTGTCCCGTTGTACCCCTTCCAGAGTAACCGCAGATGTAGCTGGGCTTAGTATGGTCGGAGTATTTGATCCGCGCAGAGGTGGCAACACTAATGGCATGGATCGAATTGTATCCCTTGTTCTGCCCGAAGCAGCAACAAGCATTGCTGCAGGGACACCGAATGTTGCCACTTTTTCCGGTTTTACCAACTTGCATCATATTAATACAGGCAACAACATTACAACCATTGGAGATAGTGCGTTCGCGTGGAATCAACTAACCAGCGTTATTATTGGTAACAGTGTTACAACTATTGAGGAAAGGGCGTTCGAGAACAATCAACTAACCAGTGTTGTTATTGGCAACAGTGTTACAACTATTGAGCTGGCTGCGTTTGCTAACAATCAACTAACCAGTGTTGTTATTCCCAACAGTGTTACAACTATTGGATTGGCTGCATTCGGTGGCAATCACCTAACCAGTGTTGTTATTCCTAACAATGTTACATTCATTGGGTCGGGTGCATTCTCTCACAATCAACTAGCCAGTGTTATTATTCCCAACAGTGTTACAACCATTGAGGAGTATGCATTCGCTGGCAATCGACTAACCAGTGTTATTATTCCCAACAGTGTTACATTCATTGGGGCGGAAGCGTTCGAGAACAATCAACTAACCAGCATTATTATCCCCAACAATGTTACGACCATTGATAATGATGCGTTCTTGGGCAACCCATTGACCAGCATTACTATTGGGGAAAATAAAAATTATCATGCAGATGCTTTTCCGTATAATTTTATGGCTGCCTATATTCTCAACGGCGAGCAAGCAGGAACTTATATACGGGGTGCTAGCGGTGTTTGGATACCTGAGTGATGATTATACAGATACTCCTACCACTCGCGCGGAACAAACCCTTTTGAAGCAGAAATATTATTTAAACTAAAAACAACTGTTTTGCAGCAGAATAACTAAGTAGCTAATAAGTTAATAAGCTAAAAAAATTGCCGATAATTATAATTGAATCATGTAATTAGGAGTGAAAAATGATGCTGGAACAGTTTAGAAGATGCGATATCTTACTCATATGCGGATTACCAGGATCCGGGAAATCCTTTTTTTCCAGAAAATACTTTGCAAAATCAGGACGCAAGAGGGTAAGCAGAAAAGAGATAATGCAGAACCTTTATGAAATGCTTACGTTCAATGAGGAATGGGCAGAAGATAAATTTGCTGCTGTTGATGAAAATCTTGTAAAGCATCTTGAAAAAAAGATAATAGAACATCTTTTTCAGTTGGGAGAACCACTCCTTATAGATAATATGAGCCTCAATTCTTCATCAAGAGAACCTTATGTAACACTGGCTCATAGGAGTAAAAAAACAATTTCTGCGATATTTATAAATACAGATCTTGCAACATGTTTAAAAAGAAACAAAGAGAGAGAATCAGCTAAAGAAGTTGTAGCTGAGTCCTTAATACCTAATCTTTTTGCAAAGATTGAGTATCCAGACCGCAAGGAAGGATTTAAAGACGTGCTTGTGATCGACAAATTTGAAGATGAGCTAAAATAGTCCGCAGATAAACACGGATTAACTCTGTCACAAAGCCTCTCCGAAATATGCCCGATTTTAAATAACCAAAGCAGTTATTGACTCTTTAACAGCGCTTTAATAGCATAAGAGATAAAATTAATTTAAGGAAAAATCAATGGGACTTAATTGCGGTATAGTTGGGCTGCCAAATGTTGGAAAAACCACTATATTTTCTGCGCTTACATCTACGCCTGCCGAAGCAGCAAATTATCCGTTTTCTACAATAAAACCAAATATTGGTATTATCAATGTGCCGGACGAAAGGCTTTATAAAATTGCCTCAATATTTAAACCAAAAAAAACTACACCAGCAGTGGTTGAGTTTGTTGATATTGCAGGGCTTGCTCAGGGAGCTTCCAGAGGCGAAGGGTTGGGCAATAAATTCCTTTCCCACATAAGACAAGTTGGGGTAATTGTCCATGTTGTAAGATGCTTTACAAATGATGATGTAACTCATGTAAGCGGTAAAATCGATCCTGCCTCGGATATAGATATTATAAATATAGAGCTTAGCCTCGCAGACCTTGAAACAGTTGAAAAACGGAAGGAAAAACTGGAAAAGCTGCTTAAAGGGGCAACCAAAGATAGTGGGAAAGAAACAAGAGCCCTGCTTGAACTTCTTGAAAAACTTCGGGAAGAGCTTGGGAATGGGATTCCGGCGCGACTTTTGGGTTTTACAGAAGAGCAGATAGCGCTTATCAGTGATCTCCACCTTTTAACAATGAAAAAGCAGATATATGTGTGCAATGTTGATGAAGAAGTGTTAAGAACAGGAAGTAAACACATAGATGCAGTAAAAGAGCACGCAGAAAAAGAGGGGACTCTTGCAATCCCTATCTGCGGAAAGCTTGAGGCAGATATCGCGTTGCTTGAAACAGCCGAGGAGCGCGCAGAATTTTTAAAAGAAGCTGGGCTTGAAGAATCTGGCCTTACAAAACTTATTCACTCTGGTTATAACCTTTTGGGATTGCGCACCTATTTTACGGCAGGAGATCCTGAGGCAAGAGCATGGACTTTTTATGATGGGGATAAGGCTCCAAGAGCTGCATCTGTTATCCATACAGATTTTGAAAAAGGTTTTATAAGAGCCGAAGTGTATCATTATGATGATTTAGCCAAATACGGCACAGAACAAAAAGTTAAAGAAGCTGGAAAATTCCGTGTAGAAGGTAAAGAGTATTTGGTTAAAGACGGAGACATAATGCATTTCAGGTTTAATGTATAAGATCAATATCTAAAGCTTAATGTTTTAAAAACAGTAACGGTATATTATGGCTAAATCATACAGATTTTTTGTTTCATGCTCTTCCGGATTTGAGCATCAACTTGTTAAAGAACTTAGGAATATAAAGCCTTCTCTTTCAATAGAACAAAAGCAGGGGGGCGCGGAATTTACAGGTCCATTTTCCGATGGCCTAAAAATATGTCTCTGGTCAAGAATTGCCGGAAAAGTGCTTTTGGCTCTTGAAGATTTCAGACATGGTAGCGATGAAAAAGAGGTATATGAAAGGGCAAAGAGGATAAAGTGGTCAGATTTTTTTCACAAAGATAAAACAATAGCTGTTGATACAACATTGATTTCCAAAACTTTTACCAACTCTTCGTATCTTTCGCTTCTTGTAAAAGATGGTATTTCTGACCATTTCCGCAATCTTTCAGGAAGCCGGCCTAATGTTGACAAGCAGGACGCGGACATAAGAATAAATCTTTTTGTTTCAAAAAACAGCGCGACATTAAGCCTTGATATTTCAGGGGGGAGTCTTCACCAGAGAGGGTACAGAAAAAAAGGGGCAATAGCGCCGTTAAAAGAAAATCTGGCAGCAGCGCTTCTTGAAAGAGCAGGGTGGAACGAGATGGCTTTGCAAGAAAGCAATACTAATGAGAAGCCTGCGTTTGTAGACCCCATGTGCGGCAGCGGAACATTCCTTATTGAAGCTGCAATGATTGCTTCCAACACAGCTCCGGGCTTATTGAGAAAAAATTTTTCATTCCAGCATATGCGGCAATTCAAAAATGAAGAATGGAAAACATTGATCGATGAAGCATGTAACGCAAGAAATCTTGAAAATCTTTCTCCTGTGCGGATATTTGGTTTTGATATTGATGAAAAAGCCATAAGAATCTCCAAAGAAAATATTAAGGCAGCAGGATTTTCTCCTTTTATTGATGTAAGAAAAAGCGATATCGCAGATATTGAAAAACAACTTGATAAAAATTTCAAGGCAGGGCTTGTTGCAATTAATCTTCCGTATGGAAAAAGGTTGGGAAGCGACACAGATCTTCCGGAGTTGTATCAGCTTGCAGGAGAAAAAATAAAAGAGAATTTTGAAGGGTTCAAAGTAGTTGCTCTGTCCGGAGATGAAGAGCTTTCAAGAAATCTCGGAATGAAACCGCTTCAGGTAAACACTGTATATAACGGTTCAATAAAATCAGTTTCCGCAATATTTAGTATTGATTCCAGGTACAGGGAAAAAAATAGTTTTACTGAAACCGGAAAAACAGAAACCCCATCATCAGTATATTTTTCTGAAATGTTTGCGAATAGATTGAAAAAAAATATCAAAGCGCTAAAAAAATGGAAAGCAAAAGAAAGTATTACCAGTTATAGAATTTATGACGCAGATATACCGGAATATTCAGCTTCAATAGATTTGTATGAAGATAAATTTCTCTACATCCAGGAATATGCTCCGCCTGCGGAAATACCAGTTCAAAAAGCAGAGAGGCGGCTAAAGGAGCTTGTCTATACTGCGCAAAATGTAACAGGGGTGGATTATAAAAATATTAATGTAAGGCAAAAAAAGAGGCAAAAAAGGGGAGAGCAATATAAAAAAAGTGGAGATGAAGGTATTTTTGATGTAATACAGGAAGACGGACTTTTGTTTTATGTAAATTTTCACGACTACCTTGATACAGGCATTTTCCTTGACCATAGAATCATAAGAAAAATGATCCGGGAACTTTCTGCAGGGAAAAAAATGCTGAATCTTTTTTCATACACAGGGACAGCCTCTCTCTATGCTGCTGCTGGCGGCGCTTTGAGTACAACGAGTGTAGATGCAAATTCCACATACTGCAGTTGGGCAGAAAGGAATTTTAGCCTTAATAAAATTAGCCTTGCAAAAAATAAGATAATAAAATCAGATTGTATGGATTTTCTTGTAAAAGACAGAGAATTATATGATATTATTTTTATAGATCCTCCAACTTTTTCAAATTCAAAAAGCAGGGAAGATTTTTTTGATGTTCAGGCTGATCACCCAGGTTTGATTACCCGGGCTGCTGAAAAGCTGAAAAAAGATGGCATAATTATTTTTTCAAGTAACTTTAAAAAATTTAAATTAGATGATAGCATAAGTAAATTGTTTTTAACCAGTAATATTACAGAACAAACAGTATCTCCTGATTTTAAAAGACAAGGATACTCGCGCCATTGCTGGATAATAAAAAAAAATAAATAGTGTCTGCGGGCAGGCCGGCAAACCTGGATTGGAGAGGCGAAGGAGTTTATTATAAATGAAAAGAAGAAGGTTTATATCACAAGGGCATCTTATTGATTCAGGGATACTTACCAACACTTTAAATACAATTATTTCCGAAGGAGCAGACTACGAAATAATCGAATTTAAGGTAGGAAAAACAAATGCTCTGGAATCTGTTATTGAGATCGATCTTATATGTGAAACAGAGGAACAGATCAATGCTCTTTCTCCAAAACTTGTCCACTATGGGAGCTATGAAAAAAAGACTCCGGAAGCTGTGTTTAAAGTCGCTTCGGACGATAAGTGTGTTCCCGAAGATTTTTACTCAACAACAAATCACCGTACAGAAGTTTTCTACAATAAAAAGTGGCATCAGGTTACAAACCAGAGAATGGATGCTGTAATTGTATTAACTGAAGAAGGTCTTTTTTGCGTAAAACTTAGAGATATAAAAAAAGACGATAAAGTGCTTTGCTCTTCTGATTCTGTAAGGGTTTTCCCCCCTGCAAGGGAAAGAGGTTCTGAAGATTTTGGCTTTATGTCCGGAGATGTTTCGCCGGAACGCTCTACAGATTTTGTAGCAAGTAAAATTGCTGCTGAACTTATAAAAATGAAAGAAAAAAAAGAAAAAGTTGTTGTGGTAGCAGGCCCGGTTGTTGTTCATTCAGGAGGTTCGCGCGCTTTTTCAGCTCTTATAAGGGGCGGCTTTTTTAGCGGAGTGCTTGCGGGAAATGCTATTGCTGTGCACGATATTGAATCTGTTTTTTTTGGAACTTCGCTTGGAGTTTGTCAGAAAACAGGAAAACCTGCCAATGAAGGGCATAAAAATCACATGAGGGCAATCAACAGGATAAACTTGTGCGGCTCCATAAAAAATGCTGTAGAAAAAGGTGTTCTTACCCGCGGCATAATGTATGAAATAGTAAAAAGCAACACCCCTTATTGTCTTGCAGGTTCTATAAGGGATGATGGACCTCTTCCCGAAGCAGTAACTGATATGATAGAAGCGCAATCTCAATATGCGGAAATTATTGAAGGAGCTTCAATGGTTATTATGCTATCATCAATGCTACACTCAATAGGGACAGGCAATATGATCCCATCATGGGTAAAAACAGTATGTATTGATATAAACCCATCAGTTGTTACAAAACTTTCCGATAGAGGCTCAAGCCAGGCTATGGGGATTGTAAGCGATGTAGGGTTATTTTTAAAAGCTCTGGCAGAAAAATGTGTTCCGGATTTTAAATAGAAGGAGATTTAGATGGACTACGATATAAAAACACTTCATCCTCTTGAAATAAAACTGCTTTTAAATGCAGAAGAAGAAAATATTTCAGCAGAAAACCTTGTGGGCAAACTGGCTTTTAAGCCCGGTCAATATAACCAGGCATTTAGCTGGCTTTCTGCGAAAAAACTTATTGAGGAAAAAGAGAAAACGCAAAGGCTAATATATGAAATAACAGATATTGGGCGTGATTATCAAAAAAACAATACTCCAGCAGAAAAAATATTTAATCTTGTTAAAGACAAAGATGGGGCGCTTACCCTTTCCGAAGTAAGCGAAACTCTTTCGCTGGAAAATAAGGATACAGGCGCTGCTTTTGGTCAAATGTCAAAAGAAGGGATAATGGCGCTTAACGAAGAAAAAAAGGTCGTTACTAAAAGCAAAGAAGTTTCCCCTCTAATGAAGGCAGTAAGAACTCTGCTCGACAAAGGGGCAGCGGCTGGCGAAGTTGAGGAAAGCACCCTGACTGCGGATGAAAAACAGGCAATATCCGGAATAAGTAAAAAGCGTGGAGGCGGAAGCGCCCCTTTTCGTATAGTAGAAAGAGAAGATGTTGTATACAGAATGACTCCCGAAGGGAAGCAGGTAAAGAAGCAACTAAAAGAACAAGGGGTTTCCGGTAACGAGATCGGCAGTCTTACTCCGGAAATGCTTGCAGACGGAAGCTGGAAAAACGCGACATTCAGAAGTTATAACGTAAATACTCCGCCGTCAAGAGTTTTGTTGGGAAGGCTTAGTCCATACTCTGAATTCCTTGATGGTGTAAAAGATAAACTTGTTTCGCTTGGGTTTGAAGAATTTGACGGACCGCTTGTTGAAACAGAGTTCTGGAACAGCGATGCGCTTTTTATGCCTCAGTTCCATTCTGCCCGCGATATCCACGATGTATACTATGTAGAAGACCCAAGAAAAGCAAAGGATATTCAGCAGCCATACCTTGACCAGGTTGCAGAATCTCATAAAAACGGCTGGAAAACAGGGAGCCGCGGTTGGGGATATAGCTTTGACAAGGAATTTACAAAAAGACTTATTCTTAGAAGTCAGGGAACAGTTCTTTCCGCAAAGACACTTCCCAATGCAAAGATTCCCGGAAAATACTTTGGGATCGCAAGATGTTTCAGGTATGACAAAGTAGACGCGACTCACCTTTCGGATTTTTATCAAACAGAAGGGATTGTGCTTGGAGAAGATGTAAATTTTAAAACACTGCTTGGGCTATTGAAAATGTTTGCAGAAGAAGTTGCAGGAGCAACCGAAGTTATGTATGTTCCCGGGTATTTCCCCTTTACAGAACCTTCTGTAGAAATTCATATAAAGCACCCTGTTCTTGGGTGGTTTGAACTTGGAGGGTCGGGAATCTTCCGTCCCGAAGTAACAGAGCCACTTGGAGTGCATGTGCCTGTTATTGCATGGGGGCTTGGAATCGATAGAATGGCGCTGATGTCGCTGGGGCTTAATGACCTAAGAGATCTTTTTACCAGCAATATTGAAAACGTAAGACTCAGAAGGAGTAAATAGCAATGCCTAAAATAGAAGTTTATGAAGATGCGTTATATAAATATATTGGAAAAAAAATAGTTGGAGATGAGTTTGTAAAACTTCTTTCTGTTGCCAAAGCAGAATTTGACGGCAGGGAAGGGGATGTTCTTAAAATAGAGTTGAACGACACTAACCGTCCGGACTTATGGTCAACAGCCGGGCTTGGAAGACAACTCAGGATCTATCTTGGCGGAGAGAAAAAAGAGTATCAGTTTTTTTCTGCAAAAGGGAGCGCGAAAGAGTGTGGAAACAGGGTAATAGAAGTTGACCCTGAGCTTAAAAACTCAAGACCTTATATTACCGGGTTTGCGGTAAAAGGCAAAGGTGTTGACGAAGCATTGCTTAAAGATATTATCCAGACACAGGAAAAGCTGTGCTGGAATTATGGGCAAAAAAGAAAAAGTATAGCAATGGGGATTTACAGAAGCGATCTTTTTAAATACCCGGTAAAATATACTGCTGCTAATCCGGACAAGGAGTCTTTTGTTCCGCTTGGTTTTGATAAAAAACTAACGTTAAGAGAAGTTATAAAGCAACACCCCAAAGGCCATGAATTCGGAGCCATTATTTCTGGACTTGATAAATATCCATATATTACAGATTCAGATGGAAAAGCTTTAAGCCTTACCCCTGTAATCAACAGTAATGATATTGGAGCTGTTGTTGAGGGAGACAAAGAACTTTTTGTGGAAATGACAGGAACAGATATTTACTCACTTATGCTTGCAACATCTATTGTTGCCTGCGACTTTTACGATGCAGGTTATGAGATCCTTCCTGTAAAAACAATATATCCTTATGATACGCCGCTTGGGAGAGAAATCACTGCTCCGTTTTATTTTCAGCAGCCTGTTAAGGCAGATATTTCTTATGTCAACAAGTTGCTTGGCGAAAACTTTAAAGTAAATGAAGCAATATCTTATGGAACAAAAATGGGGTGCAAAATCGAAGGAGATGGTAATAACCTTGTGCTTTATCCCGCAGAGTATAGAAATGACTTTCTCCATCCAGTAGATATAGTAGAAGATATAATGATAGGGAAAGGGCTTACCACTTTTGAACCCATAATGACAGATGATTTTACAATGGGAAAACTTTCTGACGCGACTATATTTGGCAGGAAAGTAAAAAATATAATGATAGGTCTGGGATTTCAGGAAATGGTTTACAATTATCTTGGCTCTTCAAAAGATTTTATAGAAAAAATGAATATAAAAGGCGATGATGTTGTAAAAATTTTAAATCCAATGAGCGAAAATTTTGAATTTTTGCGACCTTCTGTAATTCCTTCTTTGCTTAATTCGGAATCTGTCTCTGGAAATGCTGTTTATCCGCATAAAATCTTTGAAGCAGGCAAAATTGCTGTAAAAGACAGCAAAGAAAATTATGGAACTATTACTATTAATTCACTTGGATTTTTATCTGCAGATAAAGATGCTGGTTTTACACTTGTAAACTCCCAACTTTCAGCTATAATGTTTTATATATCTGCTGCTTATACTCTTGCGGAAGTAGAAGATCCCCGTTTTATAAAGGGGAGATGTGCACAAATTATTTTAAAAGGCAAAAGTGTGGGGATAGTAGGGGAAATTAACCCACTTGTTCTTGAAAGCTGGGGTATTGGCGTTCCATGCGCTGCATGTGAAATAAATCTCGATTTAATATTGGATTTAAAAGGAGAATAATTATGGAAGAAGACGGAAAAGTAAAAGTTATACAAATAAGTATCCCTAATGAGGCAAATATTATTTTTGGGAAGTCTCATTTTATTAAAACTGTAGAAGATATATCAGAAATTGTAATATCTTCTGTTCCCGGGATCGAGTATGGGCTTGCTTTTTGCGAAGCTTCTGGTCCTTGTCTTATAAGAACCGAGGG
The DNA here is from genome assembly GCA_009780675.1 of Spirochaetaceae bacterium. Classification (GTDB taxonomy): domain Bacteria; phylum Spirochaetota; class Spirochaetia; order CADAEX01; family CADAEX01; genus WQTU01. The sequence continues at coordinate 28,176 of WQZP01000004.1, read as the reverse complement.
CAACTCTGAAGAATTAATAAAAGCAGCTTCTGAAAATGCCAAACTACTAGGCGTTGGTCATGCTTTTATTTTATTTATAAGAAAAGCTTTTCCTATTAATATTCTTAATGCAATAAAAGACTGCCATGAAGTGACTGGAATATTTGCAGCAACCGCTAACCCTCTGCAGGCTATAATATGTGAAACTTCTCAAGGCCGTGGAGTTCTTGGTGTTGTTGATGGCTTTTCTCCTAAAGGAATTGAGACTGAAGAAATCAAAAAATCGAGAAAAGAAATCCTTAGAAAATTTGGATATAAATTTTAACTTTTTCTTTGTTAAAAAAGGATTTATATGAGTATCAAGCAGGAAAAAGCAGGTATGGCTGTGAGTTATAATCCTGCTGCAGCGTTTATCGAAACTGTAATTCCTTTCAGGTTTTTATGTAATCAGGATAAAAAGAAACTGGTTAAAACCCTAAAAGAGTATTCTTTTAGCAGGGGAGATATAATATATAGTAAAGGTGATACAGACGACAGTGTTTTTCTTATACGGAAAGGCACTGTCGAAACTTTAGATAATAACGACTCAGGTTTTGTAAGATTAAATACCATAACAGCAGGCCGTTATTTTGGAGAAAGGGCAGCGCTCTTTAATCAAAAAAGAATCAATACTGTAAGAGCGTTGTCCGATGTCACCTGCTATAGTGTTTCGGGGAAAAATTTCAGAAACCTTATCCACTCTTCAAAAGCTTTTTCAAAAGCCATGAGTACAATACTGCGCGATAAGCAGGGGATTTTTTCAGCATTTGACAGATTTAAAGCAGAAGTTCTCCAGGGAATAACCAGAGGCCATATACAGATAAAAGAACTTATTCCATATTATAAAGATATGATGCCGGCTATGCACAAACTGTTGACAATGGAAGATGAAGTTGACATAGCAGTGCTTGATTATGCTGTAAAAAGGCTGCCTTCAAATGTTACGGAAAATTTTGTTTATATACTTATAGATGAGCTTTACGACCACATACCAGAACCATGGAAGCTTTTTGAACCTGTTCCTGCTGTTGCCAGACGCAGAAGAGAGTGGAAGATGCTAAGCGGCCAGACAATGATGCTTTACAGGCCAGGCATAACAGATCTTCTCGACCTTATTACCTGTCTTTGTGTGTTTGTAGTAGAAGTAACAAAGATACAAAAAAAGCTTTTGGAACATAGAATACTAATTTCGATAAAAAATCACATATCGAAAAATGAATCTCAAAAAGATAAAAAAGAGGAAGATGCAGTTTTCCTGAAAACACTTCCTTTTTCTGAAAAAGAACTTGCAGGGCTTAAAATTATCTGGCCTGATGATACTGTAAAATACATTTATAATGTTGCTATCCATAGTGGAATCTTTAATCTTATTATAAAAAAACAGATCGATGTTTATAATACAAGAAGAGCTGAAATGTGGCTTACGCAAATAGGGAATTCTGTAAAAGATCTTACAGGATATAAGGTGAGTGAGCTTCCGGAAAATGTTAAAGTTCATGTTATAAGCAGTAATACACATTCTGTAATAAACTGCCTTAACCATGAATTGATTTCAAGAATTGATGAAATTATTTCGTGGGGGGAAAAAACCAATCATCCTGCTTTAAAGCAGAAATGGTTTAACAAACATGATCTGCTTTATGCTCTTGCAAAAGATTTTATACGTGAAAAAGATGAAAATGACATACAAAAAATTAAAAATTACGAAGGCGTTATCAGGCTTGAAAGAACAGCATCTACAGGAATTCAGGTGCAGCTTTTTAGCTTAAAAAAGCTTGGGAAGAAAAAAATCGATCCAGGTCTTCCGCCTGTTCCAAATGATTCAGATGCAATTATTATTAATATAGACTATGCATTTGGCGAGCAGGCAGAAGAAATTATGAGAAGCCTCCTTTTGCAGTTTGGAAAAAATTTAGCCAGTATAAATATTATGGGCAAAGCAGGCGCTCTTGTTGGTAAAAGAGGGGATATTCTTCTTCCGGATGTTTTTATTGGACAATCAGAAGACTTTTTTCAGCCAGTAGAAAATCAAGCTCTTTTTAAAATAGAACGTTTGCAAAAAAGGCTGGATGGAATTAAAATACATAAAGGCCCTATGCTTACAGTAGATGGCACACTTTTTCAAAACTCGATGATGCTCTCTTTTTACAGGCATATTTGGGATTGTATTGGGCTCGAAATGGAAGGGATATATTATTTGAGGCAAATAATCGAAGGGACCCAGCATGGGCTTATTCCGAAAGATCTTTTTACCAGTTTCTACTATTATGTTTCGGATATCCCTGCTGATTCAGGAAGTCAGCTTTCTACGGTTATGGAGCTTTCTGAGGGAATTCCGCCTCTTTATGCAATTACGAGGGAAATCCTTACTGATATTTTTTTAATTGAATCAGGAGAAAAGTAATGAAGAAAGTTTTAGTAATAGATGAAAACGAAGAATTTCGTGAATATCTGCGTAAAAAAATAGAAAGGCATGGCATTGAAGCTACCTCAGGCTTGAATGGCCTTGATGGGTCCCTAAAGTTAAGAAAAATCATTCCTGATCTTATTGTAATGGATAGTATTTTGACAAGAAAAACCTGTCGTGAAGTTCTTGTGGAAAAAGCAGAAAATCCAAATACCATAGCTATACCTATTGTTATGCTTACAAATAAAATTGAGAAAAAGAAAATTGCTGAATACGCAAAATATGGAGTAAAAAAATTATTTTCCAAACCAATAAAAATAGATGCTCTTTTAAAAGGAATATCTGAGGTTCTTGGAACAACATTTGAATTTGATGAAACCCCCTGTATTGTTGAAGCAAATTTTAATGATGAAATTATTTTTATAGAAATAGCGCGGGGTCTTAATATTGAAAAAATAGAAATCCTTAAATTCAAGCTGGAAGAACTTGTCAAAATCTACAATATAACTGTTCCAAAAATGCTTATTATGATGAGTGGTGTAGTAATTGAAGACAAAGATATTTATAAAATCAGAACACTTCTTGATATTGTTTTAAAAACTGTAAAAGATAATTCTGATAAAATAATTGTATTGGCTAATGAAAAGACAATAAAAGATTATATAGGTTCTGTTGCTGAATATAAAAGTATTCGGGTAAAAAATAATTTAAGCGATGCTCTTGATGACCTTATTGGTCAGAAAGCAGATAACTTTGCCCAGGACAAAGTTGTTGAAGAAAATCTGTTAAATCCAAAATCCGTGAAAGAAACAAAAATAGAGATGCGGTTTGAAACTGAAGGTCTCACAAGACAACTTGACACAATTGGCAATAATGTAAAAATCGCAGTAGTTGATGATGATTTTGTTATTAGACAACTAATGAAGACAACCTTTAAAGCTTTTGACTGGCAGATAGATATGTTTGAAAATGGCAAGCTATTTATAGACGCTCTTTCCGATAATAAAGAGTATGATCTTATTTTTCTTGACCTTATGATGCCGGAAGTTAATGGTTTTGGAGTACTTGAATTTATCGATCAGAAAAAAATAAAAACACCTGTAATAATATTTTCTGCTCTTTCGGAAAAAGAATCAGTACTTAAGGCTGTAAAATATGGTGTTAAAAGTTATATGGGTAAACCTCTTAACCCTACTTTGATAAAAAGAAAAACAGCAGAAATTCTTAACCCCGGGTTTTAATAGTAGGCTTATAGATGATATATGGAAAACATTTATTAACATTTCTGGAAAATTCTCCTCTTTCAATATTTATTTTCAATGAATATCTTGAAATACAGGAAGTGAATCAGTCTTTTTGTGTGTTAACAGGAAAAAAAAGGGAAACTCTTTTTTCTTGTCCGCTGTTTGCAGCCATGAACAGGGAATTTTATCGTGAGTTTATAAGTGTTTTTGAACAACTAAAAGAAGATAATAAAAAGGTTATAAGTCAGAAAAAATGGATAACAAGTGTTGATGGTAAACAGTTTTGTTATTCAATAATGATAAATCTGGGACCTGTCCACAATGGGAGAAAATTTTATATAAGTTTTATTGAAGATATAACAGAACTTAAAAGCGCAGAGAAAAAAATAGAAGAAGCAAGAGATATTGCGGAGCAGGCTACAAAAGCAAAATCTGAATTTATTGCTAATGTCAGCCATGAGATAAGGACTCCCCTTCATACTATTATTGGAATGTCAGAGCTTATGCTTGATACAGAGCTTAATATGGAGCAAAGAGAATATGGAACACAAATTCTTTTTTCCGGCGAAGTACTTTTAAGTCTTGTAAATGATATTCTTGATTTCTCAAAAATTGAAGCAGGAATGCTTGCGGTTGAAAAAATTGATTTTAATCTTCACGAAACATTGGAAGATGCTGCAACACTTGTTGCAATGGAAGCGCATAAAAAAGGGATTGAATTAGTTTTATCGATTTCTCCAAAAGTACCTAAAATAATCAAAGGTGATCCTGTAAGGCTTAGGCAAATTATTATGAACCTCCTTAACAATGCAATAAAATTTACAAAAGAAGGGGAAATAGTTGTTAGTGTCCTTTTAGATAATTCTTCTTCCGAAGAAATGTTTTTAAAATTCTTTGTTAGAGATACAGGAATAGGTATTCCTGAAAACAGAAAACATCTTTTATTTAATGCATTTACACAGGTAGATTCATCCATTACCAGAAAATTCGGTGGCACAGGTCTTGGTTTATCCATAAGCAAAAAACTTGTAGGGCTTTTGGGTGGGCAGATTGGAGTTGAAAGTGTTGATGGAAAAGGGTCTGTTTTCTGGTTTACAATTAAGCTCGAAGAACCCCCTTTACCGGAAAATACTTCTGCTCTAGTGCCTAAATTTTCACAAAAAACAGGGGTTCTAATTGTAGATGATAATGAAACAAGCAGAAAGCAGATAAAAAGTTATCTTGAAGAAATTGGTTTAGAAATTCACGAAGCTGAAAGCGGGGCACATGCTCTTGAATTTTTCCGTAATAGCGATACTGTGCCTGTTGACCTTATGCTTATTGACCAGAAAATGTCCGGAATGGATGGCTGGCAGCTTGCGAGCGAAATAAATACAGACGGACAGTTTTCAGATATTAAAAAAATTCTTATGACTCCAATTGGAATGGGCGGCGATGAAGCAAAAATGAAACTTCTTAACTGGTTTGATGGATATATAAATAAACCAGTCAAAAAGAATTCTCTTTATGCTGCTGTTTTTAAAGCTCTTGATATAGTTGTTGACATTGAAGAGGAAGATAAAAATACTGACACAGAGCAGGAATTTGGAATTATTAAAGAATTTATGTATTCAAATAGAAAAAAGTTTCTTGTAGTAGAAGATTATTCTATAAATCAGAAGCTTTTTAAAACAATTCTTGAAAGTTTGCACATTGATGTCGAGGTAGCAGATAACGGACTCGTTGCTGTTGAGCTTGTTGCAGAAAAAAAATTTGATATTATTTTGATGGATATACAAATGCCTGTTATGAACGGTCTTGATGCTTCCAGAAAGATTCGCGAAATGGGGATTAAAACACCTATAATAGCTGTAACAGCAAATACGCTTGCAGGAGATATGGAAGAAATTATCGAAGCAGGCATGGATGATTTTCTTTCAAAACCATTTAAGAAAAACGATCTTACACAACTTCTGAGTAAATGGATCATAAGTGAAGATTATTTTACAAACCTGGAAGAACTTGGGCCTGTTGAAGAGCAAAATTTGCAACTTGCTCAAGTTCCCCCGCATGAAGAGGGTAATATAGAAGATAACAAAGCTTTTGCTGGCAATAATTCTGCTGCCCCAAATATAACAGAAAATAAAAAAATCTTTGATTATGACAAAGCGCTTGAAGCATTTGTTGGAGAGAAAGATGTACTTCATGAAGTATTGGAAGAGTTTGAAAAAAAAGTCAGGGCTCAACTATCAGATATGAAAGCTCTTCTCAAAAACAAAGATTTTGAAACATTAAGAAGAGAAGCGCATACAATCAAGGGAGGTTCCCTGAATCTTTCAATGAAAGAGTTTGGAAATGCTGCAGAAAAACTTGAGAGAAGCGCAAAAAATAACGAGTTATCTGCGTCTTTTGAGAATTTAAAAAATCTTATATTACTATATCCAAAACTCAGGAAAGAAATTATTTCTGCGCTCCAAAAACACCTTTGAAAGAAATAATTTTCTATCCTACAATTTTTCCATAAACATTTTGATTCTCTTTAAAAGATCATCATAGTCAAGCGAAACAGGAATATCTGGATTTTCTTCAACAATTTTATCTGGCGGGCAAAATAGTATACCTGCATCTGCCTCTTTTAGCATTGAAAGATCATTGTAAGAATCGCCTGCTGCAATTACTTTAAGCCCCATTGAATGGAACCCCATAACAGCATATTTTTTTCCATCTTTTTGTCTCAATCTATAGTCTGCAACCTTGCCTTCTTTATCAATAATAAGCTCATTACAGAAAAGTGTAGGCCACCCGAGCTGCTTCATGAGAGGGGCAGCAAACTGTGTAAAAGTATCTGAAAGAATTACAACTTGAGTCATTTCCCTAAGAGTATCTAAAAATTCTCTTGCCCCGTCCATTGGTTTGATTGTAGCAATAACATCCTGGATATCTTTAAGTTTTAAATTATGTTGCTCCAGTATCCCAATCCTTTTTTTCATAAGCACATCATAATCAGAAATATCGCGTGTCGTGAGTTTAAGCTCATCGATCCCTGTTTTTTTTGATACTCCTATCCATATTTCAGGGACTAAAACCCCCTCAAGATCAAGACAAATCACAAACATATTTATACCTCTTGGTGATAATTATTATTTTCAAATAAAATAAACTATATTTGCTATTAAAGCAACAACATCCTCCTGAAGCTGGCTTGTTGATAAAAGAAACCTGAAAATCAGGTGTATAGATATTGACCAGATATAAAGTAATTATTAACATGAAAAATAGTTATGAATCTATATCACTTAAAGACCTTCTATTATACCGCAAAATGTAAAAGCCTCACAAAAGCAGCTGATCTGTTATGTATTACCCAGCCTGCTGTTACAAAACAGATCAAACAACTTCAACGCTATTATGATCTGAAATTTCTCGATATTATCGGTAAAAAAATTATCCTTACTGATGCTGGAGAGCGCCTCTACTCTATTGCAGATAAAATTTTTGATATGGAAAGTCAGGCAGAGGAAAGTATTAGAGATTTTCAGCATTTTAACAAAGGGAAGATTTCAATTTTATCGTGCGAAAGCTTTGGCGCTTATTATCTGCCTTATATCATTAAATATTATAATAAACAAAATAAGGGTATAAATATTTCCATGACTATAAGACATAATGAAAACATTATTGAAAATATTGCTGAGCTTAATAATGATTTAGGATTTGTATCAAAACCCGTCCAAACCCCAAAAATATCAGGACAGGAAATTTTGGAAGATAATATTGTATGTATTGTGCCTAACAATTATCCGCTTACACGAAAAGATCGCCTGGAAATAGCAGATATCAAAGGACGTGATATTATTGTTCATGAAAAAGGCTCTGTAACCAGGAAAATAACAGAAAGCTTTATAGAAAGAAATAACCTTGATGCAAATATACATTATGAAATATCAAATAATGAGGCCATAAAAAGACTTGTGGAACAAGGATTGGGGATCGCTTTTATATCCAACAATATAGTAAGTGAAGAAGTAAAAACAGGAAGATTACTTGCTTTGCCTGTTGAAGATAAAGATTTTAAAAGAAAATATTATATGATCCACCACAGCGATAAATATTTTTCAAAACCACTTAAAGATTTTCTGGAACTTGTGCGTCAATGGCCTTCTATTTGCCCAATGCCAATGTCTTGAATTGTTTTTCAAAATTAGGGGTAAAAATATTTTTTCCCAGTTTTTCTTTTATCTCTTTAATAGAAAAAAAACACCCTTCTATTACTTCATTATTATCTATGTGAAACGGGCCATCATAAATCATCTTATATACAAAAGAAAGTTCTGTTTCTGTATTATCTTTATTAAGCTGTTTGCAAATAAATTCCGCATTTTTAAGGTCAATCCCAAGCTCTTCTTTTGATTCCCGGACAAGAGCTGTATAAGCATCTTCGCCCGCTGCCACATGACCCCCCACCGCTGTATCCCACATATCCGGGTATGTTTCTTTGGTTTTAGCCCTTTTTTGCAGAAAAATATCCCCTTTTGAGTTAAATATCAGTAAATGGATAACCATCTGGATCATGGAGGGGTCTTTGTGGCAAACACTGCGGGAGGCGCTCCCTTGAGGGATGCCATCAGCATCACATAGCTGGATCATTTCTTCAGTCATAAAAGCAATAAACCTTCCTAAGTTAAATATTGATCTAAATATTGACCTTAAAATAGTAGCTGGAAACCTTTTTTTACTCCATTTAATTATTTATAGAAAGCGAATTTTTTTTATTAAAATTCGGTTAAAACTATTGACCTTTTTTGATAAAAAGATTATTTTTATTAAAATTGTGTTAAAAAACAATTTGCAAACAATTACCGAAAGGTAAAACTTAAATGAGGGGGCGTGAAATGAGTATGTGGGATGTTTTTTGCCTTATAGGCGGGTTGGCTATATTTCTTTATGGAATTATAGCGATGAATAAAAACCTCACTGCAATTGCAGGTGAGAAAATGAAGTCAGTAATGCTCACTTTGACAAAGAGCAGGCCACGGGGGTATGCTACAGGCGTAGGTATTACAATGATAAATCAATCATCTTCAGCAACTACAGTGCTTGAAGTAGCACTTGTAAGCGCAGGATTGATGACTTTTTATCAAAGTATTGCTGTTACAATGGGCGCGGAGCTTGGTTCAACTTTTTTACCTCACATTATGGCTTTTCCAAAAATTTCCAAATTTGCACCTATAATAATAGGAATCGGCTTTTTTGCTTCTTTAATACTTAAAAAACAGAGAAGTATTAATATTGCTCTTGTTTTTTTAGGATTTGGTCTTCTTTTTTTAGGACTGGATATGATGTCCGGATCTGTTGATCCTTTAAAACACTATCCTCCTTTTCTTGATTTTATGACAAAAATTGAAGCTCCAATTCTTGGTATACTTTTTGGACTTATGTTTACACTTGTAGTCCAATCTGCAGGCGCAACCTGCGGTCTTACCATAGCTATGGCTATGTCCGGCGCTATAACACTTGAACAAGCTCTCCCAATAAATATTGGGGCATCTATAGGAACAGTTCTTACAGCGCTTCTTGCGAGCCTTGCATTAACCTGGGATGCCAAAAGAACTGCATTTTGGCACGTATTTTCCCAACTAATAGGGGCAGTTATTGTTTTTGCGCTTTTGCTGATACGTTTTGACGCTATTGGCGGAGAAAGACTATATATATGGCTTACAAAATGGGTTACTGCTGTTGTATTCCGCACAGATGACCTTGCGAGACAAATTGCAGTAGGTTTTACACTTATCCCTTTAATTAAATGTATCTTGCTCTTTGGTATTCCAAAATTACTTGATGGGGCTATTGCAGTGTTTGAAAAAATGTTCTGCCCAAGAGAAACAGAAAAACCTTTTGGCGTAACATATTTACAGGAACAGCTTGTAGACTCAAATGTCGACATAGCTCTTGAAATGGCTAAAAAAGAAATCCTTATTTCCGCTGATCTTGTAAAAAATATGCTTGAAAAGGTTGATATGGCATTTAAAAGCAAGGATATAAAACTCGTAAATGAAATTCGGGCAGCAGATTTAAAAGTAGATATCCTTCATAAAGCAATAATTATATTTCTTGCAAAAGTAGCAGGCAAAGAGCTTGGCGAGGGAGAAGCCAAGAAAAGCATGAATTATCTATATATAGAAAATGAACTTGAATCTATTGGAGATGTTATTGATAAAGAACTTATGGCTATTGCGAAAAAGATGATAGACCTTGATTTATCATTTTCAGAACAAGGCAGCTATGAGCTTACAGAACTTCATGGAAGGGTAAGGGACAATGTCAGCAGAATGATTGAAGCCTTTACAGAAGAAGATATTGGCAGGGCAAGAAAAATAATATCTGTGTATGCAGATATTGAAGAGAAAAAGTACCAGCTCTCACATATCGACAGGCTTAATCAGGGGGTCAGAGTATCACTCGATTCATCATCAGCACACCTTGATGTAATTAGCTCTTATGCGAGAATAAATGATCATATTGTTGCTATTGCAAAAAGGATTATTTGGCTTACAAAGGAGCGTGTTTAAGCTGCGGGATAGATTTAATTAATCCTGCGCGGATTTGAGAGCAATCTTACTTTTGTTCTATAAGTCTGTGTGGGATGAAAAGATAGCCAGCCATACTGCGTTGCTAGTGTGGCTGGCTTTTTGCGAAATTTTTATATTGTTAGGAGGACGTTACATGAAATTTAGCTAATATGTGCGGGGACAATTACCCTGGATGAGATTATCGCAAACTATTGCTGCCTCAAATTTTTATTAAGTATAACGCCTCAAAATAAAAGTAATCTTATTTCTCGAAAAGATTGACAAAGTTTTTCATAAGTACTATATTCCTCCAAATAATCAAAATTTAAGGGGAAGTCTCGATTATGGAAATGTTTTATGCGCTATTAGGTATACTCATAGGCGCAGGAGTATTCCTATTTGGTCTCGCTTTGTTTAGCCAGACTGTAAAGAATAATGCGACAAAGAAAACACGTGCCATGTTTGATAAAATAGGAGGCAACCGGTTTTCTGCTTTTGGTTTGGGTGTAGTGGCTACTGCCATTATCCAATCTTCCACAGCTACAGTTGTAATGTCAGTAGGTCTGGTAAGCGCAGGTATGCTTACTTTGTTTCAGGCTATGGCAATTGTTTTAGGAGCTCACTTGGGTACTACCAGTACCCTCTTCCTGGTTGGGCTTTCCACTTTTAACGTACGGTATCTTTTTATGGGGTTGATATTCGCAGGAGCGTTAATAAGACTCATAAAAAAAGATGGTAAAATATTGATTCTCGCTGATTTTTTTATTGGTTTTGGCTTAGTGTTCGTGGGTCTTATGCTTATGGGCAATGTGTTCAGGGATAATATGGCAATAAGGGAATATTTTATTGATCTATTTATAAGAATAAACTTTCCACTTCTACTGCTTTTATTGGGAGCAGCTTTTACAATGATAATTCAATCCTCCACAGCCACAGCATCTATACTTCTACTATTGATCGTGCAGGGGGTTTTGCCCTTTGAAAGCGCGATGTTTCTGTTTCTGGGAGCGCATGTTGGAACTTCAAGCACAGCAGTTTTAGCTTCTCTTGCTGCCAATACAGATGGTAAACGGCTCGCCCTTATGAATGTATTCTTTAGCTTTTTTGGGGTATTTGTTTTTACAAGTTTTATGTGGCCACTAAAAGATTATGTTGTTCCTCAGTACGTGGCACACATTGCTCCTGTTTGGACACTCCCGATTTTTCAGCTATTTTATAACCTTGTAATGGGCCTTATTAAAATTTGGTTTATTACCCCAATGCAGAAGTGGGTTTGCTCAATGCTTAAAGATAAAGAAGAGAATAAGACAGCAGAAGAAAAGATTTTTGGCGTAACATATTTACAGGAACAACTTATAGACGAAAATGTTGACATAGCTACTGATATGGCTAAAAAAGAGATTCTTATTTCTGCAGATCTTGTAAAAAGTATGTTTGAAAAAGTTGATTTGGCATTCAAAACCAAGGATGTAAAGTTAATAAATGAGATTTGTGAAACAGAAGTAAAAGTGGGTATTCTCCATAGAGCTATAATTCCATTTCTCGCAAAAATATCTGAAAAAGAATCTGGCTCCGAAGAGACCAAGAGGACTATAAATTATCTATATATACAAAATGAACTTGAATCCATTGGCGATATTATTGATGAAAACCTTATGGCTTTGGCAAGAAAAATGATAAACAATAACTTGGCTTTTTCAGATCAGGGCAGCCAGGAACTTGCAGAGCTTCACGGAAAAGTAATGGATAATTTTAATAGAATGGTTAAAGCTTTTGTAGACGAAGATGTTCTGGTTGCAAAAGAAATTATAGATGTGTATTCAGATCTTGAAGAAAGAAAATTTCAGCTTTTACATATCAACAGGCTTCAACAAGGGATTCAGAAATCAGCTGATACATCAGCAGTGCATCTTGATGTTGTAAACTTATATACAAGAATAAATCAAGAGATTGTCTTTATAGCAGAAAGGATACTTTGGCTAACAAAGAAAGAAGTTGCTTAGTAGCCGAAGGCGTATCCCGTAGATTTAGGAATAAGTTTACTTTTGTTCCATAAGATTGTACGGGGAAGCGAAGTGAAGCAATTAAACAAAAAGGGCTGTCCAATAGGGCAGCCCTTTTTTATTGTGCTAGAAGAAAACAGATTGCTAACAAATAATTAAAATTTTAGGCAAAAACTAAAATTAAGTTAAAAATTAATTAAAAAATGGTTAAAAAACATTGACAAAACTTTCCATAAGCAATATATTCCATCAAAGCATATTGTTTATAGGAGGAGACACTAATGAGCATGTTTTATGATGTATTATCATTGATTATCGGTGCGGGTGTATTTTTGGTCGGTATTGTTATGTTTAGCGAGAGTTTGAAGAAGAACGCTACACAAAAAACCCGCAAAATGTTTGAAGCAATAAGCGGTAACCGCTTTTCAGGCTATGGTGTTGGAGCTGTGGCTACCTCTATTATCCAATCCTCAACTGCTGTTGGAGTAATGGCTGTGGGCCTGGTTAATGCAGGTATGATCAATTTATTTCAAGGCATTTCAATTGTGTTAGGAGCTTGGGTGGGCACATCCTCTACTGTTTATTTGGTAGCGCTTTCCACTTTTAACATACGATTTGTTTTCATGGCATTGATATTTGTAGGCACACTAATAAAACTCATAAAAAAAGAAGGAAAAATATTAAATGTCGCTGACTTTTTAATAGGCTTTGGCATTGTGTTCGTTGGACTCAATCTTATGAGCAATGTGTTCAGGGATAGCCCGGAAATAAGGGAATTTTTTATTGATTTATTTCTAAGAATAGATGCCCCTCTCTTGCTGGTATTGATAGGGATGATTTTTGCTATAATCATTCAATCCTCCACTGTTACAGTCGCAATATGTTATACACTAATCGCCGAAGGGCTTATGCCTTTTGGCAGCGCAATATTTATAGCAATGGGAGCCCATGCCGGAACACCAAGCACAGCGGTTTTAGCTGCTCTTGCTGCAAATACAGAAGGCAAGCGGATGGCCATTGCGAATCTGCTATTCTGCCTCATAGGGGTAACGATTTTTACAGCTCTTCTATGGACAGCGCGGCCAGTTTTTCTCCCTGCCTACATGAATCTGGTCCCAGAGACCTGGCAACTCCCATTTTTTCAAACAGGTTATAACTTAATACTGGGGCTTGTTTGTCTCCCTTTTATTAACCCAATGATCCGATTGGTTAATAGGCTTATAAAAGGTAAAAATGAAGACAAAGCAGTAGAGGAAAAACCTTTTGAAGTAACATTTTTACAGGACCGCCTTATAGGTCAAAATGTTGATATAGCTCTTGAGATGGCAAAAAAAGAGATCCTTATTGGCGCTGATCTTGTTAAGGATATGCTTGGAAAGGTTGATATGGCATTAAAAAATAAAGATATAAAGCTGATAAATGAAATTCGGGCAACAGACTCAAAAGTCGATATCCTTCATCGAGCTGTAATTCTATATCTTGCAAAAGTAGCTGCTAAAGAACTTGGCGAAGGAGAAGCCAAGAGAAGCATGAATTATTTATATATACAAAAAGAACTTGAATCTATTGGAGATATTATTGATAAAAACCTTATGCCCCTGGCAGAAAAGATGATAACCCATGATTTATCATTTCCAAAGCAGGGCAGCGATGAGCTTGCAGAACTTCATCACAAGGTAATGGATAATGTTGATAGAATGATTAAAGCTTTTACAGAAGAAAATATTGAACTTACAGAAGAATTATTAAATGTATATTCAGATATTGATGAGAGAGAGTATCAGATTTCACATATTGAAAGACTTACTAAAGGGTGTAAAGTATCGATCAATACAACAACTATACATCTTGATATTGTTAACTATTATTCAATAGTTAACAGACATCTTGTTTATATCGCAGAGAGAATACTTTGGCTTCCGAGCGAGGAAGTGTCAAGTTAAGGCTTTTGTTATTGCCGAGTAGCTTTTAGTCCGGCAGCTCGGTAATAACTGGTTTGGCTCACTTTGCCTTGCGGCATAAGGTGCAGCCAAGCACATGAAGATGATTTTTGTCAGGTTTTATAAAATACCTTCCTATTACAAATCCATCTTTAGGGATTTTCTTTTTGCAAACAGGACAAACCCTATCCTCTTTTCCAACAGGAGGAATACACTTAGGGCATCCAAAAACATCCATAAGCGTATCTGAGCTTCCTGGCGAAGCAGGATAAGTTTTTGATTTTACATTTTCCCCTTTTGATAATGATGAATTACACAAAGGGCAGAATTTCGATGTTTTTTCTCCATTTTCTTCTGAATTTTCCTGTTTATCTTCTTTAATTCTTTTAGGAAACCAAAACACCAAGCGTAAAAGTATAAGAATAACAGCTAAAAGAAAAACAATAACAACATATTCCATAATTTATCCATGATTATCCATCAAAATAGAATTAGTGTAAATTATGTAATAAAACTCGACATTTATAATACTAATGATTAAAGTAATTTTATGGGAACCCTTTATATTGTAGCCACACCTATTGGCAATCTTGATGATATTACTTACAGAGCAGTTGAAACACTTAAAAATGTTGATACAATTGCGTGCGAAGATACACGACATACCTTAGGGCTTTTAAATAAATATGAGATAAAAAAGCCCCTTATAAGCTATTATGCTGCTGAAGAAGAAAAAGGGGTATCCCGCATATTATCAAAGCTTGATAAAGGCGAATCTGTGGCGTATGTAAGCGATGCAGGAACACCTGGTTTAAGCGATCCGGGTGGATATCTTGTCAGAAAAGTAAGGGAAAAAGCACATGAAATCATCCCGATTCCCGGCCCTTCTGCATTTGCAGCGCTGATAAGCATAGGGGGAATTCCAGGCAAAACCATCCTTTTTGAAGGGTTTTTATCTTTAAAAAAAGGAAAAAGAAAAAACAGGCTTACCCAGCTTCTTGAACGGGAAGAGAGTTTTGTTATATATGAATCCCCTTTTCGGGTCTTAAAAGTGCTTGAAGAGCTAAAAGAACTTGCTCCTGACCGGAAAATAGTGGTTGGAAGAGAGCTTACAAAGAAATTTGAGGAAATATTGACTGGAAACGCAGAAACTATTATTGACATTTTGAGTATTAGAGGTAAAATTCAAGGAGAATTCTCTATCCTTATATGTGAAAAAAAATATGTGTAAATTTCAAGGAAAAGAATGTCGATATACCTAATGTAAGGAAGGTAAATATGACAATTGATAAGCTAGGATCTATCAACCCCCTACAACATTATAATCGACCGGAAAAAGCAGCAAAATCTGCATCTAAAGGCGAGCATGACTCTATAAGTGTATCAAGCGAAGCGCGGGCAATGGGAGAGCTTTATCAAGTATCTGAAATTGTAAAAAATGCCGATGATATCAGACACGACAGGGTAGAAGAAGTTAGAAGAAAAATGCAAGATCCTTCTTATATAAATAGTGCAGTTATAAGTATGGTAGCAGATAAAATAATGGATGATGTTTTTAAAGTATAATATGGACTAATCAGCCTAAAGGCAGAATAAAGCAGAGAGTGTGCAGGACATATCTCTGCTTTTTTTTTGCAGCAGAGCAAGCAACTTGTTTCGGAAGGGAGAATAAAGAAGCATGGCAGAATTAAATATCAATATAAAAGGCACTTTTTTATCAGGCAGAGGAAAAATAGAAAAACTCCCAGGATTTCTAAGAAAAGATTGCAGACGGGTTGTAATTGTCCGGGATCCAAATACTCCGGAGGATATTGCTGCTGATATATCATCTATATTACCTAAAAAAGGGGTAGATTGTGTTTTTTATACTGATATTACATCAAAATCTACATCCAGAGATGCAGAAACTCTTGTAAATTTTATAAAAACAGGATTTGTACAATGTGTCATAGGGTTTGGCGGGCAAACAGTTGTTAATATTGCAAAAATTTCAACTTTTGCCGCAGCGAATAACCTGAGCATTGATGATATTTTGGATGGAACTGCCAATATTTCTGGTTTAAACTTAAAAAGCAGCAAAGAAACTATTGATTATATAGAAATTCCTTCATCAATAAGAAATCCGCTCATATTTACCCCATTTGTATATGTTACAGACAGCAGAAACAAATCTCTTAAAATCATAGACATAAAAAACCACCCTGGTCTTATTATAAAAGACTCTTCAATATTTGATAAACTGCCAAAAGTTTCAGTTGATTCAATTTGTTTTGAACTTTTTTTAATTATGTTTGAAGTTTTGGTCTCAAAAGAAAAACACTATTTTACAAATTCACTTGTAACAGAACCTTTAATCAAGCTTTTTAATGCATTAGTTAAAGAAGACTATCTCTCAATGGATGACCACTCAAATATTGCGCTATGTTCAGATTATGCATATTCTATCCACGGCCCCGGAATAATCTATTATATTGCTCTTGTTTTAAATAGCATGCTTGGTGTTCCTGTATCAATTGCTTCAACGATTATACTTCCACATATTATTGAATATTATTCGGAGTTTTCTCCGGAAACAATAAAGTCTGTTATTGGCAAAATATATAATGATCCATCTATTGATATTGAAGATTTTGTTGAAACGCTTAGGAAAATAATAAAAAAAAGAAATTTACCAATGCGGTTTTCGGAAGTAGATATCAAAAAAGACAAGTTTTTAAATACAATACCTTTTATAAGTCAATATCCTGATATAATAAAAAACAGTTGTAATCTGGAAGAAAGTAAAATTACTTCGATATTGTATAACGCATTATAAAAATGTTTTATTCAGAACGAAAAATCAGAAAAATGAGCGTTAGTGGGAAAGCTAAAAAAGCAGCTTTGATCATCCAGGAAACGCAGGAGCAGCTTTGCTGCGGAAAAATCATAAATTCCTCTTATATAAAAAATATCCTCTCTATTATTGAAAAAGAGATAAGCGCAGAATGGCAGGAGTTGTTTATCTCTTCTTTATCCAGAATCCCCGAAACACTTACAACCGAAAATATTAGAGACCTAAGCAATCTTAGGCATATTATTCTCGCGAGTATTGGGAAAGAGCCTGCGGACTGGGATATGAGCAATTCCTTGCTGCAGTCTCTTGATGGAGCAGCCAGAAAAGAGCGGGAAGTTTTGCCAATAAATGTTTATCTTGATGACTTGAGATCCCCTTTTAATGTTGGATCAATATTCCGTACAGCAGAATCATTTTGTTATGAAAATATTTTTTTATCACAGCATACCCCTTCTCCTGTTCATAAAAGGGCAGAAAGAAGTTCTATGGGAGCAGTTGAGCTTGTAAAGTGGAGCAGAACTTCTATAGAAGATTTGCCACAGCCCATTTTTGCGCTCGAAACAGGGAGCTTGTCTGTTGCTGATTTTGCTTTCCCGGAATCAGGCACAGTTATTATAGGATCCGAAGAAAGTGGGATAAGCAGCGCTGCTATTAATGCAGTTAAAAAAAGTTTGGGGTTTGTTTCAATACCTCTTTATGGTATAAAAGGCTCTTTGAATGTTGGTATTGCTTTTGGAATACTCTCTTTTTGTTGGGTCAATAAACTAAAATTCGAAAAATTCTAATTCTTTTTTTCAACATCTATAATTTCTTTATCATAGTTTCTGTCGTAGTTTTCTATAAGTTTGTTTAAAAGAAGGCTAAATTGTTCTTCTGTTGTTATTCCAAAGCGCTTGAGAACACTTTTTGATATTTGCTCAAATGAACACTCTTTTTCTTCAAAGTTTGCCATACAGTTAGCAAGATAAATCGTAGCAACAGCTTCCCATTTATCTGCCGGAGCTGCATTAGGTTCATGATGATATCTTATTGATATTATAAGGTCTTCCGGAAAATTCCATTTTTCTGCAATAAGAGCGCCAATTTCTGCATGATTTAACCCCGCAGAAAGAGCTTCGAATATGTTTTGCCCCATATCTCTGCTTTTTGCAAGCTCAGATATTTTCCCGGCAAGTTTTGGATGCGCGCTAAAAAAGATGATTCTCCCTATGTCGTGCAAAATACCGCCTATATAAACATCATCAAGCAAATCTTTTTTCTTTATATAGTTTTTTGCAAGCGTATATGCGTAAAATGCTGTTTTATTAGCATGATTCCACATTTCTTTTAATCCGGATTTTAATATTTTTTGTGTTCCGTATGAATATAGAAGGTTTTTAAGGCCCCTTAACCCTACAAGTTTTACAGCATCTGTTATACTGTCAACTTTTTTAGCCAGCATATACTGAGCAGAGTTTACTATTTTTAAAAGATCTGCAGTAAGACTCATGTCCATTGCAATATGTTTTGATATATCTGTTATCTCTGATTCAGGATCATCTATCATTTTCTGAAGTTGCACAATATTTTCCGGAAATTGCGGCAGGCTGTCGATCTCTTTAACAATTTCTCTGGACAATTCATTAATATTATCTTTATGTATTTTTGAAAAAGGGATTACAAGTTTTGATACAGTTTCTTCACCTTCTATATCCAAATCAAAAGCTTCTTCGTTTAGCCCCAGTTTTTTAAGCATTAAAACAAGAATAACAAGCCCCAGACCTGCGCCTTCGGAACTATCCAGTACAGATACCATTGCTTCTTCAAGAGAATTAAAAGCTCTTGATCTTGCAATCCTGTCATAAACCCTCATCTGCTCTGATCTCGAAATTTTTGAATTATTTCTTATAGTTATTGTCAGCTCATCATTTGCTGCATGATAGCCGGTTTTTATATATAATCCTGCTTCTTTTTGTTTTTCAAAGTAGTAGTCAATATTATTCAGAGTATCTGCTTTAAAAGACGCCATTCCTGCCTGGTAATCTTCTTCATCGTCAATATCAAGCTCTTTTTCCATAAAGTAAGCTCTTTTTGTATTTGCCTTATTGGCATTTACAGCCAGTTCCCTTAAACAATAGGATATTTGGGTTAATATTTCTTTTTGCCCGAATTCTTCCAGAAAAACCGCAAGAATTTGTTCGAGTTGCTCTTCTATTTCATGATTAATTTTATTGGTTTTAATTATAAGAGGTAAGGAATTACGTGCTGCTTTTTGAATTTTAGGCACATCAATAGTAACTGACATTTTTTCTTTCCTTATTTGAGAACACTTTATTATATTAGGATTATAGTACTTGATTTTTCTTAATGTCAATCATTGTATAGCCAAAATTTAGAACAGGCATCATGTTGCTATACACTATTTAATTGCTTATATTGGTCAGTGGTCGGTTTTGGTTGGGAGTTGCTTCCAGGGGCAAAACTCTTGCAGATATATGTATATGCATATATAATAAAGATGGAGTATTATATGAAAAAATGTCATAGTTTTTATCTTTTTCTTATATTTGCTTGTTTTATATTAACCACTTGTTTTAGCCCACTGGACTACCATGGTGGTCAGGGAGAAGCAACACTTAGTATAACTCTTCCTGGCATAACTCTTACTGAAAGAAGCTTTTCAACAGGGACTGGAGGAGCAGGTCTTACCCATGTAGTAACCGGTACTGGTCCTGGAGCGCAAAGTTTTACAATAACCGCAAGGCACGGAGAAACTGTTACGGTCAATGTAGCAGTCGGCAGGTGGACAATAAATGTAGAAACCAGTCGCATCCGGAATAATGAGAATGAGATTGTGGCTAGCGGTTCCAACATCGTAGAAGTACGGGCAGGAGGAAACAACAACGTTGAAATAAAATTATACATAACCAATGTGGGTTTTATAGAAGAATTTCTGGCTAGCCAACCAGGAGGAACGATTAGCAATCCAATAAATCTTAATCTGTACATGCCATTAACGAGCGCCAACTGGTCAGCTATATATAATGCCCTTACCGAAGCGCCTACAGCTACTGGGGGAAAATTCGTAAATCTTAATCTGTCCCGCTGTACCCGCTCTGGTGACTCCTCAGGAGAAGGCAGGCTGTGGAGTAATGGAAATTTTGACGTTGCAATGCCTCCTGCTGGTGGCACGACTCCACTCATGGAGCAAGTTGTGTCTCTTACTCTACCCGAAGCAGCAACAAGCATAAGAACATCAGGACCCTTTGTTTTTCCCAACCTGCGCCATCTTGATATTGGCAATGGTATTACTGATATTATAAATCATGTATTTGAAAACACTCAACTTATCAGTGTTACTATTCCCAACAATGTTGATCATATTGGGAATATGGCGTTTGCGAATAATAATTTGCTTGAAAGCGTTACTTTTAGCAAAACTGGCGTGGCAGTTGCCCAAAATGCTTTTCCTGGAAATTTGGCAGACATATATATAGATTTTGGAGCTGGAACCTACACCCGTACTCTCCCCGGAGGACAATGGGTAGTACCACCTGCCATTGGGAATGGTACAGCGGGTAGCCCGTTTCAAATTTTTAATGAAACTCAACTTCGCAGGGTTGGCAGCGGCGCAACCTTTGACGGCTATCCATGGTCTCTCGATGCGCATTACAGGCTAATGGCAAACATCAATCTTGACGCGGGCAATTCCAACAACTGGACGCCGATTGGTTCGCAAAGTGCCCACTTTACTGGCGTATTTGATGGTAATGTATATGCCATCAACAATCTCAGAATCAGTGCTTCTACAGATGATTATCGGGGCTTGTTCGGCTGGATTGGTGCAGGAGGGATTGGTGCAGCAGGGATAGTTAGAAATGTGACTCTGACTAATGTTGACATACTTGGCAATATGCAGGTCGGCGGAGTGGCAGGGTTTAACGATGGCACTATAGAAAACAGCCATGTGTCCGGCACTGTCACTGGAACTCAGCAAGTTGGCGGCGTGGCAGGGCGTAACGATGGCACTATAGAAAACAGCCAGGTGACTGGCACTGTCAGCGGAACTCAGCAAGTTGGCGGCATAGCAGGGCATAACGGCGGCAGTATAGAAAGCAGCCAGGTGACTGGCGCTATCGGCGGAACAACCGCTGCTAGTGTCGGCGGCATAGCAGGAGCGAATACCAACCCCGGCAGTATAGAAAGCAGCCAGGTGACTGGCACTGTCAGCGGACAAGAGAATGTCGGCGGTGTGGCAGGGTTTAACACCGGCAGAATAGAAAACAGTCATGCGACCAGCACTGTCAGCGGACAAGAGAATGTCGGCGGCGTGGTGGGTGAAAATATTCCTGCAGCAGGCAACATCGGTGGTATAGTGCGAAGGACATCCTCCGCAGGGAATGTCACAGGTGCAATCTCTAATGTTGGTGGAGTGGTTGGAAATAATGAAGGTGGTGAGGTGGAATACAGCTACTTTACGGGGAATGTCACAGGTACAGCTGATAATGTTGGTGGAGTTGTTGGAAATAATGAAGGTACAGTACGGTTCAGCTACTCAACAGGAAATATCAACGGCGCCTCCAACGTTGGAGGTGTGGTGGGGCGCAACGTTGCACCAGGCGGCAACGGTGGTAGGGTACTAAGGACATTCTCCACAGGGAATGTGACAGGTACAGATTTTGCTGTTGGCGGTATTGTGGGGCTGAATGGTGAGAGTGCGACTGAAGCTGGTGGGGAAGTGAGAGACAGCTACTCCACAGGGGATGTCGCAAGCGACATTGCCGCTGGTGCTAATGTCGGCGGTGTTGTAGGGATGTCGCAGTATGGAGGTATTATACAATCCTGCTACGCTATTGGAGCTGTACAGGGATTCACAAATGTCGGCGGTGTTGTAGGAAATTGGTGGAATCAAGCTAATCCTCCAGTTGGTTCTTATACTGTAGGAGGATGTGTGGCGCTGAACTCCTCTGTAACTGCCCCCGGTGCGACTTGGGGGCGTGTATTTGCCTGGTCATCTAATACTGACATCACGAGCGCGCAAGGAGCCATTTCAAACAACTATGGGCGGATAGATATGCTTGTAAATGGTTTAACAATCGCTGCTGCTAATCCTCCCGAAGTCGGCACACTTGCAAACCGGCACGGCTTAAATGTTGGCCTTAACCAGTGGCTAGGTGGGCTCTCATGGTGGAGAGACACAGTGGGATTAGATACAGCTATTTGGGATATTAGCAACAATAGGTTGCCAATATTAAGGGATATGCCAGGTACTCACACGCAGAACCCAGTAGTGCAGCCATAGCAGGAATAAATTTTTAATAAAATACTTTGGAGAAAAAAGGATGTTAAATAGATTATTGGTTTTGATTTTTTTCCTGTTTTCAGCGTTAGCCCTTTCTGCGCAAACAGCTGCGGAGCTGGACAGATTGCTTGAAACAGAAGCAGTTACTGCTGCCGGAGCAGCGCGCTTTGTATTGGGAGCAGCGGAGTTATTGCCACCAGGACTTTCCGGCGCTGCTGCGGAAAACGCAGCTTATAATATGGCAAGAACAAACAGGTGGATAACAAAGGAAGCAGCAGACCCCATTAACCTGAGGGACGCAGCTTTTCTGGTAATGAATGCCTTTGAAATAAGAGGCGGCATTATGTATTCATTTACCAGAGCTCCCCGTTATGCTTACCGGGAAATGGTTTACCGCAGACTAATACAGGGCCGCGCGTATCCATCCATGAAAGTTTCAGGAGAACAGCTTTTGCAAATCATTGGCAGCGCCTTGAGTCATACTGGTGAAAACGAACTTATGGACGCATTACTTCAAAATACCGGAGGCATCAGGTGAAACGGATCTATATTTTTGTATTTATTTTTTCCATTGCATTTACTCCACTTTTTGCTGCTGATTTTGGAGCTACCTTGAGCGGGAATTATCTTACAGAAAATTTAAGTACTACCAGTCCAGGTAACAGGATAGACAATTTTGTCGGGATTTTTGCGCCCTGGCTTTCCGCGCCCATTGGCAAAGCAGATTTTTATGTTTCCGCTGGAGTACAATTTGATTATACAGGCGATAGTAACAATATGATCCCCTGGGAAGACAGGATGAGCGTTATCCCGGAATTATATAAGCTCGAACTTTCTGCAAGACTTTCCGATTCGATTGACATCAGGGCAGGACGTATTTTCTGGCAGGACCCTTCCCGTCTGGTTGCAAGAGGCAGTTTTGATGGAGCAGATATTCTGTACGATATGGGACGCGCAAGAGTGGGCGTTGCTGCCTTTTACACTGGCCTTTTGTATTCTGATACAGCAAGCATAAATGTCAGCCCAACTGATCCCAAGCAAATGTATTATGTAGCCCCTTTTGATATAAACGATTTTGCAAACACCTACTTTGCCCCCAGACGAGCGTTAACAATTCTTCACGGAGAATTTTCAGGGTTCCCGTATGCCCGTGGAACAACCTTTGCCGGGCTTATGGCGCAGTTTGACCTTTCCAAAGCAGATGAAAAGTTTCATACGCAATATCTCCTCCTTCGCCATACCATGAGTTATAAGCGATTTGACTTAAAGTTAGCTGGCGTAGCAGGAATGGAAAATACAAACGCTGATGGAATACGTTTTGCGTTTGCCACTTCTGTGGAATGTGGTATGCGGCTGCCTACTCCTGTCAATGACAGGTTTTCACTTGGCGCAAAGTGGGCTTCGGGCGAAGGGCCGAATACCGCAGCTTTTTTCCCTGTAGTAATGGAAGAGCAGAGTCGGGTACTTAAGCCCTACTTTAGCGGAATAATGGCCCTGGCTGCCAGGTACGAAGTGCGCCTTCACCACGCTCTTGCAGCAGAGGTGCATGGACAATACTTTTTTAGAACAGATACTGATACTTTTTTTGATTCAGGTATAGAAAAAGATTTCTATTCTTTAGGCATGGAATTGGGCGGATCTTTGCTCTGGGTGCCCTTTTCCGATCTTTCGCTAACCTTTGGCGGAGGAGCTTTTATACCAAGAACTGGAGCAGCCATGGATACTTTTGCACCTGTCAGGTGGTCCATAAACATAGGAACAATATTCTCACTTTAAAAGGAGTTTAATAAAATGCGAAATTTAAAATGTTTGATTTTAACAATTGGATTTTTCTTTATAACAACCACTATTTTTGCCCAGGCAGCGCCTCAGGCTGTAATCCGTGACCTGGTAGGAACTGTGGAGATACAACGACCAGGCTCAGCAGCCTGGCAACCAGCTACCCGGGGAGCAACACTAACAGCAGATACTGTAATTTCTACTGGTTTTAGAAGTACTGCAGTTATTGCTGTTGGCAATTCTGTCCTTACAGTACGACCTCTCACACGACTTTCGTTGGCTGAATTATCCAGAGCACAGGACGAGGAAAAAGTGGAACTGAATCTTACTGCCGGCAGAGTGCGGGCAGAGGTCAGATCTGCCGAAGGGGTCAGGACCGATTTTACTGTCCGCAGTACTTCTGCCACAGCATCTGTGCGTGGAACGATTTTTGAATTCGACACACGCAATCTTAAAGTATCCGAAGGGACAGTAGCATTTTCCGGTGTGGCAGGAGTTCCTGTTTTTGTTGATACAGGCAGTACGAGTTTTGTTGATGATCGCTCGGGACGGATTGCTTCGCCTACAGAAACCTTTATAGCGGATTTAAGACCAGATCTTCCTCTTGGTATTATAGACGCAGTGCAAACAGATCCGATTATACCTGCGGAAATCAATGCTCCAGTAAGTATTTCTGTTGGTTTCTAAAAAATGAAACATCTCAGACAAGGCGCGATTATAGCTTTTATTTCCGCGCTCTTTTTTGCTTTTTGTGGTTTACTTGGGCTTTTTTATTCTATAGAAAAAAGGCTCTATGATATTTTCCTTGGGCAAAGACCAGAGCGTGAACGGGCAGATATCGTGCTTTTTCTGGATGTTGATGACCAAGCTATTGCAATGAACGGAGTTTTCCCCTGGCCTCGCTCCATTATGGCAGAAGGCCTTTTTCGACTCAAGGAATTCGATGTTGCAGCGGTTATCTTTGATATTGAATTTATAGAAAGAAGCCCTCGTGGGCTGGATAGTATTAGGTTAGACGATCTCCCTTTAAATTTTTCCAGAACTTTTTCGGAAATTGAAAGCGCTACTTTTGAATTGATCAATGCTCTGCTCGAAAACAGATTTAGCAGAGCCGAGGCATTGGAGCATTTTTCCGACTTTATAGCAGATGAGCTGGATGACCTGCTTGCCACAGCGCTGGAGGTTGCGAGGGATAACGATGAATATCTTGCCAGCGCAGCAGCTTTGCTTGGCAGAACATGGATAACTTTAAATTTGAGAACTTATCCTCTGGATGATGAACGCGCTCCTCTTCGCGCTGTAGCAGAGGAGTTTTTATCGCGCCCTGTTAAGGCTGCTTATGACCGGAGAGAATTCTTTGCTGATATTCTGCCGCCCATTGTCCCTTTGGTAGAGGGAGCCAGGGGCGCTGGATTTACGCGGGCTTTTGTTGATGCAGATGGAGTAAGGCGACGCATTGATATGGTGCAGAAAATTCATGGGCACTGGTATCTCCAGCTTGCGCTTGCTCCTCTGGTAGACTTTCTGGGCAACCCTGCGCTGGAACTAAAAAGAAACAGGCTTATCCTGCGCGATGCCAGGCTCCCTTCAGGAGAAATAAGGGATATTCGCATTCCATTGGATGCGCAGGGGCGTATGCTCCTTGACTGGCCCACTACAAGTTATGAAGATAGCTATACACATATTTCTTTTTCTGCCCTTACCCAGTTGGAGCGCAGTTGGCGTGAAATTGAGCGTCTGACAAGCAGGCTGATTGGGTCGCCAAACCTCCGTTTTTTTACCTCTCTCGACGATGTTCTGCTGGAAGTGCCGGGACTCCTTCACTATGCCAGGGGGCTGTTTGCTGCTGCGAATAACGAGCGCGACAGGGCTCTTGCGGAAACCTCGGAAGAAGCTTTTGAAAGGCATCTGACTCTTAGGAATAAAGCCTGGTCAGAGCTTCATTATTTCAGGGACTTGGGGTTTCCCGAAAGAATAGAAGCTATTGGCATAGAGGTGGCAAACCTGCATCCTGACCAGGCAGACATGATTGTGGAGGAAAGTCGCGAGCTTGGAGAGATTGCGCATAACTTAATTGGTTTTCTTGACAATTTTGAGATGATCCATGAAAAACTAAGTATTGCATTAAGGGGTAAGCTCTGCATTATAGGGCAAACCGACGCAGGAACAACTGATATTGGCGTTAACCCTTTTCACAATGAATATGTCAATGTAGGGACACATGGGGTAGTACTGGATACTATTCTTTCACAGTCTTTTTTGATTTGGCTTCCTGCCAGACAAGGTGTCCTTTTATGTTTAATTACCCCATTGGTGATAATTTTGTCTACCCGTCTTTCTCCTGGCCGAAGAGCTGTTGTAAGCTTTTGCTGCGCGCTGGCGCTCTTTTTATTGTGCTTCCTGTTCTTCCGTTTTACAGGGATTTTTATTGGTCCTATCTATCTGATTTTTTCTCTTATCTGTGCCACGGTTGTTTGTGAGATTGTTTCTTATATAGAAGCAGACAAGGAGAGGCAATTTATACAGAAGGCCTTTTCCACTTATGTTTCTGCTGATGTTGTTAAGGAAATTGTAGCAGACCCTTCACGGCTCCAGTTGGGAGGTGCAAAGCGTCATATGAGCGCCATGTTTACAGATATAAAGGGTTTTTCAACCATTTCGGAACAACTTGCACCAGAAGCTCTGGTTGCTCTTTTGAATCGTTACCTTACTACCATGAGCGATGTGGTATTGGATGAAAAGGGAACTATTGACAAGTATGTGGGTGACGCAATCGTTGCATTCTTTGGCGCTCCTCTGGAGCTTCCGGATCATGCTTTGCGCGCTTGCCGTTCAGCTATCTCCATGAGGCACAAAGAAGAGGAGCTGAACAAGATCGTTTTGGAAGAAAATCTTTCTTCTCTTCCGCTTTTGACCCGTATTGGTATCACTACAGGGGGCATGGTAGCGGGTAACATGGGTACGGAAAATAAAATGAACTATACGATTATGGGGAACACTGTAAACCTTGCCGCGCGGCTTGAGGGGGCAAACAAGTTCTATGGAACTTTTATACTCACCAGCCAGCCGACCATTGATGAAACCGGAGGCCATATTCTTAGCCGCAGGCTCGACAGGGTGAGGGTAGTGGGCATTCACGAACCTGTGCAACTTTATGAGCTTGTGGAAACCATGGAAGATGCAACAGACAAACAAAAAGAGACTATTATGCGCTTTGAAAAAGCTTTAGACTTGTATGAAAACAGAGAATGGGAAAATGCTGCAAAGATTTTTCAGAGCGTACTTGAGATTAGCCCGAATGACGCCCCTTCCGGGATTTTTCTGAAACGCTGCGCAGCTTACAAAGAGAATCCGCCCCCGAAAAATTGGGACGGCGTTGTCAACCTGGAAAGCAAGTAAGCAATTATCACCTACATAAGTTTTTGCTTTTTTTGGATAAAGCTCTAAGTTTTTTCTCTATAAGGTAATTAAATGTGCCGGAAGGGAACCCGCCCTTTTTATTGATTTCCCCTGCCTCCATTTCCGACAATATGCTTATCCCTTCATTTATGGTTTTTATTGGATAAATGTGGAAAGTCCCTTTTTT
This sequence comes from Spirochaetaceae bacterium, assembly GCA_009780675.1. Taxonomy (GTDB): domain Bacteria; phylum Spirochaetota; class Spirochaetia; order CADAEX01; family CADAEX01; genus WQTU01. The sequence goes on along the minus strand of WQZP01000004.1, from coordinate 537 downwards.
AACAGCATCTTTGACATTTTGGTGCAGGATAAGATTTTTAACATTTAAATCCGGAATTATTACACCTTGCGTGCCTGTTAAACCAAATTTCTCACATATTGAATAAAACCCTTCGATTTTTTCATTAACCCCGCCTATAGGCTGTATCTGCCCCAACTGATTAACAGAACCAGTTATCGCAATATTTTGATTAAACGGCACTGCAGCAATAGCAGACAAAAGCGCGAATATCTCTGTAGATGACGCAGAATCACCCTCTATTTCCCCGTATGACTGCTCAAAACAAATACTTGCAAACAAAGATAACGGAAAATCTTTGGCATAAAAAGCCCTTAAAAAACCTTCGATTATCATTGCTCCCTTGTTGTAAATTTCCCCGGAGAGCCCTGCCTCCCTCTCAATATTGATTATCCCCTCGTTACCCGGAGCTACAGTCGCAGACACAAGAAAAGGGCGGCCGAATGTGTAAAAGCCCCTGTCGTATACCGCAAGCCCGTTTACCACCCCTACTTTTTTATCCTTAACTTCGATTTTTAT
>WQZP01000003.1 GCA_009780675.1 Spirochaetaceae bacterium | reverse complement strand
GATAGTAGACATACATATCATCTTGCCAAAATGATTCTCTAATAGCATTATCGTAAGATACTTCTGCGTGTCCGCTCAGCATAACACCCTCAAAATTGTCGTAAAAATAGAGGCATGCGCTTTAATTATTTTTTATGAATATTTCAAAATCGGTTTTTATAATTTCCCATATATCTTCAATTTCTTTTATTAATGGTCCCATTTCATTCCAGTCTAATTCAGAACTATATGAATGCCTTATAAAATGTCTAAACAACAAGTATTTTTCCAGCTTCTTTTTAATATCATTTCTAATAATTTTTACATTTTTTGAATTGATTCCAAATGCCATTTCAAATAATGTTTTATGCCATTTAAAATCATTTGGGATTTTGTCATCCAGATATTTAAAAAATAATACAATAACACTTTCCACCCCATTGTAGAATGAATGTAACACTTGAGCTGCTGCTGTCATTTCTATAATATCTGGTTTTTTTGTTTTGCATAAAACCAATAAAGGCTTTACAGAGTGCAACGATTTATCTATTCGTGAAATTTCATGTTCTATTTTTATTTTTACTTTTTCATCCAATTTGAACAACCTCGCCTATTTTGTTGAGCATTGAATAAAAATCTGAATTCGTATCAAAATCCACTAAATCAATTTTATTTTCTATGTCAAAATATAATCTTGAATAGACTTCAAAAAATTTTCCTTTTGGAAGCCCTTTTATACCAATATCTATATCAGAATCATCGCGTATTTTTCCTGTAACCAATGAGCCAAACAAAAAAACTGCCTCACACCCTTCATCTTTGAGTAAATTTGTCGCTTTTTCAATATCTTGGCGATATTTTTGAGGAATATTAAGTTCCATATTTATGATTCTATTCGATCTTTTTTTTATTTCAATCATTTTTTAAATATTTTTATACAATTTTTCTCTAAAACAAGCTGGCTGTACGAATGTACAAATTATGCCTAAAATGTTAAAACTACAATAAATATACTCTTTGTAAAGGTATCACTAAAAATATGTTTTCCAGTAAGTCAACTAAACCAATAATTCTTGTTTTGTTTTTTTTCTGCTTTTCGTTCCAGAAGCTTCAAGCAGTTGATCTGGCTTCGTCGTCTCCGCCGGAACTTTTTGCCCGCTCTGCAATTCTCTATGATTTTAATTCTGGTTTTCTTCTTTACGAAAAAAATGCAGATGAGGTAATTCCCCCTGCATCAATGACAAAACTTATGACTATGCATATTGCTTTTAGCGCCATGCGGGCAGGGTACCTCTCTCTTGATCAGCATATTCCAATAAGCAGAGAAGCCTCATTTAGGTCAAGCCCCCCCAGATCTTCTTTGATGTTTATTGAAGAGGGGCAAATCGTTACATTGCGTGAACTTATGATGGGACTTGCTGTATCTTCTGGAAATGATGCAGGGGTTGCTGTTGCCGAAGCTGTTGCAGGCTCTGTTCCAGCTTTTCTCGACTTGATGAACAGGCAAGCAAAAAACCTTGGGCTTGAAAGAACATCTTTTGCAGATACCTCTGGATTCAGCGAGCATAACCAAACAACTGCCAGAGAATTCGCGAAATTCTGTTTTTTTTATATTGCAGAGAACCCTGAGTCTCTTCCAATGTTCCACTCCCATTCAACATTTACATATCCTCAAACAAGAAATATTCCTCCAGGAGGAACAAGCGCTCTTGGGCCTATAGCTCAAAACAGCAATAATCTTCTTTTAGGAAAAGTTGAAGGAGTTGATGGGCTTAAAACAGGCTTTATATATGCGTCTGGCTTTAACATTGCGCTCACGGCAGAAAGAAACGGCAGAAGATTACTTGCTGTAATAATGGGTGGGCCAATAGAAAATGGGAGAGCAAAAAGAGTAACAGATGGGGAAGCGCTGCTTTCTTATGGATTTGATAATTTTGAAACTTTTTTCCCTGTTCTCCCCGAGCTTTATAAAAACAGGGTTTATAAAGGCAGAGAAAGAAATGTTGAGCTGGCAGTTAACGTTCCGCCCATAACTCTCCCGCTCGGAGATGTTGGCAGAACAATGTGGGAAATTTGGTGGGGGGAACCTCTTGTCGCCCCTTTTTTTGCAGGAGCAGAGGCGGGCAGGATAAGACTTCTTGACAAAAATGGATCACTCATATTTAGCCGCAGTATTGTTACTGTAGAAGGAGTTGAAAAAGGCTCTTTTTTCAGAAGGTTTACAGATTCAATTATACTTTTTTTCAAAAGACTATTTTCCTAAGGCAGGAGCAATATGGCTGCAAAATTACTAAAGGAACTTACTTCTGTTATAGGCAAAACCAGCGAAACTAAAACCAAAAGAAGGGGTACTGTATAAATGGATAAAAAATGTTCTTTTGCCGAATTGTCTTCAGAATTTTTAGGCTCAATGTTTTTGGTTATGGCTGCTGTTTCGTCTATGATTTTATTTACTTTGGTGTTGGAAAGCCCTAAAAGCATTGCAGTGCTTGCAAATGCCATAGCTGTTGCATTTGTTCTTTGTGCGTTAATCGAAATGTTCGGAACTGTTTCCGGAGCGCATTTTAATCCTGTTGTCACCATGGTAATGATGCTCGAAAAAAAAGTCGGGGTATTTAAATCCATCTTTTTCGTAATGTTTCAGATTGCCGGAGGGATAACAGGTACAGTTTTAAGTCATTTAATGTTTTTGAACGAAGTTGGCAGCTTGTTCTTTGTTTCTGATATCGTACGAAGTGATTATATATACTTCGCTGAAATTATAGGCGCGTTTATTCTTGTGCTTGCTATTTTGTTGCTTGTAAAAGCAAAGTCAAACAAAATTTCAATCATTGTGGGATTACTGGTAGGGGGGCAACTTTTGTCTACATCATCTACAATGTTTGCCAACCCCCAAGTTACGATCGCCCGAATGTTTACAAATTCTGCTGCCGGGATAAGACCAATTGATGGATTGATTTTTATTGCCATGCAAATAATTGGCGCTTTGCTGGCGTATGCAGTTTTTAAATTTGTTTTTTCAAATAAACCTTATGAAATGGAGAAAAGATAATGTCTTGTGTAAAAGAGTGTGCGTGTCCTAAAACAATTTGTCCGAACCACAGAAAATGTTGCGCTTGTGTGATAAAGCACAAGGAAACAGATAGCTTGCCGTTTTGCTTGTTTTTAGATAACGATGGAGATAAAAGCGTAGAAAATTATTATAAAAAATTAAAAAAACGGTTTGGCTAAAATTTCAGCTATAGGAATATTTCAGCTACAGAGGGGGTCATTATGAAGCAACTTATTGCTGTTTTTTTTATCTCGAGTGAAACTTATTTATGAATAAAAGGCAAGGAGTTTTTTCTGTAATTGCGGCAACTGCTATTCTGCATACTCTTGGGATTGTGTATGTTTGGAGCGTATTCCAGACAGGCATTGCTAACACTATTTTCAACGGCAATAACGCTGCTGCAGGACTTGCTTTTTCCCTTTTGTTTGCTACCCTGGCTATTGGCAGTATAACAGGCGGCAAACTGGTGGCCAAGTATTCCACCCGCTTTGTTATTTTTGTCGGCGGAATTATTTTAAGTGCAGGCTTTTTTCTTGCTTCCTTTGTAACTGCTAATGTTTCATGGCTGCTGTGGATAACCTATGGTATCATGGGCGGAATAGGGATGGGTTTTACATACTCCCCATCAATTGCCTGCGCTCAAAAGTGGTATCCTCATAAAAAAGGGTTTGTTACAGGAATAATTCTGTCTGCACATGGCTTAGGGGGCGTTGTTTTCGCGCCTATTGTGGAAAACTTGATTTTCTTTTTTGGCGGCACAGGAGTTGGGGAATCAAAAACTTTTATGGTTTTAAGCGCTGTTTTTTTGGTAGTGTGTACTGTCAGCAGCCTTTTTATGAAAAATCCGCCGGAAGATTATGTTGCGCATAACGCAACGCCTGGGGCCATTGTTAAAAAGCCTGTTGTCAATCGCTCTCCTGTTGAAATGCTTAAAACTTCGCAGTTTTATTTAATAGCCATGACCTTTGCGCTGGCTTGCATGGGCGGAATTATGATGATAGGTTTTGCAAAACCTGTCGCAGTTGCAAAAGGGCTTGAAGCAACTGCTACGATTGGAGTTTTGGCAGTTTCGATGTTTAACTCTCTTGGCCGTCTGTTCTGGGGTGCGATTTCTGATAAATTAGGGCGAATAAATACCATAATCATAATGCTTTCAGGAACTGCGATCGTTTCCCTTCTTGTCGCCACAGCAGAAAGTTATTGGGTCTATGTTTTAATTGCTTTTATTGGCTTTTTCTATGGAGGAGCTGCAAGCAGTTTCCCATCCTTAACAGCAGACACTTTTGGGACAAAACATCTTGCCATCAATTATGGGTATGTGCTTTTAGGCCTCAGTATTGGGTCGATCGCTTCATCACAGATTGCTGGTTACTATAAAAATGTTGCTGCAGGTAATATTGATCTCATGTTTCCGGCATTTGCGATTGTGTCATGTTGTGCAGTTGTTGGAATTGTTCTGATGCTGATCCTGAAGGCGAAGAATAAACAAAATCAGGCTGGAGATACATAATAAACACACATTATATAGAAGGAAAATAAAAATATGGAAAATGAACTTAAATTAAAAGAAATTGTCAGAAAAAAATATGGCAAGATCGTCTCGAAAAATAACAAATCCTGTTGTTGCAAGAACCCGGAAAGCATCATGAGCGAAAATTATAATGACCTAAACGGGTATAATCCAGATGCTGACTATGGGCTTGGCTGTGGGCTTCCGACAAAATTTGCTAAAATAAAAAAAGGCGATACTGTAGTTGATTTGGGTAGTGGCGCTGGAAATGATTGCTTTGTGGCAAGGGCAGAGGTTGGAGAAACAGGCAAAGTAATTGGAATAGATTTTACCCCTGAAATGCTTGAAAAAGCCAGGCAAAACGTAAAAAAGCGGAGATTTACGAATGTTGAATTTATTCAGGGTGATATTGATAATCTGCCGCTGGAATCAAATCTTGCTGATGTAATCGTAAGTAATTGCGTATTGAATCTTGTTCCCAACAAACAAGCTGTGTTTAAAGAGATTTACAGAGTGTTAAAACCAAATGGACACTTTAGCATTTCGGATATTGTTCTTACAGGAGAGTTGCCAGAAAAAATAAGATCAATGGCATCGATGTATGCTGGCTGTGTGTCCGGAGCAGTAACAAAAGATATTTATTTAAAATGCATCCAGGAAGCAGGGTTTAAAAATATAATAATACAAAAAGAAAAAAATATTGAAATATCGGATGAGGAGTTGAAAAATCATCTAACGGAAAAAGAAATTGCAAATTGTAAAAAAGATTTGGATATAATAAAAAGCATAACCGTCTATGCAGAAAAATGATTATAAAATTTGGCGTCGCTACAGGGTACTTTAGCGGGTTGCCTTTAGAGTGAGCCCCGCTATAAGCTAACCCATTTTTTTCTTAGTTAAAGTCCCTGTCAGTGCCATTGCCGCCATCAATCCATTTCCAATAATTTCCACAAACCGAACATTGGTCAGTGCCGTCGGTAATTTTCCATCTGGTTTCTTCATTGCAAAACAAGCACCACTGAGGAATCCCTCTTTGCTCACCTGTAGTTTCGCAACCAATAAAAGAAACGAGCAATACTAAACAAATTAACAAAACTAAAATTTTTTTCATATATTCCTCCCGTTTTTACTTACATAATGCACATAGTTTATTATAAATCTCTAAATAACCACCCGTGCTTATAAATCTTTCAATTTTTGTCTTATAAAAATCATGCTTATCACACATTGCGATAAATGCGAATAACGTTGCTATGGGTTCTAGATTACTTATTTGAGGAAAAAAATGTTTATGGATAATGTGTCCGAGCTCATGTGCTATTAATAATCTAATATCTTTTTCGTCCAGTCTATTGTCATAAGTTACTAAAGCACTTCCCCTTATATAATTAGTTCTGGCGCTAATTGCACTGATTGGCAAAGGTTTTAATATTATAGTAAATAGTCGTATATTTTTATTATTTACAGATTCTAATATTAAATTCATATCTAATTTTGATTGAAGGTTTGGGTTGCTTGCAACTTTTGCTTTTAAATCTTCAATAAAATCTTTTTTTTGCTTATCGTTGACTAAATCTTCTATAGTAGAGACAAGATGAGATAAAAATCTTTTTTTTAAACTATCAGTAATAACTGATTTAAAAAAAGTTTCAACTTGGTCAATGTCGTCTTTGGATAAGTCAAATTCTTTTTTGAATTTGTTTATGAATTCTATTTCCATTAGATGAGTAATCTCCAGGACCCTTCTAAAAACAAGGCTAAAGAATAATCAAATTCATCTTTCTCAGTTATGTTTGCTTTTGTAGCATTAACTTGTTCATCTATACCCATACAGTCATTTAAAAAACCTGCCTTCTCTTTTAAGTCAGAAATATTATGTTTTTTAAAAATATTATTAATTTGCTCTTCGGTTACTGAAATTTTTAGTTCATTTATAAGAGCAGCTCCTGCTTTATAGCCATGTAAATTTACTATATTTTCCATCTTTTTTTCTTTGTATGCTTTAGCATACTTAAGCTACTAAGATTAGTAGTTAATTTTAATTATCAATACCATTACGAAGGTATATCTTTTAATCACCATGCAGTATTAAAATTATTTCGCAGTAGAAAATCGCTTCGGAATAGAAAAAATCATTACTCTAATTATTAGAGTGTCTTACCTTAAACATATCACAACACATCATTGGTGTCAATTTTTGGGTCATACGAAGCCAAAAAGAAATGTATATTTTATTATCTCTTTGGCTTCACTATCGGCTATTTTATTATAAAACAAATAGCTTATATCTCCACCCCTGTATCATTCATTTTCCTAAATGCTTAGTTATTATAATTTTGTGCATACCTATCTAATACTTCATATATCATTGTTTGATACTTGGTTTTGTTTTTTTCGGCGTGTTTTTTAAAAAAATCAACACTTCTACTGCTTAGCACAATAGTCACTTTTACCTTTGGTTCTTTTAAAATTAATTCTTCGGGCGGTGGCAAAAAATCAGTAATTTGTTTTGCATTTTTTAAAGAGTCTGCTATATCCTTTGGAGCATCAACATATGATATTTTTTCTTTTTTCATATTCAACCTTTCCTTCTCTCCAATACCCTGCACCGAATATGCGGATATTCTTATTTCTTATAGTAAATCTAATAGTTACTATTCCGTTACCATCATTGCCAATACAGAAAAACCTTTTTTCTTTACCTGAATGTTTCTCATCTGCTAAAATAATACGATACTTATCAAGAAACGCTTTTTGCGCTATTTCAAATGAGACATTATGCTTTTTAATGTTTTCCAGATTTTTATTCTCGTCCCACTCAAGCGTCATACATATAAATATATGTAATATTGTCAATATTGTCAATAGGTTTTTAAGGGCTTAGAGCAGCTATATTTCTTCTCCAGTGTTTCTCAATGCGTGCAATAGCATATCGAACAGCGGCGCGCATTCCAATATATACGCAGTTTATGCGATGCCCTGATAGCCTTTTCTCTGCCATCCATATAATACCACTTTGAGTTTTTTTCTTGAATAAAGTAAAAGGCTTGCGGGATTTTTTCGGGTGCATATCGACTCCTGTTGATAAAAGTATCACTTTTGAGTGTCACTTTTATTTTTGTGTGTGATATACTTCCCGTTTTCTGGCAGGTATTGTCTAATAAATCTTTTACTTAGAAGGGCTTAAAAAAATGCGGCGAAATGGACTTGAACCATCACGGGAGAACTCCCACTAGCCCCTCAAGCTAGCGTGTCTACCAATTTCACCATCGCCGCAAGTATGGATATCTTACTATATCTTAAAAAATATTGTCAATCCCGAAATTTATTTGAAAATTAAGGAAAAAAACAGCAAATAGAGAAAAATTTTTCGCAGAACACACAAAGCAATACAAAAAATGTTGATATTTTGCCTCAAAATGTATAAACTATTAACATGTTCGCGACATTGTTAACGCAAAATAGTTGCTACTCACGACACGACACGACACGACAAGACAAGACAAGACAAGACAAGACAAGACAAGACAAGACAAGACAAGACAAGACAAGACAAGACAAGACAAGACAAGACAAGACAATTATGTAGCCGAACATCACGTTGTCAAGCCCTTTGTAAGAAAAAGTTTACTTTTCCCAAAAAAATCGCCAAAATTTACTCATCATCTCAAGCATCTCAAAGTAAAAAAATCTTGCATAAAAATCTTACTCAAATTATTCAGGAGCTAAAATGCAAGCGCAAAAGCACAATATCGATTTTTTGAGAGTCCGATTTTCAATTGGCAGCAAGTTAATAATATTGATTTCCTTTATCGTGATTGCATCACTTGGTTCTATTATAGCTCTGGTCTCGTGGCTTGTGCATGGCGACCTGCGGGTGTCAGCAGAAGAACATAACTTTGAAACAAACCGCCGCGCAGCAATGGAAGCAGAAATGACCCTCTCGAATGTGCGCGCCAATTCAGAAATACTAATGCATACCATAACCGCAGCAGGCGCAGGCAGCGCTATGGCGCAGGGAGCAATCAGCGTCTTCTTTGTAAAAAACCCGCAGATCGCATCTGTCTTCTTTGTTACGCCCGGACAGCCAGTACAGCCAGGACAACCCGTGCAGCCAGGCCAGCCCGGACTTACTCCCGGACACCCAGAACAATTACTAATAAGCGAACGCTTCTTTACTTCGCGAAGAATAGAAAGCGCCCTTGCAAACTCCTGGTTTGCAGAACAAAGAACTGCTCTTGACAGAGCTAACCGCGGAGAAGCTCTGCTTTTAAATGCAGCGCCGCACTTTGGAAGACCAGTCCTTGCCCTGTTTTTCCCCTGGCAGGAAGGCGTGGCAGCAGGAGTCCTTTTTTCTTCTGAAACCCTAAACCAGAACTTCGGCTTTGGGACGAATCAGTCTTACATGATAAACAGCGATGGTGATATCCTCCTGCACGCAGATTTCAGCCTTATACAATCTGCGGTAAACCTGTCGGAAAAAGATTTTGTCCGCGCCATCTTCGATAGCCCGCAAAAGAGCAGACAGTATTTAATAGAATCAGATTTTGCGCTTCTGCAGGCAGCAGGCGCCCCTGCAACCATCCGCAAGTTTGTAGCATATACAAAGCTGGATATTGCAGGAGCCACAGTAATCACCGGCATTGAATATGACAAAGTTTTCGAAGGTATTGCCACAACCACAAGACGGAATATCTACCTTACAATCGCGGTTCTGAGCATTTCGATCATTTTTATCTGGTTCTTCTCAAAAACAATTTCAACCCCTCTGAAAGCGCTGGCTGGCGTTGCGCGTAACATCGAGGGAGGTAATTTCGATATGTCGCTTGAGCCAAAAAGCCGCGACGAGATAGGCGCTTTAACAAGCAGTTTCCAGAAAATGTGCGCAGCCCTCCACATCTTCGGCAGGTTCACCAACAAGGAGATCGCAGTCAAAGCAATGCGTAACGAGATAAAACCCGGCGGCCTTCCCAAGCACGCAACAATCTTTTTTTCAGATATCCGCGGGTTTACAGCGTTATCCGAAGGCTTTACAAATGTTTTTAAAAATGAAGCTTCTGACCGCATTGTCTACTGGCTCAACCACTACTTTACTGCCATGATCGATTGTGTTGAAAAAACAAGCGGCACTATCGACAAGTTTATCGGCGATGCAGTAATGGCTCACTGGGGCACAGCCTACACAGCAGGAAGCCCGCAAAAAGATGCGTATAACTGTGTTAAGGCAGCCCTGCTTATGCGTAACGCACTTTACTTCATGAATAAAGAACGCAAGCCCGGAGACCCTGCAAACCCGCCAATCAAAATAGGTTGCGGCATAAATACAGGCATGGTTACAGCAGGCCAGCTCGGCAGTGATATGCGAATGGAATACACTGTTATTGGCGACCCGGTAAACCTTGCGTCAAGAATAGAATCACTTACAAAACCACTTGGAGCAGATATCCTTATCTCCGAAGATACATGGAATCTGGTGGGAGATAAGTTCATTACAGAAGAGATGCCTTCTGTAACTGTAAAAGGTAAAGAAAAGCCAGTCAGGATTTTCGCAGTTGTTAATTTTGTAAAATCCGAAAAAGGGCCCAAAACCTTGACAGATGTCAGAAAGCTTCTGGGAATAGAAGCCCCCGAGGCTTCAAAGGTAGATGTTAATGCTGATGAAAAAAAATATAAAATCAGCAAAGGCTGAGCTTCTCGCTATACTGCGCTCCCCTGTACTTAAGCGCTTGAGTGCAGGGGATATTCTCGTTACTGTTTTGTTTCTACTGATAGCCTCGATAAGCATAAACCTGTTCAGGATGGATTTGCTTAGAACCATCACATTACAAAATGTAGAACCTGTTGGTTATGTTGTAGTAAGGGAGAACATTGTTCAGCGCAGGTTTATAGACCGCGTTCTTTGGGACAGGCTGGCAACAGAATCGCCAGTGTACCTTGGAGACTTGATCCGGGTTGCCCCCTTTTCTGCTGCGACTCTATACATCGAAGGCAACAGCATTGATTTAGATGAGAACACACTTATACGCATAACCCGCGCACCAGATGGCGAGACCCTTGAGATCATGATGAACGAAGGGAACCTCTCCCTTGCCACCACAGCAGAAAGCAGGAGAGTATCTATTAGTATTGGAGAGCGTCAGGTGCTGCCAACTGCACGAACTATACTTAATGTACGGTATGCAGAAACCGGCATAAGGGTACAGGTGAATGAAGGTGCAGCGCAATTTATTGATCTTGAAGAAGAGCAGGTGCGCGAGATTTATGCAGGCACACTTATCTCGTTTGACCCAAGCGGTATTGAACTCGAAGAAATAGCCGCAGTAGTAATGCAGCACCCTGCTTTTAATGCCCGCTTTATAAATGCTGCTCATGCCCCTTTTTCTGTTGATTTTTTGTGGAACAATGTTCGCCTTGATTCAGACAGACCACTGCGCCTGGAAATTGCCTCTGACAGAAGTTTTGATAATATTATTTATACTCATGAAAACCTGGACACACAAACGCAAATTGCTGTTGGTAACGGACTCTGGTACTGGCGTTTGTTTAGTGGAAACAATACCATCCACGAAGGGCGGTTTACAATAATCGATGGCGCAGGGCAGCAATTACAAAGCCCTGTTGCAAACACTGTATTCACTTATACAGAAGGGTTGCCAATATTGAATTTCCAGTGGGATGGGGTAAGTGGAGCTGTTTCTTACATCCTCGAAGTGTGTAACACCCCCAACTTTTTAACTCCACAAATACAGAGGCATAGCCAGGCAACCTTTTTTACTGATTCCAGCCTTGGACCAGGAACATGGTACTGGCGGGTAAAACCATTATTCCCAATTGCTTACACTGGAACCCCTGCATTCTCGCAAGTTTCCCATTTCCGGATCGAGCAGGCAGTTATTGCGCAGCCCATACGTTCTTACGAAGCTGCAAATATACTCGCGCAAGCGCAGGAACAACCCATACCTCCTTATGAGCCTGCAAACATAGTCGCGCAGGCGCAGGCGCAAGCCCAGCCCGCGCGTCATCGCGAGACTGCGAACATAGTCGCGCCGACGCAGCCTGCACAACAGCCTGCGCAGTCGCACGCAGTAGCCCAGCCCCAACCAGTTGCGCAAGTCACAATCCTCCCGCCCCCGCAGAATCTACAGCCCACAAGCGGCCACCGTTATACAATGAGCGATTTGCAAACCCAAAGGCGCATAAACTTTAGCTGGCAACCAGTAAGTGGAGCCAATGCCTACATCTTAACCATATATCGACAAGTTGCAGGATATAGGCAACAAATCTACCGCACATTGCCTTTAACGCGCACAAGTTATTTTCTTGAAGACCTGCGAATACTGGACAGAGGAGCTTTTACATGGCAAGTAGAAGCTGTAAGCAGAGGTGCAGACAACTCAATTACCAGACGCGGCATTGCAGCAGAAAGTACATTTATTATGGACATTATTTTACCTGGCACTATACAAATAGAAGGGACAGCAGACCTGTTCCTGCCAGCGCCGCAGAATCTACAACCCCCACGCGGCCACCGCTTTACAATGAGCGATCTGCAAGTCCAAAGGAACATAAACTTTAGCTGGCAGCCAGTACATGGAGCTAACGCTTACATCTTTACCCTTTTCCGCCACACAATAGATGGCAGGCAGCAAATCTACCGTACAGAACCCATGATGCGCACAAGTTATTTATTTGCAGAGCTGCCCCTTTTAGACAGAGGCACTTTTATCTGGCAAATAGAAGGGGTAAACATGGGAGCAGGCAATGTGATTATGCAGCACGGCAATATAACAGAAAGCACATTTATTATGGATATTATTTTACCAGGCACTATACAAATAGAAACAACAGGAGCTTTATATGAAAACTAGAAACATTTCTTTGAGTATTTTGTTATTGCTTTTAGTAATAACTCCCTCCCTTTTTGCACAACCCTATACTCCATACGACGAGGAATCACGTCTGGTGCGCATTGCATGGAGAGGCGATGAACACGCACTCCGGTATCAAATAGAAATCCAAAAAATGGAATACGAATATTATCAATACTATTTGCGCGAATTTACCGCATCATTATATATCAATATCCCATTGCAGCTGGGCGAATACCGTTTCCGTATAATCCCTCATGATATCCTTGACCGGCCCGGAGAAGGGACACAATGGGTGCATTTTGAAGTGCGCTCCGATGTAATCGAATTTTTCGATATTGAAGATGATCTGTTCCAGGTAACGTATGCAGGAGAGGATGCTGCAGTCATAGATAAAAGAAGGTTTAATACCATTGGTATTGCTGTGGGGTATTCTTACGACCCATTGCTTATGATTACACTGCACGGAACATTTTCGCCAATGCGCAATATATTTATAGAGCTTGGCTGTGATGTTGGGTTTATAAGCAGGTATGGGAACAGGGATGTAGACGGTTATTACTCCATATACCCATATATAAATTTAGGATATTTTATGCCGTTTAGAGAAAGAGGCGGGGTTTTCGCAGGAGCAGGAATAGGTTATATGACAGGCAGATATACTTTTGAATTTGGAGATGCAAGTATAAATGTTTTTGCAGTTAACATTAAAGCAGGGGTCAATTTGTTTGATTTTTTTAATATTACCTACACCCTGCGTACAGACTTTAGTTCCCCAAACAGCAAAATCGCATTGGGCCTGGTCTACAGGTTTAGATAAGGAGAATTGTTATGTTGAATCACGCGCGTCATTCCGTCAATAACTCAGTGGTCTCCGTGCCTTTGCGTCTCTGTGTGAAAAAAGGCACTTCCCATGTCATTCCGTACTTGTTACGGAATCTATTAACACTCCTCCTCCTCGCAATATTTGCACTAACTCTCACAACCTGTCAATTTCTCGGAGACGATATCGACACAATACGCGAGCGCGCGCGGGGAGAGATTAGCCCCAATGACAACAACAATGACGAAACCCCTGTTACATTCACTGTTACATATAATAGAAATAATGCAACCGCTGGCACAGTACCAGTAGATTCAACCCAATACAGCAGCAACGCTTCGGTTACAGTTAGAGGTAATACAGGTAACCTTATCAGGGATAACTATATCTTTGCCGGGTGGAACACACAAACAGATGGTTATGGAACAATCTACATGGGAGGGCAAACCTTTACCATTTCTGCAAATACAACATTATATGCACATTGGGTGAAGGCAGCGTACGGCATGTCACTGAATGTTGTTAACGATTACCACCAATTCCCTGCTGCAGCTTTTGGTTATGGAATGCAGACTCCTCTAACAGTTACAGTTACCAACACAGAAAATCAGCCAACTGGTCTATTGGAAGTGACAGTTTCGCCTGCAGGGAGCTTTGTAGCGGATCCTGCTTCAATAAGCAATATTGTGCCAGGAGGCAATGCAGCCTTTTCCATAAGACCCAATACTGGTTTAATAGCAGGACAACATAATGCTATAGTTACAGTATCTGGGGCTGGTGGAATTACTGCGAGTTTTATAGTGAGCTTTACGGTGCATCCACCGGTAATTACAATAACTACACAACCAACAGCAACTACAAATGTGGTAGCTGGAAGCATAAGTGGTAGCTTGAACGTGGCAGCAAGCGTAACAGGTGGAGCAACTCTTAATTACCAGTGGTTTAGCAATACAACGAATAGTAATTTTGGAGGTGAACTTATACCTGGAGCTATAAGCGATACTTTTAACATACCTACGGACCTCACGCTTGGACAATATTACTATTTTGTCGTGGTTAGCGCAACCGACGGGGCAGTTCCGCTGCGTTCCAATGTAGCAATGGTTACAGTAAGTAGTCTTGTAGAAATGGTATTGGTAACTGGTGGTACTTTTGATTTGGGAAGGTGCCTTGGTGGTGGCACCAATCAAACTAATTGGCACCAGGTAACATTGACTCAAAATTTTCGCATAGGCAGGGTTCCAATAACACAGGAGCAGTTTCAGATAGTGATGACAGGGAATACCAATGGTATTAATCCTACGCCCAGCAACTTTACGGTAAGCACGTCACCACTTCGTACACAAGACCCAATAGAAGCGAATGCGCTGCGTCGTCCAGTTGAGCGGGTAAATTGGTATGATGCGATAGTGTTTTGCAATAGGTTGAGTATGCAGGAAGGGCTTACTCCGGCGTATCGTTTTCCTGTTCAATGGCCATCTCCTAATCCTGATAACCCTGCGCATTGGGCTACTGATCCTGATACATGGGGTACTGCGCCGGCAACTTGGGATGACCCATTGAGGACTAGGTGGGATGCTATTAGAATGGTTGATGGTTCTAATGGTTATCGCTTGCCGACAGAAGCGCAGTGGGAGTTTGCGGCGAAAGCGAGGAGTAATGTGACTAGTGGTTCTGGCTTTCAATTCTCCGGGAGCAATACGGCAACAGCAGTAGCGTGGCATAATGTTAACGGTGGAAGCAGTACACGTCAGGTTGGACTTCTGCAAGCTAATGGCTTGGGAATACATGACATGAGCGGGAATGTGTGGGAGTGGTGCTGGGATTGGTGGGGTAGTTACACAACTGGCGCGAAGACAGATCCTACTGGTGCGGGATCTAGTACTACCCGCGTGGTACGCGGCGGGTCGTGGGACTTTGCGGCTGGGAGTTCGCGGTCTGTCAATCGGGCCACCAATGACCCGGGCAATCGGCCCAACGACGGTGGGTTTCGTGTTGTTCGCCCCTGAGTTCTGCGGGTTTAAATAAGGAGAATTGTTATGTTGAATCACGCGCGTCATTCCGTTGCAAAGAAGAGGATTTTAAATTTTTCAAACAATAACTCAGTGGTCTCTGTGCCTTTGCGTCTCTGTGTGAAAAAAGGCACTTCCCATGTCATTCCGTACTTGTTACGGAATCTATTAACACTCCTTCTCTTCGCAATATTCGCACTAACGCTTACAACCTGCCAATTTCTCGGAGACGACATCGACACAATACGCGAGCGGGCACGGGGAGAGATTAATACAAATGGGGAAACCCCAGTTACATTCACTGTTACATATAATAGAAATAATGCAACCGCTGGCACAGTGCCAGTAGATTCAACCCAATATAGCAGTGGAGCTTCGGTTACAGTTAGAGGGAACATTGGCTACCTTACGAAAGACAACTACGACTTCGCTGGTTGGAACACCCAGCCAGATGGTTATGGAACTATCTACAATCCAGGAGACTCTTTTTATATTTCTGCTAATACAACACTGTATGCCCGTTGGTGGCCAAAGGCTCACGGAATATCGCTTGGTATAGGCAGTGATCCTATACCCAACAATTACCTTCAATTCCCTGCTGCAGATTTTGGCTATGACGCGGACCAGCTTGACCAAACAATTAGAGTTACCAACACAGAAAATCAGCCAACCGGTTCATTAACAGTGACAGTTTCGCCAGCAGGAAGCTTTATAGTGGATGCTTTAATACCCAGTATTGCCGTAGGCTACTTCGCAACCTTTTCCATAAGACCCGCTACTGGTTTACCAGGCGGACAACAGGCACATACTGCTGAAGTTACAGTGTCTGGAGATGGCGGCATCACAGCGAGTTTTACAGTAAGTTTTACAGTGCATCCACCAGTAATCACGATCAATACACAGCCAGCAGCAACTACGAGTGTGGAGGCAGGAAGTATAAGTGGTAGCTTGAACGTGGCAGCAAGCGTAACATTAGGCGCTACACTTAATTACCAGTGGTTTAGCAATACAACGAATAGTAATGTTAGTGGTACTCCTGTAACTGGTGCAACAAGCGCTAGTTTTACCATACCTACAAACCTCACAGCAGGGACATATTTCTATTATTGTGTGGTTAGCGCAACTGGCGGAGCAATTTCTGAGCCGTCCAATGTGGCAAGGGTTATAGTTAGCCTTGAAATGGTGTGGGTAGATGATGGTACTTTTGATTTAGGCAGGTGTCTTGGTAATAGTGCCAACAATGTAACTAATTTGCACCAGGTAACATTGACTCAGGGATTTCACATAGGCAAGTTTCCTGTGACGCAGGAGCAGTTTCAGATAGTGATGACAGGGAATACCAATAGTATTAATCCTACGCCCAGCAACTTTACGGTAGGCATGTCACCACTTCGTACACAAGATCCGGTAGAAACGAATGCGCTGCATCGTCCAGTTGAGAGAGTGAGTTGGTATGACGCTATAGTGTTTTGCAATCTTTTGAGTATGCAGGTAGGGTTTACGCCTGCGTATGAGATACAATGTGTTACTAATGGTGAGTGGACGACCGATCCTGCCAGATGGGGGGCTGTGCCTACAACTTCTAATGCTCGATGGAATGCTGTTAGAGTAGTTGCTGGATCTACAGGTTATCGATTGCCGACAGAAGCGCAGTGGGAGTTTGCGGCGAAAGCGAGGAGTAATGTGGCTAGTGGTTCTGGCTTTCAATTCTCCGGGAGCAACACTGCAACTGATGTGGCGTGGCATAGTGCTAACAGTGGAAGCAGTACACGTCAGGTTGGACTTCTGCAAGCTAATGGCTTGGGAATACATGACATGAGCGGGAATGTGTGGGAGTGGTGTTGGGATTGGTTTGGTTATTACACAGCTGGTGCGAAGACAGATCCTACTGGAGCGGTCTTTGGTACTTTCCGCGTGATGCGCGGCGGGCCGTGGAGCTCTTCGGCTGTGTTTTCGCGTTCTGTCTATCGGTCCGACAGTGTCCCGTTCAATCGGTTCAGCAACTTTGGGTTTCGTGTTGTTCGCCCCTGAGTTCTGGCGACGTTACCCGAAGAGCTGGGCACGAAGCAGCAGCCGCAAGCCTCAGCTGCGGCAAGCGCGAATATTGTGTTATAGGAGCTTTATATGAAAACTAAAAATATTTTTGGATTATTTTCACCTGCTTCCGTAGGTCTCATTGCGAGCGCAACAAAACAATCCAGAGTTCTAATACTCGCGCTCTTCGCAATATTCGCACTAATGCTTACAACCTGCCAATTTCTCGGCGACGACATCGACACAATACGCGAGCGCGCGCGTGGAGAGATTAATACAAATGGGGAACCCCCAGTTACATTCACTGTTACATATAATAGAAATAATGCAACAGGTGGCACAGTACCAATAGATTCAACTCAATACAATAGTGGCGCTTCGGTTACAGTTAGAGGTAATACAGGTAGCCTTTATAAAAGCAACCATACTTTTAGTGGTTGGAACACGCAAGCAGATGGTTATGGAACAATCTACATGGGGGGACAAACCTTTACCATTTCTGCAAATACAACATTGTATGCGCATTGGGTGATGGCAGCGTACGGTATATCACTTAGTATAGAAGGTGAGGCTATTCCCAACAATTACCTTCAATTCCCTGTTGCAAATTTTGGCTACGGTGAGCAGCCTAGTCGAACAATTACAGTAACCAACACAGAAAATCAGGCAACCGGTCCATTGACAGTGACAGTTTCGCCTGCAGGGAACTTTGTAGTAGATGCTTCAATAAGCAATATTGTAGTAGGAGGCAGTGCAACATTTTTCATAAGACCCAATACTGGTTTACCAGGGGGACAACATACTGCTACAGTTACAGTGTCTGGGGCTGGTGGTATTACAGCGAGTTTTGCAGTAAGTTTTACAGTGCATCCACCTGTAATTACGATCAACACGCAGCCAGCACCAACTACGAATGTGGTCGCAGGAAACATAAGCAATAATTTGAGTGTAACAGCAAGCGTAACAGGGGGCGCAACTCTTAATTACCAATGGTTTAGCAATGCGACGAATAGTAATGTTGGAGGTATTCCCGTAACTGGTGCGACAAACGCGAGTTTTACTATCCCGCAGACACTCGCGATTGGACAATATTACTATTTTGTCGTGGTTAGCGCAACTGGCGGTGCAATTCCTGTGTCGTCTAATGTTGCGAGAGTTTTTGTTTCCAATATTGATATGGTGTGGGTACCAGGAGGGCAGTTCGAGCTTGGCAGGGAGCTTGGGACAGCTTTCAGCGGCGATACAACTCCTGTGTCTGTAGTAGCACTAAGTGGATTTTGGATAGGCAAGTTTCCAGTAACCCAAGCGCAGTTTCAGACAGTGATGGGGGCTAATCCCAGCATTTTCACTGGGACAAATGCTTGGATTCTCATGTCGAGCAGACCTGCAACACCTGAGTTGAACAGAAATAATCTGCCTGTTGAATGTGTAAATTGGTATGATGCAATAGTATTTTGCAATAGATTGAGTATGCTGGAAGGTCTTACCCCTGCGTATGAGATGCCTAACCAATGGCCAAATCCTACTATTTGGAGTAGCAATCCTGCTGTTTGGGGCGCAGCTCCGAATTGGGATAGTTCTTCCGATATTCTAGCTAGATGGAATAACGTTAGAATGGTTCCTGGTTCAACCGGTTATCGATTGCCAACAGAGGCGCAGTGGGAATATGCAGCAAAGGGAGGTAGTACGCCTGATAACACAACCTTTGCAGGGAGCAACACTGTAACTGCTGTGGCGTGGCATGATGCTAACAGTGGTAGTAGAACGCGTGAAGTTGGAGATCTTGTACCTAATGGATTGGGAATATATGACATGAGTGGGAATGTGTGGGAGTGGTGTTGGGATTGGTGGGATGATTACACAGCTGAAGCAAAGACAAATCCTGCTGGTCCGGTCTCTGGTATTGGCCGCGTGCAACGCGGCGGGTCGTGTGTCGATAGGGCTGAGTTTTCGCGATCTGTCTTTCGGGGCGGCGCTATCCCTGAGCAGCAGCACGTCGCCGGTGGGTTTCGTGTTGTTCGCCCCTGAGTTCTTCCCGACTTTCGTCGGGATGACAGAATCGAAGAGCTGGACACGAAGCAGCAGCCGCAAGCTACAACTGCGGCAAGCGCGAATATTGTGTTATAGGAGCTTTATATGAAAACTAAAAATATTTTTGGATTACGTCCACCTGCTTTTGTAGGCATCATTGCGAACACAACAAAGCAATCCAGAGTACTAATGCTTGCGCTCCTCGCAATATTTGCATTAACGCTTACAACCTGCCAATTTCTCGGAGACGACATCGACACAATACGTGAGCGGGCGCGGGGAGAGATTAGCAACGATGACAACAACAACAATGACGAAACCCCCGTTACATTCACTGTTACATATAATAGAAATAATGCAACTGGTGGCACAGTGCCAGTAGACTCAACCCAGTACGGCAGCGGTGCTTCGGTTACAGTTAGAGGTAATACAGGTTACCTTATTAGGGATAACTATATCTTTAACTGGTGGAACACGCAGGCAGATGGTAATGGAACAACTTATATAGGTGGGCAAACTTTTATTATTTCTTCGGATACAACGCTGTATGCTCGTTGGTTGCGGGAGGAACACGGCATATCACTTAGTATAGAAGGTGAGGCTATTCCCAATAATTACCTTCAATTCCCTGCTGCAAATTTTGGTTATACGGAGCAGCCTAGCCAAACAATTACAGTTACCAACACAGAAAATCAGCCAACCGGTCCATTGGAGGTAACAGTTTCGCCCGAAGGAAGCTTTATAGTGGATCCTGCTTCAATACCCAGTATTGCCGTAGGCTACTCCGCAAACTTTTCCATAAGACCTGCCACTGGTTTACCAGGCGGACAACAGGCACATACTGCTGAAGTTACAGTGTCTGGGACTGGCGGTATCACAGCTGGTTTTGATGTGAGTTTTATAGTGCATTCACCAGTAATCACGATCAATACGCAGCCAGCAGCAACTACAAATGTGGTAGCAGGAAGTATAAGTGATAGCTTGAGTGTTGGAGCAACCGTTACAGGAGGCGCGACGCTTAGTTACCAATGGTTTAGAAATACGACAAATAGTAATGTTGGAGGTACTCCCGTAAGTGGCGCGACAAGTGCGAGTTTTACCATACCTACAGACCTCACAGCAGGAACGTATTTCTATTATTGTGTGGTTAGCGCAACTGGCGGGGCAATTTCTGTGCAGTCCAATGTGGCAACAGTAAATGTAGCTGCTCCAGTAATCACGATCAATACGCAGCCAGCAGTAACTACGAGTGTGATGGCAGGAAGTATAAGTGGTAGCTTGAATGTGGCAGCAAGTGTTACAGGTGATGTAGTCCTTAGTTATCAATGGTTTCGCAATACGACGAATAGTAATGCCGGAGGTACTCCCATAACCGAAGTGACAACAAGTACGAGTTTTAACATACCGACAAACCTCGCAGCAGGGACGTATTTCTATTTCGTAGAGGTTAGCGCGCTAGGTGCGGTCATAGTCCGTTCCAATGTTGCGAGAGTTTTTGTTTCCAATATTATATCACCAACCGGTATTGAGATGATGTGGGTAGCTGGAGGACAGTTCGAGCTTGGAAGGGAGCTTGGGACAGCTGGCAGCGGTAATGTAACTCCTATGTCTACGGTAACACTAACTGGTTTTTACATAGGCAAGTTTCCAGTAACCCAAGCGCAGTTTGAGACAGTGATGACAGGGAATAACAATGATATTAATCCTACTCCAAGTAGGTTCACCACCGCGCGTGGTCACCCACCTGCTGTAGGGGAAACAGATGCAAGACGACCTGTTGAGATGGTAAGTTGGTATGATGCAATAGTGTTTTGTAATAGATTGAGTATGCGGGAAGGTCTTACCCCTGCGTATGAGATGCCTAACCGATGGCCTAATCCTACTAGCTGGAGTAGCAATCCTGCTGATTGGGGCACGGTTCCGGCGTTTATTAATAGCCCTTCCGCTATTCTAGCTAGATGGAATAATGTTAGAATAGTTCCTGGTTCTACAGGTTATCGATTGCCAACAGAAGCGCAGTGGGAATATGCAGCAAAGGGAGGTAATACTAGACCCAATAACTTTACATTCGCTGGGAGCAACACTGTAACTGCTGTGGCGTGGCATCGTGATAATAACAGTGGGAGTAGAACCAGAGAAGTTGGAGGTCTTGCACCCAATGGATTGGGAATACATGACATGAGCGGGAATGTGTGGGAGTTGTGTTGGGATTGGTTTGGCGCTTATACAGCTGGTGCGAAAACAAATCCTACTGGAGCGGCCTCTGGTACTTACCGCGTGCGTCGCGGCGGGTCGTGGTGGAATACGGCTACTTGGTCGCGATCTGTCGTTCGAGCAGGCGAGGGCATTCCCCCGAACGATCGGGACGACCGCGATGGGTTTCGTGTTGTTCGCCCCTGAGTTCTTCCCGACTTTCGTCGGGATGACAGAATCGAAGAGCTGGACACGAAGCAGCAGCCGCAAGCTGCGGCAAGCGCGAATATTGTGTTATAGGAGCTTTATATGAAAATTCGTAATGGCTTTTTTATATGTGTATTATGCTTTCTCCTTACAACTTGTTTTAGCCCTCTGGATTATAACAGTGACAATGAAAATACAACCCTTAATATAACTCTTCCCGGCGGAATCTCCTTTCTCCCCAGCGGAAGCCCCATGAGGAGCGCAACAGGAGCCTCAATAGACTTCGACCTCACCCATACACTAACCTTTACTGGCCCCAGAGGGCAAAGCTTTAGCGAAACCACTAATGGAGGAACTATTACAGTAAATGTAGTTCCTGGCAATTGGGAAATAGATGTAGTGACCAGGCGCGTTCATATTAATATGCCTGATACTGGTGCTGGTGCTGATATTATACCTGATGCTGTTGGGCATGGCACTGTAGAAGCAAGGATAGGGCAGAATAATACAGTCGCAATACAATTGTTCATAGCAAATCCTGCTTTTATAGGGCCATTCCTGTTTAGCAATACTGGAGGAGCAGGAGGTCCCCTTACCAATGCAATAGATCTTAACCTTGCTATGGAATTAAACTCCAATAATTGGGGAAATATTTTTATAGCGCTTAACAATGCAGGAAATTATGTGAATCTTAATTTGTCCCGCTGTACCCGCTCTGGATTAACCTCTGGCAGTGGTCTGCAACAAGATGGAACCTTTGACCCAGGAGCACCTTCCGGCGGAGTCCCAACTAATATTAACATGGATCAAGTTGTCTCCCTTATTCTGCCCGAAGCAGCAAGTACCTTGTCCCTCCGCTTCGTTAACTTCAATAACTTACGCCATGTCAACATTGGCAATGGTATTACAGACATTAGCGCTAATGTATTCTCTGGCAATCCTTTAACCCGCATTACCATTGGCGCGAATAAAAATTATCATGAAAATGCTTTTCCACTTGGGTTTTGGGCTGCATATACTCAAAACAACTTTGGAGCTGGAACCTACATTCGGCCCAGCACTCAAAGTACATCCTGGGTACTTGAAGGTACCCCTATTATCACAATAACTACACATCCAGCAGCAACTACAAGTGTGGCTGCTGGAAATATAAGTGGTAGTTTGAGTGTGGCAGCAAGCGTAACATTAGATGCGACACTTAATTACCAGTGGTTTACCAATACAACGAATAGTAATGTTGGCGGTACTCCCATAAGTGGCGCAACCAGCGCTAGTTTTAATATACCCACAGCTCTTCCGGCAGGAACATATTACTATTTTGCTGAGGTTAGAGCGACTGGAGGAGCTGTTCCTGCCCGCTCCAGTGTTGCGAGAGTTTTTGTTTCCAATATATCACCAACTGGTATTGAGATGATGCGGGTAGCTGGAGGAGAGTTCGAGCTTGGCAGAGAGCTAGGGGCTTTAGGCAGCGGCGATGAAACTCCTGTGTCTACAGTAACACTAACTGGTTTTCACATGAGCAGGTTCCCAGTAACCCAAGCGCAGTTTCAGGCAGTGATGACAGGGAATAATAATGGTATTAGCCCTACTCCAAGTTGGTTTAGAGTAGGAGGTGGAGGAGCCTCTTTAATTGTGGGGTTAAATACGGAAAATTTCCCTGTTGATAGTGTAAGCTGGTATGATGCAATAGTGTTTTGTAATCTCTTGAGTATGCGGGAAGGTCTTACCTCTGCGTATCGCTTTCCGATTCAATGGCCTGGTCCTGATCCTGATAACCCTGCTCATTGGTCTACTGACCCTGATGATTGGGGAACTGCGCCCACAACGTTTAATGATAGATGGAATAACATTAGAATGGTTCCTGGTTCAAACGGTTATCGATTACCAACAGAGGCGCAGTGGGAATATGCAGCAAAGGGAGGTAACACGGGCGAGCTGTTTACTTTTTCTGGAAGCAACGATGTATTTGCTGTGGCGTGGCATGATGCTAACAGTGGGTTTAGAACCAGAGAAGTTGGAGGTCTTGCACCTAATGGATTGGGAATACATGACATGAGCGGGAATGTGTATGAGTGGTGTTGGGACTGGTGGGGTAACTACACACCTGAAGCAAAGACAGATCCTCCTGGACCGGTCTCTGGCACTAACCGCGTATTACGCGGCGGGTCGTGGATGTTTGATGATGAATTGTCGCAGTCTGTCGATCGGGCCGGCAACAGCCCGGGTGTTCGGGACAGCGGCGGTGACGGTGGGTTTCGTGTTGTTCGCCCCTGAGTTCTTCCCGACTTTCGTCGGGATGACAGAATCGAAGAGCTGGACACGAAGCAGCAGCCGCAAGCCTCAGCTGCGGCAAGCGCGAATATTGTGTTATAGGAGCTTTATATGAAAACTAAAAATATTTCTGGGTTATTTCCACCTGCTTCTGTAGGTCTCATTGCGAACACAACAAAACAATCCAGAGTATTAATGTTCGCGCTCTTCGCAATATTCGCATTAATGCTTACAACCTGCCAATTTCTCGGAGACGACATCGATACAATACGGGAGCGGGCGCGGGGAGAAGTCAGCGAAGAAGCGCCAATTATAAATGAAGAGCAGCCACCACTTGTCATTGCCGATATAATCAGCAGCGTTGCTGTTACTGTAACAAGTCCGGTAAAAGGCGAAGTTCCGAATCCGGTTGCAAATGCTACAGGCAACTTTACTGTAGGCGCAGTTACATGGACTCCCGGCGATAACCCGTTTCTGGCCGTGACAAGCTATACTGCTGCGGTTGTGCTTACTGCAATGAATAATTTTGCTTTTGCCGATAATTTAGCAGCAACCATTAATGGAAGCCCTGCAGTGGTTCTAAGCAACGCCGGAAATGTTGTAACCATAATGCGTACATTTGCCCCAACTCTGGCTAAAGATGTTGCCTGGATATCTATTTTATCACAGCCAACGAACTTAACAACATATACTCACGGCAGCACCCTTAATCTTGCCGGGCTTGCTGTGACTATTACCTATACAGATTTTACAACAACGGAAGTTCCCCTTGTCGATTTTGCAAACATGAACATATCGGCAAGCCCTCATAATGGCCAACAATTAGTTCGCTCAACGCATAATAGCCAACCAATTGTGGTCTCATTGGGTTCCCATACAGTAGACACAAATAATCTGGCTGTGAGTCAAAGAAATATCAGCATAAATACTGTTGCGCAACTTGACAGGCAATATGATGGAACAATAAACGCAACACCTGGAATAGTCACATTCAGCAATTTAGCTGCAGGCGAGTGGTTGATATTGAATACAGATTACACAGTTAGTGCGGAATTCGCAGACTCTGCTGTTGGGTTTAATAAGCAATACACGTATACGATTACAATGTTAAATACGCCAATGGCAAATAACTATAACTTGAGCCCAAATACTGCAACAAGAAGCGATGGCATTATTTATACTTTGCTTACCATGGGCGCCCCATCTGCCCTAAGCCGGACACTCACTCCACTCGTAGGCGAAAGTGCAGCCACTTTTACAGTCGCAGTCAGTGGATTTTTGAATGATGCTGATGCAAATAATGTAGTGCTTACAATAAACCCTGTGACTGGTCTGACATTTAGCGGGCATAATGCGATTGGTCCTGCAACAGGAGGCGTAAAGACATTTACTGTTACTGTAACTTATAATGGCACGCAGACATTTGCCGCTGGCTCAGCCACAATTAACATAAGTAACTTGAGTGGCATGTTGCCAAGCTATCGCAGAGACAATACACGAACTGTTGCTGCCAGTATTATCGACGGAGCAGCAACTACCCGCCGTATCCCTGTAACGCAGGCAAATATTCAGGCATTCAATACATTTGCCAACACAGCAACAGGCAGGACGCGGCATTATATATTGACGCAGAATATTACGCTTACTGCACCTGTGCCTGTAACAAGCGGAAGCAATTGGACTGCGATAAGCTCTTTCTCTGGTAGCTTTGACGGGAATAACCATACCATAACCAACCTGACAATAAATTCCAGTGTTGATGATCAGGGAATGTTTGGGAGTATCATCAGCGGAGGCATAGTGCAAAATCTTGGGCTTGTTAATGTCCGTGTTGTTAGCAGTGGGATAAATGTTGGTGGAATAGTGGGGAGTAATTGGGGCACGGTTACAGGTTGTTTTGTTAGAGGAACCGGCAGGGTCGAAAGCACGAGCAGCAGTAATAATATTGGCGGAGTTGGAGGAGTTGTGGGATTTAATGGCGGTAACGGTACGGTTTCAAATTCTTGTGCTATTGGCAGCATTGTCGTTAGTTTTCCGAATAACACTGGCGGCACAGGTGGAGTTGGCGGAGTGGCGGGGCGGAATTGGGGTGCGGTCGCAAGTTGCTTTGCCACTGTTAATGTTACTGGTATTACAAATGCTGGCGGAGTTGTGGGGTTTAATGGCAGTAGCGGTACGATATCAAATTGCTATTATGCGGTTGGGACAGTTACCGCCACTGCTGCAGGCGGTGGCAGTAGCTCATCCAGAGCGGGCGGCGTGGTAGGAAGCTCGCAGGGAGCGATTACAGATTCTTATACTACAGGCAGTGTCGTCAACAATTCCACCACTGTCCTTACCTGGGCAGGTGGTGTTGTGGGGCCGATTTATGGAGAAAATGGCTTGCTTGCGCGTAGTGTAGCATTGAATCAAAGTGTTACCATCGCGGTTAACCGCGCAACCGATGTCGGGCGCGTTGCAGTGCGCTCTGGCGAGGGCGTACTCGTCAACAACCGCGGTCGGAGTGGAATGACAGTGCAGCATGGTGGTATTAACAAAACCATCACTTCCTCTGCGACTGGTAATGACGGCGCGACTGTAAACGCAGGCACAACCCCAGCGCAGTTTGGTAACCAGGCTTTCTGGCAAAACACAATGGGCTGGGATTTTAGCCCCACCGGACCCTGGGAGTGGAATGCCACGACCAGATTGCCAATACTGCGTAATATGCCCCACAACGTGGCACAAGACCATACAGCGCCATAGAAGATGTGTGCATTGGAATTCCAATATTACTGTCAATGAAAGCGAGGTGCAAAGTTTGCGGTCGAAAATTTCGACCGCAAACTACAATGAAAGCGTGAGCCCTGAACTGGTCGAAAATTTTTACCAGTTCAATTCCATCAAATTAATAAAAATAGTCCCAATTCAGTTAGGGGTTACTCTTTTTCAGCTTTATTACTTGGGGGTTTTGAAGCAGATTCTCCTTTTTCTGGTTATATAACTTTGATTGACAGCTATACATATGTAGGGTATTTTTATTATAGGAGAAGCATGATATGTCCGAAGCACACAACGAACCTCTAACCTTTGAGAAAGTTTGGGCTGCTCTTATGGAAGACAGAGAGCGTATGAAAGAACTCAGAGAGCAAGAAGCTGAAAGGCAAAAAGAAGCTGCTCGGCAAACAGAAGAACTCAAAAAGCAAATTAAAGAAACCGGCAGACAAATAAGTAAACTTGGAAACCGTTTTGGAGAGCTTGTCGAACATCTTGTTGCTCCAGGTATTGTGGAAAAATTCAATGACATCGGATTCAATTTTTACGAAATTTCACCCAAGGGGCGCGAGTTTGCAGACCCTGAAACCAGGCAGTTTGTTGCGGAAGTTGATATAGTTCTGGAAAGCAGAGATACTTTTATGGCAATAGAAGTTAAATCAAAATTACAGAAGCAGGATATAGATGACCATATTGCCCGTATGAAAGTCCTTCGCCGCATAGCAGATTCCAATGATGACAAGCGCAAATATCTCGGAGCAGTTGCCGGAGCCATAGTAACCGACGAAGCGCGAAACTATGCCAGAAAATCCGGGTTTTATGTACTTGAACAGAGCGGCGATACCATGGAGCTCGTTGTTCCAAAAGGATTTGTTCCGCGAGAGTGGTAATCCATCAAATTAATAAAAATAGTCCCAATGTAGGAGAAACATGATATGTCCGAAGCACACAACGAACCTCTAACCTTTGAGAAAGTTTGGGCTGCTCTTATGGAAGACAGAGAGCGTATGAAAGAACTCAAAGAGCAAGAAGCTGAAAGGCAGAAAGAAGCTGCTCGGCAAACAGAAGAACTCAAAGAGCAGATGAAAGATACCGA
The DNA here is from genome assembly GCA_009780675.1 of Spirochaetaceae bacterium. Classification (GTDB taxonomy): domain Bacteria; phylum Spirochaetota; class Spirochaetia; order CADAEX01; family CADAEX01; genus WQTU01. Next base: position 93,100 of record WQZP01000003.1, on the reverse strand, counting down.
CCGACTGCTAAAAGAAACCGGCAGACAGATAAGTAAACTTGGAAACCGTTTTGGAGAACTTGCCGAACATCTTGTTGCTCCAGGTATTGTGAAAAAATTCAATGACATTGGATTCAATTTTTATAAGGTTTCAACCAGAGGCGGCGAGTTTGCAGACCCTGAAACCAGACAGGTTGTTGCGGAAGTTGATATAGTTCTTGAAAACAAAGATACTTTTATGGCAGTAGAAGTTAAATCAAAATTACAGAAGCAGGATATAGATGACCATATTGCCCGTATGAAGACTCTTCGCCGCATAGCAGACGATGATGACAAGCGCAAATATCTCGGAGCAGTTGCCGGAGCCATAGTAACCGACGAAGCGCGAAACTATGCCAGAAAATCCGGGTTTTATGTGCTTGAGCAGAGCGGCGATACTATGAAGCTCGTTGTTCCCAAAGGATTTGTCCCGCGCGAGTGGTAATCCATCAAATCGACACTTTTATGTGAAGACCAGGAGGGGTATTGCCCCTCTCCCGGCTTTCTATATGGTTCTGTGAGTGTCAATCCCTTCAACATAAATTGCGCTGTAAGGGCGCACTGGACACAAGTTTTCACACGCTCCGCAACCTATACAACGATTCGTGTCTACCATTGGAATCCTCGGCAACCCCGGGCTGGTGGCGCTCTGCGGAATCATTGTTATAGCTGCAGTTGGGCATTTGAATGCGCAGAGGTCGCAACTTACATTGTCAGTTAGAACTACGCAAAGATCCTTTTGCCAAATAGCATAACCAATCTGCGTTGCTGATTTTTCCGCTGTAGTGATTGGGCGTATTGCGCCAGTGGGGCAAACTTGCGAACACTTGACGCACTCTGGCCTACAGTAACCCCGCTCGAATGATATATGTGGCTGCAAAAACCCCGATACTTTGTCTGATGGCCGCAACACCTGATTCCTGCAGACCGAAACGCACAATTGACAACCTGTGCAGCGTCTGCGGAAGTTTCTTATGTTGTCAGCTCCGGGCGGGATTATTGGATGGGAACGTGCTGGAGCTCTTTTCCCTTCAAGTGGAACAAGACCGCCATCAGGGTCAAAAGCCTGGACAGTATTGCGGGTAAAAAGGCCTAATACAAGCATAACTGCTCCGGAAATAAAACCGCGTCGGACAACGCCAGCGTTTGTCAATTCATCAGTTGACTTTTTCATTGACGTTTCTGTTCTCTTTTCCATGTCAGGCGCTCCTTTTGCGCACACATACTTTATTGCCCCTTTGGGACAGCCCTTCAGACAATTAAAGCACGTAACGCAGCGAAAATAATCTATTTTCCCAAGATTCGCATCTATACAGGATGCTTTGCAATTTTTAACACACAAACTGCAATTGACACATTTTTCCCTGTTGATGATACGCAGCTTTAATATCGAAAACCTTGCGAGAATGCCAAGAAATGTTCCAACCGGACAAATAGTGTTACAATAACCACGGCCGCTCTTGAGCGCAAAAATGGTTATAACAATAAAAGTTACTGCTGCTGTAACAAACGCGGTCATGCTGTTGATCCACACATCAACAGTATAAAACATATAACTGTCCATGCGTTCAGCAAAATAAGCAAGAAGATTATTTCCCAATTGATAAGCAGGCCCAAATATTTGTGCTACCATACGTCCGTATGCGCTATATGGTTCCAGCAACACTGTAATTATGGCGATGTTGACTATAACTGCAAGAGTAAATATCCCAAGCAAAGCAAATCGCAAGCCAACAAATATTTTTTGCGACGGGCGATAAGAAAAACGGTTTTTCTTAAATATGCCGGCAAATCGTGAAACAATGTCCTGAAAAATTCCCAAAGGGCAAATAGTTGAACAATAAACGCGCCCCAGCAGGAACGTTATGACCATCAGTACAACAAAAACCATAATGTTAAAAGCAAGAAGCGCTGGGATAAATTGCACTCTGGCGCACCACCCCAAATAGGCGTGTACAGTTCCAGTATAATCAAGAAAAAGCAAGGTTATTGCAAGTATAAAAAATGCAGCAATGATAACACGAATTTTTTTCAACATATATTAACCCTCGACCCTTAATGACTCAACAAATTTAGCTATTCGCCGTAATTCTTGCGGGATATTTATTCTCTGCGGACAAGTAGGGATGCACAATTTGCAATTGATACATCTGTTTGCCTGGCGTAACGGTGAGATGCGTCTGTCCATCCCAACCAAAAACGCGCGCCGCGCTCTCCTGAAATCCGGGCATTGCCTGTCTTCCGGGTAATTGCCCTCGTTCAAGCTGCGATTGTAATGTATAAGTATTTCCGGAATATCAATGCCATAAGGACAAGGCATACAGTACTGACACTTCGTGCAATTTATGGTTCGCTTCTCAAGCATTATTTGGGAGATTTCTTCGAGCATCCTTTTTTCGGAATCACTAAGGGGCGCAAGTGGCGAGTGTGTATATATATTGTCCTTCAAGTGATCCATAAAGGTCATGCCGCTTAACACTGTGACAACATTTGGCAAGTTCCCTGCAAAGCGAAACGCCCATGATGCTGAGCTAACGTTAGGGTCTTCCTGCGCCATCTGTTCTCTTGCCCTAAAGTGCGGCATTGCAAGGCCGCCGCCCAAAACCGGAGACATTATCCAGATAGGGATGTTGTTTTGGACAAGAATATCGTACTTTCGCTGCGCTTCCATGTTGGTACTTCCTGCCCACCTTGCTCCCATGTGCCACCAATCAAGATAGCTCAGTGCTATCATTGTAAAGTCCCAGGGGTATTTGCCGGATGACATATACTCGAAAAAATTACCATCCCCGTGGAACGACCAGCCCAAATTCCGTATGCGTCCTGCTTCTTTTTCTTTAACCAGGAAGTCGAGGATGCCGTTATCAATGTAGCGTTCCCTGAAATTTCTGTGGCTGGTTGGGGAGTGCAGGAAGTAGTAGTCAATATAGTCAACCTTCAAATCTTCAAATGATTTGTGATACATTCTGAGTGAGCCGGCGCGCGAGGCAGAAGCGCCGCGATTGGACATCTTGGTAGCGATAAAGTATTTATTGCGGGGATGGCGGCTTAATGCTTCTCCTGTTGCTTTTTCGGAAAACCCTTTGCAGTATGGTGGCGCTGTGTCGAAAACATTTACTCCATGCGCAATGGCATAGTCCACAAGTTCGTTAACTGCTTCCTGGTCAAGGTCATTCACATTGGGAAGGGATTCCCCGCGTCTGCGCACAACTCTTGGCAGCCTCATCATGCCAAAACCCAGAAGAGAGAGGTTGTTTCCGCTCTTGGGGTCAACGCGATAGGTCATCTTGTCGGTTGGTATGACCCTTGCCTGAGGCGCGCGTGTTTTGCCGCAGCTGCCAAGAGTTGCAAGCGCAGTACCCGCTACAGCGCCAGCGCCCACAAGTTTTATGAATCCGCGGCGGTTCATGCCACATGGCTTGTCATTGTTCATGTTAGCTTTGATATTGTTGTCTATATTATCTTCTATATTAGTTTCCATATTATTCTCTATATTATTTCCCATATTGTTCTCCATCAAACACCCTCCTGTATCTTCTTCTGGATTAAAATCACAGTTTATTAACATCATCCAAGATCTTGCGGATCTCTGTGCGTACTTTGTGCGCGATTTTTAAACTCCTGCGCAACAAACCCGGAATATGCTTCGGGTCAACAAAAATAATTACCAGTATCAAAACCAAAAGTATCTCGAAAAACCCAACTCCAGCCATTATCCCTTTTCCTTCTGGCTTGTAAAATAAGCAATAATGATGCTAAGCGCATAGAGCGCTATGATTGGCACTGCAAGAAGTGATTGAGATATCATGTCTATTGTCGGGGTGACAATTGCCGCGGCTATGAATATCAGTACAATCGCATAACGGAAATAGCGTATCATAAACCGGTGGTCAATGACTCCCATTTTTGACAATACAAATGTAATGACTGGTAGTTCAAAAGCAAGGCCAAACGCAAGGCACATTTTAATTAAAAACCCGAAGTATTCGTTGATTCTAAAAAACGGGTCAATATGTCCGGCAGCGAATCCTGTTAAGAATTTAAGAAAAATGGGCAGGAGGTAATAGCAAAACACAATGCCGGACAAAAAGCAAAATGTTGACGCTATTACTACCGGTACAATTACGCTTTTTTCTTTTTTGTACAGGCCTGGGGCAACGAAACGCCATATCTGGAAAAATATGAACGGAGAGGCGATTAATAAGCCGCAGGTTATGGCGATTTTAAAGATAAGTATTACAGCTTCTGCTGGCGCTGTGTAGATTATGCGGGGAGCTGTTTCGCTTAAGTGAAGAGGCCAAACAGCTATAAATTCGAATATGCGCCGCCAAAATATTCCAGCAGGAATCGCGCAAATGATTACAGCGCAAACACAACGAATTAGTGTCCATCGCAGTTCTTCAATGTGCGCAATAAGCGACATTTCCTTATTGTTCTTTTGTAGTTGTGGACTCGGATTTGACATCGTCGGATTCTATTTCTTTTGTGGCTTTTCTGAACTCACGAAGCGCACTACCTAACCCTTTTGCCAATTCAGGAAGCTTTTTAGCTCCGAACAGTACCAAGACTATAACAAGTATTAATAATAATTGCTGTATACCTATCATATTTTTATCCTCCGTATAGAATTTGTTTTCGCATAAAAACTATTTATTTCCAGAAATACGCTCAATATACTGATTTCTTTCTGTTTAATTTTATCATGAGCTTAACGTCTTGTCCAACTAAATCTCGGGGCAACAGCATTTACCCTAAGCTATAGTTTTCTTGAGCGCCTCGACAAGAATCAAGTATCCAGAGCTATCTCAATTCTTCAAACAGTTCAGGAATTTCTTTTTGCAGAAATTCTTTTATTGTTTTTGTATGTGCAAGAACTATACGCATATTATCTTCGGAAAGACTCAATCCAAAATCATATCGAGGTTGAACTGAAAAATAGTTAACAGTTGTACAAAGGGAAGATATACTGGAAAATGAAGGGAGATGCTCAAGTACCATTGAGCATAATCTATCCAGATCATGAATATAAGGAGGTTCTTCCCCTAAAACTACCAAAACACCTTTCAAGTATTTTTCAACTGCCTGCTGACAGTGAAAAGCAATAACTTCGGTTGGTACAGGTTTCATTGTGGCAGCCAGATGGTCTGCTACGGAAATATCACGCGCGGCTAAAAGTCGCCATTCTCTCGGAGTATTTGTTTGCTTACCCATAGATTCGTATTCCATCCCTTTTTACTTTTCGCTCTAAAGTTATTTCGTTCAGGCGGCTTAAAAAATCTTTTTTCTTTTTTACAATAATATCGACTGGCATAGATTTTTTACGGGCAATAACCATACTTATTTGCAAACCCGCATCAATATCCGGCATTGTAACGTCATCTTTTAATACCACATATAAGTCTAGGTCAGCGTCTTTGCGGGGTGTTCCATAGGCATAAGAGCCAAAGAGGTAAATTTGTTCCACTGGTATAGCGTTAATAATGAGTTCTTTAAGTTTGTCTAACTCTATCTGAACTGCTGCATCCATGATTTAATTATTGCACATTTCAAGACTTGGCACAATGATTTAAATCACAAAGCTATAGTTTTCTTGAGCGCCTCGACAAGTGTTGAAAATTTCCCAAGAGCAGCATTTACAGGCTCGGGCGATTCCATATCAACCCCTGCAAGCTTCAATGATTCAAGCGGATATTTTGAGCCTCCTGATTTTAAAAACCCAAGATAATCATTTTTCTCTTTTTCTCCGCCATTTAAAACTCTTTCCGATAGGGCAATTGCTGCAGAAAGACCAGTTGCATATTTATATACATAAAAAGCTCTGTAAAAGTGTGGAATTCGTAACCCTTCAAGATCGCTAACTGTTTCAAGCGCTGTTTCCGGGCCAAAGTAATCTTTAAGCAAGCCTCTGTATGTAGTTCGTAAACTTTCAAGAGTTACAGGAATACCTTTTTCCATCATGTCATGTACTTTGTGCTCAAATTCCGCAAACATTGTTTGCCTGAAAATAGTTGCGATAATATCATCTATTTGTTTGCATAAAAGATATGCCTTCATGTTGTTGTTATCTGCTTTTTTGTGAAGATGCACTGCCAAAAATTGCTCATTGAATGTGGATGCAACTTCTGCTTCAAATATCGTATAACTGTAATGCTGAAATGGATTATTTCTCGTGCTGTACCACGAATGCATTGAATGTCCCCCTTCATGTGTAAGGGTAAAAACATCACGCAAAACATCTTCCTTAAAATTCATAAGTATATATGGCTCGCCTGTGAATGAGCCAGCAGAGAACGCGCCCGAACGCTTCCCCTTGTTCTCGTACCTATCCACCCACCCATTTAAAAGACCATTGCGCAAAACATCGCAATACTCATCTCCAAGAATAGAAAGGGACTCTACTACTGCAGTAACTGCCTGTTCGTATGAATGTTTTACTTTTATTTCACTTACAAGAGGGACATAAACATCATATAGATGAAGAGCATCGAGTTTTAAAACCTCTTTTCGCAATCTGTAATACTTATGCAGCTCTCCCAAATTATTGCGCACACAGGATACCAAATTATCATAAACAGATTCCGGCACTTTATCGGGGAAAAGAGCTCTGCTGCGGCATGAATCATATTTTCTTATTTTTGAATGGTAAACATCAAGATGCAAACTTCCCGCGAAGAGAGTTGCAAGAGTGTGTTTGTGAATATCATACAAATTGTAGAATTTATTATATGCTGATTTTCTTACGTCTCTGTCCTGGTCAATTAAAAAAGAAGAAAAAGTAGATTGAGACAAAGGCTTTTCTCCTTCTTTTGTGACCACAGTTCCAAAATCCATATCAACATCTGTTAAAGCAGAAAAAGCTTTTTTTGCTGTCTGGTTGGACTCGATTTGGAGGGCAAGAAGTTTTTCTTCGTTGTCTGACAGAATATGGGGTTTGAATTTTAAAAGTTTATTGAGGTAAACAGAAAATGGTTTTATTCTGTTGTGTTCAAAAAACTTTGCCATTATATTTTCCGGTATTGCTGTAATTTCCGGGCTTATAAAACTGGTTTCTGCTTCCCCTTTTGTCGCAGCGCTTGTATACTTTGCCAGTTTCTCCTGGTTTTTGTTGTCGCCGGCATCTTCGCTGTATTTTAAGTGCGCGTAACTTCCAAGTTTTTCTTCTATCATTCCCAACTTGTTAAGGTATTCAAGGCACTCTGCCAGCTTCTCCGGGGATGATGCAAGTGTGTTTTTGTATTTTGAAGCTTCCGTAACAAGCTTGTTAAATTCCGCAAGCTCTTTTTCCCACTCTTCTTCTGATTTAAATAGCGAGTCAAGATTCCACTTGTCTGATTCTTTTATCTCTTTTCTTTCTGGTATTTTGTTCATTATTTGCTTTATGCCGCCCTATAAATTCTTTTCAATTAAAGATGCAATCACTCTTGCTGCTTTTCCTCTGTGGGAGACTTCGTTTTTTTCTTCGGGCAAAAGTTCTGCTGCTGTTTTGTTAAGTTTTGGAATAAAAAAAACAGGGTCATATCCAAAACCAGCTGCACCCTTTTCCTCATAAGTAATTTCTCCCTCAAGGGTTTCCTGGCAAATGTAAAATCTCTCGTGATTTATAAGAAACACCATTGAGCATACATAGAATGCTTCCCTGTTGGAAATATTTTTCATTTTACTCAACAAATAAAGATTTTTTTCTTTATCACTAAGTTTATTTTTTCCATCTGATCCATAGCGCGCAGAATAAATTCCTGGTTCCCCTCCTATGGCAGGAACGCAAAGTCCGGAATCTTCTGCTATCACAGGTATTTTTACAATGTCAAACAAAGTCTTTGCTTTGCCAAGAGCATTTTCATAAAAAGTAAGAGCTATTTCTTCATGATCAAACTCTATCCCCATATCTTTTGGCAATAAAATTTTATGATTTGGTAAAATCTTGATCAATTCTTTTAATTTATCCATATTTGTAGAAGCAAATAATATATCCATAATGTTAATATAAAATAATAACTACTTATTTTCTAGTATATCTTCTACATATAACTTAAAATAAAAAAGTCCAGAATCTACAGACCCTTTTGGAATATTCATAACTTCCGCAATATCTTTGTGAGCAGCTCCTACAGAGAACGTATTAATTTTTTCTGTTATCTTGTTTATGTATGATTTGGTTTTAATAATTGCCAACAAATATTTGTTCTTTTCTTCTATTATATTGCAGTTGGATGAAAGCTCATGCAGGTGATAAAGCCTGCAGAAGTGTCTGTTTCTTCTTTCCTCAAGAAGTTTTTTTCTTTTAATTTTCTTTTCAATTTTTTGATTGATTTTAGAAAAAGCTTCATGGAACCATTCCTTATCACAATTCAGAATTTCTGCAATAGCAGGAATTTCTGTCTCTGATATATTATTCATATTTTTTAATAAAAGAAGCAAAATTCTTTTTTTAAGAGTTTTATTGCTACACCCATGTCTTGTTTTATTATCCAAAAATAATTTTTTAATAAAAAAATATGATGGCTGAAAATCTTGTTTATTGAAATCTATATTGGATTCAGCGCAGTAAGCTTCGCGATTATTGAATGACCAGAACTCTTTATGTTCTAATATTTTTCTGTTAATGTTATCAGCAATTTTTTTTAGCGCAAAAGTTTTTATTTGAAGTTTAAGAGTTTTTATAAGGTACGCCTCAAAAGGGACATCTGTTATTATAAATGAATCTATGATTTTACCTATTTTTGGAAAAAAATAACTGAAAAATTCACTGCAATCATCTTCCAACCACCTATATTTTTTAAGGGGAAATTTATAAACAAATAGACTGATGGCCTCTATAATTTTTTTCTTTGGCATAATATTATTTTTGTAAGAAATAAGCATTGTATTTAAACTTTTACTTTCCATGTTTTATACCCTTTATGGCGAGGTTGTTGATTTAAAAATTCTAAAACTCATCAAACGTATGAATTGCTTCAATTTTTTTAACAAAATATTGAAGTGTTTTTAATATTTGTAATTTCTGTCTATGGTAATAGAAAAAACTTTATAGGTACGCGTGAAATTGGGTAGGTTACTCTCTTTTTTGGGTAGGTTGTGGCAGATTCTATTATTTTTCTGTATCAAAAACAAATGAGTATATAGAAGTTATTTTGCATTTTTCGCTGGCAGTTCTGCTTTATTGGAACTATAATATATTATCATTTATAAATAGGAGTTTCTTATGGCTAGAACTGCAATTGATCAACTTGACTGGTTGATTAAATTTATTTTTACATTCTTTTTTGACCCTCTTTTTCAGGGTATCAACCGCATACTCCGAGGCAGGGTGATTATTGGGCTTATCTGGATCTTTACAGGCGGACTCTTTGGGATAGGCTGGCTCATTGATATTATTACTATGATAATCCATAAAGACATTACTTTTCTTGCTTAAGAACAGAATTACCTTAAAAGTTGAGCAGATATTTAATTATTTGTATTGAGTCCTGCATAAAACAGGATTCAATACACAAAATACTCTTTTCTCTTTAATTAAGAATGATTTGGATTTTGTATGACTTTTTTTAAAGACGAAATCTTGACATACCAAAAAATCAAACAACTCTCTTTTTTTACCAAAGATGAAATATCTTTAATAGAAGATAATTTTAATACAAAAAGAATTGGAGCAACAACTTTTTATTTAAACCTTGCAGGCAAAAATATAAATAGCCATTTAAGAAAACAATTTGTTCCATCTAAAGAAGAGCTTAAAATATTTGAATATGAAAAAGCAGACCCTCTTTATGAAAAAGAATTTTCAAAATCAAACAGAATAATCCACAGGTATCGCGGCAGAGTGCTTTTTATTGCTACTGCCAGTTGCGCTCTTTACTGCAGACATTGCTTCAGGCGTTATCTTGATAAAGCCGCAATCAAAGATGCAGATAACGCTGATGTGAAAATCCTGACAGATTATTTAAAAGCCAATAAATACATCAAAGAAGTTTTAATCTCCGGAGGCGACCCACTTGTTCTGGATAATGATTTTATCGAATATCTATGCAAATCAATAAGAGAGGTATCAAAAGATATTGTAATAAGAATATGCACAAGAGTTCCTGTTGTCTTGCCGTCAAGAATTGACAAAAATCTTGTACGCATTTTATCAAAATACAGACCCCTTTATATATTTACGCAATTTAATCATTCAGACGAGATAACGGAAATCAATAACAAGGCTGTTGACTTAATAACCAAATCCGGTATTCCTGTTTTTAATCAGGCAGTTCTCTTAAAAGGGATAAATAACTCAGAAAAGCAGCTAAAAGAACTTTTTTATAAACTTATTTCAATATCTGTGAAACCTTACTATCTTTTTCAGGGAGATATTGCAGCAGGCACTTCGCACTTTAGAACAAATCTTATGCAGGGAATAGAAATTATGGAGAAACTAAGAACAGAAATGTCTGCTCTTTCTCTTCCGCTCCTTGCTGTTGACCTGCCAGAAGCAGGCGGCAAAATTATACTGGATAGAAATTCTGTTATTAAAAGAGAAAATGGTTTTTTTTATTTAAAAAATAGCGAGGGAAAAACCTTTAAATATCCTGATGAACCCCCTGATTTTCCGAAGGACAACTATAATTGATTGGAAAAATATTAGCATTGTATGTGAATATGCTATGCAAACACACATGCAAAATAAAAATTGCAGTAAAAAATGGAGCAAAAAAATGCTTATTTCATTTGTAATAGGTAAAATTATTTGTCATAATATACTCTCCGACTAATCACAATTTGAGGTGAGAAATGCATTTTTCAAGGTCAGTTAATCTAGGTATTATTGCTTGTCCTGGGGCAACTTTTTTTACAGAAGATATTCTCCACAATCTTAAAAAATATTATAGCCGCAAACACGAAAAGCAGGTTGATTTTATATCAAGAGTATATGGAATTGATAAAGCCGAAGTTGAAAGACAAATCAATTTGTTGATAGATATTCAAACCAAAACCCAGACCAGTAATATTGAAGAATATTTTGATATTGAAAAATATAGAGTTCCTGATTTTAAAATTCCTGTAAAATATACAAGATTTGCAAATGGCGAATATAAAGCAGAGGTAAAGACCTCTGTGAGGGGAATGGATGTCTTTATTATCCAGGATGTTGAAAATCATTATCCCATGGATATCAATGGTGATGGAAAAAAATATATTCTTTCAGTAAATGATCATGTTTTTACACTGTTTGCTACTATTGATGCAGTAATACAATCAGGCGCCCGCTCTGTATCTATTGTTGTTCCTGCTTACCCGTATGCAAGGCAGCATAAGCGCAAGGGAAGAGAAGCTCTTACAGCAGCTCTTTTTGGAAGAATAATCGAGAACATGGGGGTTTCCCGTATAATTACTCTTGATATACATTCCAAAGAAATAGAAAACTGTCTCAACAAATGCAGAATGGAAGACCTTCACGCATCATACCAAATAATAAGAACTCTTGTGAGTGTTGTTGATATAGAAAAATCTGATATTGTTATTGTTGCTCCTGATACAGGGGCTGTTGAAAGAAACAAGTTTTTTGCCGGCAGCCTTAATAAGCCCCTTGCAATGCTTTATAAAGAGAGAGACTACTCCAAAGTTTCTGCAGATTCAAAAGATAGCAATATTACTTCAATGAGATTGCTTGGAGATGTAAAAGGCAAGGTTGTCTTTATGGCAGATGATATGGTAGGAACCGGCGGAACAATGATAAAAGCAATGAAACATCTTCGTGATCTTGGCGCAGATAAAGTTATTTGTGCAATAAGTTTACCTTTCTTTACAGGTAATGCTATTGCTGATTTTGATGATGCTTACAGGAAAGGCTATTTTGATAAAATAATAGGGACAAATGCAGTGTATCATGACGACACTTTATATGGTAAAGAATGGTATATAAATGCATCTATATCCAATCTCTTTGCCCGTATTATTTCAAGGCTGCATCTGCAGAGAACATTAAACCCTTTGATCGACAATAATGCAATAATACAACAATTTTTAAAAAGTTCCCAATCAGATCAGTTTTATGAATGATAAAGTTCTGGCTGTTGATATTGGAACTTCTTCGATAAAAGCTGCTATAATAGATAAAAAAGGAAGTCCATTATCATCCCGGAAAATTTTCTATGAAGATATTGGCGGAGATGTTTATAACTGGAAAACAAGTTATTGGATCGATTCTCTAAAAAAAATATTAAAAGATCTTCCGTTACTCGAAGAAGCAGAAGCTGTTGTTTTTAGCGGGAATGCTCCTTCTGTCATCCCTATAGATAAAAATGGCAACTATATCGAAGAGTCCCTTTTGTGGGTGGATAATAAAAAAATCGATATAGAAGATAAAAATTCTTTTTTTCTCCCTAAAATAGCGTGGTTTAAAGAAAATAGAAAAGATATCTACCATAATATTTCCTCTTTTATTCCGCTAGCAGGCTTTTTTCCATACCTGCTGACAGGAGAGTTCAAAGAACCTCTACCAAATAAAGAATTTACCCCTTATTTATGGACAGAAGACTCTGTGAAAAAACTTGGGCTTGAGTGCAGCGCATTCCCGCAATTTGTTCTTACCGGAGACCTTATTGGTAATATTTCTGAAAAAGGGAGCAGGGAATTTTATTTAAAACAAGGAATTCCTCTGTTTGCCGGAGCCAATGATTACCTTATGGCTCTTTTGGGAACAGGCACAATATTTGAAGGCGCAGTTTGCGATAGAGCAGGAACTTCGGAAGGCATTAACTATTGTACTAAAAAGAGTATAGAATTTGACGGTCTTAGGGTGCTGCCCCATATTGTAGAAGGTTTTTATAATACTTCGGGGATACTTGCTTCATCAGGGAAAATTTTTGACTGGTTTAGAAAAATATCAGGGCAAGAGAATAGAGCTTATACAACACTTATTAAAGAAATATCAAAGGTTATACACAATAATGATCACCTCTACTTTTTCCCAAGTTTAAAAAGAGATTCTGTGTGGCAGTTTTCTGGCGGCGCATTTGTAGGGCTTGAAGTCAGGCATGGTATACCAGAAACAGGTGCTGCTGTTTTAAAATCAATTGGTTTTTCTGTGCGCGAAGTTATAAGAATTATGGAGTCATATTCTCTTGGTGTTGAAGATATAAGGCTTTCGGGCGGGCAGGCGAAAAATTCTTTATGGAGCCAGATAAAGGCAGATATGATAGGAAAAAAACTGCTTGTTCCAGAAGTAAAAGACAGCGAGCTTGTGGGTTGCGCATGCGTTGCATTTAAAGGGCTTGGCTTATATAGCTCTCTTACGCAGGCATCGCAGGAAATGGTGCGTATAAAAGAAGTATATAAACCCAATGCAAAAGCTTTTTCTGTTTTTTCTGAGCTTTTTGAAGACTATTCCAGAATCTCGCGAAACCTGGAATCTTTTGCAAATTCTTTTTAAAATTTATCAGGAATTATTTTTAGAGATTCCCCAAACATTAAATTTTCATTTAGGTAATTAAAATAAATATTTTTAAAATATAGAATATGCTATACTCTAAAAAAATATTACTATAGCTATAAAGAGGTAATTTTGGTATGCCACTTCACTATGACAGCCAGCGCCATATATTCAAGTATTCCGATCTTGTATTCCCCAAGAAAATAATAATAAATTTTATTATAACCTCTGCAACTGCTATTTGCGTTTTTTTTTATATTGCATTCCTGATACAGGGATGGACAATAAGCAGAAATGAAAAAATATTTAACGAACACCAGGCTTTGCAGGTTCTGCTCGCAAGACAGGGAATAGAAGAAAGTATCTACGAAATGCTCTATACTTTTAGAGTTGCTCAGGACTATTTTAGCGAAGATCTTTTACCTTCAGGAACAGACCACCAAAAGCACCGCATTTTTCAGTTTATTCAGTCAAGCAAGCAAGAGGTAGTGGGTTTTCTTATATCATATTCTCAGGGAAATATTGCTTTTAGCAATGCAGCAAGGGGTGATGCAGAATATGTCGCAAGATCTGTAGGCAGTATGTGGTTGACAGAATATTGGCAAACTTTTGGAGCATCAAGCAGAGATGTTATGAGTGTCCAGCTTTATGTATCCCATCATTATCAATTTATAGGAAGTATAATTCCCATATATGAGAGAGGTAGAATAGCAGGATTATTGTGCATTGTTGTAGATTTGAAACCAATAATAAATCGATATGTGTTTCCAATGGGTTTGGGTGAATATGGCGCAGGTTCTTTTCTTACAGGGTCAGGAGTAATACTTTTTGATGAAAACTCTGCGAATATAGGAAGGGATATTTTTACTATAGATCTGCTTGCTCCTGAAACAGTAAGAATGTTTTCAGAAGAAGTGTTGGGACAGCCCATAGGCACAGGGGACTTGTTTTTTCTTGATGAAGACGGGAGATCGCATAAGCTGCTTGCTGCGTGGAATTCTTTGAATATTGGAAGGCAAAGGCTTATACTTCTTTTAACTGCAACAGAAAAACAGGTAAATGCGGCTCTTTTTGATTTTCAGGCTCAGTTAATGCTTCTTGGATTTTCTCTTATGTCTAATCTTATCATAATAAATTTTATGTTAATTGCTTCAAGGAAAAAAATAGTACAGGAAAATGCAAGGCAACTGGAAATTTTAATACAGCAAAGAACAGAAGAACTTGCGCTAAGTGAAACAAGGTATCAGGCTGTTTTTCAGACAGCTAATGATGTTATCCTTGTAATATTAGATAATAAAATAGTTAATTTTAATAACAAAGCTCTTAAAACACTTGGATATACAGAAGGAGAATTAAAAACATTATCTCCAAGCGATATATCAGAAAAAGAATTTGAAGAAAATGCAGAGCGCCTTTTTGACGATTATATGGAAGAAGTTAAAAATGGCATACCTCAGTTTTTTGAATGGAAAAATTTAAGAAAAGATGGCAGCTCCTTTTATTCAGAAATAAGCCTTTCAAACCTTGATCTGGGGGAAGACCATTATCTTTTGGCAATTGTCCGAGATGTTACAGAGCGCAAAAAAGCTCAGAAAGAGCTTGAAAAGCTAAATGTAGAGCTTGAGCAGAGAGTTTTATTAAGAACAGTGGAGCTGGAAGATTCGAACATTGCGTTAAAAGAATCGCTTATAAAGCTGCAGGAAACACAAAAAAGCCTTGTTGAAGCAGAAAAAATGGCATCTCTTGCAGTGCTTGTTGCAGGGGTTGCGCATGAGATAAACACCCCTATTGGTATAAGTGTTACTGCTATATCTTATCTAAAACAGCAAACAGACACATTAAATGAAAAATTTCACCAGGGTACCATGAAGCGTTCCGAGCTTGATAGCTATATAAAAACCGCAACAGAGTCTGCAAAGGTATTATTTGATAATCTTGAAAGAGCATCTGAACATATTAGCGGCTTTAAAAAAGTTGCTGTTGATCAGGCAAGTCAGGAAAAAAGAACTTTTAATTTAAAAGAATATATTAACGAAGTGCTTTTAACTCTTCAGCCTGCTATCAAGAAAACAAAACATCAGGTAATGGTAAGTGGTAAGGACGATGTTGTTATAGAAAGTATGCCCGGAGCCTTGTCGCAGATAATTACAAATCTTGTTATGAACTCTTTAACACATGGATTTGAAGGTATAGAAAGCGGAGAAATAAAAATAGACGTAGATATAGACAATGATAAAGCAGTCTTGCGATATAATGATAATGGAATTGGAATGGATGAAGATACAAAAGATAAGATATTTGATCCATTTTTTACTACAAAAAGAGGCTCTGGAGGGAGCGGGCTTGGGATGCATATTGTCTATAATTTGGTCACACAAAGCCTTAGGGGATCACTACTGCTGGAAACATCCCCAGGAAAAGGGGTTTCTTTTGAAATAAAATGGTAGGTTGGCACAAAAGAAGCATATATTTTAAACAATTAAATCGCATAATCTATTGACAAAAATGAACATATTTGTTATTTTTTCTCGTTCTTCATTCGACGTGGCAGAACAGGTATGCCCTTGTAGCTCAGTCGGTAGAGTACCTCCATGGTAAGGAGGGGGTCACCGGTTCAAGTCCGGTCGAGGGCTGTTGAATTAAAAAATGCTGGGGTTCCAGTTTATTATATATACCCGGGAGATTCTGATATGGCATCTAAAAAAAAGGGAAATGTTGAGCTTATTGCTCTTCAATGTTCAGAGTGTAAAAGAAAAAATTATACAACCTCAAAAAACAGAAAGAATTCACAGGCAAAGTTTGAATTTAGTAAGTATTGCAAGTTTGACAGAAAGCATACTGTGCATAAAGAGACTAAAATTAAATAATATTTTTAGGTCAGTAGCTCCAATGGCTAGAGCGCCGGTCTCCAAAACCGGATGTTGCAGGTTCGAGTCCTGCCTGGCCTGTTTTTTTGATTGCTGGCGAAGATCATATATGGGTTGGCAAAATATGTTGATAAAATTGGTATGGGAAAGTAGGCCAATTTTATTTTTTCACTAATTTAGGAGTTTTTATGGGTAAAATGGGCAGATTTACAGGTAGAATTGCAGGTTTTTTTAAGGAAAGTTATTCTGAACTTAAAAAAGTTATTTGGCCCAGCAGGGCAGATGTTGCTGCATCTACAAAAGTAGTTATTGTTACGACCATTATTTTTGCCCTTCTTCTTGGTGCAGTAGATTTTCTGCTTATTATAGGGGTAGATCTTATTTTCTAACCATAGATAGGTTATAGTTGCGGGGTTTAGATGGTAAAAGGTTGGTATGTTCTTCACGCCTATTCAGGTTATGAAAGCAGAATAGAAAAGCATATAAGAAAGCTAATGGGAGACCAGAAGTTTTCTGAATATATTCTTGATATAAAAATACCTTCAGAGGAAGTTGTTGAAATAAAAGATGGTAAAAAGAAAATCTCTTCGAGAAAATTTTTACCAGGATATATATTGCTTGAGATGAATTTGCCCGATAAAGGGTGGAAAAACGTATGTGCAGAGATAAGAAAAATCCAGGGAGTAACAGGTTTTGTTGGAGCTTTGGGAAGCGTAAAGCCAAGTCCAATATCTCCGGATGAAATGAGAACTATTCTGCAGAAAACAGGGGATATTAAAGCCACAAGACATATAAAATCAAAGCAAGTGTTTAATGTTGGAGAATCAGTTAAAATCATCGGCGGACCTTTTGATACTTTTACAGGAAAAATTGATGAAGTTAATACAGAAAAAGGAAAGCTAAGGGTTGTTGTAGGTATTTTTGGAAGAGCAACACCTGTTGAAGTTGATTTTGCGCAAGTTGAACAGTTGTAGCACAAGCATGACTGAGCGAAAAGAAGACAAACAAAATTGGCTTGCGAAGCACGTCAATTTTATAGATAAAATAAATTCTGGAAAATTTCAGGATTGTTTTCCGGTAAGTTTTACCGGTTTAAATATGGGAGTTTCCTTTTAGGGAACGTTATTCGCTGACGTAGCGAGAGTAGCGGGCAAGGATTGCTTGCACATTACCGAGCGAGGAAGCGAACAAAAGGTTTGCGTAGCATACCTTTTACACCACATTTTGGAGAAATAAATGGCCAAGAAAAAAATAACAGCTATAATCAAGCTGCAAGTTCCGGCCGGTAAAGCAACTCCAGCGCCTCCTGTAGGGCCTGCGCTTGGTCCTCATGGTGTTAGCGCTCCGCAGTTTGTTCAGCAGTTTAATGACAGAACAAAAAGCATGGAGCCTGGGATTGCGACACCTGTTGTTATTACAGTTTATGGTGATAAAACATTTACATTTATCACAAAAACACCTCCTGCTGCAGTTCTAATCAAAAAAGCATGCAGTCTGGATAAAGGGTCTGCTGAACCACACAAGGTAAAAGTTGCGAAAATATCAAAAGCAGCTCTTAAAAAAGTAGCAGAAACAAAAATGCCTGATTTAAATGCAAATGATGTTGATGCAGCTATGAAAACCATAGCAGGAACAGCAAGAAGCATGGGCGTAGAGGTGGAGGCATAAACATGAAAAAAGGGAAAAAATACCTCGAAGCAGTAAAGCAATACGATAAAACAAACCTCTATCCTTATGAAGAAGCAGTAGGGATTGTTAAAAAAGTTGCTTTTGCCAAATTTGACGAAACTGTCGAGATTTCAATAAGGCTTAAACTTAAAAAAAGTCAGGGAGTAAGAGATACTCTTGTTCTTCCACATCAGTTTACAGGAGCAAAGAGAATCCTTGTTTTCGCGAAAGGCGATAAAGCAGAAGAAGCAAAAGCTGCTGGCGCTGCATACGTTGGAGATACTGATCTTGTTGAAAAAATTAAAGATGGCTGGCTTGATTTTGATATTGCGGTAGCTACACCAGATATGATGAAGGATGTAGGCCGGCTTGGACCTGTTTTGGGAAGAAGAGGGCTAATGCCTAACCCAAAAACACAAACAGTTACTTTCAATATAAAAGAAGCATTGGCTGAGCTTCAAAAAGGGCGTGTTGAATTCAGGTCTGATAAGGGTGGAGTTCTTCACCTTGCAGTAGGCAAAGTATCGAGCGAAGTAAATCAGATTGTGGAAAATATCAGAGCAGTAATTACTGAGGTTGAAAGAAAAAAACCATCAGATACGAAAGGAGACTTTTTCCTTTCAGTTTCGGTTTCTTCTACAATGGGCCCAGGCGTGAAAATAGATTTTAAGACTGCGTAAAAGGATTAAGATATGGCAGAACATGTAACAAAAGTACAGCCCGCTAAGGTAGAGGCTGTTTCTGAAATAAAAACAAAAATTGAAAATGTAAAAGATTTTGTTGTAACTGATTACAGAGGTCTTACAGTTGAACAGATAACAAATTTAAGAAGAAAATTAAGAGAATTAAACACAGAGTATAAGGTTGTTAAAAACAGATATGCAAAAATTGCTTTTAACAATGAAGGTGTTGCAGGACTTGATAATTTTCTTGTAGGCCCTTCTGCAATAGCAATGCTAAGAGGGGAAGCAAGCCCTGTAGTAAAAGCTCTTTTTGATTTTTCAAAAGAAGCGCCTGTGCAGGTAAAGGGCGGCATAATAGACGGCAATGTTTTTGATATGCAGCAGCTTGAAGCTTTTTCAAAGCTTCCTACAAAGCTCGAACTTATATCAAGCCTTATGGGTACTATGAAAGCGCCTATACAAAATCTTGTTTTTGTTATTAATGCTCCTCTTCAGAAGCTTGTGAGAACAATACAGGCTGTTGCTGATCAGAAGGAAGGTAAGTAAGCGCTACGGCTTATTATATATTCAGCATTAGTCTTCCACTTGCCATGCTACTGCTGAAACAAAAGATAAGGAGAAGATAATATGGCTAAAAAAGATGAAATTCTTGAAGCAATTGCTAACATGACAGTTCTTGAAGTATCAGAACTTATAAAAGCAATGGAAGAAAAGTTTGGTGTTACAGCAGCAGCTCCAGTAGCAGTTGCAGCAGCGCCAGCAGCAGCTGCAGGCGCAGGAGCAAGCGCGGCTGATGAACAAACTGAGTTTGATGTAGTTCTTGCAAAAATCGATGACAGCAAGAAAATTCCTGTTATCAAAGAAGTAAGAGCAATCACAGGACTTGGTCTAAAAGAAGCAAAGGATTTGGTGGAGGGAGCTCCTCAAAAAGTTAAAGAAGGTGTTTCTAAAGAAGAAGCTAAAGCAATTAAAGAAAAGCTGGAAGCAGCTGGCGCGGTTGTTGAAGTTAAATAGTTATTATTTTAAAACAACCTATTTTTCTCATACTATACCTCTATAAATTATAGAGGTATAAGTTATGCCGACAGTATAAAGCTGGCGGTATATTTGTTATCAGGGGGGTATAAGTTAATGCTTGATAGGTCTAAGGCTATTAAGCGGCAATATATTGGGAAAGAGTATAATGAAGTAATGGATATTCCAGGACTTGTTGATATCCAGTTAGCTTCATACGAAAGATTTCTTCAGCGCGAGAGACTCATTAGAGGGGAATCTCTGCTTGATCAAGGACTGGAAGAGGTTTTTCAAAGTGTTTTTCCAATAGAAAGCCCAAACGGCGATATGCTTCTGGAATATACCAAGTATGTTCTGGATGAAGAGGGTATAAAACTAGATGAATTTGAATGTAAACAGAAAGGCGTAACATATGCTGTCCCCCTCAAAGCAAAAATCAATCTTATTTTTCAGGAAACAGGCGAGATTAGGCAAAAACTAATCTATATTGGCGATATCCCTTTAATGACAGAACGGGGAACTTTTATAGTAAATGGCGCAGAAAGAGTTGTTATAAGCCAGATTCACAGGTCTCCGGGTGTTATATTTTCTTATGATAAAGGGGTTTTTTCTTCAAGGATAATTCCTTATAAAGGGTCATGGCTTGAATTCGAAATAGAGCATAAAAAAGATTTAATTTACGCAAAGATAGATAGAAAGAAAAGAATTCTGGGCACAATTTTTCTAAGAGCTTTGGGCTTTGATACTCGTGAACAGATAATATCGTTTTTCTATAAAACAAAAAAAGTAAAAATAAGCGCTGTAGCAGAAGAAAAAGAAAAACTTATCGGAGCGATCCCTTCGAAACCTATTTTTGGAAAAACTGAATCTGGTGAAGAAAAAAAGCTTTACAGGGCAGGCGAAAAAATCCTTTTACATGATATCGACGAACTCATCCATTCAGGTGTAGAAGAGATTGAAATAATAGATTTTGAAGATGAAAACTCTCTCCGCTCAAACATAATTCTTAATTGTTTTGAGATGGAAGATATAAAATATGTAAGAGATAATTCAGAAACCGATGAGCCAACAAAAGAAGATGCTCTATCTGCTGTTTATGCTGTTCTTCTTCCAGTAGAACCTATAACTGTAGAAAGCGCGGAAAAAGACCTCAAAATGATGTTTTTCTCTGCCAGGAGATATGATTTAGGAAAAGTTGGTCGTTATAAGTTAAACAAAAAATATGATTATAACCCACCGGTTGAAGAGCAAATACTTATAAAAGAAGATGTTATAAACACTATGCGCTTTTTAATAAAAGTGTATATAGAAGAAGAAAATGTTGATGATATAGACCATCTTGGAAACAGAAGAGTAAGGTCTGTAGGTGAACTTCTTGCAAATCATTTAAAGACAGCTTTTGTAAGAATGGAAAGAATTGCAAAAGAGAGAATGTCTTTAAAAGAAACAGACACAATAAAGCCACAGGATATTGTTTCCATTAAACCTATTGTGGCAGCAATAAAAGAGTTTTTTGGTTCAAGCCAGCTTTCTCAGTTCATGGATCAGGTTAACCCTTTGGCAGAGCTTACCCATAAAAGAAGGCTTAATGCATTAGGGCCTGGAGGTCTTTCAAGAGACAGAGCAGGTTTTGAAGTAAGGGATGTCCACTATACTCATTATGGCAGAATGTGTCCTATAGAAACTCCGGAAGGCCCAAACATTGGTCTTATTGTTTCACTTGCAAACTATACAAAAGTAAATGACTACGGATTTCTTGAAACACCATACCGCAAAGTTGCTAATGGCGTTGCAACAAAAGATGTAGAATATCTTTCTGCAATTGATGAAGAAAAATATTATATTGCGCAGGCAAATGCACAAATCAGCAATAAGGGGAAATTTCTTGCAGATCAGGTTTCTGTAAGAAGAGCAGGAGGCTATACAACAAGAGAGCCTGTTGGTATCCAGTACATGGATGTTTCTCCCAAGCAGGTAATTTCTGTTTCAACATCGCTTATCCCATTTCTTGAACATGATGATGCCAATAGAGCTCTCATGGGTTCAAACATGATGAGGCAGGCAGTGCCGCTTCTTTTTCCAAGCTCTCCTATTGTAGGTACAGGAATGGAGGCGAAAACAGCTTATGATTCAGGTGTTGTAAAGAAAGCAAAAGAAGCAGGTGTTGTAACTTATGTAAGTTCCGAAAAAGTTATTATTAAAAACGAAGATAAAAAAGAAGACTTTTATAAACTGCTTAAAAACCAGAGGACAAACCAGGACACCTGTTTTACTCAAAAACCTCTTGTAAAAGTAGGACAAAAAGTTGAAAAAGGGGAAGTTATAGCTGACGGCCCTGCGACATCTCATGGTGAGCTTGCTCTTGGGCGCGATGTTCTTGTTGCTTTCCTTCCATGGAATGGCTACAACTACGAAGATGCTATTCTTATATCTGAAAAAGTAGTTAAAGAAGATATTTTTTCTTCAATCCACATAAAAGAATTTATTCTGGAAGTAAGAGAAACAAAGCTTGGTACAGAAAAACTTACAAGAGATATTCCAAACACAGGCGAAAAAGCTCTTGAGCATCTTGATGAAGAAGGGATCATAAGAATTGGCGCCAAGGTAAAATCCGGCTATATTCTGGTTGGAAAAGTAACTCCTAAATCTGAAACAGAAACAACTCCGGAATTCAAACTTCTTAATTCAATTTTTGGTGAAAAAGCAAAAGAAGTCAGAGATACTTCGCTAAAAGTTCCTCACGGAGTAGAGGGAACTGTAATAGATATACAAAGACTAAAGCGCGCAGAAGGCGATGACCTTAATCCAGGAGTAGATGAAGTTGTAAAAATACTTATAGCAACAAAAAGAAAACTCCAGGAAGGGGATAAAATGGCTGGCCGACATGGAAATAAAGGTGTAGTTGCAAGAGTTTTGGCAGAAGAAGATATGCCGTATATGGCTAATGGTACTCCTGTAGATATCTGTCTTAATCCTCTTGGTGTTCCATCCCGTATGAACCTTGGGCAGCTTATGGAAGCAAGTCTTGGCTGGGCAGGTTTTGCTCTTGGCGAGAAATATGCAACTCCGGTGTTTCAGTCTGCAACAAATGAAATGATTACAAAAAAACTTGAAAGCGCAGACCTTCCCGGAACATCAAAAACAGTACTGTATGATGGGTTGACAGGTGAGCCATTTGAAAACCCTGTAATGGTAGGGTGTGTTTATATGCTTAAACTGCATCACCTTGTTGATGACAAAATGCATGCAAGATCTACTGGCCCTTACTCGCTTGTTACGCAACAGCCACTTGGTGGAAAAGCGCAGTTTGGTGGACAGAGACTTGGAGAAATGGAAGTGTGGGCGCTTGAAGCTTATGGCGCGGCAAATACACTCCAGGAATTCATCACAATTAAATCAGATGATATGGCAGGAAGAGCAAAAATATATGAAAGCATTGTAAAAGGAGAGCCAAACTCTGCCGCAGGTATTCCTGAAGCATTTAATGTAATTGTTCAGGAATTAAGAGGATTAGCTCTTGATATCTCGATTTGGGATTCAAGAGGCAGACAGGTCCCTCTTACAGAACGTGACGAAGAACTTATAAACAGACAGGGAACCAATTTTTAAAAACCAATGATTTGCGTCAAGTTAATCATTGGTTACCTAATTTAGGAGAAGGGTGTTTTTAATGAGAGAGATACAAGATTTTGATAATATAATGATCAAACTTGCTTCGCAGGAACAAATAAGAGCATGGTCTTATGGCGAAGTAAAGAAACCAGAAACAATAAATTATAGAACCCTTAGGCCAGAAAAAGAAGGTCTTTTTTGCGAAAGAATTTTCGGAACAACCAAGGAATGGGAATGTTACTGCGGAAAATTTAAATCAATACGGTATAAAGGGGTAATCTGCGACAGATGTGGTGTAGAAGTAACGCATTTTAAAGTAAGACGAGAGAGGATGGGGCATATTGAGCTTGCTTCTCCTGTATCGCATATATGGTACTATAGGTCTGTCCCTTCAAGGATGGGGCTTCTTCTTGATCTTACAGTAGCTTCACTCAGGTCGATTCTCTATTATGAAAAATATATAGTAATTGATCCGGGCGATACAGAACTAAAAAAATATGAACTCCTTTCTGAAGAAGATTTTAATATCGCAACTGAAAGATATGGAATGAGCTTTACAGCAGGGATTGGCGCAGAAGCTATAAGAACACTTCTTGAAGGCCTTGATCTGGATATGCTTTCTACTGAACTTAGAATAAAGATGGTGGAAAAGGGTGCAAAATCTGATCGCAGACTTCTTAAAAGAATAGAAATTGTTGAAAATTTTAAAGACTCAGGAAACAAGCCTGAGTGGATGATTCTTGATGTAATTCCTGTAATACCGCCAGAGCTTAGGCCAATGGTCCAGCTTGAAGGGGGAAGATTTGCAACATCAGACCTTAATGATCTTTACAGAAGAGTAATAAACAGAAATAACAGGCTTAAAAGGCTTATGACATTAAATGCTCCTGATATAATAATCAGGAACGAGAAAAGAATGCTTCAGGAAGCAGTAGATGCCCTGTTTGACAACTCAAAGAAAAAGAAAGTTGTAAAAGGTTCTGCAAACAGACCTCTTAAATCACTTTCAGATATGCTTAAAGGAAAGCAGGGAAGATTCAGACAGAACCTTCTTGGAAAAAGAGTTGACTATTCAGGTCGTTCAGTAATTGTTGTAGGACCAGAGCTTAAATTGCATCAGTGCGGTCTTCCTGCGAAAATGGCGCTTGAGCTTTACAAGCCTTTTATAATGAAAAAACTTGTTGAAAAAGATGTTGTTTATAATATTAAAAAAGCTAAAACACTTGTAGAACAGGAAACCGCAGAAGTGTGGTCTGTTCTTGATGAAGTTGTAAAAGAGCATCCCGTACTATTGAACAGAGCTCCTACTCTTCACAGGCTTGGTATCCAGGCTTTTGAGCCGGTTCTTGTGCAGGGAAAAGCCATAAAGCTGCACCCGCTTGTGTGTCATGCTTACAATGCAGACTTTGATGGTGACCAGATGGCTGTTCACGTGCCTCTTACGCAAGCTGCGCAAATAGAGTGCTGGACACTTATGCTTTCTGTTAATAACCTTTTGAACCCGGCTAACGGAAGCCCTATAGTGTTTCCGTCTCTTGATATGGTTTTGGGAATAAACTATTTAACAGTTTCAAGGCAGGGAGCTAAAGGAGAAGGGCGTTATTTTTATTCTTTTGATGAAGTTTTAATGGCTCTTGAAGCAAGATCACTTGAGTATCAGGCAGTATGTAAAATAAAAGTAGACGGCCAATATATTGAAACAACTCCGGGAAGGGTTATTTTTAACCAGGAGATGCCCGAAGAAATAGAATTTATAAATTATCCTCTTGCAGATAAAGAACTTAAAGCACTTATTGCGCGATGCTATAACAAGTATGGTGCTTATACAACAGTAAAAATGCTTGATTCTGTAAAAGCGCTTGGATTTAAATACGCAACAAAATTTGGCGCAACAATAAGTATGGAAGATGTTGTAATTCCGGATGAAAAGAAAAAACTTATTGAAGATGCAAACAAGCAGGTTGGCGTTATTCAGAATCAGTATCTCCAGGGGCACATAACGCAGGAAGAAAGGTACAACAGGGTTATTGAAGTATGGAGTAAGACAAACGAAGATCTTACAAATGTACTTATGAAAACTCTTAAAGAAGACAGACAGGGATTTAACCCTATTTATATGATGGCAAACTCCGGAGCAAGAGGATCAAGAACTCAGCTAAGGCAGCTTGCGGGAATGAGGGGCCTTATGGCTAAACCTTCGGGAGATATTATAGAACTTCCGATCAGGTCAAACTTCAAAGAAGGTCTTTCGATTATAGAATTCTTTATTTCATCAAATGGAGCAAGAAAAGGTCTTGCAGATACAGCTCTAAAAACAGCAGAAGCAGGATATCTTACAAGGCGTCTTATAGATATTGCCCAGGATGTTGTAATAAACGAAGAAGATTGCGGAACTATAAATGGTATTCTGATAAGCGCCTTGAAAGATGGCGAAGAAATAGTACAGGCTCTTGCTGACAGAATTTTAGGAAGATACACTCTTGAAAGGGTTAAACACCCTATTACAGGCGAAATACTTCTTAATGTGAATCAGGAAATTACTGAAGAAATGGCAAAAATTATTGAAGAAGTTGGTATTGAAACAGTAAGAATAAGAAGCGTACTTACCTGTGATTCGCGCTTTGGGGTTTGCCAAAAGTGTTATGGAAGAAACCTTGCAACCAATAAAACTGTTGAGATCGGAGAAGCTGTAGGTATTATAGCTGCGCAGTCGATCGGGCAGCCAGGAACACAGCTTACAATGAGAACCTTCCATATTGGAGGAGCTGCGACAAAAGCGAGCGAGGAGAACAAGGTTTATCTTAAATATCCTGTTCTTATAGGGAAAATATCAGGCAATACTGTAAAAATAGAAAATGATATAACTCTTTTTACAAGAAAGGGCTATATACTTGTAAGTAAAATACTTGATTCTGTTGAGCTTAAAGAAAGCGATGAAGTGCTTATAAGTGATGGCAATAAAGTAATACCTGGAAATCCTATAGTAAGAAGGGAAAATCAGGATATTCTTGCAAAAGAAATAGCATATGTTGTAATCAAAGAAGGCATATTATATCTTGTTGCGCAGGAACAAAAAGTGGAAATCAGAAATGGAGCAGAGCTTCTTGTCCATGAAGGCGCAGCTATTCCGCCGGAAGCATCAATAGCAAGATTTGACCCATTCTCTGAACCTATTATTGCTGAATATTCTGGTGTAGTAAAATACCACGATATTATTCTTGGAACTACATTAAGAGAAGAAATAAACGAAGATAGTGGTAACATTGAGAAAAAGATTATAGAATATACTCTTGAAACACTTCAGCCGCGCATTGTAATAGAAGATGAAGATGGTATAGAGCTTGCGGTCTATTATTTGCCAGGTTCTTCATATATAAATGTTGATGATGGAGCGAAAATAGAAGCAGGAAGGACTCTTGCAAAACTTCTTAAAGAAAGTGTTAAGACAAGAGATATTACCGGAGGTCTTCCAAGGGTTGGAGAGCTTTTTGAAGCAAGAAAGCCGAAAAACATTGCTGTACTTGCGCAGATAACAGGAAAAGTCAAGTTTGATAGCATAGTCAAGGGTAAAAGACTTATTATCATAACAGATGACAGGGATATAGAGTTTAAACATCTTGTTCCAATGGGAAAACACCTTCTTGTAAGAGATGGGGATATTGTTGAAGCAGGCGAGCCTCTTTGTGAAGGCGACCTTGACCCGCATGATATTCTTGATATACTTGGAGAAAATGTTCTCCACAGATTCCTTATGGATGAAGTTCAGGAAGTTTACAGGCTTCAGGGTGTAAGTATCAATGATAAACATATAGGTATGATTATCAGGCAGATGATGAGAAAAATTGAAATCACCCATGTTGGAGATACCAGTTTTATCCATGGTCATCAGGTTGATAAATATAAATTCCATGAGGAAAATGCAAAAGTAATTAGAGAGGGAGGCGAACCAGCAATTGCGAAACCCCTTCTTCTTGGAATTACAAGAGCTTCTCTTAATATAGAATCATTTTTGTCAGCTGCATCATTCCAGGAGACAACAAGAGTTCTTACAAATGCTGCAATTGCAGGAAAAGTTGATAATTTAAGAGGTCTTAAAGAAAATATTATTATTGGACACCTTATTCCTGCTGGAACAGGGCAAAAAATGTATAGAAATATAAAGCTGTATGATGAAAACAGCGAAGATCTTGATGCATCGATACAAGGAATAATTGAGGCAAGAAAAAAAGAAGAGGTAGAATCATCTGCCAGTCAGCCAAAACAGCATAGTATTGATGATCTTGATTAAAATTATAGGTTTTAAATGCTTTGCTTGATTGCTAAAGCATTAAATTAATAAACATTTTGTTAAATAGGGAATAACCTATTGACTTTTTTGAATAGGGTTGTTAACCTTCATTCACTTAAAATATTGGCAGTATGGCTGCTTGATAAAATTTTACTAGGAGATAATTTGGTAAATGCCAACTATTAATCAATTAATTAGAAAAGGTAGAAAAAAGGTTACTAAAAAGACAAAAGCTCCTGCGCTTAGTAGCTGTCCTCAAAAAAGAGGGGTTTGTACAAGAGTTATGACTGTAACTCCCAAGAAACCTAATTCAGCTTTGAGAAAAGTAGCAAGGGTTAGATTGTCTAATGGTATTGAGGTTACTGCTTATATTCCGGGTATTGGTCATAATCTTCAGGAGCACTCAGTAATACTTTTAAGAGGCGGAAGAGTAAAAGACCTTCCTGGTGTTAGATATCATATTGTTAGAGGCGCTAAAGATACCCTTGGTGTTGAAGACAGAAAGAGATCAAGATCTAAGTATGGAACAAAGAGACCAAAGGCGTAGTGGGGTTTGATATATGTCTAGAAAAAATATCGCAAGAAGGATACAAGAACTTTCTGATCCAAAGTATAACAGCCCATTTATAGCTAAATTCATTACAAGAATGATGATAAGCGGTAAAAAGGCAGTAAGCAAAACTATCATGTACGGAGCTCTTGATATATTAAGTTCCAAAACCCAAAAAGGGCCTGTTGAAGCATTTAATGAAGCAATGGATAAAGTAAAACCTGTTGTTGAAGTAAAATCCAGAAGAGTTGGGGGATCAACTTATCAGGTTCCTGTTGAAATTAGGGAATCAAGAAGAGAAGCGCTTGCAACTCGTTGGATAATTAATGCTGCCAGAGCAAGAAGCGGCAGATCTATGAGCGAAAAACTTGGGGCAGAACTGGTAGATGCATTTAACTCTACAGGAACAGCTTTCAAGAAAAAAGAAGATACACATAAAATGGCAGAGGCAAACAAAGCTTTTTCTCATTATAGATGGTAATCTTTTCATAAATAATAAAATTTCCTTGTTTTTTGCAGGGGGATTGCACAAAAGCTATCTTATGTATATGATTTAGCTTGTGGTTTTAACCAAACCAATCATTCTGTGAGGTCTAGCGTCCGAATGCTATATCTC
Source organism: Spirochaetaceae bacterium (assembly GCA_009780675.1). Taxonomy (GTDB): domain Bacteria; phylum Spirochaetota; class Spirochaetia; order CADAEX01; family CADAEX01; genus WQTU01. Next base: position 64,373 of record WQZP01000003.1, on the reverse strand, counting down.
GTTATAAGGGTGGTAAGGTGGTGGACCTTTTAATCTTTTAATTTTTTCAGAAATTTCAAGATAAGGAAGTCATCATTTTTACCCCATAATATTAAAAATTTAAGTGTGATTTCATGGGTATATCCATGAAACACAATTTGTTAAAAGTGAATGTATTTAAAAGGAGAAGCTGATGGCTAAAGAAAAGTTTGAAAGGACTAAGCCGCATATTAATGTTGGTACTATTGGGCATGTTGACCATGGAAAGACAACTCTTACTGCTGCTCTTACTGCATTTTCTGCAAAGAAGCAGGGTGGAAAAGTAATGAGTTATGATGATATTGATAATGCTCCGGAAGAAAGAGCGCGCGGTATTACAATCAACACAAGACACGTTGAATATGTGACAGATAAAAGGCACTACGCTCACGTAGACTGCCCTGGGCACGCTGACTATATAAAGAATATGATTACAGGTGCTGCTCAGATGGATGGAGCTGTAATTCTTGTTGCTGCTGACTCAGGGCCCGAACCACAGACAAGAGAGCATATTCTTCTTGCAAGACAGGTAGGAGTTCCAAAACTTATTGTTTTTTTGAACAAAATGGATATTGCGGATCCAGAACTTGTTGAACTTGTAGAAGTTGAAGTACAGGAACTTCTTGAATCATATGGTTTTGATTCCAAGTGTCCTATTATTAAAGGATCTGCTTTTAAAGCTATGACAAATCTTGATGATCCAGAATCTACTAAATGTATTCAGGACCTTCTTGATGCAATGGATACTTACTTCCCAATTCCGGAAAGATTGGTTGACAAACCTTTCCTTATGCCAGTAGAAGATGTTTTCTCTATTCAGGGCAGGGGTACTGTAGTAACAGGAAGGATCGAAAGAGGTATAGTAAAAGTTGGCGATGAAATTGAAATCGTTGGTATTAGAGATACAAAAAAGACAACATGTACTGGCGTTGAGATGTTCAACAAAATACTTGATCAGGGAGAAGCAGGAGATAACATCGGTGGTCTTCTTAGGGGTATTGATAAAAATGATGTTGAAAGAGGACAGGTTCTTGCCAAGCCAGGCTCGATAAAGCCGCATAAGAAATTTAAGGGCACTATTTATTGTTTAACAAAAGAAGAGGGTGGAAGGCACAATCCATTCTTTACAGGATATAGACCGCAGTTCTATTTCAGAACTACAGATATTACAGGTTCAGTAACGCTTCCTGCTGATAAGCAGATGGTTATGCCAGGTGACAACACGGAACTTGATGTTGAGCTTATCTATCCAATTGCTATGGAAAAAGGATTAAGATTTGCTATCAGGGAAGGTGGGAGAACAGTTGCTTCAGGCCAGGTAATTGAGGTTTTAGAATAATTAGAAAGCATGACCCCCTGTTTTTAATTAATAGGGGGCTGATTTTTCTCAGGAGGAAAAATGGCTGAAGAGCGCATTAGGGTAAGGCTTAGAGGTTTTGATGTTGAGCTTATAGATCAAAGCGCTAAATCAATAGTTCAGACAGTTGTGAAGGCTGGATCAAAAGTGGCTGGTCCAATACCATTGCCTACAAAAATTAGCAAATATACAGTGTTGAAATCGCCATTTGTAAATAAGAAATCAAGAGAACAGTTTGAGATGAGAACGCATAAGCGGCTGATTGATATACTGGAACCAACATCTGCAGTAATGGATGCTTTAATGAAGCTTGAACTTCCAGCAGGCGTTGATGTTGAAATAAAACAGTAAGTTTTGGGGTGAAAAATGATTGGGGTGATTGCTGAGAAAATTGGAATGACTCAGATTTTTGATGAGAAAGGTGTGCTTACGCCTGTGACTGTTATAAAAATAGATGAGAATCTTGTGGTAGAGCAGAGAACACCCGAAAAAAATGGTTATAGTTCTGTTGTCCTTGGTTATGGCGAAGTAAAAAAACAAAGATTGACAAAGCCGGAATTGGGGCAATTCGAAGAAGGGGTTGAGCCTAAAAAACATCTGAAAGAAATGAGAGACTTTGGAGTTGAGTGCAAGGCTGGTGACAAGTTAGGTATTGAGTTATTTAAGGATGCTGATACTGTGGATGTTACTGGTATGTCAAAAGGAAAAGGTTTTCAGGGTGTAATGAAGCGGCACAATTTTGGCGGCGGAAGAGCAAGCCATGGTTCTAAATTTCATAGAGAAGCCGGGGGAACCGGACAAAATACATTTCCTGCAAGGACATTTAAAAACAAGAAAATGGCCGGAAGAATGGGGAATGATAAAGTAACGATTCAAAATCTTAAAGTAGTAAAAATAGATGTTGAGAATAAGGTTTTATTAGTAGCTGGTGCAGTGCCTGGTGTTAATAAAAGTATTGTTATGGTACGAAAAAGTATAAAATAGGCAGAGGAAGAAAATGGAAGTTAAAGTCTTTTCGGTAAAAGGCGAAGAGATAAAAACAATTAATCTTGATGACGCGGTTTTTAATTGTGAAGTAAGCGAAGGCACAATATATTACGCAATTAATAATGAACTTGCAAATATGAGAGTTGGAACTGCTTCAACAAAAGGCAGGGCCGAGGTTAGGGGCAGTACTGCAAAGCCATGGTCGCAAAAAGGTACTGGCAATGCAAGATCAGGGCGCAGAAGAAGCCCTATTTGGGTTCATGGTGGTGTTGTGTTTGGACCAAAACCAAGAGATTATAGTTATAAAATGCCGAAGACCATGAAGCAGAGCGCAATGAAATCTGTATTAAGCCTTAAAAATAAAAATAACAGCATAAAAGTTGTTGAAGATTTTACAGTTGAAAGCGGAAAAACCAAAGACATTGCTTCAATTTTAAAAAATCTTGTTAATAAAGAAAGAACAGTTCTGATTCTTAAAGATAATGACAGCATAATCAAAAGAGCGGGAAAAAATATTCCATGGCTTTCTTTTCTTTCATACGACAGGCTGCGTGCGCATGATCTGTTTTATGGAAAAAATATTTTGCTTATGGAGTCAGCAGCTCTCAAGCTTAATGATTTTTATGGCAAGACACGACAGGGGGCAGCAGAATGAAAGTAGAAAGTATTCTTATTGAACCTGTTGTTACAGAAAAAACAAATGCAATGAGAGAAGCCAAGAGTTTTAAATATGCTTTCAGGATCACGCCAGAAGCTAACAAGTTTCAGGTTATGGATGCTGTAAGAAAAATGTTTAATGTAAAGCCGGTAGCATGCAATGTTGCATGGGTAAAAAGTAAGAAGAAAACTTCAAGAACAAAATCCGGATTCAGAGAAGGAGAGAAAGCTGCATGGAAAAAAGCCATTGTAACCCTCTCTCCTGGCGAAAAAATAGATATTTTTGAAGGTGTTTGATTAGGGGGCTTTTAAAAGTGGGTATTAAGAAGTATAAACCCAGCACGCCGGGTTTGCGAACAAAGACAACGCTTGTTAAAGATGAGATAACGACTGATAAGCCGGAAAAGGGCCTTTCAAAAGGGATGGGCTCTAAAGCAGGGCGCGGAGCAAGCGGAAGAATAAGTGTAAGAAGAAGAGGCGGCGGACATAAAAAGAAATATAGATTTATCGATTTTAAAAGAGATAAATTTGGTGTACCCGGAAAAGTAGCGCAGATTGAATATGATCCAAACAGAAGCGCCAATATTGCGTTAATTTATTATGTTGATGGAGAAAAAAGATATATTCTTGCTCCTAAAGGGCTCAAGGTAGGAGATATGATCCAAAGCGGTGATGCTTCTCCTGTGAAACCTGGAAATGCGCTTCCCCTTGATAAAATACCTCTTGGTATTGAAATTCATAATGTTGAACTTCAATTTGGAAGGGGTGGGCAACTTGTAAGATCCGCAGGTACAAGCGCGGTAGTTGTTGCTAAAGAAGGTGATTATATTACAGTAAAGCTTCCCTCTGGAGAAATGAGGATGGTTTTTCATAAATGTTATGCGACTGTAGGTACTGTGGGCAATGAAGACCATATGAATGTTTCAATTGGAAAAGCAGGAAGAACAAGATGGCTTGGAAAAAGACCTAAAGTTAGAGGTGTTGCAATGAATCCGCATGACCATCCGCATGGTGGTGGAGAAGGAAGAACTTCCGGCGGGCGTCACCCGGTTACTCCTTGGGGTAAACCAACAAAAGGTTATAAAACAAGAAGCAAGAGAAAGCTGTCCAGTAAATATATAGTAAAAAAGCGAAAGTAGGAGATAAGTGTGTCTAGATCAGTAAAAAAAGGGCCTTTTATAGAAAAAAAGCTTTATAAAAGAGTTATTGAAATGGGAAAGTCCGGAGATAAAAAGATGATTAAGTCTTACTCCAGGTGTTCAACAGTTATACCCGAAATGGTTGGTTTTACAATATCTGTATATAATGGAAAAACCTGGATCCCTGTTTATATTACAGAGAATTTGGTTGGACATAAGTTAGGTGAATTTTCACCTACCAGGTTTTATAGAGGTCATTCAGCTTCTGATAAAAAAGCCAAAAAGGCTTGATGTTGATTAAGGAGATAGGTGTTTAATATGGAAGCTAAAAAAGGATATAAAGCTGTGGCTAAATATCTTATGGTTTCACCAAGAAAGGTAAGACCGGTTGCAGATGTGGTAAGAAACATTCAGTATACAGAGGCTCTTGCAAAACTTGATGCAATACCAAATAAAGGGGCAAGAATTCTTAAAAAAGTTATTCAGTCTGCAGCAGCAAATGCTCTTTTTCAAAATAAAAAACTGGATGAAGAGATGCTTTATATAAAGGACCTTCAGGTAAGCGATGGGCCAAGACTTAGAAGACTTTGGGTCAGAGCTCGCGGAAAGAGAGACATTCTTTTGAAAAGAATGAGTCATATATCTGTTGTTGTTGATGAAATAGCAGTGATGGGGGAGAAATAAGTTGGGACAGAAAGTTAATCCAATAGGTTTAAGACTTGGTATAAATAAAACCTGGAAGTCAAAATGGTATGTAGATCCCAGAGAGTATGCTGATACACTTCATGAAGATCTTCGTCTTAGAAAGGTTTTAATAGAAATTCCTGAAACCAAAAGCGCTGAAATCGCAAATGTTGAGATTGTAAGACAGCCTCAGCGAATAACAGTAGTAATAGAAAGTGCAAGGCCTGGAGTATTGATTGGAGCAAAAGGCGCCACAATAGAAAAAATTGGCGAAAAACTTCAAAAAGAAGCTGGCAAAAAAATACAGCTTAAAATAAAAGAACTTAAAAAAGCAGAAACTAATGCGCAGATAATATCAGAAAACATTGCGAAGCAGTTGAAGTCAAAAGGATCTTTTAGAAAAGTGCTAAAATCTGCAATCAATAATGCTTTAAGGGGCGGGGCTCAGGGTATAAAAATAAGAATAGCAGGACGTCTTGCTGGTGCAGAAATGGCAAGAGTGCAGCAATATAAAGAAGGCCGGGTTCCTCTTCATACTTTTAGGGCAAATATTGATTATGGTTTTTCCGAAGCATTTACAACTTTTGGTGCAATAGGTGTAAAAGTTTGGGTCTTCCATGGTGAAGTTTACAAGAAAGATATAAAAGAAGATGCCGGCGCACTGGTAAAAAAGAAAAAGACAAGAACCGGTGACAAGGAGTAGTGGGAAATGCTTAGTCCTAAAAGAACGAGATATAGAAAAAAGATGCGAAATGTTTCGTCTCTGTTTGTAGCAGCATCAAGAAAGAATACAGTTGCATTTGGCGATTTTGGTCTTGTAGCGCTTGAACCAAAGTGGGTTACAAACAGGCAAATCGAAGCAGCCAGAATTGCAATGACAAGAAAGATAAAAAGAGGCGGTAAGGTTTGGATCAGAATTTTCCCTGATATGCCATTCACAAAAAAACCAGCAGAAACAAGAATGGGAAAAGGAAAAGGTAATCCTGAGTATTGGGTTGCAGTTGTGAAGCCCGGGACTGTTATGTTTGAAATGGGTGGTATTCCAAAAGAACTTGCACTTGAAGCAATGACACTTGCAGGAAGCAAGCTTCCTATAAAAACAAGATTTGTTGCAAGAAGAGATCTGGAGTAGAAGTATGAAAGAAAATTTTAAAGATTTAACATATGAAGAGCTTAATTCCAAATATAACGAACTTACAAAAAAATATATGGATTTAAGATTTAAATCAGTGCTTGGTCATATTGAGAATCCGCTCGAAAAAAGAAGTATAAGACGGAAAATAGCGCGGCTTAAGACATTAATTCATGAAAATGATCTTGGAATTAGAAAGGTTTAGGAGATCAAAGTGGAAAATAGCCAGGAAAATAAAAAAACGAACAAGAAAATTTATAGCGGTGTTGTTGTCAGCGATAAAATGGATAAAACAATTGTTGTGGCAATCGAGAAGAGAAAGCTTCATAGATTGTATAAAAAATATGTTATTAGCACAAAAAAGGTTAAGGCTCATGATGAAAAAAATGAGGCAAAATCTGGCGATAAAGTGAGAGTGATCCAGTCCAGGCCTATAAGCAGGGAAAAATGCTGGCAGCTTCTTGAAATTATTGAAAAAGCTAAATAATTAAACTGAAGAAAATACGGTGAAGCTGGAAGGAGTAGGAAAGATATGATACAGATGCAAACATATCTTAATGTTGCAGATAATAGTGGCGCCAAAATTGTACAGTGCATAAAAGTACTGGGCGGCAGCAAAAAAAGAACTGCGAAAATCGGCGATATAATTGTAGTAGCAGTAAAAGATGCTATTCCAAATGCGCCTGTAAAAAAAGGCGATGTTCATAAAGCTGTTATAGTTCGTACTACAAATAAGGTTAAAAGGCCTGACGGAACAAATATAAGGTTTGATGATAATGCCTGTGTTATTCTTGACCAGGCCATGAATCCGAGGGGAAAAAGAATTTTTGGGCCTGTTGCAAGAGAGCTCAGAGATACTAATTACATGAAAATTATTTCTCTTGCTCCGGAAGTTCTTTAAAGGATTTGGATATGGAAAAAGTTAAATATAAGCTTAAAAAAGATGATCTTGTAAAAGTTGTTACAGGAAAAGAAAAAGGTAAAACAGGGAAAATCGTTAGAGTTGATAGAACTAAAGGTGGCGTTGTAGTTTCTGGTGTCAATATGGTGAAGAAGCACAAAAAGCCCAGAAAACGTGGTGAAAAGGGTGGCATACTTGAAATAGAAGCGTTAATAGATATTTCAAATGTAATGATAATGTGCAGAAAATGTGGTCCTACACGTATTGGTATTGAAATATCCGGAGATAATAAAATTAGAAAATGCAAAAAATGCGGGGAAGTACTGTAATGAGTAAAAAAGAACCGAATTTGAAAACCAAATATGCTGAAGTAAAAAAAGAATTTGTTGGTGAATTTGGATATAAGTCAGTAATGCAGATCCCCAGAGTTGAAAAAGTAGTTGTTAGTGTTGGCGTTGGCGAAGCTATACAAAATAAGAAACTTCTTGAGGCAGCAGTTCAGGAGCTTGCGCTTATTACAGGACAAAAGCCTGTTAAAACAAAAGCAAGAAAGTCGATTGCAAACTTTAAACTTAGGGAAGGTTATGAAATAGGCGCTAAAGTTACTTTACGTCAAAATAGAATGTGGGAATTTTTGGATAGATTTATCAATGTGGCGTTACCTCGTGTAAAAGACTTTAGAGGCGTTGACCCCAATGCTTTTGACGGACATGGAAATTATTCCATTGGTATAAAAGAGCAGATAATTTTTCCAGAGATAGATTATGATAAAATAGAAAGAGTTAGTGGATTAAATATTGCTATTATTACTACATCAAATAGTGATAAAGAAGCAAGAAGTCTGCTTAAAAAGCTCGGAATGCCGTTCAGGAAATAGGGGTGCAGTAGATGGCAAAAAAATCAATGATAATTAAAGCACAGAGGAAGCCTAAATTTAAAACCAGAAGGGTAAGCCGATGTAAGGTTTGCGGAAGACCCAGGGGTTATATGAGAGATTTTCAGATGTGTAGAATTTGTTTTAGAAAACTAGCAAGCCAGGGATTGATTCCTGGTGTAACTAAATCAAGCTGGTAGGAGAAGAAAATGGCAGTATCAGATCCTGTTGCAGATATGCTGACAAAAATTAGAAACGCCAGTCGTGCAGGTTTTGACAGAGTTGATATAATTCCTTCAAAACTTAAGCTGGAAATAATTAAAGTTATGAAAAATGAAGGTTATATAAAGAACTTTAAAAAGATCCAGCAGGATGGCAAAAATTATATAAGACTGTTTCTTAAATATGATGAAACAGAGAAACCAATTATTCATGGTATTGAGAAGATATCCACTCCTGGTAGAAGAATTTATTCAGGCTACAAAGAGATGCCCAGGGTTAGAAATGGATATGGTACAGTAGTTGTTTCAACATCATCAGGTGTAACAACGGGTAAGAAAGCAGCTGAGAAAAAAATTGGCGGCGAACTTATTTGTTCAATTTGGTAGGGGGGAGTTGGAGTATGTCTCGTATAGGTAAATTACCGATAACTGTCCCAAAAGGTGTTAAAGTAACTATTGATGGGAATAGCATTACAGTTGAGGGAGCAAAAGGGAAGCTTGCACGAAGTTTCAGGTCAGAAGTTTCTGTTTCACAGGAAGAAAACCAGATTCATGTTAAAGCTAATGAAAATACAAAAGAAGCAAGAGCTTATCATGGACTTTACAGAACTCTTTTAAATAATATGGTTAAAGGAGTTTCAGAGGGTTTTAAAAAAACACTTGTTATAAACGGGGTAGGCTACAGAGCTGAAGTTGTTGGAAAATCTCTTTTTCTTAGTATTGGATATTCCACACAGTTTGAGTATCCGATCCTTGATGGACTTACAATAACAGCAGAAAGTCCTAATAGACTTACTATTTCCGGTATTGACAAGGAACGAGTAGGACAGACTTGCGCTGAAATAAGATCATTCAGAAAACCAGAGCCGTACAAAGGTAAAGGTATAAAATATGAGAATGAAGTTGTAAGAAGAAAAGTTGGAAAGTCAGGTGCAAAATAGGGTAGGATGATATGAAAAGACTAATTGATATGGAAAAAAGAAGAGGCAGAAGGAAAAGAGGTATTCGCGCAAAAATATCAGGAACCCAGGAAAGACCAAGGCTTACTGTGTATAAAAGCAATTTATATATTTATGCGCAGGCTATTGATGATAAAGCTGGTACAACAATAGTTGCGGTTTCCAATAAAGAAGAAAAACTTTCAGGTATTAAGTCGAATCTTGAGGGCGCTGGAAAACTTGGCGAAGAGTTGGGAAAAAGACTTAAAGAAAAAAATATTGAAAAAATAGTTTTTGATAGAAATGGTTATATTTTTCACGGAAAGGTAAAGGCTTTAGCAGATGGCATCAGAAAAGCAGGCCTGGTATTTTAGGGGGAAATGGTGGATCAGGATAAAGATAAAGGATTAGTTGAGAAATTAATTAAGCTGAACAGGGTTGCTAAAGTTGTAAAGGGTGGTAGAAGATTTTCTTTTTCTGCTCTGGTTGTTGTTGGCGATCAAAATGGTTCTGTAGGATATGGTTTTGGCAAGGCTAATGATGTTTCTGAAGCAATCAGAAAAGGAATGGATAAGGCAAAAAGAAATATGTTTAAAGTTCCTGTTAAAAATAAAACAATTCCTCATGAAGTGATTGCCAGATTCAAGAGCGCAAAAATTGTAATGAAGCCAGCTGCTCCTGGTACTGGAGTTATTGCAGGTGGAGCTGTAAGAGCTGTTATGGATGCTGTTGGTATAAATGATATTCTTAGCAAATCACTTGGTTCCAAGAACAGTATAAATATAGTTAAAGCAGTTTTTAGCGGATTTAATGACTTAATGGATGCTAAAAAAGTATCAGCTGATAGAGGCAAGTCAATAAGTGAAATGTGGGGATAATGGCAATGTCTGGAAAAATAAGAATAAAACTTGTGAGAAGCACAATAGGTAGAAAACCTTATCAGAAAAAAACAGTAAAAGCTCTTGGACTTGGAAAAATCAACTCCACAGTAGAAAAGGAATCTAACCCTGCAATACTTGGGATGGTTAAAGCCATAGAACATCTTGTTGTAGTTGAGGAGATAAAATAGTTATGAGTGAACTTGTACTTAACGCACCTGTTGGGGCAAACAAAACCAGAAAAAGAGTTGGAAGAGGTACTGGTTCTGGATTGGGAAAAACAGCAGGAAAAGGACATAAAGGGCAGAACGCAAGATCTGGCGGCGGGGTAAGACCTGGATTTGAAGGCGGCCAGATGCCTATATATAGAAGAATTGCTTCCAGAGGCTTTTCAAATTATCCTTTTAAGAAAATAAATAAAGTGCTTAATATAGCTGATATAGAATCAGTTTATAATAATGGTGAAAAAGTTAGCATGGAAACATTGCTTGAAAAATCGCTTATAAGAAGAAGCGACAAGAATGTGAAGCTTTTAGGGAATGGAGAGCTTACAAAGAAACTTGAAGTTTCCCTTGAAAATATTTCTGCCAGTGCAAAGGAAAAGATCGAAAAAGCTGGTGGTAGTATAATTGTTATGGATAAAAATAGTAAGAATAGGTAATTAAATATGGCAAACCCGATAATAGATATTTTTAGAATAAGAGACTTACGCGATAGAATTATTTTTACAATTACTGTTTTAATGATATATAGAATTGGAACAATTCTTCCTATTCCGGGGATTAATATCAATGCGCTTAAACTCTATTTTTCAACTTTGCAGCAGGCTGGTGGAGGCGCTTTAACAGAGTATATTGACTTTTTTACAGGCGGTGGATTTTCCAATTTTTCTGTATTTATGCTTGGTATTATGCCATATATATCTATGTCCATAATTATGCAGCTTCTTCTTCTTGTTTTTCCAAAACTGAAAAAGATTTCAGAACAGGAAGGTGGCAAGAAAAAGATACAGAAATATACAAGATATGGAACAGTAGTTGTGTGTCTTTTGCAGTCATACGTAGTTACTGTATATGCTCGCAGCATTCCTGATGCTATTACAATGTCTTATTGGGCATATTCAATTATTGCGATTATTACTGTAACAACAGGAACAATACTGCTCATGTGGATGGGAGAGCAGATTACGCAAAGAGGTGTTGGTAATGGTATCTCTCTGATAATCTTTGCGGGTATTATTGCGAGAATGCCGCAAGCGTTCTACCAACTTTTTCAAATGGTGCAGGCAAGAGAGCTCAATGTGGTGTTTGTAATAGTAGTTCTGGCGATGTTTGTCGGGGTTATTGCTCTTGTAGTATACGAGCAGCAGGGGCAGCGTAAAATTCCTGTAAACTATGCCAAAAGGGTAATTGGCAGAAAAATGTATGGTGGACAGAATACTTATATCCCTTTTAAAATAAATCCATCTGGGGTAATTCCTGTTATTTTTGCATCATCTGTTATGGTGTTCCCGCTTCAGATTTTTGGAAATCTTGGGGTGCAGTACAGATGGATGGCGCAGCTTGCATATTGGTTTAGACCAACAGGTTTTCTCTATCTCCTTGTGTTTTCACTTTTAATAGTGTTTTTTGCATTCTTTTATACGCAGGTTACTTTAAACCCTATAGAGATTACAAAGCAGATAAGGGAGAATGGTGGATCAATACCAGGTATAAGAACAGAAAATATAGAATCACACCTTTCAAGAATATTAAGCAGGATCATTCTTCCTGGCGCGCTTTTTCTGGCGCTCATAGCATTAATACCTACAGTGATTCAGATTTTATTTGGTTTTCCAACAGAGCTATCAATGCTAATGGGGGGGACGTCTCTCTTGATTATGGTAGGTGTTGCTCTTGATTTTGTGGCGCAGATTGAGGGGCATTTAAAGATGCATCATCATGAAGGTATTGTGAAAAAAGGTAGAATAAGATCCAGGAATCTTTAGGAGTTATAAGACAATGAAAGTACGAGCTAGTATAAAACCTATGTGTGAAAAATGTAAAATAATAATAAGAAGAGGGGTCTTACGAATTATCTGTCAGAACCCTAAACATAAGCAGAGACAAAGGTAGGGGGGCTAAATGGCAAGAATTGCAGGTATAGACCTGCCAAATAAAAGTGCAAAAATTGCACTGACATATATTTATGGTATTGGTAGGACATCAGCATTAAAAATTTGTGAGACAACCGGAGTTAATCCAGAGAAAAAAATCAATGATTTGTCAGCTGAAGAAATAAATGACTTAAGAAAAGAAATAGAAAATGAGTTTAAAGTAGAAGGTCGGTTAAGAACTGAAGTTTCACTTAGCATAAAAAGACTTATGGATATTGGAAGCTATAGAGGGCTTAGGCATAGAAAAGGGCTGCCTGTAAGAGGTCAGCGTACAAAAACAAACGCAAGAACCAGAAAAGGTAAAAAGAAGACTGTAGCTGGTAAGAAGAAGTAAGGCTGGAGGTTATAATTGGCTAATCTGAAAAAGAAGAAAGAGAAAAAAAGCGTATTTAGTGGTAATGTATATATACAGGCTACATTTAATAATACAATAGTTACTATTACTGATTTAAACGGAAATGCTATATCATGGGCAAGTGCCGGGGGTCTTTCTTTTAAAGGTGCAAAGAAATCTACCCCATACGCTGCTCAGACAACAGCAGAAACTGCTATAAAAAAAGCAATGGATATTGGACTTCGGGAAGTAAATGTTTATGTTAAAGGGCCCGGAGTAGGAAGAGAATCTGCTATAAGATCTATAGGGGTTCTTGGAGTAAAGGTTATGAGTATTAAGGATGTTACTCCTATCCCTCATAATGGGTGCAGGCCAAAGAAAACAAGAAGAGTTTAATAACGAGGATTAGATGGCAAGATATATAGGACCAAAATGCAGATTGTGCAGAATAGAAAAGAAAAAACTTCTTCTAAAAGGAGATAGGTGTAATTCTCCAAAGTGCGCAATTACAAAGAAAAAAAATATGCCTGGTAAGTCTGCAAAATCAAGAGTTGGAAAAATGTCTGACTACGGGCTACAGCTTAGAGAAAAACAGAAACTTAAAAGAATATATGGTATGCTTGAAAAGCAGTTTCACCTTACTTTTGTTGAAGCAGCAAGAAGAAAAGGGAAAACAGGTGAAAACCTTATAAGACTGCTTGAATCAAGACTTGATAATGTTGTTTTTAGAATGAGGTTCGCTACTTCCCGGGATCAGGCAAGACAGCTTGTGAACCATGGGCATATATTGGTAAATGGGAAAAAGGTAGATATTCCATCATATCTTTTAAAACAGAACGATGTTATTGAAGTAAAAGAAAAAAGCAAAAAAATGGTTATGGTTAAAGAAAGCCTTAAGGAATTTACACGCTCTGGTGTATCACCATGGCTTGAGGTTAATCCTGATGAAATGAAAGGTGTATTAAGAGCTGTCCCATTAAGAAGCGAGGTTACAGATCTTTCGGAGATCAATGAGCAGTTAATAGTCGAGTTATATTCGAGGTAATAAATGGCAAGAAAAAATCTTTTGAAAGGATTTAAAAGGCCTAAAGGTATTTCATTTGAGCAAAGTGAAAGTTCCAAAAAATATGGAAAGTTTGTTGCTTATCCATTTGAAAGAGGCTTTGGTACAACTATTGGAAATACTTTGCGGAGGATTCTCCTTTCATCACTACAGGGTTATGCAATAACAGCTGTAAAATTTACAAGTTATGATATTGATGGGAATCCACGTTTCATATCAAGTGAATTTGAATCAATACCAGGGGTTGTGGAAGATACTCCTGAAATTATTAATAATTTAAAGCAACTTAAGATCAAGCTTGAAGATGACCTTGAACAAAAAATAATATTGCTTGAAAACAAAAAAGACGGGGAAATTTTTGCTAAAGATTTTCAGGTAGATTCGCAGATAACTGTTTTAAATAGCGATTTTAAAATTGCTACATTAATGAAAGATGCAAATGTTGATATTGAAGTTCAGATTGATCTTGGAAGAGGGTATATACCTGCTGAAACAAATGAGAAGTATATTGATATTATTGGGACAATTCCAATTGATGCGGTATTTTCTCCCATAAGCCGTGTAAAATACTCAATTGAAAATACAAGAGTTGGCTATAGAAATGATTATGATAAACTTATTCTTGAAGTTTGGACAGATGGTACAATAACTCCAGAAGATGCAATTGCAGAAGCAGCAAAAATAGCAAAAGATCATTTTACAATCTTTATAAATTTTGATGAAGATATGGTTAGCGGAGAAGATGATATTGATGAGGAAGAGGAAAGAATAAGAAAAATTCTTGAAACGCCGGTAGACGAACTTGAACTTTCTGTCAGATCAAGTAATTGCCTTAAGAATGCTAATATCAGAACTATTGGAGAACTTACTTCAAGAACAGAAGATGATATTGCAAAAACCAGAAACTTTGGAAAAAAATCTCTGCAGGAGATAAAAGAAAAACTTAAGGAATGGAATCTTGAGCTTGGTATGGTTGATTACAGCTCGTTAAGGTTTAAAGCAACTCCAAATAGCCAAAAGGAAGACGAAAATGAAGCATAAAATTGGTTTTAACAGACTAAGTAGGAAAAGTAATCATAGAAAAGCTATGACAAGAAATATGGTTACCTCTATATTTAAATATGAAAGAATTAAGACAACAAAAGCAAAAGCTCTTGAGGTTCGAAAAAAAGCAGAGAAAATGATTACAAGAGCAAAAATTGATTCTGTTCATAATAGAAGAATTATTGCAAAAGATATCAATGATAAAGCTGTTATTATAAAGCTTTTCACAGATATAGCACCCAGATTTAGCAAAAGAAACGGTGGTTATACCCGAATTTTAAAGCTTGGTAGAAGACTTGGTGATGCAGCAGAAGTAGTTTTTCTTGAGTTGGTAGTAAGAAAAGAAAAAGAAGTCAAAGGCAAGAAAAAAGACGCAAAAGAGAGCAAAGAAGTAAAAGAAAATAAGGAAACAAAAGAAAAAGTTGAATCTGCCAATAGCTGATGTAATTTTTATTTATTGAGAAATTTTATATTTTCTTATATAATATAAAGAGAGGTATTTACCTCTCTTTTTTTTATTCTGATTTGCCGATATATAGATATATAATAGATAGAATTGTATTTTGTTTTGAAGGAGATAAGTAATCACTCAAAATGGCAATTATTAAAAAAGCTGCAATAAGCTTGATTATTACACTAATCTTGTTTACAGCTTTTACCATTATATCTTACTCTACTCTTTTCCATTTTATAGAGTCTAAATTCTATAACAGGAAAATAGTTGCCGAAATAGAAACCAGAATAGCTAGTGTTGATACTGCTATAGAAGAATATGAAAATAATCGCATTGAAATATTTACTGCCATTTCAAATGACCCAGCCATAAGAAACAGTTTTCTTATAAATCAAAGCAGAGAAGATATTCTTAGTAGAGAAAATATAATAAGTTCTTTAATTGAACAGCATATAGATATTTATTTTATTAGAGTCATTGATGATGAGGGGAGAGTTCATTACAGCAGCAGTCCTGCGGATATACAATCATTGGATCCTACAAGAGTTTCTTATAGAACACCGGATGCGCAAGCAATTGAAAAATTTATAAGTATTATAAGACGCGCAGGTAATGAACCAACCATTTTTTTTGATTCAGAAGAAAATTCTAATCTGTTTGTATCTTCTGTTTACAGCGCTACAGGAATAAGAAGAGGCGCAATTTTAGTCTATCTTACAACAAATGACTTAAGAAATTTTCTTGTCCAAAGAAATATTATTGAAAGACCTGTGGTTATGAAATACCTGGATCATAGTAATATTGTCTTTAATATATTTGATACTAGCGCTTCTGTTCTTGATGAGCTAAAAGCTTACTGGACAACTACTCAAATAATAAATCCCTATACCCTTTACGTTGATGCTGATGGAAACAGTTTTTCTGTTATTACGCAAAGATGGCGAGAAGGCTTTCTGGGATATGTTATTTCTGATTCTCTTATTAGAATAAACGCTGTTTATAGATATATCCTTCTTTTTTCAGCATTTTCAATTATATTCATATTTTCTTTTTTATTGATGAATATTAAGCAGGATCAGGTTGTTGTTATTGCTGAAAGGGTAAAGCGGTTTCAGGTAAATTTTCTTATTGAATATCTTGAAAATAAAAGTGAAGTAGAATGGAGAGTATGGAAAAAAGAACTTGAGAACCGCAAGGAAGAGGTGCGTAAAAAATTTAAGCAAGGTATAGCAGGATTAAAAGGCGAAAAAGATGAGACTGTAAATAATCTTATTGATAAAAGCTGGGATGAGATAATAAGTCTTCTTGCAGGGCATCTCGACAAAGGCGCTGATAATAAAAATAGCAATATTGAAGAAATAATCAGGAAAATTATTGCAAACGAAGATATTATCAAAAACAAATTCCCTGGCGCTACTTCAAAACCAAATATGGAATCAGCACCTGTTGTTCAGCCTGTAAGCAACAAAATGAAGCCTGTTGAGGTTGAAGATGTTGAAGACCTCGATGAAGTGGAAGCACTTGATGAAGTAGAGGAACTTGATGAAGTGGAGGAACTTGAAGCTGAAGCAGTTCCCGAAGAAGTAGAAGCACTTGACGAAGTAGAAGCGCTTGATGAAGTGGAGGAATTTGAAGCTGAAGCAATTCCCGAAGAAGTAGAAGCGCTTGACGAAGTGGAAGAGGAAGCAGTTCCAGAAGAAATAGATGAATTAATAGAGAGTGAATCGCCAGAAACAACGCTTATAGATGAAGATAAAAAATTTGAAGAACTTGGGTCTGTTTATAAAGATTATGGTGAAGAAATTATAAACGAAAATGAAATCCAAACTGCTATTACCGAAATTGAAAGTAATATTATTCCTGTTAGTGATGGCGAAGATGAAGTAGACCTTGAAAAAGTTTCATCATTTAAAGAAGAATTAAAAAATGGTGTTCAAAGTGAAGAGAGTAAAACAGATGTTTTTGAATTGATCGAGGAACTGGAAGAAGACCATGAAGAAGCAGTAGATCTTGAAGATATTGATGTAGTATCTGAACTGGAAGATGAGGCAGATGCTAAAGCTGCTGATGCATATGAAAAGAAATCTAAAAAATATACTCCTCCTCCACAAGAAATTGAAACTCTTGAAACAATAGAAGATTTTAAACCACTCATTATAGATCATGAATTTGAAGAGCTTGAATTTCTTGAAGAAGCAGACCTAGATAAAGATGATAAAGTAAAAATTGTAGAATATATAAAAAATGATATTGTTGGTGTATATAGACCGAACTATATGCCTGATTCCTTTTATGGCAAAGCAAAAAAGGAAGTAACTTCTGACCAGGAAACTTCAGCGGAAGAAATACCAGCTTCTGATCTTGGTAATAGTAAATCATCACCTTTTTCAAAAAATATTGAAGTATTAAAACAACAGGGTCTTCTGGAAATATGGACAATAAAAGAAGTTATTGCAAAACTGAAAGAAGCAGAAGAAAAGGAAAAGTCTCCTATAATAGAAAAAAATGGGGTTTTTAAAATTAATGAAGGATTATATAACACTGCTGATGATTTGGAAGAAGGTGAAGATCCCGAAAAACACGAAGAAGCGTCTATTTCAGATCTCTTTTTTGATGATGCAATAGATTTGCCTGTTTTTTCAGGCGCAGAAGATGTTTCTGGTCATGATGAAAAAGATATTAAAATAAAAATTGATGAAGATTATGGCTTTTATAGCGATATTTCCTATAATATTAACGAAGCTGACCCTATTGAAGTTGTAAAACTTTTATTTAAATTAACAAGAAAGATGGACTCAAGATTTGCTGTTATTTTGACACAAGATGATGAAGGATATTACCCTGATGTATCAGTAGGTCTTTTTAATAAAGATCATCCTGGATTACTTAAGATAAAAAATGATTCACTTATTGCCAAAGAATTGCTTAATGAAAGAAAAATTTTATTTCTTAAAACCGATATTGATAGAATAGAAGAACTTAAAGATAAATTCTCTTCAAATGATAGTAAAAAAATCAAAAGTTTTTTACTTGCCCCAATAAGATTTAAAGAAAAACAAGCCTATTTTGTGGCTGCTCCAGATATCGCAACTTTTTCTTTAAGTTCTATTATTGCAGAAGTAAAATACGTCCAAGCGTAATTTGATAAGAAAAAAACCGTTTTTTTTAATAAATTTCACTATTATACCCTTAAATTGCCACTTGTTAGCTAGACTATCATGAAAATTCTTGACAACTACCATAAAAAATAGTTATTATTTTCTATTAAAAAATAAATGGAGGAAGAGAATGGACATTATTTTTTATATAATTCTTCCTCTCATTGGTTTGATATTAGGTTGGATAATTAGGTGGTTATATGCAAGAGTTCAGCTATCATCATCTGAACAGAAAGCTGAGCGTATAAAACAAGATGCTGCTAAAGAAGCTGAGGCAAAGAAAAAAGAGCTGATTCTGGAAACAAAAGACCAGCTTCTTAGAGAAAGAAATCAGCAAGAAAAGGAATTTAGGGAGAGAAGAAGCGAACTACAGCGTTTTGAGAGAAGATTGCTTCAAAAAGAAGACAACCTCGATAGTAAAATAGGGCTGCTTGAAAAACAAATGCAGGCAGTTACAGACCGTGAGAGTAATATAGAAAAAAAAGAAGCTATATTGGCTGGGCAGGAGAAAGAATGGCAAAGAAAACTGGAAAAAGTTTCAGGTTTATCTGCTGCTGATGCAAAAAAACTTATAATAGAATCGCTTGAAAGTGAAGCAAAACAGGATGCTCAGACAATTCTAAATAAGATTGAACAGGAAGCACAGCTTGCTGCTGAGAAAAAAGCCAGGGAAATACTGGTTTCAACTGTTCAAAGAATAGCGACAGATGTAAGTTCAGAGGTAACAATAGCATCTGTAAGCCTTCCAAACGATGAAATGAAGGGGAGGATTATAGGGCGCGAAGGGAGAAACATAAGGACCCTTGAAACACTTACAGGGGTAGATATTATTATAGATGATACTCCTGAAGCAGTTGTAATATCCTGTTTTGACCCAGTTAAAAAGGAAATTGCAAAGATAGCTCTTGAGAGACTGATAATTGACGGAAGAATACATCCTGCAAGAATTGAAGAAATTGTGCAAAAAGTAAAAAAAGAAATTAACCAGACTATTTTTGAAGAAGGAGAAAAGGTTCTGTTTGATCTTGGGATTCATAATATGAGCCCAGAGGGAATAAGAAGCCTTGGTCGCCTCCATTTCAGGACAAGTTATGGTCAAAATGTGCTGCAACATTCAAAAGAGGTTGCCATAATAGCAAGCCTTATTGCATCAGAAGTTGGCGCTAATAAAGCAATAACAAGAAGGGCTGCATTGCTTCATGATATTGGAAAAGGGATTGAGACAAATAGCGATAGTAATCATGCAGAACTTGGTATGGAAGCAGCTAAAAAAATGGGAGAAGACGCAAGGATTATAAATGCAATTGGTTCTCATCATAATGATATTGAGCCTTCATGTATTGAATCAATAATTGTGCAGATTGCAGATGCAGTATCAGCTGCAAGGCCCGGTGCAAGGCGTGAAACAATTGATAATTATATCAAAAGACTTGAAAATCTTGAAAAAATTGCAATTGATTTTCCTGGAGTAGACAAAGCATACGCAATACAGGCAGGCAGGGAGCTAAGAATTATTGTTAACAATGAGACTGTAAATGATGAGCAGGCATCTGAATTGTGTAAAACTATTGCAAAGAAAATTGAATCAGAGTTGCGATATCCCGGAAGAATCAGAGTTACAATTATAAGAGAAACACGTATTGTAGAATATGCAAGATAATAAATTTAAAGTTCTGCTGCTCGGCGATGTTTGCGGACAGGCTGGGTGCAGAGCTCTTTTTTTTAATCTAAAAGGTATAATAAAAAAGAAAAAAGTTGACCTCGTAATAATAAATGGAGAAAATTCCGCAGAAGGGTTTGGAATTGTCCCTAAAACTGTGGAGCAGCTTATCCAAAGTGGCGGGGATGTTATTACTACAGGTAATCATGTTTGGCAAAAACCAGAAGGGCTGCAGTGTTTAAAGGACACCCCAAGTGTATTGCGTCCCGCAAACTATCCCGAAGGCGCTCCAGGGCATGGATTTATTATTATTGAAAAAGCAGGAGTTAAAGCTGCTGTTATAAATCTTGAAGGCCGGGAAGGGATGTCAAACCTTGACTGCCCATTTACAAGCGCTGTAGAAATAATAAAAAAAATAAAAAAAGATAAATCTGTAAATATAATCATAATAGATTTTCACGCAGAATCTACTATTGAGAAAGAAGCGCTTGCGTTATATCTTGATGGCCAGGTAAGTCTTGTTGCAGGGACCCACACCCATGTTCAAACTGCTGATGAAAAAATATTGCCCAAAGGGACAGGTTATATAACAGATTTAGGTATGACAGGCCCCGAAGATTCTGTTATAGGAAGTGACAAAAATATAGCAGTGCAAAGATTTTTAACACAAATGCCGCTTAAGATGGAAATGGCTGAGACTCTGCTTATGATCAATGGAGTGTTTGCAGAAATAGATACGGAGACAGGAAAAACCATTTCAATAGAGCGGATATATGAAAAAGTATGAGCAATACTTCTTTACTTGCCTTATTAAATAAACGTTTTGGCAATGATAAAAAAGAAGAAAACTTTGCCCTTATTCTCTGCGGTAATGTTCTTGTTAATGGCGCTAAAATAAAAGATCCTAAAGAAAAAGTTGATAAAAATTCCGAAATAACAATAATCAAAAAAAAATATGTCTCCCGTGGGGGGTATAAGCTTGAATATGCTCTTGATTACTGGAAAATAGCCACAGAAGGGAAAGTATTTGTAGATGCAGGAAGTTCAACAGGCGGATTTACCGATTGTCTTGTCAAAAGAAACGCGCTCTTTGTCCACTCCATTGATGTAGGATATAATCAAATAGACTATTTATTAAGAAACAATAAAAGGGTAATAATCCATGAAAAAACAAATATCATGGATATAAGCACCCTCTCTCCCCCTGCAAATATAGGGGTAGCAGACCTTTCTTTTCGTTCAATAACAAATGCTGCTTCAAAAATTCTTGATTTAACTATAGAAAAAAAACTGATTGCCTTGATAAAACCACAGTTTGAGACAGAATCATGTAATCTTGAAAAAGGGGTTATAGAAAGTACTTTAATACTTAAAGAAACACTTTTAGCCGTAATAGATAAATTATTCGATGAAGAATCATTTGTTCAGGATATTGTTCAATCACCCATAAAAGGGACAAAAGGAAATCGCGAATTCTTTTTTTTGATAACAAGAGAAAAGCTTGAAAAAAATGAAATCAAAAAACTTGTTTCTCTTGTTATAAATTAAAAAGAGGCTCTTGTAAGGGGTTTACCTATATATATTCCTGTTGCGCCCAGGTAATTCATAGTTCTTCCAGCAATAAGTATCTGAACCCGGTTTACAGTGGGAAATTCAGTAGCAGAATAGATAATTTGCTGTAATTGCCCTATATATCCTTCTCTTCCAAATGAATTAAAAAGAAAATTCTCATTAAAATCCATATAAGCTGTTCCATCTACTACCCAAAGTCTATTTAGGCGTGTATTTTCAGGAATTAGCGAAATATGATTATTGTTTAACTCTAATGAAGATACTCCACTAAGCAGGGAATTCATTGTAGCTGTAAGCGGAGAATCTGCAAATCGTATACTTCTTGTTGTTTTTCTTAAATGGATAGACCCATCTTCGGTAATTGCAATAAAGTAAAGAATACTATCCCTGACTCTATAGGGTTGAGCTATGCTTTCTGATCCTCTTTCTGTATCCAGAACAGCGTCTCTGTTCACAATAACATTGCTTCCTGTCTGGGTTTCCGGAAGCGCTACTTCTGTTCTCTGCGGTTCTGTAGCAGGGGTTGTCTGTTGCCTGGCGCCCCCATTTCCTGGAGTTTCTACTATGCGAACTACATTTGGCTGTGTTGCCTCTTGCTCCTGATTCGATTTTGAAAAAAGATTTAAAAACCCTGTTGCTTCAACAACATTTTGAATTCTCTTATGGTTTACAATAAATACGGTAATAACAAGTAAAATTAGAGCTATCCAGAAAAGACAACCCGGCCTAAAATCCCTTTTTCTTACTTTTTTCCTGTTTTGTGGCTTCATGACAACATTAATATCGGCATTTTTTATTCAATTATAAAATAACAGCTCTTATAGCAACAAAAATTGCTTATTTGACATATTTGACATATTTGACAAGCAGCGATAAAGGCTTTATATTTATTGATAGATGAAAACTATTAGTGGTATTTCTGCCTCACCAGGCGTTTATATTGGCAAAGTCTTTCTGTATCAGGAAGAACGCCTTAAGGTCCCAAAGTTTAAAATAGGAAAAGACCAAATTGAATTAGAATTCTCAAGGCTTATTTCAGCATCTGAAAAAGCGAAAAACGAACTTGAAGCAATAAAAGAAGCTGCCAAGTTAATGAATGTAAGCGAAAATGAGATCGCAATGATTGATTCGCATATATTGATGATTTCAGATGAATCGTTTAATGGCGGGATAAAAACTGCTTTAAGTGAAAAACTTTTAAATGTTGAATGGGTTTTTTATGAAGCAATAGGGGTTCAGATAGAGAAATTAAACGCTTCACAGAACCTGTATATGGAAGAAAGAGTAAGCGACCTGCGTGATATTGCCAAGCGCATTTTGAACAATCTTATGTTTAAGGAAAGAGTAAAACTTACAGACCTTGAAAAAGAGTGTATAATCGTAGCGCATGATCTTTTGCCTACAGATGCAATAGAAATGGATAAGAAAAATGTAAAAGGTATTGTATTAGACGTAGGTGGCAAAACATCGCATACTGCCATAATTGCAAGAGCTTTTGAAATACCTGCTGTAGTAGGGTTGTTTAGTATAACGCGCAGTGTAAAAACAGGCGATGACATTATTGTAGATGGAACCGCAGGCATTGTAATTTTAGATCCTGATGAAGAAACAATAAAAATATACCTTGAAAAAATAAAAAGACAGGAAGAAATTGGTTTACACCTTAAATCATATGTAAAAAAAGAAGCTGTTACAAATGATGGTAAAAAAATAACTGTAGCAGCTAATATTGAAGTTCCACAGGAGCTTGAATCTGTAAAAAGCCATGCTGCAGATGGTATTGGGCTGTTTAGGTCAGAATTTCTCCTTCTTCAGTCCCAGCTTTATAATAGCGAAGATCAACAGTTTGAAGTATATAAGGCAATTCTTCAGGATATGGGAGAAAAACCTGTTACAATAAGGACTCTCGATATAGGCGGGGATAAAATTATCCCTAACTACGAAGAAATCCGCGAGAGAAACCCGCTTCTTGGGTGGAGAGGAATAAGATTTTGCCTTTCAAGCAGAACTATTTTTAAAAAACAGTTAAGAGCGTTATATAGAGCTTCGATATATGGAAACTTAAAAATAATGGTTCCAATGGTTTCCTGTATAGAAGAAGTAGATGCAACTTTGAAGATGATAGAAGAAATAAAACTGGAGTTAATGGCTAAAAAGCAGGAGTTTAAAGATAAAATACCTGTTGGCATAATGATTGAAGTCCCATCTGCAGTGCTTGCAGTTGAATTTCTTGCAAAAAAAGTGGATTTTTTCTCTATTGGAACAAATGATTTGATTCAATATACAATAGCAATAGACAGAGGCAATGAAAAAATTGCTTATCTTTATCAGATGTATCATCCTGCTCTTTTAAGACTTATTAAGATGACGATTGATGCAGGAAAAAAAGCTGGTATTCCTGTTAGTCTTTGCGGTGAAATGGGCGGAGATCCAAAAGCTATTATTGTTCTGTTGGGCTTGGGGCTTGAATTTTTTAGCATGAGCCCTGCGTCGATCCCTTTGGCAAAAAAAGTAATAAGAAATGTTGAAGTAAAAGAAGCAGAAAAAATTATAGATACTATTATGCAAATGGGCTCAGGAACAGAAATAAATTCCTTTGTAGAGAGCTGGTTTAATGAAAGATTTAGTGGACTTATCTAACGAAAAATATCCTGTAGTTGTTATAGCTGGAAGGCCTAATGTTGGCAAATCAACTCTTTTTAACAGAATTTTAGGGAAAAGAAAATCAATTACCGACCCTACTCCTGGGGTTACCAGAGATGCTGTAAGTGAGTTATATGAACTTGGAAATATAACTATAAAACTTATGGACACTGGAGGAGTAAATACATCAGCAGCAGGAATTGAGAAGATAGTTTCGGAGAGAAGTTTGAATTTTGTTAAACAAGCAGATATTGTCCTTTTTCTTCTTGATGCAAAAGAGATATTGCCGGAAGATGAAATATTTATAGAAAAAATCAGAAAGTATAAAGATAAGATTATTTTTGTAATAAATAAAGTTGATACTCCTGAAAAAGAAAATACTATATGGAATTACTACTCTTACGGGTTTGACAGGATTGTGCCTGTTTCTTCTGCGCATGGGTATAATATCGATGTTCTGGAAGAGCAGATAGAAGAGTTGTTGAGCGAAAAAGAGTATCAGAATGAAATCCCCTCAGATGAAGAAGAAGAGAAAGTTATACGCCTTGCGATCATGGGAAAACCAAATACAGGAAAATCAACATTAACAAACAAACTTACAGGAACCCAGCTTTCTATTGTCTCTGATATTCCAGGCACAACAAGAGATATAGTTGAAGGTGAATTTGCATATGGAAATACAAAATTCAAAATTATGGATACTGCTGGGATAAGGCGGAAAAATAAAGTTTCCGAAAATATTGAATATTATTCTGTAACCCGTGCGATAAAAGCAATTGATGACTGTGATATTGTTTTTATGTTAATAGATGCAGAAGAGGGGCTTTCTGATCAGGATAAAAAAATTGCAGGTCATGTTGTAAAAAAAGGAAAAGGGATAATAATTGTTTTAAATAAATGGGATAGGGTTAAACACATTCCCAATGCAATGACTGCAATGGAAGACAGGATAAAATTTTTCTTCCCTATTCTTGATTTTGCGCCAATTGTTACTACCTCTGCGCTGACTGATACAAAATTTGACAGCTTGCTTAAAATAGCTATAAAAGTTAACAAGCAGCTTGAAACAAGGGTTTCTACGCCAAATATTAATAAAGCATTAAAAGAATGGACAAATGACTATCCGCCACCGTCATTAAGTGGTAAAATAAGATTTAAAATAAAATATATGACTCAAACAGGGATAAAACCTTCTCAATTTTTAATTTTTGTTAACAGACGCAAAAGTTTTCCCGAATCATATATTAAATACATTAAAAATAAAATTAGAAGAAAATTTGGGCTTGGATTTATTCCATTGGAAATTAATATTAAAGAAACAGAAAAAACATGGAAAGAGAATCAGATAAATTAAAATTTTGCCAGACACGAAAAATTGGTTTAGGGGTTTTTTTAGCTATTTTTGTTTTTGTTGGTGTAACTGCAACTTATGCTAATAGCTTTAGCCACTCATTCCCGGAGACGCATGCAATAAGAAGAGAAGTTACCCATATAATGACAGCCTCCAGCAGGGAAATAGATAATCAGAGACCAATTATTAAAGATTGTTTTTTGACAGGCAGAAAAGTTCAGTTTCAGATTGTATTTGAAAGAGGTTTTTATTATTTCATATTTATAAATGAAAGAAGATCTTTAGCGCAGAGGAATCAATTTCCTATGGTTTCTGCTGGCACTTATATAATAAGAAGAGATGCTGTGAGTGGTGTTTTCTGTCAGATAAAAATTTTTTTAAACAATGATTCCAATACATTTCTAAGGATAAATCCACATAATGAAGGCACAATGCTTGAGTTTACCCTCTTCAACTCTGTGATATACAGAAATGTTCTTATGCCCATCAGTATTAATAGACTTATGACAGAACCTTTTGAGACAATTATGAGGCTGTCTGATTATATAGTAAACTGGGATATACTTCGCGGATTTTACAATGAAACAGAAAACAGATTTGTTATGAATGTTGCCCGGGCGATTGATGCAAAGTTGCACACGCTTAATGACTCTGATGATGGTGCGCAAGAATGGAATAGAGATTTTGTTTTTATAGAAACTGGGAGCCCAAATCCAGCAATGGGTTTTAATTGCTCGGGTTTTGCCAAGTGGGTGGCAGATGGTGTTTTTTCTGCAAGAGCAAACAGGCTTATGGATATAAGTGAACTTAAAAGAAAGCACCTTTTTGATAGAAGGGATACTTTAAGTCTTGTTTTTGAAGATGAAAGGGACCCTCTTTTTGGGCTTGATTGGACAAGAAATATTGCAATGACTATTTTTGAGCTTAGTGCTGGAAGAAAGGCAAGGGTATCTGATGTAGATGTAAGGAATTTTCCTTATGAAAGATACTCGGAAGATATAGGGTATTCAGTTACAAACCTGAAAGCTATTTTATACTATCTTACTGTCACAAATCCAGGATATATCTACCTTGGGTCGGTAAATGGAGATTTTGGCAGAAATCCTGTGTTAAGGCAGCACTACCATGTTGTTGTATTTGCCCCGTATATATGCGAGGAAGGCAATTTTCATCCTCTTGTTTATGAGCGGAATGTTAGAAGACCTATTAATGAGTTTATAAGAAGATATAACCGGGAATTTATTCATCTGGTGCGTATAAAAGTTGATGATGCTTTTACTCTTTCTGAAATTCCTCCTTTTGCTGAATAGTAGCTGTTGCATCTAAAGGCTATTTGCGTTAAAAATAATAAATATGCTTAATTGTAAAGAAATAGAGGCAGTTATATTTGATGTGGATGGTACTCTTTATCCCAACTATAAAATGTGCCTTACTTCAATCCTCTTCTTTATCATGCACCCTGTTTTATCCACTGCATTTGGCAGGATGAGGCGTAAAGTAAGAAAAATCGATTATTCCGGCAACCTTAGAGAGCTTCAGATAAATCTTTTTGCAAAAGAGATCAAAAAAACAGAACAGGAAGCAGCGCAGCTTATGGAAAAATATATTTATGGGCAGTTTATTTCAATGTTTAAATGGATAAAACCCCATAAAATTATAAAAAAAATGCTTGCGGACCTAAAAAGTAAAGATATCAAAGTGGGGATAATTTCAGATTTTCCAGTAGGCAGAAAGCTTTCTTATCTTGGGCTTGACAGTTACTGGGATATTGTTTGCTCTGCGGATGAAATTGGGGCATTAAAACCAAGACCAGAATCTTTTAACCTTGTGGCCTCCAAACTTGGCATAACCCCTGAAAAAATAATTTATGTTGGTAATAATTATCAGTATGATATAATAGGGGCAAATAATGCCGGAATGATCTCTGCATATTTTAGCCTGTTTAAGAAGAAAAACAGCAGGGCAGATTATACTTTTTATAACTACAGAAAATTTTGGGAATTTGTGCTTAACCTGAATAAAAAGCATTTAACGGAGAAGTAATATGGATTTTACTTTGGGAAATCTCATTACAATTGCAATTGTAATAACAATATTAATGATATACCGCAGACTTGATATTAATAACAGAAGCCTCGAAAGAATGAAAAAGTATTTTAATAAAATCAAGGAAGAGCTTGATTCAATTGTTGAAGAAAAAGCTATGGGGCTTAAAGACCTTTCAATTGAGCTTGAGGTCCATGAGAAAACAGTTAAAGAAGTATATAACAGAATTGACCAGAGCGCCAATGATCTTGCTTTCAGAGAACAGGAACTTGTTGCAATACATAAAAAGATTGATAGCTATGATGCAGTCCTAAAAGAACTATCTGATATGACATCAAGAGTAGATGAGAATCTAAAAAAATTGCACGAAGAATCTATTTTTGTTGATGATGTAAGTAAAAAAATAAAAGAAGCTTCTTCTTCAATGGATAAACTGGAAAATAGAATACCTCAGATAATAGATGAATTTACGAAAAAAAATGAAGAGAGCGCAGAGTTACTTAAAATTGGAATTTTTAATGAAATAGAAGTAAAATCAAATACTATTAAAGAGCAGCTTGAAGAAAACAGAAGTGAGGTTCAGAATTTTAGCGAATATCTTGTAAAACTGGAAGAACGGAGAGATACGCTTGGAGAACAAGCAATTAAGGATATAGCCCAGGAACTTGAAGAGATGTCTGAACAATTTTCTGCAAAGTTATATAAAACAGAAGAGGGTTTTGAAAAAGTGCTTCTTGATATAGCGCAAAAAGGGGCTACTCTTAGCGAAGATGTATTCAAGACAGTGCGAAAAGATATTGAGGAAAAAGCTTCTGAAATAACCAGTGATGTTGATGATAACCTTAAAACTTTTGAAACAAGAGTAAAAAATCAGTATGAAAAATTAAGTGCGGAGATGAAAAAGGTTGAAGGAGATATTGAGGATAAAACTTCTGAAATAACCAACGATGTGGATGGCAATCTCAAAATCCTTGAAGAGAGAGTAAGTGAGCAGTTTGAAAAATTAAGCGCAGAAATAAAAACATTTGAAAAAAATATTGAAGATAAATATGTTAATACTCAACAGAACTCAATGCAATACTATGAAAATGTATTTGCAGATATAAAAGAATTTGAAAAAACATTAAATGGAGAATCCGGAAAAATTGAAGTAATGAAAAAAGAAATTGATGCTGTTTCCGTAGATTTTGAAAAAAGACTGGAAGCATACAAGGGTTTTGTTGAAGGGCTTGAAAAAAGAAAGAATTTGGAGGCAGCGAATTTTTCAAAAAAACTTGATGCAGATGTAAATAGTTTTGAGCAGATATTCCTTGCTAAAATTGAAAAAATCGAAGAAAAATATAATCAAAGATTTGCCAAAGCAAACGAAGAAAATAATCAGCATCAGGATGTTCTTTTTAACGAGCTAAGAAAGCAGATAACGAAAAATGCGGAGTTTGTAAAAAAAGAACTTTTAGAGCAGATAGAAACAGTTGACTCCAATGTTGTTGCATCTCTCTCAAGGGCAGAAGAAAATATCAAAGAATATGAAGAAACTATAAATTATAAAGTAGAAGGTATTATAGGAGTTGAAAAAGATATTAGTGAGATGGAAAAAAATCTTAAAAACATGATGAACAAAGTTGGGGAAAAAATAAAAGATGATTTCCGCTCATTTGAAGTATTTATAGATACGGAAAAGAGCGCTCAAAAGGTAAAACTGGATAATGATTTTAAAGAGATCCGGGAAGTGCTTGAAACTCTTGAAAACAGAATAGGTGAATTAAAGAAAAAATCTTATGAAAATGTTACTGAAAAATTACAGATTTTTGAAGACGAATTCTTTAAGGATTTAAAAGTGCGCAATGATGCAGTAAACAACAAGCTTGAGTTGTGGCAAAAAGAAGTAGCCGAAAAAATCGACAAAGCTACGCTGGAAACGCTTGGAACAAGGGAAGAAATAGAAACTAAATGTATTGAGACAATGAAAGATCGCCTTAATGAAATTCAGGTAAAAGCAAATGCCCAATTTCAAAAGTATGAAAATAATGTAAATATATTTAGAGATGGTATTGATGAAAAACTCATTCTTATTGAAAAAAGTGTAAAAGAGTTTGAGGCTTCGTTAAAGACTGAAACCGAAGATGCTAAAATATCAAGTCACAACCATTTTAATAAAGAATTTACAGAGTATCAATCAGGCATTGATGAAAGGCTAAGGCAATATGAAAAAGATATTGTAAAAAATATTGATGCGCTAACGACTGAATATTCGAAAGAGAAAGATACCCTTGTACATGAATCCAGTGAGACAAGAGAGATTTTTAATCGATTGCTTAAAGAGATTGCCATAAATATTACCAAACTTAATGATGATCTCAAAGAAAAATCAGAAGCAGCAATTGAAAAACAAAAAACTGATGCTGAATTTTTTATGAATGATTTTACCAAAAAGAACAGAGATTTTATATTTGAAATAGATACTAAGATAAAAGAATTTAAGATAGCTGTTCAGGATGTGAAAAATAAAATTGAGAACACAGAGAAAAAAATAATGATAAAAATATCGGAAAACATGAAAGCTTTAAATACAACTCTTAATGAGATTGATAAAAAGCAGAAGAGTTTTGTCAATCAGACTAAAATTTTTGACCGTGCCGATACTCTAAGAAATGCGCTTGATGAAAAAATAGAAGAGCTAAAAAGGGATATTATAAAAGTTGATACACAAAGCAAAGATATTAAAGTCGCAGAGAAGAAATTTGACAGCATAAGAAAACTTGAGGAAGAGGTTTCGACAAAGCTTAACAGGCTTCTCTCTGAAAAACGCAAAATAGATGAAATTGAAGGGGATTTTAAAAAACTTTTAAATATATCCCAGGCTGTTGATACAAAACTTGAGCATGTAACAACTGTCTATGATGGGTTCCAGGAGATTGATGTAAAACTTAGAGGGCTTGACGATTTATTTAAAGAAGTAGACGAAAAATCCCAAAGACTTGAAAAGAAAGAAGGTATATTGGAAGCAACAATAGACGCAGTAGATAAAAATTTCCAGACGCTTCAAAAACTTGAAAAAGGATTTGCAGAACTTTCTGAAATCGCAGATATGTTTCCGGTGCGGCTAAACGAAGTTGAAGCCAGATTTAAAAAAATCAGTATGGAAAAAAGCGAAGCAGATAAAGTAATTGGAAAGCTTGAGTCTCTCTCCAAGATTATGGGTGATATCGAAGAGCGTATAGACAAAGTTCAAAATTCCAGAGAATGGCTTGCAAGAACAGAAACAAGACTTAATGAATCTGTAAAAAAAGCAGAAGATAGTGTTACTCTTCTTGGTTCTCTTATGGAAAAAGATTCAAAAGTGAGCAAGAAAACTCAAAAAGGTGGCGCTCCTTCATTGGATAAGCGGGAAATGGTTGTTAAACTTGCGCATCAGGGGTGGACATCTGACAACATTGCTCAGGCAACAGGTCTTTCCCGTGGTGAGGTTGAGCTTATACTTGAGATAATGCCCAAAAAGTAGCTTTCTTTTTTTATAAATTTCTCGAAAAACTTGACGGTTTTAAACTCCATTGTTATTTTTAAGATATTATTAATCAGAAATGGAGTAGTCTACCATGAATAAAGAAGACGAAGAAAATAAAAAAGCAGAGTGTGCTGAAAATAGCTGTAATGAAGAAAAAGTAAAAACAGAAGAAGAAATATCCAGTTGCAGTAATGGTGCAGAAGAAAACAATAATGTCATTGAAAATCTTAAGGATAAGCTTAAAAAATCAGAAGAAGAAATTGCTGGCCTCCGTGATAATATATTAAGAAAGCAGGCTGATTTTGATAATTTCCGCAAAAGAGTTATCAAAGAGAAAGAAGAAACTATTAAATATGGAAATACAAATCTTTTGTTGGATTTGGTTAATATAATCGATGATTTTGAGAGAGCTATTAATTCATCTGCTGATTCAAAAGATTTTGAAAAGTTTTACAAAGGGATAGAATTAATAGAAAAACAATTTTCTTCAATGTTGGAGAAAAAATGGAATCTTGTAAAATTTGCTGCAGCAGGCGATAAATTTGACCCGGAAAAGCATGAAGCTTTTATGAAAGAAGAAAAAGAGGGTATTACAGAACCTGTTGTTGCAGAAGTTTTTCAATATGGGTATATGCTTAATAATAGGGCCATAAGACATGCTAAAATAAAAGTTTTTATGCCAAAAAATGAAGCTACAGCAGAGCATGCTGCAAAAGCAGAAGTGAAAAAAGAAGACCAAAATTGATATGGAATTTAGCTGGGTTTTTTTCGGGATTAGCCTGAGCCCAGGATGTTTAATATAAAAAGTGATAAATTAGGAGATTAATATGGGAAAAATTATAGGAATAGATCTTGGAACAACTAATTCATGTGTTGCTGTTATGGAAGGCGGAGAGCCTGTAGTAATTCCAAATGCAGAAGGACAAAGAACAACTCCTTCTATAGTTGCTTTCACAGATAAGGGCGAAAGACTCATTGGTCAGCCTGCAAAAAATCAGATAATTACTAATCCTGAGAATACAATTTATTCAATAAAAAGATTTATGGGAAATAAATTTTCAGAAGTTCAGAGGGAGCTTACGCTTGTCCCTTATAAGGTTGAAGATACGCCCAACCATGATGTTAAAATTGATATAAGGGGAAAATCTCACACACCTCCGGAAATATCTGCGGCAGTATTGCAGAAAATGAAAAAAACAGCAGAAGATTATCTTGGAACAACCATTACCGAAGCTGTAATAACAGTCCCTGCATATTTTAATGATTCACAAAGACAGGCAACAAAAGATGCGGGAAGGATAGCAGGACTTGAGGTTAAAAGAATTGTAAACGAACCTACTGCAGCAGCGCTTGCTTATGGATTTGGAAAAGATAAAAAAGATGAAAAAATCGCAGTGTATGACCTTGGGGGAGGAACATTTGATATCTCCATACTTGAGCTTGGCGACGGTGTTTTTGAAGTAAAGTCTACTAACGGCGATACTCACCTTAGCGGAGACAATTTTGACCAGACAATAATTATCTGGCTCATAGATACATTTAAAAAAGATACTGGAATAGATCTTTCAAAAGATAAAATGGCGCTGCAAAGGCTTAAAGAAGCAGCTGAAAAAGCAAAGATAGAGCTTTCAAGTACACAGGCTACAGATATTAATCTCCCTTTTATAACTGCAGATGCAAGCGGGCCAAAACATCTTTTATATAATCTTACAAGAGCGAAATATGAGCAAATGGTAGAAAATCTTATTCAAAGGACAAAAGAACCATGTCTCAAAGCATTAAGTGATGCAGGGCTTTCCCCTTCGGATATTGATGAAGTAATTCTTGTAGGGGGAGCAACAAGAACCCCTGCTGTGCAGGCGATTGTTAAAGAGATATTTAAAAAAGAACCAAATAAAAGTGTAAACCCCGATGAAGTTGTGGCTATGGGAGCAGCAATACAGGGAGGTATTCTTGGCGGCGATGTTAAAGATGTACTTCTTCTTGACGTTACTCCTCTTTCGCTTGGAATAGAAACTCTCGGTGGAGTATTCACAAAACTTATAGACAGGAACACAACAATTCCTACAAGAAAAAGCCAGGTTTTCTCAACTGCAGCAGATAACCAGACAGCAGTTTCCATCCATGTTCTGCAGGGAGAGCGGGAAATGGCTACCCAGAACAGAACTCTTGGGAAATTTGACCTTGTGGGCATACCTCCGGCGCCACGTGGTATTCCGCAAGTCGAAGTTGCGTTTGATATAGATGCCAATGGTATAGTCCATGTATCTGCAAAAGATATTGCAACAGGAAAAGAGCAAAAAATAAGGATAGAATCATCTTCCGGACTTTCCGAAGCAGAAATTAAGAAAATGGTTGATGATGCAGCAGCGCACGCAGAAGAAGATAAAAAAGAAAAAGAAAAAGTAGAAGTAAAAAATGAAGCAGATGCTCTTATTTACGCAACAGAAAAATCTCTTAAAGAATATGGAGATAAAATATCTGCCGATGAAAAGACTAAAGTTGAAACAGCATTGGGTAACCTTAAAACAGCTTTAGAAGGAACAGATATTGAAGATATAAAAAAGAAGACCGAAGAACTAAAACAAGCTTCTTATAAGCTTGCTGAAGAGATGTATAAAAATGCTTCAAATACAGCAGGACAACAGGCTGGCGGAGACAACTCCCAGAATAACTCCAGCTCCAATGAACAGGATTATGGAGATCAAAAAAAACCTGGAGATAATATCGAAGATGCTGACTATGAAGTTGTAGATGATGATAAAGATAAAAAAGAATACTAATATAAGGTGAGACCCAAAAATTGGCAAAAAGAGATTATTATGAAGTCCTTGGTGTTTCGAAGGGAGCAACCAAGGAAGAAATAAAAAAAGCTTATAGAAAGCTTGCTATTCAGTTCCATCCCGATAAAACCGCAGGCAACAAGGAAGCAGAGGGTAAGTTTAAAGAAGCTACCGAAGCGTATGAAGTTTTAAGTGATGACAAAAAAAGGCAAACATACGACCAGTATGGTTTTGCGGGAATTGAAGGAATGGGAGCCGGGGCTCACGATTATTCATCAGTATTCAGGGACTTTGAAGATATATTTGGTGGCTTTTCCGGCGGCGGCTTTTCAAGCATATTTGATTCTTTTTTTGGCGGAGGCGGTTCTAAAGGGAGAAGAGGCGATCATTCTTCACGCGGAGCAGATCTGCAATATAATCTTACTATTTCTTTTAAAGATGCTGTTTTTGGCTCCAAAGTTGAAATATCATATAATAAAAACCATGCATGTGATGTGTGCAGTGGCTCTGGAAGCAAGCCTGGGTCTGGAAAAAAGACGTGCAGCACTTGCGGAGGAACAGGGCAGGTAAGAAGAAGTTCTGGATTTTTTTCAATAGCAACTCCGTGTTCAACTTGTCATGGCGAGGGTTTTATTATTGAAAACCCATGTACAAAATGCAGGGGAACAGGGGTAGAGAAACGGACCCAAAAAATAAAAGTTACAATACCTGCGGGCATTGAATCCGGCAAAAGGATAAGCATACAAGGCCAAGGTAATGCTGGTAATAACGGAGGGCCTTCCGGCGATTTATATGTACTTATACAGGTAAAGCCGCATGAATATTTTGAAAGGCATGGTGTAGATATTTACTGTCTGATATCCATTTCATTTACGCAGGCAACATTAGGTGCAAATATTTATGTAGATACGCTGGATGATAAAAAAGTAAAACTAAAAATTCCTCCTGGAACGCAAAATGGCAAAATGTTCAGGTTGAGGGAAGAGGGGGTTCCGCATCTTCAGAATCCCAACAGGCGCGGCGACTTATATGTCAAGATAAGTGTAATTGTGCCGGAGAAACTCTCTTCAAAGCAGAAAAAGCTGCTTGAGGAACTTGCTGCGGTTTCCGAAGAGACAGAAAATCCAAAACCAGTTAAACTTTCTTCCATGCAGTAGGTCCCGTACTTGCTACGGGAAAGCCCCGTACTTGCTACGGGATATATGCGAAGCAGTATCCCAAAGGTTGTTAACAAATTCATCTTTGTTTTAAAGAGTCATTTGGGACAGCTTC
Source organism: Spirochaetaceae bacterium (assembly GCA_009780675.1). GTDB lineage: Bacteria > Spirochaetota > Spirochaetia > CADAEX01 > CADAEX01 > WQTU01. Next base: position 29,547 of record WQZP01000003.1, on the reverse strand, counting down.
GCTTATCCCAGATGGCGCAATGGAACAAAGGTAAATCTGTACTTAAATCTCCGGGATACAGCTTCGCTTATCCCAGATGGCGCAATGGAACAAAGGTAAATCTGTACTTAAATCTCCGGGATACAGCTTCGCTTATATTTTTTAGGTGATATTCCCTTTAGCTGTTTAAATGTATGGCAAAAGTGGCTAAAATTATTAAACCCAGACTTAAATGCAATTTCAAGAACAGTATCATCTGTAGTAATAAGAAGCTCTGCAGCTTTTTCACATCGCAAGTTATTTAAATATTCAATAAATGTTTTTCCTGTCTCCTGCTTGAATAAGGCATGGAAGTGGCTCCTGCTTAATGGGCAAAACTGCAATATATCATCCACAGTAATATTACTCATATAATCAGTTTCAAGATATAAAAGCACATCCTGAATATGGCTGTTTGAAAGAGGCTTGCCCATTTCCCCCCTGATTGGAAGCTTAAATTCCCTATCTCTGATAACCGTAACCAGCAATTCAATAAGTTTGAACCTTACTGTCCACGAATATCCCCTATATCGGTTTGTAAACTCCCATTGCATACTTTCAAAAAGCTTAACTATGCGCTCAGTTCCTATCCTGGAAAGATTTATCTGCTGATTCCTGTTTTTAACATAGAGTTTTAGCTGTCCAAGAATAAAAAGAGCCTGTTTTTCTATATTTACAGTAGTGGAAAAAAGACTTTCCGAAAAATAGATTTGATAAAACAATATGGATTTACCTATTTCATAGCTTGTGGCATGAGTTTGCCCGGCTGGATAAAACAACAAATCACCTGCCTTGATTTTTTCCGAATTACTTTCAGTGCAGTACAATAATTCATGGAATTCGTGTGAATGTTTTGTTATATTTGTCCTATCTTTCTCATTTATCTTGATATTTCTTATAAAAAATAAAAGTTTCATAGCGTGTATATTATTTCATAAATAGTTGAATCAGACAATCGCACAAAAAAAATAGATAATATCGAAAGACATATGCTTTTTAGTGTGATAATTTTCTCGTATAAAAAATATCGTAGGAAGGTGTTATACTTATGGAAAAAAGAGTTGTTATTACAGGAATGGGTACAGTAAATCCTCTTGGAAAAAATGTTGCCGATAGCTGGAGTAAAGTTCTTGAAATGAAATCTGTTATTGGTAAAATTACCAGATTTGATGCTTCCAATTTACCATGTCAGATTGCCGCAGAAATAAAAGATTTTGATTATAAACAATATTATACAGAAGATCAGCTAAAAATGTCGAAAAGAATGGACCCTTTTTGCCATTATGCTGTTGCGGCCATGAAGGAAGCTTGGGAATCATCCGGAGTTAAAGTAGATGACCCTTACAGGATCGGAGTAATTGTAGGAACAGGAATAGGTGGGCTTACTACTCAGCATGAAAATTCAGTTGTACTTGCAACAAAAGGGCCAAGAAGAATAAGCCCTTTTTATATCCCTTTATCAATAGGGAATATTGCGTCAGGTTATTTAAGCATGATCTATGGGTTAAAAGGCCCTAATTTAAGCGTGCAAACAGCATGCGCTACTGCAAACCATGCGCTTATTACATCAAGCCTTATTATAAAAGCAGGAATGGCAGATGTTATGTTTGCCGGCGCTACAGAAGCTACAATAACAGAGCTTGCTATGGGCGGTTTTGCGAATATGCATGCTGTTTCTACAAGAAATGACTCACCCGAAACATCTTCCCGGCCTTTTGATAAAGATAGAGATGGATTTGTAATGGGAGAGGGGAGCGGAATATTCTGTCTTGAAGAGTATGAACATGCTAAAAAAAGGGGTGCAAATATATTGTGCGAAGTTATCTCAACAGGACTAAGCGGAGATGCGCATGATCTTGTTGCTCCGGACCCGGAAGGCAAAGGCGCTTATGCCTCAATGAAGATGGCTGTTGAGGCTGGGAAAATAGATGCAGGTAAAATCGATTATATAAATACTCATGGAACATCAACTCCTGTTGGCGATATTGCAGAAGCGCAAGCAATTTCAAAACTTTTAACAAAAGGCGAAGATAATGTTTGTGTTGGCAGTACAAAATCACTACATGGCCATTTATTGGGAGCTGCTGCTGCAATTGAAGGGATAATTTGTATAATGGCAATAAAAACCGGAAAAATTCCAGCAAATATAAATATATTCAACCTTGAGCCAGAGATAAAACTTAAATGTATCAATACCGATATAGTTGAAAAAGATGTAAAGATTGTTATCTCAAACTCATTTGGCTTTGGCGGACACAATTCATCTGTAGTTTTTGGCAAAATATAGTTTTTCCTGCCTGCGTTCTAAAACCTCGCCTTTTACGGCGAGGTTGTTGCTTATCCTGATATATATTATACTCATAGAAAGATTTATAATAATAAAAGGTTAAGAACATGAAAAAACAACTATTGGTAATTATTATTTTTGCAACTCTGATTTTTGGGATATCTTCTGCAGAAAAAGGTATTTTTGGAACATGGGAAACTGTAGTATATGATGAGCTAGTGGAAATGACTTTTGAAAAAAATACTATAACAGTCAGGATTTATGGCAATGATAATGTGCATGGAGAAACAGCTTATTTTGGAAAGGTCGGTGATTTTATAGTTATTGATGATGGCATTTATAGTTATATGCTGCATGATAATAGATTATTGATTATAGGTGATGGCGCTATGTTTTTATTGACAAGAAAAATCGAGCCTCCCTTTTTTACAAAAGATATGTTGATAGGAAAATGGTCTGCTCAAAGAGATGGTGGCGTATTTGAATTTTTATTTGATGCTGGTGGTACAGTAACTACAACAATATATGGAGATGGAGAACTTCTGGAGACAATTACAGCGCCTTATGAACTTTCAGAAAGACATATTAAAATGGATGGTGTCAATTATTTATTTAGAGCATCATCTGATGGCAGCACACTGCTGTTATTCAGGGAAAATATGGTTCTTAGAAAACAGTAATTTATGAACGTCCCGGTCTGCGCCGGGATATTCTGATGATCTATAACAAAGCCTTCCCGATAAAATCACTAACGTTGGTATACTTCATTTTTTCCATATACGTTTTTACTTCTTCTATAAGTTTATAAAGGATATCAGGAGATCTGAAAACAGCTGTACCAACTTCAACAGCGCTGCACCCTGCAAGGATAAATTGTATTGCTTTTTCCGCGCTATCAACCCCGCCGCAGCCTATCAGCGTAATTCCCGGAATTGATTTTGCAATAAGATAAGCAACCCTAAGTGATACTGGAAAAATAGCAGGTCCTGAAAGCCCGCCCATAATATTCCCAAGAACAGGTTTTTGTTTCCATATATCTACAACCATTCCCGGAATAGTATTGGTTGCAACAATTGCATTTGCTCCTGATTCCATACATATCGATGCTATCTTCACTGGATCTGGTACTGTTGGGCTTATCTTTACCCAAAGCGGAAGTTGCGTTGCTTTTCTGCACTCCTTAACAGCTTCCTGGCTGGAGAGACTGTCTGCTCCAAAGTGAATGCCGCCTCTTGAAACATTTGGACATGAAAAGTTAAGTTCTATTGCGCTTATCCCTTTACATTCTGCAAGCTTTTCTGTCAAAAGGACAAACTCTTCTGTGGTCTCGCCTGCTATGCTGACAACAGGTTTGGCATTTGGAAATTTTCCTGTAAATTCAGGCATTTTTTCTTTTATAAGTAGCTCTATGCCGCAATTTGCAAGCCCTATTGAATTAAGCATTCCTGAATCTGTTTCACAGCACCTTGGCGGCTTATTCCCATCCCGCTGCTTTGGCGTTACTGTCTTTAGAACTAAAGCCCCCCATTTTTCCGGAGGCACAAAATCTGAATACTCTGTGCCATAACCGCAAGTGCCGCTTGCAGCTAAAAAAGGGTTATCGAGCATTAAATTATCAATTCTTGTATTTAAGTTTATCAAAGAATTACCTCGCTGCTTTTAAAAACAGGCCCATCGCAACAAGCTTTAAGATAGCTGTTTGCAGAACCTTTGACTACGCACCCTGCGCAAGCTCCTGTACCGCATGCCATAAATTCCTCCAGCGAAAACCACGCAGGGATATTTTTATCATCAGCTATTTTTTTTACTGCTTGCATCATCCCATGCGGCCCGCAAGAAACAATACCATCAGGATTGGACTCTTTCTCAAGCCATTGCTCCAGAACCTCTGCAGCTCTCCCTTTTTCTCCTGCAGAACCATCATCTGTTGCAATAACTATATTTTGCTTAAATATATGCGAAAACTGTTTATCGCGTAATAGATCCATGGAAGGGAGCGCCTCTTTGGTTTTGCCTGCCCACAATACTTTGTCCATACTGTTGGAGCGCAAAGAATTTAAAAACAGGATCGATGCGATCCCGGTTCCTCCGCCAATCAACCAAAGTTTTTTTATGTTTTCAGGAATTTGGTAACTGTTACCCAAGGGTCCCATTATCTCAATTTCAGCCCCTTCTGCAAGAGAAGCCAGACTTTTCGTAACAGCCCCTATACTTTTTATAATAAGCTCTATAGAACCATCAGATACCCCAGCCAAAGAAAAAGGCCTTCTCAAATACTTACCCGATGCTGCAGGGGGAAGGATTGTCACAAAATTACCCGGAGTGAAATTTGCTGCGCTTTCCCCAATTTTAATTTTAAGATATGTAAGGTCTGTTGCAATATTTTTTAATACTATTAATTTACCTGTTTCAATTTTTTTCATCTAAGGTACACTATACCCTAAACATATTTCATTTTCAATATTTATTGAGAAGCATATGAAGTAAAACCAGCCGAAATAATTTGACATGAGGGGGTATTTAGTGAGATAATTTGGCATACGATGATGTGTTAAAAAACATTATTTACAGGGGGATTAGTAGGTTATACTGATAACTAAGGTTGCGACAACTAAGGGGGATGCTGGGTGCCTATTATTTTCTTTGCTTTTTGGATTATACTCAACGGCCGTATCACAGGCGAAGTTATTTTTACAGGTATCTTAACTGCTGTTATTATCAGCCTGCTCTTTTATTGCTTTATAGGACTTAGTCCTGTTACAGAAAAAAAAATCCTTCGTAAAATATTCTCTGTTTTAAGTTATGTGTTTTCCCTTCTCATTGAAATGATAAAAGCAAATATTGTAATGATCAAAATAGTCTTGTCTCCGGTCATTAAGACAAAACCGCAAATTAAATATTTTAAATCACCTGTGCGCTCGGATATCGCTAAAGTTGCGCTGGCTACTTCCATTAACCTGACTCCCGGAACCATCCTTGTTGAACTTAAGGATGATCAGTTTGCTATTCATTCCATTGATGCAGCGATGCTTGTTGGTATTGAAAATTCCTGGATACTTGTACAAAAACTCAAAAAAATCGAAGGGGGGCACGACGTTGTTTGATTATGATCAAGCAGTAAATATATTGCTGCTTGTTGGAATGTATTGCTTGACTATAACAATATTCTTCTGCCTTTTTTTTACCATCAGGGGTCCAAGACTCACTGATAAGATTATTGGCGTCAATATGATCGTTGGTAAATCCATAATTTTGATTATCCTTGTTGGGGTTTACATGGGAGAGGGTTATCTTATAGATATTGCGTTTGTTTATGCGCTTATCAGTTTTTTGGCAACAATAGTTTTTACAAGACTGATACTCCAGTTTATGCTGCATAAAACCAAAACCAGAAAGGAGGAAATCCCAAATGGAGATTCTTAGATTTTCTATTGCTGCTCTGTTGATCGTAGTTGGCTTGTTTGTATTGGTTGTGGCAACTTTGGGGCTCTTTCGTTTACGCTATGTACTCAACCGGGTCCATGCATCAGCGAAATGTGAAACTCTGGGCACTATGCTGGTTTTGCTTGGTCTTTGCGTATTGCTGGGTTTTACTTTTACATCGTTAAAATTAGGAGCGCTTATTATATTTTTGTGGCTTACAACGCCTGTCGCCCTTTTCATGGTTGCCCGCGCAGAGGTGCAGACAAATCCGCGTTTGCATGAAGAAGTCGACACTCTGGTAGTTTCGCAGCAAAAAGAGACTCTTCAGGAAGGAGAGAAATAATGGTTTTCTTTCAGATATTGCTTTTAGGATTCCTTGTTTTTTGTGCACTTGCGGTCTCTTTTACCAAGAGGATTATTTCTGCTGTTGTTATATTTATGTCTTACAGCATTGTTATGTCTATAATATGGCTTATGCTTGAATCTCCTGATCTTGCCTTGACAGAAGCTGCAGTTGGCGCTGGCATAACCAGTGTTATTTTCCTGCTGGTAATCAAGCGTATCAATACAATGGAGGAGGCGCGCAGCAATGCCAGAGGCAAAAAATGATAAAAACAAATTTGATAAATTTGTAAACTGGGTCAACGCAGACGAAGATATATCTTCTCGTGAAGAAGAAAATATTGCTGATGATGATAATGATAATCGTAACGATAAGAGCCGTGATCATTTTGATAATGATAGCCCTTCTATTTGCGACCGTCTTGAGCCAGAAGATTTCCACATGGGCGTGGTTGATGAAGAATTTGACTACTCTGAAATGTTTGGAGATGATTCCGGACGCATTGATCAGGATCAGGCAGCAGCGCTTGCTGAAAACAGCGCTCGTCGGGTTGTATTGAGAAAAGGGGTCAGGGATCGTTTTCGCACAACGCAGGTTTTTTTTACGCTGGTCTCTGTTCTGCTGACAATAGGTATTGTTGGAGTGCTGCTTCTTGCGCTGTCACAAATGCCTCAGTTTGGCGATCCAGCCAGCCCCACAAACAACGAAGTATATGAGCGTTATGTGCAAAGAGGTGTTGAGGATACAGGGGCGACCAACATTGTTGCAGCAATAATTCTGGATTATCGCGCCTTTGATACACTTGGAGAAGCCTTTGTATTGTTCACTGCTTTGATCGGCGTAATTATGCTGGTTCGCACTTCTTGTGGATCGCAGTTTATACTGGTAGAGCGCACACAGCCGCTTATGCTAAGATTTATGATCATGTTGATATCGCCGTTTATCCTTATTTACGGCATCTATATTTTGCTTAACGGACATTTGACGCCAGGCGGTGGTTTTTCTGGCGGAGCGATTTTGGGTTCTGCTCTGTCGCTCTACGCGATTTCTTTCGGAGCTCAAAAAGTCCGTACTCTTCTTTCATTTAAAACGCTTTTAATTTCAATTTCTATTGCGCTGCTTTTTTATGCTATTGTAAAAGGCTATTCCTTTGTCATTGGGGCAAGCGGGCTTTCATCAGGAATCCCGTTGGGTACGCCGGGTAACCTGTTTAGTGGCGGACTTATTGTGCCGCTAAACATCAGCGTTGGAATAGTTGTTGCCTTCACTGTTTATGGTCTTTACGCACTTTTTTCAGAAGGTGAGGTGTAGCCAGTGCTTGAAGCTTTAAGATCAAATTATATAGAAGCTACAGCTCTTATTTTGTTCGGGATCGGACTTGCCACACTTCTGTGGGAGAAAAACCTTATCAAAAAGATTATTGGTTTTAATATTATGGAGACATCTATTTTCCTTTTCCTGACAGCAAAAGGTTATATAGCTGGTAGAGGCGCTCCGATAATAACCGACGGAATAACAGACGTAGAGTATTATATTAACCCATTACCAAGCGCCATTGTGCTTACGGGCATTGTTATTGCCGTTAGTATTACTGCTTTTATGCTGGCGCTTTGTCTTAAAATTTACGATATCTACGGCACGCTTGATATGGATAAAATCACCGTGATGGATATGGCTGAAAGAAGCGAAGATTAATGCAGCTTTACCACCATTTTCCTTTTATAATAATTATGCTGCCTATGGTGATGTCGGTTTTGATATTGCCATTTAAAAATGAAATAACACTTCGAAGCATATCAATGCTTATACAGGCAATATGCGCTGCATTGTCGTTTTGGCTGTTCGCATCTCTGCTTAATTCGCCTGTGGAATATTTCACCTATCAACTGGGATCCTTCCCCGCACCGTGGGGTAACGAATTACGGGCAGGGCTTATTGAGGCAATTATGTCTGGCGCCTTTGCTACGGTTTTGTTCTTTTCAACTATGGGTGGCGGACAAGACACTGCCCGGGATGTAAAACCGGGGAAAAGGCATTATTTCTACATAATGATAAACCTGCTTACGTCTTCGCTTATGGTTCTCATATACACTAACGATATTTTTACTGGCTATGTGTTTATGGAAATACACATGCTCGCGGCCTGCGCCATTCTTATGGCAAAGGAAAGCGGGGAAACCATTAAGGCAACCATTAAATATATGTGCATGAGTATAGTTGGCTCCATGCTCTTTTTGCTGTCAATAGCGTTTTTATACGGAATAACCGGGCATCTTCTGATGGAGCCCGCAAAAATCGTTATCGCCAGATTTGCGGAAGCAGGACTGTATTGGATACCAATGGTTTTGACAATAACGCTGTTTTCAATTGCAGTATTCATAAAAAGCTCGTTGCTTCCGTTCCATACATGGCTTCCCGATGCGCATGGTTATGCTACAACATCTGTTTCAGCAATATTGTCCGGCGTTGTACTCAAAGGGTACGTCATATTGTTATTAAAACTGATAATCCGCGTTTACGGCATCGATGTATCCGACATACTGGGCATTATGCCGGCGATATTCTGGCTGGGCCTTCTGAGCATGACAATGGGTTCGCTCATAGCTCTGACCCAAAAAGATATCAAGCGCATGATTGCTTATTCGTCTGTAGCGCATATCGGCTATATATTTATGGGTATAGGATTTAATACGATTTTTGGCTTTGCAGCTGCCGGGTATCACATTCTTGCACACGCTTTCAGCAAAAGTATGCTTTTTATCGCAGCAGGCAGATTCATAAACACTGCGGGAGGAAGCAAAAATATACCAGACCTGGTTGGCGTTGCCCGAAAAGACAAGCTCGCAGGAGTTGCGTTTTTAGTGGGGGCATTGTCGCTTATCGGGATTCCGCTTTTTGCAGGATTCCCATCCAAGTTTTATCTGGCGACTGCTGCAGTAAGGGAAGGGCAGGGGATATGGATTGCTGTTATTGTTTTAGCAGTCAGTACGCTTTTGAATGCATTGTATTATATTCCGACATTGCAAAAGTTCTTTTCACGAGACAATGCGCAGGAGTTTTCTGCTGATTATGTGCCGGACAAAAGCTCAAGCATTGCGCTGGTTTGTCTGATAATTGCCAACATTTTTCTTGGCGTCTCTTATATACCGCTCATAAGTATACTGGAGCGCGGATTTTCTTTTTTGGGATAATATAATTTAGGAGGGAAGCTATGCTACCTTTTACTATGACTATAATTTTAATGGTGTCGGCTGCAGTGATTTTAGCTGTCGGAAAAAATTCATTCGCAAAAAGGCTTACGCTGGGTGTATTGGGCATCAGCTTTGCGATGTCAATAGCAATGATAGCCAAAACAGCAGGCGGAGGAATCATTTCCCTGGTGCTCGGTAACCCACCATGGAATATATCGCTTTCTGTTGGTGCATTGGAAGCGTTTATGTCATGCGTATTTACCGGCATAGGTTTCATAATAATGTGGGCATCAGTTTCAATGATAGACCATGATGTTGAGCAGAAAAGGATTCCGTTGTATTACACCTTGATCTGTATACTTGTAGCCATGCTTTGTGGCATTGTGTTCTTTGACAATATGTTCAATGTCTTTATTCTTATTGAACTTGGTTCTACTGTTGCAGCAGGTATTGTTGTCATAAAAGGGCAACCGGAAAATATCCGCGCTGGTTTAAAATATTTTGCTCTGTCGATTTTAGGCTCTGGTTTTGTGCTTATGGGGCTGGTAGTTTTTTATACCCTTACAGGCGCTCTTTCTTATACAGGGATCCAGAAAGGTCTCCTGGAAAATTTTAATGTAAACTCAGTATTCTATGCTCTGGTGTTCATTACCATTGGTGTGGGTTTTAAGAGCGCGCTGTTCCCCATGCATATCTGGCTGCCTGATGCCCATGGCACTGCGCCCTCGCCTTCATCAGCTATGTTATCTGCTCTTGTTCTTAAAGCTTATGTAATTTTCTATATAAAAATATTATTTCTTGTGGTTGGCCACCAGGCTATTGCCTCAAACGAAGAGCTGTCGATGCTGCTTAATATTGTGCTTATTCTTGGAGTAATCGCCATGATTGCTGGTTCGTTTATGGCCATTTTGCAGACTGATATAAAACGCATGATAGCTTATTCCTCGGTTGCTCAGATAGGATATATATATATGGGCATTGGGCTTAACAGTGAGCTTGGCTTGTTTGCCGGGATTTACCATATACTTGCACATGCAGTAACGAAGGCTGGTCTGTTTCTTGCTGCAGGATCAATCATTGAGCAAACCCACAATCGGGAAATTAATAGAATGGGCGGGTTGGGTTATCAAATGCCGATTACTATTTCTTTATTTGCAATCGGCGCGCTTTCCATGATTGGGTTTCCGCTGTTTGTCGGCTTTAACAGCAAATGGTATTTTTCCATGGCAATTATGGATTCCGGGCAGTTCTGGCTTGTTGCAATTATTGCGCTTTCTTCGCTGCTCAACACTGTGTATTATTTGCCGGTAGTTGTCCGCTCCTTCTTTGGAACAGAAGCGCGTGAAAAATCCGAAAACCGTGTATTGCTTGAACGTCCTGTAAAAGACCTGCTGCCGATAATTGTTCTGTTCGGGCTTGTGATTATTTTTGCAGTTTTCAGCGCGCCTATAATTAATATAATTGAAACCGGAATGGCGAATATTTGGTGAGGTCAAATAAAACTTTGAGGGCTAATACGTGAATTTTTTGATTTTGATGCCAATTTTATTTCCCATACTTGCAGGGTTGATTCTACCTTTGCTTAAACTTGGCAATGATAGAGAGAAGCGCCAAAAATATGTTGGAGCAGTAGTCTCTCTGACAGTTTTGTCTGTTTCTATTGTCATAAGCGCAGGAGATCTTTCGCTGCGGCTTTTTCAGGTAACCAATTCCGTATATATGCTGCTTGCCATTGACGACCTGTCGCGATTTTTCCTTGTGCTTATAGCGCTCTTGTGGCTTTTGGTAACCTTTTACACCTTTGAATATATAAAACATGAAGGAAAAGATGTCCGCTTCTTTTCTTTCTTCCTTATGACTCTCGGCGTTATTATGGGCTTATGTATGGCGGGTAACTTCTTTACTGTTTATCTTTTCTATGAGCTTATGACGCTTATTACATATCCGCTGGTTGTCCATTCCGAAACACCCGCAGCCATGAAAGCAGGCACCAGGTATCTGGCTTATTCTTTTGTAGGGGCCTCGCTCGCGCTGATTGGATTTATTTTTGTCGGGCATTTTGGGCTTACCATTAACTTTACGCCAGGAGGAGTGCTTGATCCTGCAATGGTAGCTGGTCATGACAACCTCCTGCTTGTGATATTTTTGCTCACATTTATCGGGTTTGGCTGCAAAGCCGGGATGTGGCCGCTGCATGCGTGGCTGCCAGTAGCGCATCCGGTCGCGCCTGCACCTGCCAGCGCGCTGCTCTCTGGTGTTATCACAAAAGCCGGTGTTCTTGCGATAATTAGAGCGACATTCTACATATTTGGGATGGATTTTATATACGGAAGCTGGGTACAGATAACTCTTATGTGTATGACGCTGCTCACAGTCTTTATGGGTTCAATGCTTGCATATAAAGAAAAACTCTTAAAGCGCAGGTTGGCTTATTCCACTGTCAGCCAGGTTTCCTATATTCTGTTTGGTTTTACGATTTTGAGTTTTTTAGGCTTCGAAGGGGCAATGCTGCATATTGTTTTCCATGCAATTATTAAAAATATTTTGTTCCTTGCAGCGGGCGCAGTTATATATATGACGCATCAAACTTATGTCTACGAACTTAAAGGGGTTGGCAAGTCAATGCCAATAACAATGTGGTGCTTTACCATTGCATCTGTAGCGCTGGTGGGTATCCCGCCGACTGCTGGTGTTATAAGCAAATGGTCCCTTGCAATGGCTGGAATTATGTCAAGTTATCCGTTACTGGGCACAATAGGCGCAGGAGTGCTGCTTGTAAGCGCGCTTTTGACTGCCGGGTATCTTATCTCGATTTTTGCCAATGCATTTTTCCCTGGCGCAGATTTTGACTACAAAAATCTGAAAAACACCGAGCCAGTCAAGCTTATGACTGTGCCGCTGATAATTCTTTCGGTATGTTGTATCTTTTTCGGAATGTTTCCCACTCCGTTAATGAATTTTATAGATAGAATTGCATTTGCATTATTTTAGAGGAAGTGAATAAAGTATGATAGGGCATCATGGGCTTTTATTTATTGTTGTATGGCCAATAATCGCGGCATTTATCTGCTACCTGATCGGCAGGCGCAGTAAAGATATCCGTGATTATTTCGCATGTTTTGCTGTACTTTTAGAGCTTTTCGTGGTGCTTATTATTGCCGCCAGTGCTGCCAATAATAGTAATCCACCTGTGTTTGAATGGTTCGGTTTCATGGGCTATAAAATCCATTTGAAAATGGATGGATTCCGCGCTATTTATGCCATTATCACAGCGTTTATGTGGGCAATGACAACACTGTTTTCCCGTGAATACTTTGCTCATTATAGAAACCGCAATCGTTATTATTTCTTCTCCATGCTGACTCTCGGCGGGACAATGGGTACATTCCTGTCAGCAGATCTTGTAACAACCTTCCTGTTCTTTGAGATTATGTCATTTTCTTCCTATGTAATGGTTGTACATGATGAAAGACCTGCTACAATCAAGGCAGCTAACACATATATGGCTGTGGCAGTTATTGGTGGGCTTGCGCTGATTTTCGGGATTTTCATAATAAGCAATCTGTTTGGAACAACTGAGATTTCTGCGTTATTTGAAGCTGCGCGTAATTTTGAAGGAAATAAAACAATGCTTTATGTGGCAGCTGCCTTTTTGCTGGTTGGCTTTGGCGGTAAAGCAGGTATGTATCCAATACATATCTGGCTTCCCAATGCCCACCCAGTAGCGCCTGCTCCTGCAAGCGCGCTTTTATCCGGAGTATTAACCAAGACAGGCATTTTTGGCATTATTATAATGAGCGCACTTATTTTTTATCAGGATTACAACTGGGGAATGGCAATGCTCATTCTGGGTGTGGCTGGTATGTTCACAGGCGCACTTCTGGCGTTATTCTCTATTGACCTCAAGCGTACATTCGCCTGCTCGTCTGTGTCGCAGATAGGCTTTATCATGGTTGGCATAGGAATGCAATGTGTATTGTCAGCCAAGTATGCTCCTTTGGCCATACAGGGAACAATGCTTCACATGGTTAACCATTCGCTGATAAAACTGGTATTATTTCTCGTTGCCGGCGTGGTCTATGTAAACCTGCACGAACTTGATCTTAACAAAGTGCGCGGATTTGGGCGAGGCAAGCCTCTTTTAACATTCAGCTTTCTTATGGGTGCGCTTAGCATCATAGGAATTCCCCTCTGGAGCGGGTATATAAGCAAAAAACTGCTTCAAAAAAGCATTGCTTATCATATTGAAAGCTTTGCTGATTATTCAATCATCTCTACATTTTTTCAATCTCTGGAAGGTATCTTCATACTGACAGGCGGATTAACTACTGCTTATATGATAAAGATTTTCATTTGTCTATTTTTGGAAAAAAACCAGTTTGACGATGCTAAAATGACGTTACTTAATAAAAAATATATTGCAACAGGGAGCGCTGCTGTTTTAGTGTTCAGCGCGTTAACTCTGCCAATTCTTGGCTTTAGGCCATCTGCGCTTATGATACCGATAGCAAAATTCGGGCAAAATTTTATGTTGGGAACAGATTTTTATACTAATGTATCTTTTTTCGATGCGCCGACTCTTTTGGGAGCTTTGCCATCTCTTGCAATTGGTATAATCGTTTACATCTTAATAGTTCGCTGTTGTCTTATGGCAAAAGATGAAAAGGGGCGTTCGATCTATGTCAATCGTTGGCCAGCATGGATCGACATTGAGGAGAAAATATATAGACCATTGTTGATGGTTATCCTGCCGTTTATTTGCGCAATGCTTGCAAGAACAATAGGCAGCATTGTCTCTGGTGTGTCCATGGTAGGATATAAAATTTTTGTCATCATCAAAAAGTTCTGGCGCATAAAATTGCAAAGAGACTGGGTGAGTGAAAAAATGAAAGATATCAATGGCTTTTTTAATACCATGACTGCCCGCATGATAGAATTGGAAGAAGGCGGCAAGCGTTATATTATTAATTTAAACAACCAGCCAAAGAAAATAATGAAAGACATTAGCGGTCATTTGGAAGACTACAAAATTAGAACTGTGTTCAGCACCCTTGGTTACAGCTTGAAGTTATGTCTGGCAGGGGCTGCAATTGTTCTGCTAATCGTGGTTCTTTATCTTGGCGCTTCATAAGCAGGGGCTTGCTTTTGTTGTAAATTCCCCTTTTATTATTGACAATATGTCTTTCTCTTTTTTCGCGAATTTTGTATCCAATTTTATTTTTCCACTTTCTAAAAGATCAATTAAACTTTCATTCTGATGGGTTTCTATCTCCACAAATTTATGACCAACAGATCTAAATAATTCTATAAAATCATCGTGCCTTAGGCGGTTTAAATACATAAATTTATTCTCTGCATATTTTTTCCATGTTTTTTCATTGTACTTTAAAAAATTTATCAATGATATATTTTTATCCGTATACGCAAAATGATCCGCATAATCAATAATATTTATGAATAATCCACCTTCAGTTATAATTCTATTACCCTCGATTAAAATATCACGAATAATATTTAGTTCAATATGTTCATATACCAAATGTGATATGTGGTAGTCTATACTGTTCGCAGGTAAATTTGTTTTGGCAGCATCTCCTGGCGCAATATATTCTACGTGGCATAATTTAAAAAAATCTTTCTTATTTGTTTTTTTTGATTTGATGAAGTCCAGTAATATATTAACCCTTTTTATATTTAAAAAATCACCCAAAATATTTTTTATTTTATCTTCTTCTTTATATATATAACACAACATATCTTCAATTAATTCATCCCTCACATAAGGATTCAAGTCAACTGTTATTATTTTTTCAGCACCGCAAAGCCAAAAAACGATAGGGAAGAATGGAAAGCGCCCAGTTCCTACTTCATAAAATATTTTTCCATTAATATCATAACTATGCCGCCTTATTTTTTTTAACACATCAACAGCTTGCGAAATAGAGACCAAAGAATTATTCAAGTCTTTGCATAACTTTGAGTTAGGGTCTTTTTTAAGATTCCCTAAATGTCTTTGTATTTTGAAATACACTTCGTATGATATTTTTTCCGGTAAAAATGCCACAATATTTTGTATAAATGCTTTAATTTTCCAATTCATTGAATGCCCTCGCTAGTGTATGGTAACGTCTTATATCTTGTGCTTTGAATTGTGCCTGGAACAATAATCCCAAGCAAAACCCTGGTCGCCAAAAAGCGAAAAGGGGTTGCTTGTTGTCAGAGGCAATTTTTTTAATTAAGGATTCGTCGACACAAATGTTCCGCTGCCTATTCCGTTGGTAAAAGAAGCATATACTTTGCCCATAGCTATAAGCCAAGCAGGTCTGGGAGCAGTGCCGAATTGCCAATCATCAATAGCAGAGAGATCCAATCTTGTAATGGAGGGTTTATTTGTAACAAGTAGATCAAACCGGACAGCATCGTCATCCCCGTCATAATTACCATACACATATCTACTGAACTCTCTCCAGACTTTTAGAGTAACGGTTCCTCCTGAAACTGGGCCTGCTGCGGTAACTGACCAATTGCTGTGGATGGCGTCGGCAGCAAAAAGGTAGCCAGCCATAGGCCATGGCAAATATCCCCAAGCACGAACATAGCTGCCATTTGGAAGCCCGGAAATAGTAAGGCGTCCATCAGTAGCTCCAACTGTTACGAAACCTTCTACAAATGTCCCGCTGCCTATACCACTAACGAAAGAATCAACATGAACCCTTCCTATATCTACAAGCCAGGAAGGTTTGGAGCTAATATTTTCGGGATGCCAATCATAGAATGCATAAATCTCGGCTAGTGTAATGGTGGCTTTATTTGCAACAATTACCATGTCAAACTGAGCTTCGCCAGTTCCGTTATAATTGCTAAGAGCTGTTATGCTTTCTCTCCAGACATTTAAGGTAACAGTTCCGCCTGAAACTTGCCCGCCGGTAATAGACCAATTATTGCTGACGTTGGTAGCAGCAAAAAGCCCACTATTGCCATGAGCCATATCATATCCAACTGCAAAAACAAAGCTGCCATCTGGAAGTCCAGTAATGGTCAAGCGTCCATTGGTGGCTCCAACTGTTAGGCCGCCAGTGTTGTTGTCGTCGCCACTATTGTCGCAGGCTGTTATTGTAAATCCAATTATTACCGCCAGAACAATAACCCCAAAAAGTTTAATAAAATTCTTCACAAGAAAACCCCTTTTTCTGCTACCCCCACTGCCAGCATTGTTGACAAGAGCAGGTATCCGCAAAGATTAGCCCGCCCTCATGAGCAAGACCTGCACCAACAAAAACCGGTGATATAAAAAAAGCTGGTTTTTCTGCACACACACGCAAGCAGAGTCCCAGCTGTTTTTTTGAATGAGAATAAAAAAAATTTGTGAAAAAAATAAATTTAAAAGATGTATGTGATTGACACGATTATTTACATGGTGTGTATAATTTTTTGACTGTTGACTGTTGACTGTTGACTGTTGACTGTTGACTGTTGACTGTTGACTGTTGAGGTCATCCTATGCCTCAAAATTATCGATTTCATGATTAGTATGATATAGAGTTTTATGTAGAAATAACAAGTCTTTTTCGAATTTAAGGCAAAAATTTCCCAAAAATCTGGCATTATAATATAGACAAAATATTAAAAAATTGTTAAAAATCTATTAAATATTTGTTGCGCAAGTAGAAAAATAGTGGTCAAATAAAAAAATAGTATGATATTGACTATTATAGTCCTTAATTGCATACTAGATAGAAAAAACTTAAGAGTAAAAATATGCAGAAAGTAGTTCTTGATGAGATTATTAAAGCAGAAAAAGCAGCCGAAGACATTATTCAGCAGGCTAGGGAAAAAGCCGCAGAAATTATTGCAGCTGCGGAAGCTGAATATAACCAAACAATGGTTTTGGCTAAAGAAGAGTCTCAAAAAAAGGTTCTGGATTCTGTAACATCTGCAAAGCAAAAAGCAGAAAATAAGTTGGCGGATGCTGTCAAAGAAGCTGAGGATGAAAATTTAGTTTTTCTTGAAAAAAGTTATGAGAAGTCAGAAGAAATAGCTGACTCTATTGTCGAGATGCTGGTTAAGCCTGAATACGAAAAAGAATAGTTAGAGAGAGTGTATGCTGGGTCAGGATAAGTTAAAGAAGTATGCTTTTATTAATGCCAAACTCAGGGCTCGAATAAGTAAAATACTTGACGACAACTTTTTTGAACAGATGATAAAGGCAAAATCTATTCATGAAGCAATGAGACTTCTGCATAATACCCCTTTTAGTATACTCGAAGAAGTTTATAGCACAACCGGTGATCTTAAGCTTGCAGAACTTGAACTTTATAAAAAAGAAATAGGAACTTACAGAGAAATTGAAAAACATCTTGCAGAAGATACTCGTGAAGCCGTAGTAGGGCTAACGCGCAAATACGAGATCGAAAATTTAAAAGCAGCTCTAAGATTATGGTTTGACAGGGTTATAAGAAAAAGAAATATTGATTCTTATACTGGATATCTTTATAGAGAAAAAATACATCATGATCTTAATGTTGACCAAATTATAAATGTAGATTCAATAGACGCTATCATTAGTATACTTGCACGTACTCCATATGCGAAAATAATAAAAGAAAATGCTTTGCAGTTGGAAACTACAAAACATCTTTTTCCAGTAGAGATAGCTCTTGACAGATATTTTTATGAACAACTTTATGAAAAAGCAAAAAAACTGGATAGGATGGATTCTACTATTTTTAATTCAATACTCGGTATTGAAGTTGATGTGGAAAATATTTCATGGCTTGTAAGATTTCGCGATTTCTATAAAATGAGTATAGAGGAAAGCCTTGCAAATATGATTCCCCGTGGCAGCCATTTTAATAAAAGAGCGCTTGAAGAAATTTTTGCTACCCATGATTTTACAGAGATTTTACGGGTATTTGTAGGCAAAAAATATGCAGCTCTTTCTTCAATACTTGTTGCGCAAAGCTCTGATAGTCAGTCAAAGCTTGTGCTTTTGAACAGGCTGCTTGATCAAATAGTTTTTTATGAAGTAAAAAAATTGAAAACAGGATATCCTTTTACAATTGGAATTGTCTTGGCCTATTTTATTTTGAAAAAAAGTGAAATACAAAAGATTATGACAGTTTTAAATGCAAAATACTATAATATAGAAGAAGAAAGAATTAAGAGTGTAATATGATGTTTACAACAAAAATGTGCCAGCTCACAGCAGTGGTTCTGGAAGAAGATGTTGATAGTGTAACCAAAGAACTTTTAAAAGAAGGTGTTATGCACTTTGTAAAAGTTACTGATGTCTCTGATGATATAGGAACCTATATTACCAGCGCTTCGCCTAAGGTGTCGCAAAATAAAATGGCAGAGACAAGAAAAAGAATAGAATCTTTTTTTAATATTATAAACTATCAATCTGCTGATATAAGGGAGCTTGATGTTACAAAACTTTCCGCTGTTAATCTGGAAGAATGTAATATTCTTCTTGATGAATTAGCTGTTGACTTGCAGAAAGTAAGAGATCAGCAAAAATTTTATCAACAGGAAATTCATAAGCTCGAAGAAATAAAGCGTCAGCTTGATCTTATTTCAACCCTTGAAAATGTTGATTTAAAAGAAAAGTATATGTTTTTATCCATAAAGGTAGGGACCATTCCTGTTGAAAAAGAAAAGGCGTTTCTTTCTGAATTAGAGCCCATCCCTTCTGTGGAAATAAAACTTAAGGAAGAAGGCAAAACAGAAACAACTCTTCTTATTACGATGAAAAGAGATTCCAGCCGTGTTGAAAAAATTCTAAATAAATTTGACTGGCAAGATGTAGAGTTTTCCGGAAATTTAGATAACCTTGGTATAAAAGCTGAGTCAGAGATAGATGCAAAAGTAATTGAGCTTAAAGAAAAACAGGAAGAAGTAAATGAATCTGTAAAGCAGCTTGTAACATCAAAAAAAGGAATGCTTGGCGACTTGTGGGCAAATCTAAGAATGAATGAGCTTTTTTACAGCATGCAATCCTTCTATAGTAAAACCAGTAAAACAATGATTTTTTCGGGCTGGCTTCCTGCTTCCCAAAAAGATACTCTTGAGACCGAAGTAATGGCAGCTACAAAAGGGAGATGCCATCTTGAGTGGAGCGATCCAAGAGATATAGAAAAGGAAAAAAGTACACCACTTAATGTTCCTGTAAAGCTGGAAAACCCCAAAGCTTTATCTCCTTTTGAAATGCTGGTCAGAAACTATGCAACACCTGAATATGGAACTATTGATCCAACTCCGATCGTTGCAGTAGCGTATCTTATAATGTTCGGCCTTATGTTTGGAGATGTGGGGCATGGGTTTGTTCTTTTGCTTCTGGGAATTTGGGGTACTATTGCTACCCGCAAAAATCCTAAAAGAAAAGGCTTGCATCAAGTATCCCAACTTGTGATTTGGTGCGGTAGTGTTGCAATGATAACAGGTGTTCTTTTTGGTTCATACTTTGGGTATGGGTGGTTTCCGCCATTGTGGTTTGACTTCCATGGTATTGTTGTAGGTTATGAGGGTACTGGGGTTGTAAAAAACATTAATGATGTGCTTATGATTGCAATATATTTTGGTATAGCAGTAATAGGCATAGGTTTTATCCTTAACTGGATAAACTGTATATCAAAAGGAAACTGGTTTAAGCTTTTCACGGACAAAGCAGGCATCTTGGGCGCCTGGATCTATGGAGCTGGAATTTATGTAGCTTTCTATTTTGTAGGAACTGGTTATAGCCATCTTCCGGACGGGAACTTGCTTTTTATACTTATCGGTCTTCCGGTCATACTACTTATGTTCAAGCCGCCGATTGAATTTATTCTGCATAACAGAAAAGGTCATGCGAAAAAATTTACTGCCGGAACATTTATGGGTTGGGGGCTGGAATGGTTTGCCGAGATGCTTGAAATTTTCTCTGGCTATCTTGCTAATACACTTTCTTTTATGCGAGTTGCAGGACTTGGTATTGCTCACGTAAGCCTTATGGTGGCTTTTGACCAAATTGCAAGAACTACAACTCCAGATGGCAGTTTTAATGCTTGGTCGATTGTGATTTTGATATTAGGAAATATGTTGGTTATTGGACTCGAAGGCCTCATTGCAGGACTTCAGTCTTTAAGGTTAAATTATTATGAATTCTTTTCAAAATATTTTAGTGGTACGGGAAAAGTTTATGCCCCGATTTCGCTGAAAGGAAAGGTCTAAAGAAGGAGGATGAGGAAGGATGTGCCCAAAGGAAGGATTTAAAACAAAAGTAAAATTTAGTCTTGTAGTTACTTTTATTGTTCTTGGAATGCTTGCTATAGGTGGTGTAAATGCATTTGCACAGGATAGCACAGGAGTTGAAAAAGTAAAAACAGAACAACAAGCTAATGGATCTCAAGTGGGATTAGGGCTTTTGGCAGCAGCGCTTGCATTTGGTTTTGGCGCTCTTGGCGCTGGAATTGCTATAGCAAATGTTGGATCTGCGGCAATGGGAGCTATTGCGGAAAAACCGGAAATTGCTACACAAGCTCTTATTTTTATTGCGCTTGCAGAAGGTCTTGTAGTATTTGGTTTTGTTACAGCTCTTATG
Organism: Spirochaetaceae bacterium; assembly: GCA_009780675.1. GTDB lineage: Bacteria > Spirochaetota > Spirochaetia > CADAEX01 > CADAEX01 > WQTU01. The sequence goes on along the minus strand of WQZP01000003.1, from coordinate 8,707 downwards.
ATTATTGGAAGAATATAAGTAATGAAATATTTTGTTATCGGCGATGAAGAGGCTGTTTTGGGTTTTGGCCTTGTTGGCATACAGGGTCTCAAGGCTGAAAGTCCAAGGGAAGCAGAAGCAGCATTTAAAGCAGCTTTGGAAGACAAAAATATTGGGATCATTATCATAGAAGATAAAGTTGCCGATATGATACGACCAGTCGTTGATAAGTATATTTTTACAGAACAGTTTCCATTGATTGTAGAAGTGCCAGGAAGGGTTGGTAAAGATCCACAAAGGCCGAGTATTAGAGCAATGGTAAATGACGCAATAGGTATCAAGCTTTAAAGTTTGAATTTAATGTTCATTCAAGGACAGTATTAATGAAAACATCCAGTGGCGATAGGGCTGAATTAATTTCTGGTATTGAAGAAAATGCAAAACTGGAAGCAGCTCGTATAATAGAAGATGCAAAAAAAACAGCTTCCGACAAGCAGCTGTCTAAAGAGATGCAGATAAACTCCATAAAAAGAGATGCAGATAAAAAAATAACGCAACAAGTTGCAGTTGTAGAAAAAAATAATTTATCTGCAATATCTGTGGAACAAAAACGTATTGAACTTAAAGTCAGGGAAAAAATTGTAACTAATGTTACAAATAAAATAAAAGAAAAAATAGCAAAAAAAGCAGATGACCCTTCTTATCCGGAGATAGTAAAAGGGTGGATAGTGGAAGCTGCAATTGGGCTTGGGGTAGATGCTGCTGTTATAAATGGTTCTCCAAAAGAACTTAAGGTTATGACAGATAGTTTTCTTAAGGAAACAGAAAAAAAATATAATGCCATTACTGGTAGAAATATTAGTCTTAAAAAAACAGAAAAAAATCCCCTTTTTGCCCAGGGCATAGTTTTGTCATCAAGTGATAACAGGATGGCATTCAATAATCAGGTGCCTACACGATTAACGAGGTACCAGACGGAAATAATGAAAACGATTTACAAGGAATTCTTTGCATAACAGAGAATATTATAGAGGGTCGAAATGAAAGAACGGATAATAGGACAAGTAAAAAGAGTAAATGGTCCTGTAATTGAAGCAATGGGCATAACAGATGCTATGATGCTTGAATTGGTAAAAGTTGCTGAGTCTCGTTTGATTGGTGAGATAATAAAGCTGGAAGGTCAGAATGCTGTAATTCAGGTTTATGAAGATACAACAGGAGTATGCCCCGGTGATAATATTTATGGTTCCGGAATGCCCCTTTCTGTTGAGCTTGGGCCTGGCCTTATTGGAACTATATATGATGGTATTCAAAGACCTCTTGAAGATATATATAAAATTTCCGGCCATTTTATCGAAAAGGGTATTCAGGTTTCTTCATTAAATAGAGAAAAAAAATGGAACTTTGTACCAGAAGATATTAAGCTTGGCTCACCTATAAATGGTGGCGCAATAATAGGATCTGTTCAGGAAACAGATAGCATAAATCATAAAATATTAGTTCCTCTTGGATTATCCGGAGTGATCAAATCTATTTCCCCCAAGGGAGAATATCTGGTAACAGATACTGTTGCAGTAATAGAAACCAGAGATGGTGATAAAAATATTACAATGCTACAGAATTGGCACATAAGAAAACCACGTCCTATAAAGGAAAGATTGCCTCTTAATATTCCTCTTATAACAGGGCAACGGGTAATAGATACACTTTTCCCTATTGCTAAAGGGGGAACCGTAGCAATTCCAGGGGGATTTGGCACTGGCAAGACAATGACACAACATGCTATAGCAAAATGGTGTGATGCAGATCTTATTGTTTATATAGGTTGCGGAGAACGTGGAAATGAGATGACAGATGTTCTCAATGAATTCCCAAATCTTATTGACCCAAGAACCGGGAAAAGCATTATGGAAAGAACAGTTCTTATAGCAAACACATCTAATATGCCTGTATCTGCAAGAGAGGCAAGTATATACACAGGTGTAACTATTGCCGAATATTTCAGAGATATGGGTTATCATGTTGCAGTTATGGCAGACTCAACATCAAGATGGGCAGAGGCATTAAGAGAACTTTCGGGCCGTATGGAAGAAATGCCCGCCGAAGAAGGATTCCCCGCGTATCTCCCTACAAAAATCGCAGAATTTTACGAAAGAGCAGGTTATATGAAAACCCTTTGCGATAAAGATGGTTCAGTAACGCTTATTGGCGCAGTATCTCCTCCTGGAGGTGACTTTTCAGAACCTGTTACCCAGCATACAAAACGGTTTGTAAGATGCTTCTGGGGACTCGACAGGCAGCTTGCAAATGCGCGTCACTATCCAGCTATATCATGGCATAATAGCTATACTGAATATCTTTATGATGTTATTCCGTGGTGGGAACAACATGCAGGGCCAACATGGGCAGATGACAGAGCTTTTATGATGGAACTTTTACAGAAGGAAGTAAGGCTCCAGCAAGTTGTAAAGCTGGTAGGTCCTGATGCGCTTCCAGACAGCCAGAAATTTATTATAGAAACTTGTACTATGTTTAAAAATGCTTTTTTACAGCAGAATGCATTTGATAATATTGACAGATATTCCACTGTTGAAAAACAGATGAGAATGCTTGAAATTATTCTTACATATTATAAACGCGGTGCAGAAACAATAAAAAGAGGTGTAACGCTGGTAACTCTTAAACAAATGAGTGTTTATCAGGATATTATAAAAATGAAATTTAATGTTCCAAACGAAGATCTTAATCTTTTGGATAAACTTATGGCAAAGCTTGAGCGCGCTATGGATAAAGTGGAGTCTGTATATGTCAAAAATTGATATGGATGAAAAGCATAAAAAGCTAAAAGCAGGGCTTGAATATATTGGTATTGACAAAATCGATGGTCCGCTTATATTTATTCGAAAAACACACCCAGTTGGTTATCGAGAACTTGTTCAGTGCATAGATGCTCAAGGGAATACAAGACTTGGGCTTGTCCTTGATACTTCAGCAGATATAGTTTGTGTTCAGGTTTTTGAAGGAACTTCGGGACTTACAATGCCTGATACTCATGTCCGTTTTATGGGCGAACCCCTTAAATTCGGGGTAAGTGGAAAAATGCTTGGAAGAGTCTTTAATGGACTTGGTCAGCCTATAGATAATGGCCCTTTACCTGTGGCAGAAGCAGAACTTGATGTTAATGGTATGCCGGTAAATCCAACAGCGCGTGAATATCCAAGAGATTTTATACAAACAGGTATTTCTGCTATAGATGGAATGAATACCCTTATAAGAGGGCAAAAACTCCCAATATTTTCCGGCAATGGTCTTCCTCATAATGAACTTGCTGCGCAAATTGCGCGTCAGGCAAAAATAAAAGGTGGCAAGACAAACTTTGCAGTTGTTTTTGCTGCAATGGGTGTAAAAAATGATGTTGCAAGATTTTTCGTAAAATCTTTTGAAGAAACAGGAGTTCTTGATAATGTAGCGCTGTTTTTGTCCTTAGCTGATGACCCTTCAATTGAGAGAATAATAACACCGCGCACAGCTCTTACTCTTGCAGAGCACTTGGCATTTAACAAAGATATGCACGTACTTGTAATAATGACAGATGTTTCAAACTATTGTGAATCTTTAAGAGAGATTTCAACAATTAGAGGAGAAATTCCTTCAAGAAAGGGCTATCCTGGATATCTTTACTCTGACCTTGCAGAACTTTATGAAAGATCAGGAATGATAAAAGGCTTTAGTGGCTCAATTACACAGCTTCCTATTCTTACAATGCCTAATGATGATATTTCTCATCCAATTCCGGATCTTACAGGATATATAACAGAAGGTCAGATAGTTTTTGACAGAGAGATGTATAGTAGAAATATCTATCCTCCTGTGGCAGGACTTCCTTCTCTTTCAAGACTTATGAAAGATGGAATTGGCGAAGGCATGACAAGGGAAGATCATCCACACCTTGCAAGTCAGCTTTTCGCAGCATATAGCTATGTAAAAGATGTAAGAAACCTTGCTTCTGTTATTGGTGAAGAAGAGCTTACTCCTCTTGACCATCAATATATGGAATTTGGTGAGGCTCTTGAAAGAACTTTTGTTTCACAAAAAATGAATGAAGATAGAACAATAGAAGAAACTCTTGATAAAGGTTGGCAGTGCTTGAATATTCTTCCTCGCGAAGAACTTCATAGAGTTACAGACGAAGAGATTGAAAAATATTACGGAAGATAATGAGAAATGTAGCGCCTACAAAAAGTAATATGATTTCTCTCAAAAATGAGCTAAAGTTCGCAAAACTTGGCCATGAGCTTCTTGACCAAAAGAGAAATATTTTGGTTTTAGAGCTTTTAAACCTTGTTGAGCAAGCTGTAGACCATGAAGAAAAAGTTGAAAGAGCATTGGCAGAAGCTTATCGCACTCTTGAGTATGCAGTGTTGGATATGGGAAAGCTTAAGCTTTATCAGGTCGCAAGCGCAATCAATATAGAAAGCAATCTAAAAATATCTCAGAGAAAAATAATGGGAGTGCCATTACCAGTAGTTGATACAACTTTTGAAGATTATCCGCCTTATTACAGCCTTATGGGAACAAGTTTTTGGACAGATAATTCCCTGGGCGAATTTAAAGCTGTAGTTAAGGTAATGGGGAAATTGGCAGAACTCAAAATATCTATAATGAGATTGGCAAAAGAAGTTAAAAAAACTATTAAAAAAGTTAATGCTCTTGAAAAAATTGCTATACCGGATCTTCAAGAGACTGTAAAATATATAGAAAATAGGCTTGAAGAAAATGAGCGGGATATGGTCATACTTCTTAAAATGACAAAACAGAGGCTTGAGAAGAAAAGGCTTGAAATTAGTAATCTCAATTAGCTGACTGTAATAATTGGCTATCTATGGGTCAGTCGGGCAGTCAGGAAAGCGAAATTTTTGTTAGTGGATGACTAGTTCTTAATAATGTAATATTGATCAATATACTGTATATTGATTGATACTTACCCTAAATTCAGGAGAATTTAATGGATGGACCTGTAAAAAAAATAATGGTTTATGTTGATGGAAGCGAAAAATCGATCATCGCTGCCCAATATGGAATATGCCTTGCAAGAGCTACAGAGGCGGAATTCCATGTTCTGTATGTTGTAAATACAAGGGCATTGAACGACCTTGTAAGTGCAAAAATATTTCTTAAGGAAGAAGAGGAAGAATATAAAAAAGATCTTGATTCAGATGCAGACAAGTATTTGAATCATGTAAGGCATTTGGCTGCAGATAAGGGGGTAAATGCTAAAGTTTTTAAATTAAGCGGAAGCATTAATGTTGAAATAAAAAATTTTACAAAAGAATATGAGATAGATCTTTTTATAATTGGCGAACTTTCAAAAATACAAAGCAGACGTGATGAACTTTATAATGAAGCTGAAAGAGCAATGAGAAGTGTCAACTGTTCTGTTATAATTGTAAAAGATGATGAAAGGGTTTTAGAGCTTTACAATAAGCTCAGATAATGTATAATAGCTTTTAACTATAAGGATGGAAAAAAAATGGCAATAGTAGATTTGATAGCAACAAATGTTGTTAGAGTACCATTAAAATCAAGTACAAAAACCGAAATAATCAGAGAGCTTATCGATGTTCTTGATAAAGCTGGAAAATTAAGCGATTCCGAAAGTGCTTTTAAAGCTGTTATTGCAAGGGAAAACATGGGAAGCACTGGACTTGAAAAAGGGATTGCTGTTCCGCACGCGAAAACAGAAAAAGTAAAAAACCTTGTGCTTGCCATAGGTATTGCTCCCGACGGTGTTGACTTTGATTCTCTTGATGGTGAACCATCGAAGCTTTTTTTCCTGCTCCTTGCTCAGCCAAGCCAATCTGGTCCGCATATCGAAGCTCTTGCGGAAATTGCGAGAATTACAAGATCGCAGAGTTTTTGCCGCCTGCTTTTAAATGCCCAAACTCCGGAAGAAGTCGTAGAGCTTTTTAAGGAAGAGTAACGAAGTATACCCCGAAGGTTTGCACCAATCCTTACACTAGATACTGACTTTCGTCGGTACAGAATCCATTGCTCCGCAAATTTGTTTGGGGTAGGTGAAGTAGCTTTATAAACAGATTTACTCTCGTACCATAAGGTTTGACGCAACTTTAACAGCTTCAACTCCATCTTTTGAATAAGATGCTTCTATTGACTCTGCCCATTCTTTTGTGACAACAGCGCCGCCAACCATGAACAGCGATTCAATCCCTTCTTTTTTTGCAAGCGCAATAACTTCCGGCATTTTTACCATTGTTGTTGTCATAAGCGCAGAGAGCGCAATAATATCGGGCTTAAATTCTTTTGCGATTTTTATAATTTCTTCTGCTGGTACAGATTTGCCAAGATCTTTTACATCAAAACCATAATTGCGCAGCATAAGTATTACAATGTTTTTCCCAATATCGTGTATGTCCCCTTCCACAGTTGCGAAAAGTATTTTCCCTTTTGCGCTTGAATTTTTATCTTTTAAAAGTGGCTCAAGTATTGAAAACCCTTTTTTCATTGTCTCTGCGCTTGCAATAAGCTGCGGCAGAAAATATTTTTTGCTTTCATATAATTCGCCAACATACATAATCGCAGGAACCATTGTTTTTTCCAGAATATCAGAAGGTTTTGTGTTGTTCTCCAGAGCTGTTTTAACAAAATCTATAATATCATCCCTGTTGCCGGACACAATGCAATTGTAAACAGGATTTTTTCCGGATAATGTTTCTTTTAAATTGCCCGGTTTTTTTTCAGGGCTCTCTTTTTTTACTGGCAGTGTATCAATATCTGGATTTTCAGAAGCAAATTTAATATATGATAATGCATCGTTATCTTTGCCTGTAAGAAGGTCTGATGAGTACTTTGCCCACATCAACTCGATTTCTCCTGGATTTGCGATTACATGGGACATCCCGTTTGCAACAGCCATTGAAAGAAAAGAAGAGTTTATCCTTTTTCTCTCCGGCAGCCCAAACGAAACATTTGAAAGACCAGCTAACGAAGAAAATCCGTTTTCTGCTGCCCATTTTATTGTTTTAAGAGTTTCTGCCGGAGCCTGCTGGTTTGATGAAACAGTCATAACAAGACCGTCAATAATTATATCGTTTTTTGTGAATCCCAATTTTTCCGCGCTTTTGAAAACATCGTTTATGATTTCAACCCTTTTTTCGGCATTTTCAGGAAGTTCATTGTCAGCAATAGGCAAAAGGATAAACATAGCCCCATACTTTGCTGCAACAGGCAGAAGTTTTTCGATTTTTTCCTTTTCACCTGATATTGAATTTATAAGAGCTCTTCCAGGGTATTTTCTGAGAGCTGCTTCTGTTACTTCCAGGGAAACTGAATCTATTACAAGAGGGAGCTTGCACCATGGCACAAGCATATCTATTATTTTTATTACTGTTTCTTTTTCATTGATTCCGGGCATGCCTGCATTTATATCAAGAAGATTTGCACCAGCTGCTTCTTGTTCCATTGCCATTTTGCGTACAAGAGATAACTTGCCTTCCAGAAGTTCTGCCTGGAGTTTTTTCTTTCCTGTAGGGTTTATCCGTTCCCCTATTATTTGCAAAGAGGATTTTTTGTTTAAGATAAGGGCTTCTGTTGCGCTTGAAAGGGTAATAATATCTTTGGCTACAGGCAAAACAGGTTTATGTTTTGCAAGTTCTTTTGCAAGCAGATTTATGTGCTGCGGAGTTGTGCCGCAACATCCACCAATAATATTTGTTCCTGCTCTTGCAAAAGGCTCTGCGAATAATGAAAATTCTTCTGCTCCCATTGGGAAAACTGTTTTGCCATCAATGATTTTAGGCATCCCTGCATTTGGCTTTGCAACCAAAGGAATCTTTGAAACAGGTTTTAGCCGTTCTATTATTTTTAACATTTCAACAGGCCCTGCTGAACAGTTGCAGCCAACAGCATCTGCCCCAAGGCTTTGGAGCGTAACCAGAGCTGCTTCCGGCGATGTTCCATTAAGTGTTCTCCCTTCGGGTTCGTATGTCATTGTTACTATTGTAAAAGCATTGGTAAGTTCTTTTACAGCGATTAACGCTGCGCGCGCTTCCTGGATATCCATTTGTGTTTCTATTACAAAAAGATCGCACCCTCCATCCAAAAGCCCTTTTACCTGGCGCTTAAACATTTTTACAGCATCTTCAAAATCAATTTCGCCAAAAGGGTCAACAAAGTGCCCGGTAGGGCCAATGTCACCTGCGACAAATGTGTTTTTACCAGCTGCTACCGCATCCTTTGCCATTTGGGCAAGAATGGAATTTATATTTTCTACATCGGTTCTTCCGTATTGCGAAAGTTTGTAAAAGTTTGCTCCGAATGTGCATGTGTAAATTATATCTGACCCTGCATCTGAATAGCTTTTATATATTGCTTTTTGGACGTCCTTGTTTTCAGATGCCCATATTTCCGGGCATACTCCGCTCGGCATACCCCGTTTCTGCAGTTCTGTTCCTGTTGCTCCGTCAAGAACAAGAATTTTATTTTTTAGCAATTCCAAAAATGTTTTTTTATCTGCCATATTTTTTCCTTATTTAAATATCTGTATCTAATAAATCCCTGTTATCGCAATAACCGATTTTTGCGGTATAAGCATAAAACTTGTTGTTATAGCAACTCCGATTTTTTTCATTTCAAGCAAATCATAAAAAACTTTTTGTATTTCAAGAGAAAGATCTCCATATCCCGGAGAAAATCTTTTGGAAAAAAGTTT
>WQZP01000002.1 GCA_009780675.1 Spirochaetaceae bacterium | reverse complement strand
GAAATTGCAAAGCAGATTGCGCATAAAAAAGGGCTCTGCTCCATGTCTGCCCAGGCTGTTGGGGGCGCTGTTGGTCATAATCCAATTTCAATACTAATACCATGTCACAGAGTGTTAGGAACTGCAAATAACCTTACTGGCTATGCTGGAGGTATTGATAAAAAAGAAGCGCTTTTAAAGTTGGAAAAAGCTATTTTAAGTTAAAAATATTATAAAAATTTAGTTTCAAGCTTTTAGTGGCGAAGGGACTTGAACCCCTGACCAAGCGGATATGAGCCGCTTGCTCTACCGACTGAGCTACGCCACCACTAATGACAGTTAATTTATCTAAAGTTTAATCCTTTGTCAAGTCGGTAAAACAATAAAAAAATGTCAAAATCTGCTTATTCAAAATGGATCTGTTCTCTTTTCAATCGTGAAACAAGTACATTATAACCTACGGAAATAAATTCAACAGAAAACAGTTTTTTATTTTCAGCATATACACTAATTTTTTTATTGCTATGTTTTTTTACTTTTGTTATGTTACTAATCGCAAAATCCCTCTTAATGCCAATAAAAGGGGTATGCACAATCTTATTACCTTCTATACGCAGTTCCCATGTGGCACAAAAAACTATTAAAAATAATCCAACAACAACAAATAGTGAATAAAAAAGATAATGCCACCATTCCATTGTATCATCAGGAAATACTGTCATATACACAAGCAAAGCGCTAAAGGCAAGAGTAAATATTATAACACCTACAAGAAAAATCTTTGGCCGACGAACCACAAAATTGTTTTCATCCATATTCTTTTCTGCATTTTTTACTTCTCTTTTTCCATAGAAAAAAAATGCTATTACTACCAAGACCACGATCAGAATTTCAAACATATCTTTACCTTCTTAATTTATTACTGTTACTGGGGTATTAAGTAATAGTCTTATTTTAAACATTTCTTCATTTTGATTGTCAAAATAAACAAATTCAAAAATAATATTATTATTCCGTAATATTGCAAGCTCCTTGCTTGATCCTATATCTTCAATAAAACCTTCAGCTATGTCAGCCCTGAATGCTACTAAGTCAAAATCATCTTTACTATGGTACAGAAACCTATATTCAAGAATAACAGTTCTTTCTTCTTTAATTAAGGAAACTTTTTCAAAAACCGCCATGTCTCCAACAGCATAGTGCGGTTCATCCATAGATTTTGCAAACATTTCGAGCGCTATATCAGGGTTTTCTTTTAAATATGACTTCGCCAGAATTTTCGGCAAAAAATTTTTATGAAAAATAATAGCAAAAATAATTATAATTACCAATAGTAGTGACCAAAACTGTTGTTTTTTCTCAATCATTATTTTTTAAACCTCTTTTTTTGCATCAGTTGTCACACATTAAATAAGTGCAGTAACTAATGCAAGAATAAAGTAACGCGATTTCCCATCTATGTTACTTATCTTTGTATAAATATTTCCTCTATACCCATCTTATCTTATCGCTCTTCCAGTGGCAGAATTTGAGGTATCCTATAACTAGGGATAACATTATCACTTGCCCCCGTTCCACTTCTTGGCTGGTTCATAATGCCTTGACCAATACCAACCGCTTCTTTAAGAGTCTCTGCGACAGCATCAATAATTCTTTCATTAGCCCCTATTTTATTTTTTGTATATTTAAAATGAACTTTAAGCGGAGCTACCTTTTTAGTATTTGTGTTTTGTATATGATTTTTATGCGACTTATTAACATATGTCTTTGCAGCATTGGAACTCATGCTTATAACATCTCCAAGCATTTTATCACTAACACCTCCCATTGTACTTTCAACAATACCTGCAGCAGTATTGGGTTCCCAATTAACAATATTTTCAGCCGTGTAACCCGCAACACCAGCAAGGGCTCCAGCAGCTAAACCCGCAGCAAGTGAAGCGCCCATAGTAACTCCTGTCATACCTCCCATTACTGCTCCACCTGCAGCAGCAGCCATAACTTCTCTTATAGATTTTCCTGCTGTATAAGCTACTGCTGCTCCAGTAACTGCGCCAAAAGCAAGGCCAATACCACCAGCAGCCAGATTTATAACTCGCCCATCTGGGTCAATATACTTCACAGGATTATTAGCGCCATAATGGTACACATGGAAGTTTATGTAGTTGAATATGCCCCCAACTCCAGGAAGGTTTTGGTTATGCCTCCTTGCTTCATCGTTAATCGGCGCTCTGGGTATATACTCCCCAATGGCAGGGTCAGCAGATATCCACCTCGAAATTCTTGGGTCAAGGTATCTTGCGCCAAAGTAGTAAAAGCCGGTCTCTGCATCAAGCTCCTTGCCAGTAAACCTATAGGGCATAGTATCTATAGCCCAAAATCTGTGATGGTTTATCCATAACTCGCCGTAAGGCGTGTACTCAAGCCTCTCATACTCATTCCCCCGAAAGTCTGTTATAAGCTGCGCGCTTCCCAAGTGGTCACTGTGATAATAGTATGTGCTTACCTCGTCATTTGAGTGGTTGCCTGTTAGTTTGGAGCCAATGTCGCTGTTCTTTGTAACAAGCCTGTTTTGCCCTACAAAAATATGCTTACTCTCCCTGAACCTTTCATTATACGCAGGTATGTACCTTATGTTCCACATACTATTAAAGTATATGCTCTCACCGCCTCCCAAGACCTGCTTGTTCGTACGTTGCCCATCATGGCCATAGACATATTTTACGCTTACCCTTGGGTCTTCACTTGCTATCATCATGTTTCGCTCATTCCACCTGAATCGCCTCTCATACGGCCTGTTGTCCTGAGGCCTTGCACCATCTATATCTCCAATGGCAAAACCATATCTGGCTCCAAATACATTTTCCCTTACCTGATGATAAGGCATATCTCGTTCATTAACAGGCGGAAGACCCCCTTCCCGCTCTAAAATAAGGTTGCCGTTAAAGTCATACACATAGAACATATTCCCGGCGCGCTTTAATCTATGGCTATATCCTTCGTAATATTCATAATCATTAGCGTAGTTTAGGTTATCGCCTAACGCACTTCCAAAGTTTAACCCACTCTTGCTCTCTTTCCTGGTCATATTGCCTATTGCGTCAAAACTAAATGCCTGGCTGTAGGTCGCTATCTGGTATCTGTGCATATTTTCAACAGGCCTGTGCCTGTGCGTCCCTTCTGCCCTTATTAGCTGGTACAAGTTATCATACTCATACCTCTGCGATGTATCATACCTTCTTGCCATGTTATCATAGCCAAGTACATTACCCACAAAGTCAAACGTATAACTTATATTTTGAAGCTCAATATTATTTCCACGAGTCTTTATGGTACTAAGCCACCTTCGGTTCTCGTCATACTCATACCAGGTCTTTACGCCATTTCCATACTCTATAAACTTGCGATTCCCAAACTCATCATAAGCTATATCTCTTATATAGTAAACCTCCCTGCCTGCAAACTTATAACCCTTAACGCTTTTTATTTGCCCTCCGCGATCGTAGATATACCTTACCTGCTCGCCATCAGGGTAAATTATCTCCTGCATCCTCCCAAGATAGTCACTTCTGTATTGCATCACCTGGAATGGCAGCGATATGCCTGGAGTGAGAAGTTCTATCATCCTTGTTTCTTTAACAACTTCGCCAAGTTTTCCATATTCATATTCTGTAAAGCCGCTTTCATCTGTTACCCTTACAACCCTGTTGGCTGCATTTATATTCCTGTGCCTGTTTCCTCCATATTCATAAGTAACAGCCCTGCTTTGAGGAAAGACTATTCTTGCCAACCTGTTAAGCCCATCATACTCATACCTTATTACAGAGCCCCTTGAACGCAATACACTGTTGCTCTCTTCTACAAGATTGCCTCTGTTATCATACTTATATTCTTTTCTGCCGATATCAGAACTTTCAATGCTCTTCATCCTTCCCATGAGGTCGTATGTTATCTGCAACGGGTTTCCCTTGTGGTCTTTTGCAATGAGCATTTGCCCAAGCTCATCATAAATGTAACTTGCGCTTGTGAGTAGCCTCCTCTTATCCTGTTCATACCTTAGCACTCTTGCTACGTTAGCGCAAGAATCTCTCTCTTCTCTTGTAAGATTACCAAGCGGGTCTGTGACCTCTACAAAACTTATGTCGCCCTGTATCCCATACTTCATGCTCTGCCGAGCCCCATCAGGAAGCGTTATCCTAACCACCCTGTCAAGACTATCATACTCTTTCTGTATTGGCCGCAGCATGGAAACCAAAGGAGCTATTGACAACAGCGCATCTATATCCCCTGCTACAAACTGGTTCTGTCCTTCTTCTATTATTCTCCACTTATGGTCATAAGTTACGCTGCCAGATATATTCCATCCATCTCTGTCAAAACCGCTTGCTTCCCTCTTTAGCCCTGTTTTTGCAGTAAGGTATAGCCGTCCAATGTGGTCAGTTATTATCACAGTTTTTATTACATCATTATTATTTGAGTCAAAAAGCACTTTGTTCTCTGTTATAGCATGCCAGAGTGTCCCTTTTTTAATATGGTAAGTATATTTTACACTGGGGGTTCCGTGCGGGTAATTATCATACGGGCTAAAGATTTCATGAAGCCTTCCAAAGTTATCATACCTATACCTAATGCGATTGTCATTCTCATCCTGTTCCATTATTTTTCTTCCGTATCTTATATCCCACTCAATACGGGAAATATACTCATCTGTACCAGAGCTGCTCACCCTTATTGCAGTAACATACTGGTTTAGGGTAGTGTCATATTCATAACTTACTGTAGCGCCGCCAGGCTCTCTTATGCTCCTTAGGTTTCCAAAGTTATCCCAGGTCAATATGCTCTCTTCCTCTTGCAAGCCATCAAACTGGCTTAATCTTATAAGAGAGCCTGTGTTATGGTTATATGCTCCTGTTCTTCTTCTTAAGAGATTATTATTGGTGTCAAATACTTCTATTTTTGTAGGGTGGCTGTGAAGGTATCTGTTAAAGTTATTAAAGCCATACTCAATATTTGCCCGCAGCCTTTTTTCTTTGCCGCTGCTGTCCTGCCATTCATTAATTATGCGCGTTATATTCCCAAAGTTATCATAATTATATCCAACCCTGCGCACAAGTTCTTCATTCCTGTTTTCAATGTCAAACTGCCTGCTTTCTTCTCTTATTATTCGCGCATGGGGGCTAACATCAAGCGTGTAAATAACTTGTGCAAATAATCTTTTGTCGCCTGAGTAAACTCTTCTCTCTGTAACCATCCCTCTTTTGTAGTAGGAGCTTGATACTTTTTCTCTGTTTGCCCCCTTATTAAACGGCATTGCATAGTAGGTAACTTTTCTTTGATCATCAGGAAATATTGCCATTACTTTGCCAAACCCGTAAAATTCTTTTTCACCTCTGTCATAATATGGGTCGAAATATTCATACTTTACTGCATACTCATGGAAAGAGCTGTGATTTAATCTCACCCTTCCATCAAGACCGCAGCCATCGTGCATTACTACTTTTGAAAGCACATACATTGACCTCGGCATATGAATAGTGTTTCCTTTTCTTTCATAATAGAGTCTGTACTCTCCGCCCTGTGGCAGCGTTATTTTATTCAATAGTCCCACTTTGCCTGTAATGTTTCTCTGGACATAGATGCGATTTGAGCCCGATATTCTTATTATCCTGTCAACAAGCCCATCACCATCTATATCCATCATCTCTACAGTTACACCGCCAAGATTTGCTCCTCCATTTATTCCTGCTCCTCCGCTTATTGCTGTTATGTTAAGAAATAGCCTCACAAGCGGTATAGGTATTCTGATTGATATGTTAAGGTCAAGGTTTAAAGAGCCGTTTACCCCTGTACTTACAGAGCTGCTTCCCTCTATTACATTATAATTTGCACTTGAAGCAAATGGATCATTTAGTTCTGTGACCCTATTAAGCAAACCCAGACTATTTGTAACTCCACCAACAATTGGAAGACCTGTTATTGCAGAGGTTAAAAGAGTTCCGTCTCTCTTTGTTCTAAGAAAATCCTCATCTTCTCTTGAAAGGTTCCAGCCTCTTGCTTCTATAATTATGGGGGTTTCACTAAATCTGTTTCCCAAATTAAGGTATACTCTAAAATTATTTCCATCTTTTATTACTCTATCCGGAAGCCCGTCGCCGTTAATGTCTATAAGCCTTTCTGTAGTAGTTGCCATTGAAAAAGAGTAACTAATCCCCCCGCCTAATGAAAACCCTATTCCTGTATTATTTGCTTGCCCTGCGCTTGCTGAACTTCCAACTGATAAAGGTATTGAAAGCCCACGGCTTATATTTTCCGTTCTGCTTATTACTGGAACTGAATATGCGTGATTCGAGTTATAAAAGTTTCTGCCTGTATTAAGCCTGACTATTCCTCCAGATACATAGTCAGGAAGCCCATCGCCGTTAATGTCTATAAAACCTGCTGACTGATTACTGCTTCCGTTTGTTGAGGTATAGTTGCTTGAGGAACTTCCGCTTATGTTTGCAGATCTTACCCTGCCTGTAGGTGAATAGTCTACAGAAATTGAAGTTCCGGCATTTAAAGATGCGCCGTAACCAGTTGTAGTATTTGTATTTTGGTTTAAATAACCGCTTACTCCAGCCAGGTCATAAGATCTGCCAAAACCATCACGGCTTCCGGGTATAACGCGTATACTATCTCCATTTCTCTGTATTATATCTGGTATCCCGTCGCCGTTTATATCCTGAAAGCTTTGAATCATCCAGGAAGAGCCAGCATTTTCACTATGGTTACCACCGCCGCCAACAGCCCCTCCAAAACCTCCTATTACAGCAGATACATTTCCAAGAGGCACACTTATATTGGCAGCAGTTGTGGTTTCCGTGTTCTCGTTACTGCTTCTTCTTACTTTCACCATTGTCATGGGGCTGCCGGGCGAAGAAGTTCCCCCAGCTTGCTGAGCTCTTATGCCATCTATTTCATAATAACTGCTGCCGCCAAAACGGCTTGTATGGATAAAATCTCCTATGATATACGGAGCAAACCTTAAAGCTTGGGTTTCAGGCACAAGTTCGCCTCCTGATGACTGAACAAGTCTGCTTCTTACTACTGTTGATACTTGGCCTATTATAAAATCTTTTTCAAGGCCAGGCCCTTTTTTAAACTTTCCATCCCAAACATTTTTGGTATTCTCATCTTCTTCTATCTGTTTTTCACCTAATATTATTCCTGCCAACCTTGCTTCTTCTGAATCAAGACCTTCTCCAAGCGCTGTATGCTCATTTGCTGTTGGCCTCATAAACACAGGTTGATTTGTATGCGCTTCAGGATTGTTTTCCATATCTGCGTTTCTTTGCTCTATATCCCCTTGAGAAAGACCTAAAGCACTCTCTTTCTGCTCCCTTAGCAAAGATTCACTAAATTGCTGGGATCCAAGCCATACTCCGTAATACCAGTTATTTACTCCGCCATATAACTGCTCTTCCAATTCCATTTCTACAACCACTAAGCTTGTTTCGTGTATCATATATCCATATTCATCTTTATACTCATATTCTTCAAAAACTTCATAACTTAACGGACTTTTCACAAGGTCTATTGCGCCATAATCCCTGCCACTATCCCAGGTCCTTATCTCTTTTTCTTTATAAACAAAATTGTCATCTTCCAGATATAATTGCTGGATATAACTTCTTTCTCCTTCACTTACTACTGAATAAAGGCCATTATGAAAGTAAATTATTCTTCGGCTTACAAATCGCCACTTGTCCTTGCCTAACTTTATGTTACCAGATACCAGAGATTTTATATTTTCCCATTTTGTTTTTTCTTCTTCAAGTTCAGCTTTTTTCGCGATAAGCTCTGGCATTGGCGTTTCAGGTAACTCATTGATTTCTTTGGCAATATTAATTATTTCTTCTTCCAGGTTATTTATTTTTGTAACTATCATGGATAAACTCATTCCAGAAGAATGAGATAATAGTTCCTCGTATTCCAATTTTAGATAGAATTTCCCATCCTTCTCTTCATAATACGGAAATACTTCTCTTAAAAAATCCAGCCACGCCAGTTTTTCAAGCAGGTTCTTAAGCACTAACTTATCTTCATCTGTTAAATCTTCTCTTTGTGTATAATTATCATAATAGCTTAAAAATAATTGGAAATCTGTTGTTGTAAGTGTTTTTTCTATTTCAAGAAGCTGTTCGGGAGTCAGCTCCTGATAGTTTTCAAGTGAATAATCTTTTGTCTGTAGTATGTTTTGCAAGTTTCTAAGGTCTTCCTCTTTTAATACTCCTGAGATACCTTCATACCCGCTAAAAGTATAGACCTTCCTGTATTTTTCTATTCCCTTATATTTTACCGGCACTATTATTTCGAGTAATGATTTAGTATTTTCCGTATAAACACCAGTTGCATCCTGACTATAAACAACTTCATCTTGATACACAGTGTTATAATCAGGTGTTATCAAAAACTCTTTGCCATCTATTCTGTCAAGAACAAATAGCCCGTTTTGTCTGGTTCCTGTTATATCTGCTTCATCAATAGCTAAGGTCTCACCTATCTTCTCTATATACGACCTTACACCATTGCTTTTTACTTCATAATAAGCACCATCTTCCCACTTATACCAAAGCATCTTCAGCCTTTCCTCAGGTGTGCACCTGCTTACAAGCTCGGCAACACTATCCTGTATTGCCCTCCAGTCTCCACCAGAGACTTTTCTCCTGTTTCGGGTATTTACAAAGTACTCATCGTTATTTACATCATAAATATAGTAACTGAATAACGCATCATAAAAATTGTTTCTTTCATCATTGTTTGATACTGCTTTTAAAACTCTTTCTATGGCTGCAAAAGCTTCGCCACTAATACGACTTGGCAAAAACAGGTCTGCTTCTGTTATCTCTTCCTGAGGTATAAAAACAACCCCTTTGTCCATATCAACATACGGCATCTTTTCTTTATAACGTATCCTGATATTCCAAAGTATTTCATCGCCCAGGGTATCACTGCCTGCATTACTTATGAAATATAAATACTCTCCTTCTGTCAAAGAAAGCTCCTGACCCAAGTTTTCTTTACTGCCTCCTCCCCGTTTTATTTCTTTTATACTAAAAGGGGCAGCGTTGCTTCCCTTATAACTCTTTGCATTTATACCATCGCTGCTTAATCTGCTTTCATTTACTGCTTCTACGCGCTGGCTTACCTCTACAACACCAGGCCTTATTGCTTTCCAACCCCTGAACAGTGTCTGTTGATAAAAACGCCTATCATATTCTGCTATTTCTTCAATACTCAAGGGCTCAAACGCATTAGCAATGAGTTCACCACCTGCATTAAACCAATCTGCTCTTTCAAACCTTATATTGTCTTCTGTACTTACATTTTTATAATAATAATTCAAACCACTTATTACTATATCTACAAGTCCATCGCCATCAACATCCATAAACGAGGTATTTGACTCAGATGTACCCCGCTGATTTGTTGTTGCGCGGCTAATACCTGCGCTGGGCTTTCCTATGGATGTCCCTATACCTCCATAGACATTCCAGCCAGTACTGCTGTTTCTTGATTCTTCTACATTTATTCCAGAAAGCGAAAGCCCTGTTATTTCTATTGGAGGCCCAAAACCGCTTCCTGTATTCAGCCTCACTTCAAAGCCACCGGATATTCTTCTAACACTATCTAAAAGCCCATCTCCGTTTATATCTACCAATGTATGAATTGTCTGGCTTTCTCCGCTACTTGAAGATACTCTTCTGCCTCCGCCGAATCTTATATCTATTTTTCTTGTACCTATACCTATGCCAGCGCCAACTGAACCTGAACCATCAAATCCAGAGCTCACCCCTTGCTGCACTTGTAAGCCGCTTCCAAGACGCCACTCTTCCTGCGGACCGAATATTTCAAACACGCCTCTATTATTTGGCAGCAGCTTCTCGTAATCAAACCTATATTCATAAAATAAACCACCTTGAGGTGAAACTTCCCTAAACGCAACCAGCTGCTTTACCCGGTGAAACAGATCTTTTTCATAATCAAACTCATAGCTCCTTAATACATAATCTCTATACTGCACATTTATCTTATCAAGAAACTTCGTTAGCACACTTAAATATCCGCCACGGCCATCTATCCGCTGGTCTTCCCTGCCTCCTTTATAAAAAAAGATTATTCTGTAAGCCCCTTCTTCACTTCCCGTTCCTGTATAATTTATCTCTTTTAAATAAACATAATTATTTTCCCGCTCATATTTATAAATTATTGTATTGCCATATACATCTTCTTCCTGCTCTAAATACCAGGTATATTTCCTGTTCGCACTTGCGCCTGACCAACTGTTTAAATTATTGCTGCGACCATAAATTCTTTTACTACCTCTCCGGTCGGTCACTACCCAGTGGTCATTAAGGCCTTTATGCCTTTCTATTCTCTCATAACCTACTTCACGCTCAGGACGGTACTCATCTACTGCCCCAGTGCTCCTTTCGAGCCTCAATCTTACCCCATCCAGGAGATAATCATCACTGCCATCATACTCAGGAAGTCCCCATCTTGTATCTGTACTTATCCTGCTGCCAGCAAACAGGTCAAACCCCTTGCCCATTACTCCAACATTGCCATCGCTTGAGTAAGTTACTGCTAATTCCGGGAACAGTCCGCGCCTTCCGCTGGGGATATTTAATTCCATCTTAAAGTTTGCATTGCCACTTCTCCCTCCAGCAAGACCTTCAAGCTTCATAATCCCGCTTCCGGGGTTTGCTGCTTCCAGGTTTTTTATACTGTTTATATCAAACCTGAGCGGGCTTGCGCTTTCAGGCAGTGTCAAAGTTGCATTTATCATATCAGTAAAGTGTGTTGTAACACTTACTACTTCATGCGAAATCCTGTCTATATCTATCCTTTCAAGCGCTATCCATTGTCCTTCTTGTTTGTTAAAAAAATAAGTGCGCAGATTATTTACTGCTGCTTCAGGCAATTGGCTGTCATAACTTATCCTTATAACCACTTCTTTGTTAAACTTTGTTCCTGCTGGCAAAAACCTGTAACCGCCACCACCTTGTGTTACATTCTGCAAATCTCCGCCAATCTCATTAGTCCGAAGTAATCTTTTTATTGTTACCTCTTTATCTTTATCAAGCGCTCCTGCTGGAATTTCAATACTTGCTCCACGCAGTTTTATTACCCCACCCTCGCTTGCTTTTATCAACTGCGCTTCGCTTTCCAAAACATAAACAAATGGCTTATATTCTTCTTCCATTGCAAAAAGCGAAGCTGCAGGAAATAAGGAAAAGATATATAACACCAGTACAAACAACGAGATGCTTTTTTTATACATTTCAATTACTCCAAAAACATTATTTCAACAGGCGACTCTGGAAACCTGTCTTGCGGCGAAACTACCACTATGTACCCGCTCGCCCCACCTTCATGAACAGGAGGGGTTTCATCTTTAAATTTTTCTGCTACAAAATTATTTATTATTAACGTGTATTCTTTCAGATCCCTATCATACGTTACTTTGAGTTCATTCAGCCTTCCATAGCCATTCAACAGATAACTACTGTGCGTCCACGCTTTTATACGTTGATAATTGCCGCGTATTACTTTGCCTATTGCATAATTCTGTTCTGTGTTTATCATTACTGTCAGCATTGTCGGACCATAGTCAGCCCTGATTCCCTGGCATATAAGGAAACCATAGCCTGCCAGATTATTTCCGCTTGCCTTAATCAAGCCCACTTCCCTTGTGGAAAAAACTGCCTCGCCAGGTCCAGGTTCTACTGTCCATAACGTATAACCATACTCGCTCCAGTACGTATTATCGTTTAATAAAAATGTGGTTATTTTTCTACCTTTGTCGTCAGACCCAACTACTTTGAATAAGTCTTTGACTAAAGATATCGCTCCTCCATCATCAGGAAGCCCGATATCTATTTGCGATTCATATGGTGGCAGGCACGAAAAAATCAGACACAATAAAAGAACTAATGGTAAAATAAAAATAATTTTCATAACTATACTTACTCACCAATTTCTTCTCCTGCTTCAATTCTTCTTTAATTTTTTTCAGCTTCTATATATAAAAGGGTTTCCAGCATCTCTTTCCTTATATACCCTTCTCTTTCAAGAATGTTAAACCCTCTTTTTATCCTTGAGTATTCCTCTATGTCTGATTTATTTTTTAAAAATAGTGTGTAGTACATATAAAATCTTGCTTCTTTATTTTCAGGTTGTTCTCTTGCAACAAGTTCATACATTCTGTACGCATGGTTTATTCTGCCTTCTTTCAGTAACAACTTTGCTTCTTCCATTTTTTCTGCCAAATCTTTATCTGCATAAAGTGATTCAACTCTTCTCTTTTTTTGTTCTTCTAATATATTTTCATAAATTTCATTAAGAGTAGTTATCCCTCTATATATGTCATCAATTTTTCCTGATAACCTTTTTTCAGACTCCATGTTTTTTTGCCTGACAAGGTCAAACCCTTCTCCCATCTTTTTTTTTAAATTTTCTTCTGTTATTTTTACTTGTTCTTCATGTCTTTCAAAAAACAATTTTTGCTCTTTGAATATAGTCAGAGCAAGATAACCTAAAAATACAACACCAAAAACTATAAGCAAAAGAATAATTATTGTTATTGATTTATAAACCTTATTTTCTTTATTCATCCAGCTTCGTTACCAATAATCCTTTTTTCTATTTTTTCTTCAAGTAAATCCATGTATTTGCCGTTATACCCTTTTTCTCTTAACTCATTAAGCGCTCTTCTGGCTTCAATATATTTTCCCTGCAAAACCAAACTTATGCTTTTTAGATAGATTATGTCTGTTCTTAGAGGCTCAAGAAGATGCGCTCTTTTTAGGTATTTTTCCGCTTCCTTATATCTGAATCTGTCAAGCTCTCCTTCTGCTAATGCTAAAAGCTGTTCTGCTGTAATCATCTTAAAATAGAGAACTTTCATTGGATTATATTCAAACTCTTGAATTAAAGTTTCATACCCCCGTTTGGAAAGCTCTATTTCATACTCTCCCTTTTTTTTAAAATCAAGGATAAACCTTCCATGTACATCTGATTTTACGATTTCTTTCCCATTGATTTTTACCAAAACCCCGCCTACTGCAATGTTGTCATAGTCATAAATCATTGCATACATTATCCCATCATCTGTAGCGACTCTCCCTTTTGTGCTGTTACACGACACAAAAAAGATTGCGAATAATGTAATGAGCAGGAATACCAATACTCTGGTTTGCATTTAACCTCACTTTGCAGGATAGAGATATCCTGATTCAAAGATATACACATGCATTTTGATATTTTGATTCAGATTTTTGGTGATTTAATACTAATGAGGGCTAAATTGCTTATAATTTTATCGCAAAAAGCCGCGGAGGCGCAAAGAAATCAAGAGAATTTAAGCAAAATTTCACTTAGCAGAGCAAAAAAAAAACGGTATGCACTGGACATCAGTAAACGCATACCGTTATGTATATATATGGGACAAGCAATACCCACACTCTTATTTTCGGCAAAACACTAATTGCCTTTACACAAATTGACAGTTTTTATAGCAGAATTTATATATTTTTGGTGCAATTTTATTGATTCTTCAAGATCTGCATACATTTTATAAGATTTTTCTATGATTCCATCAAAAGTTTTCTCTTCGCTGCTCTGGGTTATGGCTCTTATTGTATCTTGAAGCAAAAACCCCGCAATATTTCTCCCACTTTGAGAAAGAATATCAGCATCAGCCTTATCAAGATTGCCAAGAAGCATTTGCACACAACTATTTTCAAGAGTTTTTATGCCTTTACAATGATTTAGAAGAGATTCCGCAGATATTCTCGCTTCTGTCACAATTTTGACAAGGTCATTCAAAGAAATGGAAAGCTTGCTAAGAGTTTCTTCTGTTTTGAGAAGAGTCTCCTTACCCTTTTCCTCATTATATTTTTTTGTAAAAGTTTTGATTGAATCAATCCTGGCATCAATAACGTCTCGAATATCCGGCTTATCCAGAGCAGTTTTTAAATCAATAACTTCCATATTTTTGATTTTAACGCCATTTTGGGACAAACTGATGGTTTTAAGCGTATGCATTCTAAGCTGCTCTTCAAACCATTGCCTGTAAATTTCAAGCCTTTTATCTGTAAAAACAGTAGCGCCATTGTTGCTTTCAGCCTCAATAAGCGATGCATCTGTAATCAGGGAAAAGTCCATATCAGCAGCAGAACGGAGCCTCCTGGATAATGTATGCGCCCTTTCCTCAAAGAAACTCCCCTTAAAATGGGTCTTTTTTTCGGGATACCCAAGGTCAAGCCCTGCGAAAAGAACCTCACTGCACCCTGCCTGCCTTGCAAAATCCCAAGCGCTTGTTGCGACCGACCCGCCAGCCCCTATTTTCCCCCTGTGAAAAGTGGCATCTTCAAAATATTGCCCCAAAGGAAAAATCGACTCACAGAAAAATTTATAATCTTTAAAATTCCTGAATATTTTGCTGTATGTTGATGGCTCTGTAACAAGTATTGTTTCGCAGCCCAAACTTCTGTCAAGATGGCGCGAATTCCAGTACTGAGGGTCAATAACCACCACTACATCTGGAGTAACACCAGCTGCTGTAGTTGCGTTAAACGATGTATCAACTGCTACAATAAGATATTTTTTGGCAAGTTCTTTAAAATAAGGGAAAATATAATCAAGCGACGGACCCCCTGCTACAATCAAAGCAGGTATGTCCGAAAAAGTATTCTGAATATCAACAAGACCTGGAAAAAGGGCAAATTCATAAAGATTTTGAGAAAGATTTTTTACCCATACTTTCCCAAACCGCCTTAAAGTATTGTTATTTATATCTTTCCTTGAAATATATGCAGCAACAATTTTTTTTACTTTATCAAAATATTCCTGATTTATATTATATTCCGAAATTACCTGAAAATAATTGACTTTTTCAAATTGCATTGTATTTAAAATCGAGGAGACAGTTTCAGGGTCAGTGGAAATAACAAAAAAAACCCTGTCCGAGTTAATTAATTTTTCCAGATCCCTTACCTGGGCAGCAGCAACAAACAATGTTATCTCAGGCTCTACTATAATGATTTTCGCATTATCATTAATATCAAGAAAACTTTCTGCATAATAGCCAAGCCCAAATCCTCCGAAAACCCAGCAATCATAATTCTGGTTGGCATTCTGCGCTGCATACTGCGTTATGACTTTTCTGGCTTCCCCTGCAGGGTCATATTTGCTGTGGATATAGGTATTCCCTATCTTTGCAGTAGGCGCCCCTTTTGCTGATTCTTCAATAACAACATCTTTATTTAAAAAGATTTGTTCTTTATCTATCCCAAATTTTTCCAGTAGAAGTTCATAGTTTTTTTCTGATATTTCCATAGTTATATAGAGTAAGTCCTATTCCAAATATAATTCTATAGTCATTCCATTTATTATTTCAGTTCCAGGAGCAGGCCACTGACTTCTAACCCACCCTTCGCCAGTTATTAAAAGGTTTACCCTATTATCCTGCAGGATTGGGAGAAGCTGGCGCTTGGACAATCCCAAAAAATTAGGAACAGTTTCCCCAAGTTCTATTTCCTGAGGCTGCATAACAGTAATACTTCCAGGGTGGGTTATTACTGTGTCACCCCTTCTTGCTATTCCAAGATATGAAATTACTTTTTCTGCAACAGTAGAAATAAGGGGCGCTGCAATCACTCCGCCAAAATGGCTAACTCTTCTGGGCTTGATTATAGCAGTATATATTATGATTTCCGGATCTTCTGCTGGAAATAACGCAAGACAGGAAGCTATAAAATCTGTTTCAGAATATCTTCCTGTTGCTGTGTCCATTATCTGGGATGTTCCTGTTTTTACAGCCATTGTCACACCTCTGACAGCAGCGCGCCTTCCTGTCCCTTCAGTTGCTGCCATACTCATCATATTTAAAACAGAATGCGCAGTTTCCGGAGATATGACCTGCCGTATTGGCTGCCTCGCAGCTCTGTCAATCACTCTGCCATCATGAGACATAACTTTGCTTACAAGATTAGGCTGAAGCATAACGCCGTTATTTGCAAATGCAGTAGCTGCTCTTACAATCTGCATGGCAGACACAGATATTTCCTGCCCCATAGCTATTGTGGGCTTTGATCTGATTGACCACCTTCTGTACTCCCTGAAAAGTCCTCTGGTTTCGCCAGACAAAGGGACATTTGTTTGCTCTCCAAAATTAAACATCCTAAGCATCCGGAAAAGCGCCTCATCTGAAACTGTAAGTGAAGCATGCGCAGCCCCGGAATTACATGAGCGCTCAAGAATCCTTTCAGCATTAACATTTCCGTGGTGACCAAGGCATCTTATTCTGATGGGATTTGGAGAATTGACGTTCATTTCAAAATGTCCGTTACAATGAAAAATAGTATGCTCATTGATGCCGCCCAAATTAAGGAGAGATGCTATGCTAAAAACTTTAAAAACCGAGCCTGGTTCATACGCTGTTGCAACAGGATGATTTATTTTGTGCCTTGCTGGCGCAGTCGCGAAATTATTAAGGTCTATCTCCGGAACAGAAACATACGCGAGGATATCCCCTGTTTTTGCTTCTGCAACAATAAAAATAACTATTTCAGGCTCATATCTTTCAAATGCTTCAAGCGCTGCATGATACGCAAAATATTGTATGTTTGTATCGATAGTAAGATAAACCTGATTGCCGTATACATTCCTGTTTCTGCCTGAAAAAAGCGTTGGCGCTGGAGAAAGAATATGGTTATATGTATACTCAATACCAGCAAGCCCTATATTATCTATTCCTGCGAATCCTATGAGGTGGGACGCGATTTCTTTCTCTGGATAACTTCTTCCATATTCAGGTATCAGGCTGATGCCAGGGAGATCTCCTGCCCTTATATGCGCCCTTATCCTGTCTGCTTCTGTGTTTGAAATTTTCCTTTTAATGAACATAAACCTTGTGCGGGCTGAAATATCTCTAATAAGCCTCTCTTTATCCATATTTAAGGCTTCTGATAGTATTGAAGCAGTTTTTTCAACATCTTTTATATTTGGTATCCATGCAGTAACAGAATGAAGCCTGGTTTGGATAGCTAAAATTCTGCCATTTCTGTCAAGAATAGGACCTCTTACAACATTTGTTCTATTAAGCGCTTCACTGGGATTTTGAGGCTTAAAAAGCATTAGATTCATGTAGTTAAAAATTATGAGTAAGACAATAATGGCTGTAATAATTAAGAATATTTTCTTTCTGGTATTAAAAATATTTTTTCCCCTCATCTTATATTAATATGTCGTCTATTAAATGTCGATATATTAACAAGGCTTATGGATAATTTAATAAATTACACTCAAAAAGTAAAAAAAAGACATTATTCCTTAATCGCATCAAAAAAACAAGGCAAAAGATTTTTTGCTGGTTTCTCATTATTATTTATCAACATATTCAAATCAATCAAAAATAAGTTTAAACAAAAGTTATCAAAAAACAAAGCCTCTTACAAACCTTTTAATATACAGAATAGAATCTCAAACAATCTCTCAATTAAAAATTCTTTAAAAGGGCAATATATAATTCTTCCACAAAAAGTTGTAAACCATGTTTCAAATATAATAGAAACGCATAATGATAAAAATCTCATAAATTTAGCAAGGAAGAGCTTTTTCAAAAAATTTAAACCAATACTTGTAAAACTTTCGATTATTAATATTTTTATAATCACAGCAGGGCTTTTAGTTTTTATATCAACATCAATATATTCAGCTACATTTGTTCCAACTGGAGCAATCACGCTTCCTAACGACAACAGCGCTGCTTATCTTATAGAATCTTTTATGGCAGTAAAAACTGCATCGGAAAATCAGCAAACTGGAAGTGTTGACCTCTCTATAATCAGGGGTGGTGTTAATGTCCGCAATCATGTTGTTGCAAGAGGGGAAAGTATTTCTGTAATTGCGCAAAGATATAATATCAATCAGGGCACTATAATAAGTTTTAATAATATACAAAATGCAAGGCTGATAACTGCAGGCACTACACTCAGAATACCTGACACAAACGGGCTTTTTTATAGGGTCAGACAAGGGGATTCCCTGAGTTCGATTGCCAGCAGGCACAGAGTAAATCTTAATGATATTCTTGATATCAATAATCTGGACTCTTCTGTAATAAGACCTGGGCAGGAGCTTTTTATACCTGGCGCTACAATGGAGAGGTTTGCGCTTAAAAAAGCTTTGGGAGAACTTTTTGTGTTTCCGGTACAGGGTAGATTGACTTCTCCTTTTGGTATGAGAAATGACCCTTTTACAGGGAGAAGGATGATGCACAATGGAATTGATATAGCTAACAATATTGGAACACCTGTGCGCGCAACTGCTGATGGCCAGGTAATAATGGTTGGTTTTAGTTCTGTTTATGGAAGATATATAATTCTAAGGCATCCTGGAAATTACCAGTCTTTATATGCGCATCTTGACAGAGCCAGGGTAAGGGAAGGCGACAGGGTTGTGCAGAATCAAGTTATTGGGGATTTGGGAAACACTGGAAGAAGCACTGGTCCTCACTTGCACTTTTCGATATACCATAATCAAAGACCTATTGATCCGCTTACAGTTTTAAGCAGATAATAAAAGAAAATAGTTGTTCACCAACATACGCGGGTAGCCTGCAGCCAGACCTCGTCATTATGAGGAGCAAAGCGACGAAGCAATCCAGACAAAAATAGGCTTGATGCCAAGATTTATATTGACAAGTGAAGATAAAACACATGTATAATCTTAAATATAAGCATACGCAAAACACAGAGAATAAAAATATATTTTTGGAGGATACTAATGCCTGTCATACGAAGTTCTGACGATTTATGTGGTAAATACGCGGAAATATCCGATTTCTGCCATAAATTTAAAGAGCCAGTATTTTTAACCAAAAACGGCGAAGGCGATCTTGCGGTAATGAGTATTGAAACTTATGAAGAAATAGCTGGACGCAGTGAATTATACAGGCTCATTCAGGAAGGAATAGACGACATAGACAACAGAAGGACATTAACAGAAAAAGAAGTACTAAAAAATATGCAACTCGCATTGAAAAAATAATGTTCAAATTAGTTTTCTCTGAAAAAATAAATAGCGATATTATTTCCACATTAAAATATATCAGCCAAGTTTTAGAAGCCCCAAAAGCCGCCGAAAATCATTATGAAGAATTAATAAAAACTTATAGTAAGTTAAAGGAAAATCCTTTCAGGAGACCTTAGTACAAAATAAATACTTAGCCACAAAAGGTATCAGATCAATTAATATTAAGAATTATGTGTTAATTTATAAAATTAATGAAGATGATAATACCGTATTGTTAATTAGATTTTTGTATTGCAGAAGAGACTGGATAAGTATTTTAACAAAAGATTCTGAATAATATACCCATATGCAGCCACACTGATTGTGTTCACCAGCATACGCGAATAGCCTGCAACGTGGCTTCTAAACTGTAGGCTGCTGCATCCAGCTACGCGCGCAAGGTAATTAGCTCACAGGCGTCCGTGTCGCTACCCACGTGCTTTTTTATCACTTGGCAGCGTACCCATTAACCACCAGTACCATGGCAAAATTTATACTTTTTCCCGCTTCCGCATGGACATAAGTCATTTCTGCCAACTTTGGGAATTGTTCTCCTTACCTGAGCATTTTCCGGAGCGCCTTTTCTGCCTTCCCCCTGCCCTGCTGCATCTGCGCCTGATACAGAAAACTGTCCCATTGCACTATGAGAAGCCTGCCCCACACTTCGCATAACTCTATGGGAATCTTCATAGCCAAGTTTTATTCTTACATTTAAAACTTTTCTTGCAACACTAAGCCTGATATCCACAATAAGTTTATCAAATATATTAAAACCTTCAAGTTTATATTCAAGGAGAGGATTTTTCTGCGCATAGGACCTTAAATATACTGCTTCTCTTAACTCTTCAAGGTTTTCAAGATGGTCCTGCCATTTAACATCAATAAGTCGCATATATTCCATTCGGATATAATAGTTAAAATTTTCTTTGGTGATTTGTGTTTCTTTTTCAAGAATTTCTTTTCGTATATTCCCAATAATAGTTTCTTTTAACTTATCGAGCTTCATATTTTTTACTTCATCTGCGGGAATCTCAACCTTATAAAAGAAAACTTCCTGAATTTTATCTATAAAATAATTATTGTCTCTTTCATAGTCTTTGTCTTTGCCGTCAGTTATAAGCTCATCAAAATATTCTGCTATAATCGCAACGATTCTTTCGCTCAAATTATTATCTTCAAGAATCTTATCACGTTGAGTATAGATAAATTTTCTATGCTCATTAATAACATTATCATAATCCAAAAGATGTTTTCTTATTTCATAGTTTCTTTCTTCAACTTTCTTTTGCGCTTTTTCAATAGATTTGCTAATCCATGGGTGTTGTATAGGCTCGCCATCTTTCATCCCTACTTTACCCATAAAAGATTTTATATTATCTCCGCCAAAAAGCCTCATTAGAGTATCATCAAGCGAAATATAAAATTTCGAAGAACCAGGGTCTCCCTGCCTTCCGGAACGCCCCCTCAACTGATTATCAATTCTCCTTGATTCATGACGCTCGGTTCCCACAACAAAAAGTCCGCCTGCTTCTTTTACAGCTTCGTAATCTGCTTTCCACTTTTCATATTCTTTTTTAAATGCAGCAGAAAAAACTTCCGGAGAAGCTTCGGTTCCCGCAGCTCTTCTTGCCCTGAATTCAGGATTCCCTCCAAGTTTGATATCTGTTCCTCGTCCTGCCATATTTGTCGCAATCGTAACCGCGCCCTTTGAGCCTGCTTCTGCAATAATAAGAGCTTCTCTTGCATGATTCTTGGCATTCAAAACTTCATGCCTTATCCCTTTGCGGGTAAGATGCTTGGCAAGTTCTTCGGACTTTTCAATGGAAACAGTACCTACAAGCACAGGTTGCCCTTTTTTATGAGCATCTTCTATTTCAGATATAATGGCATCAAGCTTAAAAGCTTCATTCAGATAAATATCATCTTCGTTATCTCTTCTTACTACAGGACGATTTGTCGGGATAACAACAACATCAAGGTTGTAAATACGGCCAAACTCCCTTGCTTCTGTATCTGCTGTTCCTGTCATACCTGATATTTTTTTATATAAACGGAAAAAATTCTGAAATGTAATTGTCGCAAGTGTTTTATTTCTTCTTGCAACCTTGATTTTTTCTTTTGCTTCTATTGCCTGATGAAGACCATCAGAATATCTTCTTCCGGAAAGGATACGGCCTGTAAACTCATCTACAATCTGAATCATATTATTTTGCACAACATAATCCACATCTTTATTAAAAATCTTGTGCGCTTTTACAGCCTGCGTCATGTAGTGCATATACTCAAAATTATCATCACTATAGAGCGAGTCACGTATGATGCCATGTTTTAAAAGGAGTTTTTCTACACTATTTACACCATCCTGGGTAAATGTAATCCTTTTCCCTTTTTCATCTATTTTATAATCACCTTCGAGTCTTTCCTGTTCATCCGGATATTGTCCGGTATTTGCATCTTTCTTGCATTCCTGCAGGTAAGACACAAGATTGTTGACTTCATAGAACTTTTTGGTATCATCTTCCGCTGCTCCTGAAATAATAAGCGGGGTTCTTGCTTCATCTATTAGGATAGAGTCGATCTCATCGATTATACAAAAACTGTGTCCACGCTGCACCTTTTCAGCGCTGCTAAAACTCATATTATCGCGAAGATAATCAAACCCAAGTTCGTTATTTGTTCCGTAAGTTATATCACATGCGTAATTTTGCTTCCTTGCCTCAGTGTCCATGCTTGAAACAATAAACCCTACGGAAATATCCAAAAGCGCATAAACCGGCTTCATCCAGTTTGCATCTCTTTCCGCAAGATAATCATTAACCGTAACAATATGAACCCCATTGCCAGTAAGAGCATTAAGGTAAGCCGCAGATACGCTCGAAAGTGTTTTTCCTTCTCCTGTCTTCATTTCTGTTATTTTGCCCTGATGAAGAACAACTCCGCCAAGTATCTGGACATCATAAGGCCGCTCGCCCAAACCCCTCTTTGCTGCTTCTCTTACAACAGCAAACGCGTCAGGCAATATATCATTAAGCGTATACCCTTCTTTAAGTTTATTTTTAAAAATAGCTGTTTGTTCTTTAAGCTCACTATTGGTCAAGCTTACAGCCCATTTTTCTTTTTCATTTACTTTATGAAGAATCGGGATAATTTGTTGTAAATCTTTTTCGTGTTTAGAACCGAGAAAGAATTCTATTATTTTATCTATCATTTAACAGATCTACTCCTGTTTCTGTGAATATTTTCTATTGTTCCAGATAAACCCATAAACAAAGGTAAATTTGTTCATAAATCTTCGGAATACACTTTGTAAAAAAATAATATAACAAAAAAAACAAGTTTATTAAATATTTTTCACTATTTTTTTTAAAAAATAGCCTGAGTTTTACACATATTTCAACAATAAGAAGCGTGTCCCCAAAAGATTGACATTAAATATTACGAATAGTATCATCTTCATATAATGAAAAAAGTTCTTTTGTTATTTATTTTTTTATCTTTATTTATATTTTCATGCAGGGACAGCGATACATCGCAGCTTAAAAGAGAAACTCTATTCAACATTAGATATGGAAATATGGATGATCAAATCGATATATCCTTTAACAGGCATACATTTTCTATCAATCCTGCTCATGTCAGAATGGTAGATGGCATTATTTATGTCCTGAACAGCAACTTGCGAAAAGTTATGAAATTCACCTCCTTTGGAGACCTTATTGCACTAATTGGCAGAAGAGACGAGAACAGTACACCAGTTCTTTTTGAAGAAAACGACCCTCTTGAGGTTGTTAACCGCAGAGCTGTTTTTTTCCCTTTTAACAATATTGGAACGATCAGAGTAGACAGACGACAGCATATTTATGTTAGCGATTTACTGCCAAGAGAAAGGCATGAATTTGATGAAGTAAACAATATAGTGTTGTCACATATCATATATAAATTCGATAATAATGCCAATTTTATCAACTCTCTTGGACAGGATGGAGTAGGCGGAAAACCCTTTCCATTCATCAAAAGCATAGAGACAAATAACAATAACGATATTATTGTAGTTACAATTACAGAAGCTAAAAAGATAGTATTCTGGTTTTCAGCAGAAGGTAATCTAAAATACAGGGTAGAGTTGGATGAAGATTCAATCCCTTTTCCAGTAGGAGATTTGAATTTTTTTTATTCTATAGAAACAATAAAACCCTCTTCTATTGGTTACTTGCTTTATATAAAAACCCAATATTATGAAAGAAAAATCGACCCTATAACAGGAATGCAGTCAGATTTTGATTTTTATAAATCATTCATTAATGTTCTTGATCTTCAGGCAGGAACTTACATAAATATGATAGAGATTCCCGAAGTGTACACTTCCCCATTAGGCCAGAGCAACTTCATGCAAAAACCAATGAGGGTTTTATATGATTTTATGGATATTGTTAATAACAGATATCTTTTTCTTTCTTCAAAAATAAATGACAGAACATTGCAAATACTTATTCTTGACACCGATGGAAGGGCTGTTGGCCAATCAAGAATAAATATAGATTTTGAAAATTATCACCATATAGATATTGATGTAAGTAACGAAGGAATAATTACAGCGCTACTGGCTGGGGACAGCGAGGCAAATATTGTATGGTGGAGAGCAAATTCCATTCTTCGTCGTGGCAGATAATGAAAATCGTTAATTCAGAAGAAATGCAGGTTATCGACAGTAAAACACAAAAAGAGTTTGAATATCCAGCATTGCTGCTGATGGAAAATGCTGCTATCAATTGCTACAACTATCTTAAAAAAAATATTTTTCCATTATATGATTTTGACAAAATATTGTTTATTTGCGGAAAAGGGAATAACGGCGGAGATGCTTTTGCAATGGCAAGACATCATTTTATAGAGGGATATGATACAACAATTATCCAGATTGGACAGGATACTCTGCGCGAGGGAACAGCAGCAGCAATCAATTTTAAATTATGCAAAAATTTGGGAATAAAAATTTTAAATTTTGAATTGGATAAAGAAGAATCTTTTTATCAAATCAAAAACAGCAATATGATTATTGACGGGATATCCGGAACTGGGATAAAAGGGAGCTTCAAGGGGATTGAGGCTGAAATTTGCACCCACATAAATGAATCATCTTCTTTTGTCTGTTCTCTGGATGTTCCAAGTGGAATTGGAGATGATTACAAAAGCAGTTATCCTTCTGTAAACGCAGATCTGACCATAACAATTGGGCTTCCAAAAATTTCCCTTTACTACCCTTCTGCCAGAAAACATTGTGGGAATATAGCTTTAGTAAACGCAGCATTTCCTTCTTCACAACTTGATTCTGTAAATTCCAATATTACTCTAATCGATAAAAATATTATTAACCGCTATATTAAATCACCTTCAGCATGGTGTTATAAAAATTCACGCGGCCATGTTTCTGTCTTTGCTGGCAGCAAAGGAAAAAGCGGAGCTGCGGTTTTATGTTCAAAAGCAGCATTAAAAAGCCTTGCAGGAATCGTTACTCTTTTTACAGATGCTGATATTTATCCCTCTCTTGCAAGTTCTTTAATTTCAGTAATGGTTGATACATTTTTGTTATCATCAGCAAAAAACAATATAGATAACAGCGATTCTTTTATTCTTGGTCCTGGATGGGGTTTTGAAAAAGAAAAAGAGGATTTTCTTGAATACTTGCTTGAAGCTACAAACAAGCCTGTTGTCCTGGATGCTGATGCATTGACACTGCTTTCAGCAATTATTGAAAAAAGAAAAATTAATATGCCATTTAATAATAAAAACTGTATTATAACTCCGCATCCCGGAGAATTTGCAAGGCTGATAAAAGTTGGCACAGAAGAAATCATGGACAATCCAGCGCCATTTATAAAACAGTTTTCAGAAAAAACAGGCGTTATCACTGTATTAAAATCTCATGTTCCATGGATATGCAATAATAAAGGCAATATAGCAATTTTTGACAGTATGAATCCTGCGCTTGCAACAGCAGGCAGCGGAGATATTCTTGCAGGGATAATAGGCGGTCTTTTAGCTTACGGAGTTGCCCCGTTTGAAGCAGCAATAAGCGGTGTTGTGATCCACGCCAAAGCTGGAAAAAAATGTTATAAAAATAAAGGGTTTTTTACTTCCGAAGAGGTTCTTGAATATATTCCATTAATAATTAAAAATGTTAAAGAGGACTGCAATGGCAAAATACTTTGAAAAAGAACCATACGAACTTCATTATAACAGAGAAGAAAGACTTGCAATGATGCCCCCGAATGTTATAAAAGATAAATCAAGACCAAAGGGTTTTTTTAATAATAAATCTCTTCTTATAATTGCTGCAAATATTATTCTTGTATGTATCTTATTTCTGGTATTCACTTTTTTAACCAGAGGTACAGTCAGCACAGATTTAAATCCCGGTGTTGATTCAAATTTTAATTTTCTTTTGAATGGGTATATTTTTGATAATAATATACTTGTTAGCCTTATAATCGAAAAAAAGCAGGATTCAGCAATAGTATCAGATACGCCACTACCTGTTGAAGTAACAATTACTTTATCTGATAATGCAAATTTTTATACAAATTTTTTTAATTTTATGCCTGAAAGCCCTGCTGAAAGGCTTATTTTAAGAGCTGCAATACCTGTAACCAATTATGAAATTCAGAAAAATTCGATATTATACGCAGATATTAC
Source organism: Spirochaetaceae bacterium (assembly GCA_009780675.1). Taxonomy (GTDB): domain Bacteria; phylum Spirochaetota; class Spirochaetia; order CADAEX01; family CADAEX01; genus WQTU01. The sequence continues at coordinate 97,948 of WQZP01000002.1, read as the reverse complement.
GTATGGTAATCAAATTATAAACCTTAATTCAAAGATAGAATGAAAAATAATATTTGACGTCTAAAGAAGATTCAGATATTATTAGATAAAGGAAGGGCATAACTATGGTTCAATTTTATGTTTTATCTATTTTAGTTAATTTACTGGGTGGATTCTTATTAGCAGGAGATGTTCTTAGTAAAAGATTTGCATCCTTTGACGTTCGCGATAAGATTTTAAAATCAGAAGCATATACACTAATTTTTGCAATAATTGCAGGAATTGCCGGAATTTTTAAAATTATAAGTGTTTTTCATGGTGATATCCCTATAATTGGTGACTTACTTCCTGCTATAGCAAGTATTACATTAGCGCTTTACTTCTTATGCAAACATTTGATTGAGAAAAAAGGGATCCTGGATGGAACTCTTGCAACAATTGATATGTTTATAGAAAACTATAAAACTCTTATAGGAATTGCTTGTATCATAATCGCATTTTTGCATTTCCTATTTCCTCGTGTTTTATTTCTTTAGAGCTTATTATGGCTTACTCTGTATCCACGGCAGGGGTTGCTAAATGCAATGATAAATATTTTATTGCAAAAAGAAAGCCAGGGAAATCTTTAGGTAATTTATGGGAATTCCCTGGTGGAAAAGCTGAAAAAGGTGAATTACCTGAAGAAAGCCTTGTAAGAGAGTTTCTGGAAGAGTTCAATGTTGATATAAGAGTTAATAATAGACTTTGTTCAGGTGTTTTTACCAATAAGGAAAACACATATAACCTTATAGCATTTAAAATAGATATTTTATCCGAAAAAATAGAACTCACCGAACACACAGAATATAGTTGGGTGCATGAGGATGATCTTTCAAAATTTAAGTTTCCGGAATCAGACAATATAATTGTTAACCACCTTCTTAATAATGGATATCAATAATCTGCATGGGGTCATGTGGTTAATCGCATTGATTTATTTGCTGCAGAGTATTAATATAAAAAAGCAGAATCGACCTTCCGTATTTTCTTTTATCTTCAAGCACAAGAGTATCGATTTTATCCCCCCATGTTTCTTCCATAGGATGATGGATTATAACACGCCCGGCAGGGGTTAAAATTTTTTTCTTTGATACAAGCTCAATGAGTTCTTGTTTTTTCTTAAAAGGGAACGGAGGGTCAAGAAAAATTATATCGAATTTATTTTTTGTTAATGAAACAAACCTTTCAGCAGACATGATAAAAACTTCTGTTTTACAATTTTCTGCAATTTTGACATTATCATACAAAACAGCTTTTTTTACTTTATCCATTTCAACAAAAGTAACAGATGATGCACCTCTTGAGGCTGCTTCTATACCCACAATTCCAGAGCCGCTAAATAAATCAAGAAAAGAGAGCCCATAGAGGTTACCCATTATTGAGAACATGGATTCCCTCATCCTGTCCATTGCAGGACGGATAACCCCTTTTGGGCATTTGATTCTTCTGTTGCAGTAAATGCCCCCTGTTATCCTCATTGACAAAAACTGATGTTAGTCTCTTCTTCCAAAAATTCTAAGGAGGAAAATAAACATATTTATAAAATCAAGGTAAAGTTTTAATGCTCCAATTATGGAAAACCTTATATAATCTTCATCTGCAATAGAGCTTGAATATTCCCTGCTCATTTTCAGTATATTCTGAGTATCATAAGCAGTAAGACCACAAAAAATAAGAACTCCTGCATAAGATACCAGCCAGTATAAACCAGGGCTCTTCAAAAATAAGTTAACAATAGAAGCTATAATAAGACCCAATAACCCCATAAACAGATAACTACCCATTCCCGATAGATCTCTTTTTGTTGTCATTGCATAAATGCTCATTGCAGCAAAAGTACCAGCAGTTATAAATAAAGTAGAAACAATGCTTACCATTGTATATGCAAGAAATATGCTTGATAAAGTTACTCCAGTAAGCGCGGAATATACTGTGAAAGATAAAACAGCAGTTCTGGGACTCATACTCATTATTTTAGCGGAAAGGAAAAACACAAGTGCTAATTTTCCTATAAATATAGCCCATATCATGCCGGACTGAAAAAGATTAATGACCCTTTGTGGATCAGAAACCATCCACAAAGAAACAACAGCAGTTAAAGCAAGCCCTCCTGTCATCCACATATATACATTTTTTAAAAGGTTTCTTTCCTGAATCACCCTATCAGTTGATAAAAAATCTGATCTTTCAGCCAATTTAAGCTCCTTAAAATAATATACTTAAAATATCTCAATATTTTTCCAATTCGTCAATGCTTATTAAAAGGAGTTTTTCAGGCTATTTTTAATAAAATTTTTTAGCCACCCTTTGCATTTTGTAGATTATTATAAGTTATCAGGTACAAGTCTCAAGAAGTTAATTTCATTAACAGAACCTAATCTCACGCGTATCATAAAAGAAGTGCCAGCCCCGCTCGAGATAAACACCTGAGTATTATTATATTGATATAACCCTCTCATTGGGAAATTTAAGCTTCTAAAAAATGGCATTGGGTAAAATTGCCCACCGTGAGTATGACCAGCTAACATAAGATCAACACCTGCTGCAACAACATATCTAAATCCACCCGGACTGTGGCTTATTAGTATGGAGGGAATATCGCTCCTGATGGGAAGTTCTGTTAATACTGATTTTACAGTGACACTGTCATCTGCCATACTCATATCAAATCTTTCGTTGTTTGCTCTCATGTAATTAAGACCAATCAACTGTATGCCGTGAGTTTCAATAATTTCATTGCGCAGGATATAAACATTCTGATACCCGATCAGGCTTAATAGACGCTCTGCTCCCAAATATTTCTCATGATTCCCTTCTACAAAGTAGACTGGAGCTTTGATTTTGGAAAGTGGTTCCAGAGCGCCAGGCCGCAGTGTTGGTTCAGCATCTACCAAATCTCCGGTAATAACTACCAGATCCGGATTCCGTTTATTTGTTGCTTCAACGATCTTTGTCAAAAAATTTCGCCCCCGATGGTGTCCAATATGCACATCCGAAATATGCATAATCGTTAGCTCTCTTTCAAGACCCTTTATCTTGATTTCAGTTTCAGTAACAGTAAATGATAAGGCAATAATGGCCCCAATAAAAACTACAATAAAAGCAACAGCTAATGCAGCTACTCCACTCCATATTAACGAAGGCTTCCATATACGCCTGATGATATGCAGTATGACCAATAAAAAAAACAAATAAAATAAAAATAAAAATAAATACCCAGCTATAATGTTAAAAGTGGCGAGAAACAAATTTGAAAACTTCATTGATATTACTGCAGAAGTAAGGAAAAAGCCAATTACACCAGTTGCAGTAATCACTTGCAATGTCCAAAAAGAGATAAATTTGAAATGCACACTTAGTCGATATGCTGTATACCATATCAAAAAAGAAAAAAAGCCAAGCATCACGATTATAAAAATAATGTTCATACTACCTCTCTAATGCAGCTCCCAACTTATTTAGCCTTTTTGATAGCTGATGGAGTAAATTCATTCCAATTTAGAACTATTGTCAAGAGCTTTGTATATTCATTTTAATTTAAAAATTTAATCAAAAAGCTATAACAACAAATGACTTTTATTTAAATGAAAGATATAATTTCAATATATATTTAGCAGAAGGAGTATTTAATATGAAAACCAAAAGTTTGTTTTTAACAGCTATTGCTGTAATAGTTATTTTATTAATATCATGCGCTTCTTTGTGCAATGGCCCCAGGAATAAAGCTGATTTTAATACAGTGCAAGGAAAAACATGGCAGCTTATTAGAGTAGAAATGCCTGGCAACACAATGGAACTTGATAGAGAACGAATAAATGCAATGTACTTTGAAAATATGTTTACTCTTATTTTTAATAATAACATTGTATCTGGCAGAGCTGCTCCAAATAATTATTCAGGACAGATAATGAGCCTGGATGGAAATAAAATATCATTTTCACAATTGATTTCAACAAGAATGGCTCTTTTAACAGATATAGATGTACCAATACAAGAAGATGATTATTTTCACTTACTCCAAAGGACAACCGCATGGGGTATGGAAAGGAATAATCTCGTATTATATACGGTAGACAACGCAAATAGAAACGTAAAATTAATATATTCTTTAAAATAGACTGTTTGGAACCTGCCATCACATATTGAAGGGAAAAAAATAAGTCGTTACGGTGTAACGACTTACGATGGGCGATGACGGGATTGAACCGCCGACATCCTGCTTGTAAGGCAGGCGCTCTCCCAGCTGAGCTAATCGCCCTTTCTAAAAGGACACTACCATATTGTTTTTTTGATGTCAATATAAATATGGTTTTTTATTATTATTTTCTTTCAATTTTATTGTATTACACCAGCTTTTCCATCAAGTTTATTAATCTTTGAGTTTATATTGGCAAGTTTTTTTTCAAGTGTATCAATAGTCTTGATTATCTTATTTTTTTCTATAAGAAGTTTTTTTACAGAATCTTCTGAATTATCATCAAGATCTTTGCCTTTAATAATAGATTCCTTGACAACATCTGAACTCTCTTTTTCAATAAATGATTGTTCAGCTTGAACACGTTTTTCCGGCGTCCTTATGGAAACAACTGTCTTCATATTTTCAAAACCAATTTCAGGAGAAATATCCAGGCTATGAATATTTATTAAAGCAGCAGCAATATTTCTATGGATCCCCAATTCCCTGTCTGCATAATCATCAAAATTTAAATGTTGTTCATAGCAAAAGTTTTTTGCCTTTGCAAGAAGCCCCCCAAGCTCTTTCATAAGCTTGCCATTTTTAACAATATAGTTTTCCCTTATTGTTTTGGTAAGCTTGATAAAGCTTTCATCTTTTTTAAACGCATTATTATAGATTTTTTTTTCTTCAGCTTTTTTAAGCAAATTATGAAAAATAGCCCAAAAAATTCTTGTATGATGTTTTCCGGAAACAGGAATTCCTGAAGTAGTGCATTGAATATGGTGGGCAAATTCATGTATGGCTGTGTACATTGTATCATCATCATTTCTCATATTTTTATTGTGGATGATGATTTCCCGCAAATCAGGCTTATAAAGCCCATCAACTTTTTTGCTTTTTTTTCCGGAAAGGACAACCGTGAAATCAGGAACATCTGCAAGGCTTTGCAGTTTTTCTTTTATCTGTTGATTATTCATAATGACCTAATTATATAAATTAAATTCATTAAAAAATAGATCCGCCATATATTGCTCTGCGCAATTCTCTAAAGAGCAGTTCATCTCTATTTATATCATTAAACATTCTTATTGCAACTCTTTCCTGCGCCTGATTCATATCAACTCCCACTTCCCTATATTCCTGACTCATATAAGAAAATATCCTGTTCCCCTCTCTAAATAACTCAACTGTTGCATTTGCATTTGTAATAAAAAGGTTATGTGAAGTTCTGGGTTGATTCATAAAATTGATCGTAAAAATAATTGTATATTTTTCTTCCCTACTGCCAGGAGAAAACCTTATTGGAAGCTCTTCTCTTGAAAATAAAGTACGTGTCCGCCCTCTAAAATTTTCAATATCTGCCTCGCCATTAATAGCCAGTTTTAATACAACTCTTGCTTCATTGACAGTAACAGTAAAATCTTTTGCTGGAATATTTATCTCATTTCTTAATAATACAGGAAGAATGCTTATATGTTCTAAAACATCTGGTATTGAAATTTTAGCATATAACTGCTGCCTGCCAACCGAAAGGTTTCTGAATTCAACATTGCCGGAATATCTTCCATTTCTATTAGTAGTAACTTCTGTGACCTTTCTTTCATTCGCTCTATTAAAAACATCAAGTTGGAGCTCGCCTGGAATTCTTCCATCTCTATTCAAAATTGAAACTATAAAATTTTCAGATTGACCAGGCTCTGTTATAATATTATTAGTTTCTATATTTATTACAAGGTTTGATAAAACATTTTGAATATTATTTTCGATTGTATCAATAAAAAGTCTTTCGTTGCCAGCTAAAGGATCTTGAATTAGCATAGGATACGGTGAATCTGCAATAAATTTCCAGCCATTTACAAGAAATGTCAATATTTCAACACTGGTAACTTCTCTTGAGAAAAGTCTTGGAGAAAGAACTTCGATCAGAAATTCAGCAATTTCCTGCTGCTCTTCTTCCTGGATTCTCGCCCAATCTGTTTTTGCTATTTTATAATGAAACCAATATCCCCTGCCTTCAGGGTTATAAGAACCACTTTTTATATCTTCATGGTTTCTTGTCAAAGCTTGAATTATATGCGCTTCTGCGGAATAAAAAAATTTTTTCTCAGCATTTGCCGGAAGAAGATGTTGTTGGGACCTTTTTATACTTTCAAATATTGTTAATATAAGCCCGGAAAAAGCTTCTATTCTTGCATTATTTATATCATTTGCTTCATTGCCAGTGTTGGAAAAACCTATGCCAATAAAATAATCACTATCAACTAAACTGCTTCTAACCCATTCAGGAGCATCTTCCCCCAATCTGTTAGCTGATGTTGTCTCACACCCTATAATAAAAAAGACAACAGCAATTATAATTACAGAAAAAAACATTTTCCTTTTGAACATTAAAATCTCCTCAAAAAGCAGTTAGCAACGCATATATGACATATTAAGGTAGACACCATAAGTAGAGCCTGCTTAGTAATGTGTTGCATTACAGACAAGTTCAATTTTTAGTTCCCGGCTCTATAAGATCGGCAGATTTGTGGCTAGGCTTTATTCTTTTCAGCTGTCTATCTATAATTATTTGTCAAGATAATATAGACTAGACCCCTGTTATTTTAATGCGTTAAACTAGGTCGTATCGAGTTTGGTTCTGATCTTGTAGGATTATTTCTAAGTTCAAAATTAAGCCTTTCAAGAGCCTGAGCAGCCTTAAATTCCGCAAAAGCAGCTTCCTCGCTTCTCCTAAAAACATTTTGTGCTTCTCTGGTAACATTGTTAATATCGTATTCTACAAGCGCATAAATTGTTCCATCTTCTGCACGAAACACTTCTGTAGGTATTGCCCCACGAAGGCTTACATCAGCTACTTGCCTGGATATTGTTTCAACGAATCTTATTACTTGTACATCATCAGTGCCTGCAACTTGTATATAATCAGTAATGGCATTTCTTACTTGAAGGTCTACCTGTCTAGCAACATCATCCCGCGCCCTTGCAAGAGCCAGTGTTCTGGATAAACTTAAATATCTTTCATTTGCACTTCCAACACCATATATTTTTTGATCAGATACTGGAGGTGTTAAAAAGAAAACCGGAATATTTTCACGTAATTCTGTTCCTACAGTTAAATTTGCAGCTGCTTTATCCTGTTTTGAAGTACAACTTAGAACAAGCAATGTTAAAGTAATTAATAAGATAATAGACAAATTCCTTAACATCTCAAAACTCCTTATAATATAGATTTCCTTAACAAGAATAGGGGCTATAAAGCCCCTATTTTATTACATACCACCTTTGGTATTTTGTATTTTTCTAAGTTTTTTTTGTTGTTTCCTTATAATAGTTTTCTTTTTTCTATTATTTATAGTCGAAGGTTTTTCAAAAAATTCTCTTTTTTTCCATTCTCTTATTATACCTTCTTTTTCAACCATTCTTTTAAATCTTTTGAGAGCTTTTTCCAATGGCTCAGTCTCATCTACTCGTACAAAAGCGATAAAAATCACCTCCCTCGGGCTTCATTATCCGTAAAATTATTATTAATGATACTTATTATTCTATCTTTGTCAATCATTGGATTTGTCATAAGGTAATCCGGATCAACAGTAAATCTTTGATTTCTTATCTCCCAATGAAGATGCGGGCCTGTTGAAAGCCCTGTGCTTCCTAAACGGCCTATTTTTTCCCCTTTTGGTACAATTTTATCCTTTTCCACATATATTTTATCAAGATGATAATATAGTGAATATAAGCCGGGCAGATGTTCTATTACTATAGTATAACCTGTAATAAGGCGGTCCCCAGCAAAAACAACTTTTCCAGCAGCGCAGGAATAAATATGTGAGCCTGTGGCAGCGGCATAATCAATTCCATGATGAATAGAAGTTGCTGTTTCCCCATCTGCATATACAAATCTTCTTACATCCCCAAATCTGGCAGTTATAAAAAAAGGTTCCACATTTATAGGTTTTCTGACTACTTCGCTTGAAAAAACATTCTCCCGATTGAATCTTGTTAAAATTCCAGAGAGCTCATGTGATTCTCTTTCTCTTCTCTCAGAAGTATCAGTTCTTAAATCAGAAAGATTTTGGTTAAGGGGTATTGTAGCAGTTAAAAATTCCCTTCTTACAATAGATACAGGAAATTGTTTTCTGTAAATTTCTTCGTTATTTATAAAAACATAAACTCTGTATTCCCCAGGTCTTATGGTAGAACCTGTCCCTATAATGGCGACCATGCAATCAATATCTGAAAAATCTCCTGCAAGTGCATCTATTTGACTCAAATCATACCTAAATCCATTAAATCTTGCGATTTGTTCCCCATTTTCTCTTTTAAACAAAACATGCAAGTTTTCAATTTTTTCCCTGGCAAATACAAAGACTCTAAGCAAACCTCCGGGAAAAGTCTCTGATTCGTGCTCTATTATAACTTCAGGGCTGACCTCTGCATTAACTTCAACGCCAACTTCTGCGTCGATTTCAGCATCATCAGCATCAACTGAAATACCCACAGAAGTGTATTCAGAGCTAACCTCTGCTGACTCAATAGCAACAGCTGATTTGGCAGAAGAAGAAATAGATAACAAGAGAATAAAAAATAAAGCTGCAGCAATAAATGGCGCTTTGTATAAAAATATTTTATTATTAGATAACCAAAAATATAACCAAGTTTTCATTTTACCTGTTCCATATCAACTATATCCAACTGTGGAATAGCGCTATTTGCAATAAAATTATTTTTTATTTTAAAAAGAACATCTACCCTGCTTTCAGTAGAAATATCCTTTCCTACTCTGGCAGCAGCATTCCAAAAAATCGCAGGCCAGGGAGTGCCTTTGGATTCAAGAACAAGTTTAACATGACCTGGAGACTTATTGCCAATAATTTCAATAGTTTTGATTTTTAATGCCCTTGCGAGAAAAACAAGGTCTGGATTACCTTCTCCAAAAGGCTTAAAAACATCAGCAGCATCAATAACATCCTGATTCAAATATCCTTCAGGAAGCTCTGCATCTATTTCAATAATTTTTTCTTCATCTGTTTTTATTATATTACTTTTAACATATTCCAAAAAGCGGCTTTTCATTTTTTCCAGATTGCTTACTTCAAGAGAAAAGCCCCCTGCGTAATCATGACCGCCAAAATCCAGAAAAAGATCGCTATTCATATTTAGCATCTCTATTATTGGATAATTTCCAATTCCCCTTATCGAGCCCACAACTCTGTCATCAAGAACTGTATAAACCACAGCAGGTACATTAAAATATGACGCAAACCTTGTTGATAGTATCCCTGTAATTCCCCTGTTTACCTGCTTACCACCTGTAAGCACAAGAGAATTATTTAACTCTTCAAAGCTTTTTTTCGCAGAGCTAAAAAGAGTTTCCCACTGGGAGCTCCCAAGTTTTTTTCTTTCTTTATTTATTGATATTATTTCATTTGCAAGAACTCTTACTTCTTCGGTATCACTGGAAAAAAAAAGTTGAGCAGCTTTTTCAGGAACCCCAAGCCTGCCTGTTGCATTAATCAATGGGGTTATATTCCAGGCTATATCTGAGGTTGAAACTGGTTTATCAAGAAGTTTTTGCTTAAAAAGAAGTTCATGGAGCCCTTTATTTGAGGTTTTCTGGATATTATTTATCCCATGTTTGACTATTATCCTGTTTTCATTTATTAAAGGCATCATGTCTGCAATTGAACTGATTGTAACGAAATCTGTCATATTTTCAAATTTTTCATTGAGCAAATGATTTTTTTTGATAATAACTGCTGTAAAAAGATTGCAAAGCACATCCAACTCGGTTATAGGGTTATCGCAATATTTGGCATCCCTGCTTATTTCCCTCATCTTTAAAAGGCTTAAGCCTTTAAGTCTTGGAAAAAGTTGGTCGCTTTCTGAAGCAATATCAACAACACTAAGATCTACATTTTTCCCAAATATTTCTGAAAAAAAATACTTTTGCTGCTTGGCTGAATAAACTACAATAATGGAATTAGATATATATTTTATAATAGAAGTTTGATTGAGATCGCTTATAACTCCTGGCACAAATGTTTCTCTTACAGGGTCATCCACTTTTACAAGATTAAATAATTTTTGCGCTTCTACTATATATGTCCCCCCATTTCCAGGCACTATATTTAAAAGGCAAATCTCTTTTTTGTATAACTCTGTTTCTGAAAATGCCAGAGCCCAGATAACTTTTGAAACAACACCGCAGGCTGCAAGATGGCGAAAAGGGTATCCGCAATCTTCCATTTTGGGATTTATTATTGCAAAGGCTTCGGGAAGGATTTCTCCAGGTGTATGGTGATCAATTATTATTGTATCTATGCCAAGAGTTGATGCATAGGCAATTTCTCTTGTATTTGAAATACCGCAATCTACAGTAATAATAAGAGAGCCATTTTGTTTAGCAAAATCTTCAACTTTTTTTTCTGAAAATCCGTATGGGTCATTGCCTGCAGGAAGAAACCAGCTAACATCAATACCCATTTCTTTTAACTTATTTACAAGAAGAACTGTTGATGTTATCCCATCTGTGTCTCTGTCGCCAAATACTACTACTTTTTCCCCTTCATCTGCTGCACAATGTATTCTGTCTACAACATCTTCCATTTCATGGAAAAGAAATGGGTTGTGCACATACTTCATGTCATTTTCAAGGATAAACATAACATCTTCGGGATTTACAATATTTCTTCTGACAAGTATTGAAGCAAGCAATAGGCTTACCTTATACCGTGCAGATATTTCTTTAACCAAGTCTATATCAATCTGTTTTTTGTTAAATTTCATCAAAAATTTTTACCCAAAGTTACTATCAAGACAATCCTTCCCTGTCTGTAATGTTAAGAGATTTTCTTCAAGATATTCTTGTATAATACTATACAACAAAGATTTGAAATACTTCAATAAATTATTCTCAATTCCTGCGTTTAATGAAGTTTCAAGGCTATTTTTAAGGGAATATTCAAGATATTTTTTTAAACCACCTGCTATTTGAGCAGAATTCAGGTTAAAACACCTGTTGCAGGTAAAACAACTGTCTGCTTTGCTGTAATATGTTGGTTCTTCAATACTGATTTTCCTGTTGCACAAGCCACATTCAGATGGATTTAGATTTCCCCCCAGGAGAACAGCTGTGCGCAAAAGAAATTGAACAGTAAGGCGATCTGCCAATGCTTCTGGTATTCGCTCAAGAATATCAAGAGATGTTGAAAGCAAATAATAGAAATCACTTCTACTCTCGCCTCCTCCATGAGATTTTACACTTATTTCAAGCCAGGTTAATGCTGTGAAATATTTTTTTAAATCACTTTTTATATTTTCATAAATAGCATGCGGTTCGTATTCCAATATTTTATTGCTTTTTTTTACAGGGTCCTGATAAATATCAAATTTACCTTTGCACAAGGGTTGAACAGATGGCCCAAGTTTGCTCTTCCCTTTATACCCTCCATACGCAATTGCATGAAAAATACCTATATCCGGAGAAATAATAACTGTACCTTTATGATAATCCTGTATTCTGTAGTTACGGATTACAATTCCTTCCATTTTTAGATTTCTTTTCATTTCAATGACTTTTTCCCTTTAGCAAACTTTTTTCCTTGACCTTAGTATATATAACAATTAGTTTTAAGTTAATATTAATGCCTTTTCAGGAGATATAAAGATGCAGAAGGAAGTAATTCCTGCGGGACAGCTTTTGTCAGACAAATTATTTATAATTCCTCTTTCTGGAAAACCAATTTTTCCAGGTATTTTTACCCCTCTTATGATAATTTCAAAAGAAGATATAGAAGTTGTAGAACAATCCCTAAAGAAAGACAGTATGCTTGGCCTTATTCTTCTTAGGGATGATGAAGCATCAGCAGAAATTACGTCAAGCGATCTATACCCAATAGGTACTGCAGCAAAAATAATAAAGAAAATAAACCTGCCAGACGGAGGAATGAATATTTTTATCTCCACAATAAAAAGGTTTAGGATAAAGCAATATATTTCAGAGCATCCGCCGCTATCTGCCAGTGTTGAATTTCTTGATGATGAAGCTGAAAAAGGGAATGAGGTAAAAGCGCTTACCCGTTCAATTATTTCTGAAATGAAAATATTATCAGAAAATAACCCCCTTTTTTCCGAAGAAATGCGGCTTAATATGGTCAACATTGATAATCCGGGAAAGATCGCAGACTTTGTCGCATCAATAATTAACATTGAGAGATTGGAGCAGCAGAAAATACTTGAAACACTTAATGTAAAAAAGAGAATTGAGCAGGTTTTTATCTTTATAAAAAAAGAACAGGAACTGCTTAGAATACAGAAAAAAATACAAAAACAAATAAACGAAAAAATAGAAAAAAACCAGAGAGAATATTTTCTGAAAGAAGAGCTTAAAGCAATAAAAAAAGAACTTGGAATGCCTACAGATTCCAAAAGCAGCGAATATTTAAGATTTAAGGAAGCAATTGAAAAACTTAATCTGAAAGGAGAAGCTAAAGAGCAAATTGAACAGGAGCTTGAAAAGTTCTCTCTTATGGAACCAATATCTGCTGAGTTCGGAGTTACCCGCAACTACATTGACACAATAGTTTCACTTCCGTGGAATGATCCCCAACCCGAAGACCTTAATCTGCCAAAAGCAAAAACTATTCTCGATAAAGACCACTATGGTCTTGAAGATGTAAAAGAAAGAATTATCGAATATCTTTCTGTAAGAAAACTTAAAAAAGATACAAAAGGTTCCATAATTTGTCTTGTAGGGCCTCCGGGAGTAGGAAAAACTTCAATAGGAAAATCTATTGCAAAAGCAATGGGAAAAGAGTTTTTCAGATTTTCTGTAGGCGGCATGAGGGACGAGGCAGAAATCAAAGGGCACAGAAGAACATATATAGGCGCCATGCCAGGCAAAATCATACAGGGACTTAAAATCGTAAAAAGTAAAAACCCTGTATTTATGATAGATGAAATCGATAAACTTGGAGTTTCATTTCAGGGAGATCCTTCTTCTGCTCTTCTTGAAGTTCTTGACCCTGAACAAAATTGCGCATTCAGGGATCACTATCTTGATATCCCTTTTGATATTTCCAATGTTCTTTTTATTACAACAGCAAATATCCTTGATACAATCCCGGGCCCATTGCGGGACAGAATGGAAATAATAAGGCTTTCCGGTTATATCAAAGAAGAAAAAATTTCAATTGCAAAAAGATATCTTATTCCAAAAGGGCTTGCAGCAAGCGGCCTTGATAAAAAAAATGTTATTTATACTCCGGATGCTCTTTCAAAAATCGCAGACCAATATGCGCGTGAAGCAGGGGTCAGAAATTATGAAAAAGCTCTTGACCGCATACATAGAAAAATCGCAAAGCAGATTGTTCTTGATGGCAAGAAACCACCTGTTACTATTTCAGGAAAAGAGATTGAAAAATACCTTGGGCCTCCGCAATTCAAACCAGAGGAGATAAAAAAGATAGTAAAACCTGGTATGGCAATAGGTCTGGCATGGACAAACTTTGGAGGAGATACACTGATGATAGAATCTGTGTATAGCGAAGGGAAAGAAGGGTTTCAAATGACTGGGCAGATGGGAGATGTAATGAAAGAATCTGCAACAATTGCTTATACTTATATAAGGACAATTGCTCCCAAATTCGGAGTCGAAAAAGATTTTTTTGAAAAAAATATTTTCCACATACATATCCCGGAAGGCGCTACTCCAAAGGATGGCCCTTCTGCCGGAATTACAATGGCAACAGCGTTACTCTCCCTTATACGAGGTAAAATAACCAAAAAGAATTTCGCAATGACCGGAGAGCTTTCCCTGACTGGTAGCGTACTCCCAATAGGCGGGCTAAAAGAAAAAACAATTGCAGCAAGACGAAACAATATAAAACATATTATAATACCCAAACAGAATGAAAAAGATTTGGAAGAAATTCCTGCTCATGTAAAAAAGGGAATAAAATTTCATCCTGTAGAAACATTTGAAAACATTATAGGGTTAATATTTTGAAGTCTATGTTATTGCAAGGCAGCTCAACAAAGAGGGCATTGATACCCTTCCTCATTGTTTTTTTATGTTTATTAATAATTTCATGTGTTAATCCTGAGGACAAATACGTTGAGGGAAACATAAAAATTACTGAAAAAGAATTTGCAGAAACTCTTGGCAATCTTCCGGCTGATGTTGCGGAAAATATCCTTGCAAAAAGAGCTGTTTTTCTTTCCTATATCGAAAAGCTTATCAATATCTCCAGGCAAGATGAAAATTTTATTTTATTCCCCGTAGATAAAACAAGGTTCCTTCCTGAAACTTTCCGGCCTTCGGATCTGGTTGACCTTGAAAGAGAAGGCGTTTCTGTTGCCAGAAGAGGATTGCTATTACGGGCAAATGCTGCTGCTGCTCTTCTGGAAATGCATAGAGCTGCTTCTTCCGAAGGGATACTCCTTTCAGCAGCCTCTGCATTCAGGACATTTGAGCATCAGAGAAATATTCATAATAACTTCATACGCACCCATGGACAAGAAGCAACTGAAAGATTTTCTGCTCCACCCGGAGCATCGCAACACCAGCTTGGAACAGCAGTGGATTTTTTTCCAATAGCAGTTGAGTTTAAAGATACTCGTGCAGGAAGATGGATAAAAGAAAATGGGTGGAGATATGGCTTTTCCCTCTCCTACCCTTATAATTTCGAAGAGATTACCGGATATATGTATGAACCCTGGCATTACAGATACATTACAAAAGAGGGAGCTTTGGTTGAAAGAGAATTCTTTGGCGGGCTTCAATTTCTTTTTCTTAACTACCTGGCAGAACACAAGGGCTTTTTTAAAGAAAGACTTGCGGTCGAGTAAGATTTAGCAAAGTATAGCTAAAAAGTTCTTGTGAAATCTGTGATTTATACAATCTCCCTTGACTAAACTTAGCTTACAGGCTAAGCTTAGTCAAGGGGATAGTTATGCAACAATATAATATTCATACTGCGAAAACTCATTTTTCTGCGCTGGTAGAAAAAGCCGCCAATGGAGAAGCTTTTATTATTGCAAAAGCCGACAAACCTATGGTAAAAGTCATTCCCTATGTGTCACATAAAACAGCAAAAAAAAGGATTGGGTTTCTCAAGGATCAATTAACAATACCAGAAGATTTTGACCAAATGGGACAAAATGAAATAACCAAAATATTTGAGGCATAATGTGAAATTGCTTATTGATACTCATCTTCTCTTATGGGCAGCTGCGGATACTCTGCCAAAAAACGCCATCCCTTATTTTACAAACGAAAAAAATGAATTGTTTTTTAGTTCTGCAAATATTTGGGAAGTAATTATTAAAAAAGGATTAAACCGCCCTGATTTTCAAATAGACCCAATTGCTTTATATTGGGGTCTTTTAGATAATGATTATACTGAACTTGCCATAACCAGAGCCGTCACACACTATTGATTTCCGATTTGCCTCCCCTCCATAAAGACCCATTTGATCGCATTTTAATTGCTCAAGCTAAAGCAGAAGGAATAACGTTGCTTACAGCAGATAAAACTGTTTCGCAATATTCATCAACTATTTATATTCAATAACGTTATATTTTCCCCTATTTTGTTAATTCATGTTATAATGATAACGACAATTCAAATAAATTAAGTCACAAAAAAGGTGTGTACTTTGCACGTTTTTCCGAAGAATTTGGTGTATTGATGCCATGAATTCAACATTAAGATAATTACCGCCTGGGAGACAATATTCAAGACAAAATTCTTGCTTTTGCCTTTGGATTATCCGCAGAAATAGAGCGTAGCTTAATCTCCAAAAGGACAAAAGAAGCGCTTGTGCAGAAGGTGTTATTCTGGGCAGACCCCCTGGGAGAAAGTCCAGCCGGCTCAAACTGTCAGGACATGAGGCGGAAATACAGTCGCTGCTGGACGCAAAAGCTCTATTGCCCGAAGGTTCGGCGTGTGCCGTAAGACCGTTTTCACGTTTGTAAAAAAATTATCTTGTAATGCTGCGTAAAGGCATTGTATAATCAATGGTACAACTGTGTAAAAAAACGGTCATTTGATTTCCCCACTACTTTGGAATATCCGTTGAATTATAAAAAAAATGGAGAAAAAAATGAAAGCAAAAAAAACAATAATTTCATTTATACTTATACTCGGTATAATGCTGCTTTCAACATGCTTTATCCCCAATCCGGGAGATAACCCCTATTCTGAGGATATGGGAAGTAGTGACGGAGGCGGAACTGGAGCCGGAAACAGAGGCGGAACCGGAACTGTCAACATCACTTTACCCGGCACTACTGTAAACAGGTCACTTTGGACAGGGGCAACACCAACAGATGCTTTTTTAAGTAACTACGTCTCCTATGTTGTTCATATGGTGAACAATGGCAATCATGTTGGCGGATCACCAATCACTGTAACACCTTTTGACGGGAGAGTAGTAAGCCGGAATGTCCCGTTGGGACTGCTGGTTGTTAATGTATATGCTACTATTAATGGTTTCGACTATGCTCTTGGGACTGGTAATACAAACGTCGTAGTTGGGCAAAATAATAATATCCCAATAAACATGCGAAGGTATGATTATGGGGTTGTTTTAAGAGGATTTACCCGAGACTCGGCTGGGGTTTATCATTTTTCTCGTCGCCTTCCTGGGTATTCAACAAACAACATACCAGAGTTGAATGTACATATTTATAATTTCGCTGAAAATGCCACAGGGCCTCTTGCGGTTACAATAACCGGCCCTTTTAATTCATCTGGCGTTTCTACTATTAACTCAATTGCAAGAGATGTAAGGGATGATACACTGATCGTTAAGCCCAATGACAACCTTCCCCAAGGGGTGCACACAGGTGCTGTACGTGTTCACGGAGGGAATGGAATCAACGTCTCTTTTCCAGTACGCTTTGCTGTTACGCCTGATGCAATAGCCACTGTCCCCGATGTCCCGCTGAACTTTACAGCAACTCCTGGCAACACGCAAGTTACACTTAGTTGGGATGCGCCTGCAAATGACGGCGGCGACGTAATTATTGGATATGAGGTGTCCAGAGATAATGGTGTGAATTGGATAAGTCCAAATCCTGTTACTGCTACTACCCACACCTTCACAGGATTGACCAACGGAACAACATATACATTCTGGGTCAGGGCAATTAACGCTGAAGGACCTGGTCCACACGCAAGCCATACAGCAACGCTTCCTGTCCCTGTTGCAAGTGTGTTAATAGCAGGTACAACAACCTATCATTCAACTTTACAAGCTGCGTTAAACAGCATACAGGCCGGTACCGGGACTATCACTTTGCTTACTGATATTTCAAATCAGGCTCCTATCCCATTAACAAGAACGAGCGCAACAACAATCAACCTGGAAAGTCCGGCTGGGCCGCCCCGTACAATAACGCTTGGCTCAATCGGAAGCTTATTTACTGTAGGAAATAATGTGACGCTTAATATCGGAAGCGCAACATCAGGGCCAATAACACTTAATGGAAGAACCAGCAATAATGCCCCTCTTATAGGTATAATGGGCGGAGGAACTCTTAATTTAAATACCAATGCAACACTAACAGGCAACAACAACAGCGGTTCTCCCGCTAATGGCGGCGGAGTGGTTGTATCAATAAACGGAACCTTTAACATGAACGGTGGAACTATACAAGGAAACAGTGCATCCGGCAATGGCGGTGGAGTGCATGTAGAAAACGGAATCTTTAACATGACAGGCGGCACAATAGGAGGAACCGGAGCAGCAGCAAATACAGCCCTACGTGGCGGCGGAGTGCATATAATAGGCGGAACCTTTACCATGAGCGGCGGAACTATACAAGAAAACACTGCAACATCTATTGGCGATACTGGCGGTACTGGCGGCGGAGTGCATGTAGGCAACGGAACCTTTAACATGACAGGCGGCACATTAGGAGGAAACACTGCATCCGTCACTGGCGGCGGAGTGCATGTAGCAAACGGAGCAATCGAATTCTTTCACATGGGCGGTGAAGCAAGAATAACTGTAAATAACGCGAATAACAATAATGATGTATTCCTTGCAGCCGGCCGCATGATTAATATAACCAATGACTTTACAGCCGGTGGTCAAGTAGCCAGAATAACACCTAATGCATATCCACCTCCAGACAGACAGGTATTAAGCGGGAATGTAACCGGCGGAACTCCGGCAAACCACACAAGGTTTACGGTAACGCCGCAGCAGCCCGGCAATATACAGTGGGTGGTAAACTCACAGGGAAGATTGTCGCCGTAGTAAGTCTAAATGTAACAACCACGCATTCAACTTTACAAAATGCGTTTGCCCACATATCGCCCCGGTCAAACCGCGACAATCACTTTCCGGGGCTGGTTTTTGTGCCATAGGTAACTTTAAAAAAAGCGTACAAACGTGTCGCAGATGGCGGTTCTTTATGGCCGCCCAACTCTGAGAAATATCATTGTAATTTAAAACTTACAGTGGTGGATTAAATTCCTTCTTGCATTTCTTGCAAAAATCAAGTTCTAAAGCATTTGATGTGTTGCACTTACCGCAAATCCAGATATTTTTTTCACCATCAAATTTATCAACTTCATTTTTTGTTTTATTTTCCGGGGATTTTGTATCCAATAGCTGCAGGATTTTAGAATGATTAAAATGTTCAGCAAATGCTCTTGCATCCCAGCCTTCAGCATCTTTATGATCAGTATTCGCGCTATCAGTCAGTAAATATTCACATATCTCAGAATATCCGTGCCGGCATGCTTCAAGAAGCGCTGTTGTTGAATACATTGGCCTGGAAATAAAATTTACATCTGCGCCACTCTCCACCAATAGCCTTACAATATCAAAATGTCCGTACTGACACGCTAAGATTAACGGAGAAAAAATATTTGGATAACGTCCAATCAGGCTATTAGGATTTAAGCCATAATCAAGCCATTTTTTTACCCCTTCAGGATTGTTTCGCCTGATTTCCTCCAGTATATCTGGTTCACTTATTATCTCATCATAATTCCCGGAACTATCCCTGCCAATTATATCATTTCCAGAAGTTCTAACTTCCCAATATATAAATCGTTCCTGGATATCTTTAGGGATTTCTTCTTCACGAATTTTGTATGCGTCTTTAATAGAGTTGGCTGCAATTATCCAATAAACAGAACCACTCCCTTTGATTTCTGTGAACTCATCAGAATTGATTTCAAATGTGCCGAAATTCAGATGTACAGTCATTATTACTTTTCTCCTTAATATTCCTTTCTATGGCAATCTATAGATATTCTCATTAATTTCATTACTCATTCAGAAACCGCAGCGCTTTTAAGCCGTTGATCTTTTTTGTGCTGCAAATAATGTATAAATATTACCATCGCGCTAATACTAAAACCAATTAGAGTTGTTTTTATGGCAGGATCAATAAGCAAAAAACCTGCTGCTACAGCAGCAAGCCGCAATGGCCAGTACACTTTCTGCAGTAAATAACCTTGAATTCCTACAGCAATATTAAACATTCCGATAAGACAAGAAATAATAATTTTTATTATTAGTAACGGAGTAGCGCCAATAAAAAGCATCTCCGGGTTGAATACAAAGAAGAATGGAAGAATATAACCGGCAATTGCAAGTTTGGCTGAAACAACGCAAGTTAAAATAGGATTCGATTTAGCGATGGCAGCTCCTGCATAAGCCGCAAGACCTACAGGCGGTGTAATATCTGCGTCGGTTCCATAATGAAAAACAAACATATGTGCTGCCAACAGCGGCACCACGATGCCGATTTCATCTCCTGCGCGCAATATCATGGGAGCAGTGATGGTTGCCATAATCACATATTTTGCCGTAGTTGGGACCCCAAGCCCCAGGATAAGACAGGCAAACGCTGTAATAAGCAGGGCAACAAAGAGACTGGCGTTAATCGAAATAAGAAATGGGTTGTTAACCACAAGAATAAGCAATCTAATAAGCACTTGTCCAATCCCTGTCAGGGTCACGATCCCCACTACAGTGCCGGCAACAGCGCATGCAATGGCAACGCCAAGGGTGTTTTTGGAACCAGTAGCAACAGCATCCACAAAACTTGTGGGTGTAAAACGGGTTTCTTTTTTGAAAAGAGTTATCACAAAAACTGTGACAATCGCTCCGCAAGCAGCGTAAGCCGGAGTAAATCCTCTGGCCAGTAAAAATATTAGTACAACTATAGGGAGAAAGAGGTAGCCGCTGCTAAAAAGCAGACGTCCGAAATTTGGAAGAGTATCTTTTGGCAGCCCCTTTAATCCTGTTTTTTTTGCCTCCAGGTGGACCATCATGAAAACCCCTGCAAAATAGAGCAGCGCAGGAATAATGGCAGCGATTGCTATTGTTATGTAAGGGATTCCTGTAATTTCCGCCATGATGAATGCAGCAGCGCCCAATATAGGCGGCATGACCTGCCCCCCGGTAGAAGAAGATGCTTCTACTGCTGCGGCAAACTCCGGTTTATATCCTGTTTTTTTCATTGCTGGAATGGTAACGCTGCCTGAAGCAACAGTATTGGCTACAGAACTGCCGGTGATCATACCCAAGAGCGCGCTGGCAATGACAGCAACTTTTGCTGGTCCTCCGGAAGATGCACCTGCTATTGAATTCGCAAGATCAATAAAGAATTTGGCAATCCCTGATTTTTCCAGAAATGCAGCCAGAAATACAAAGAGAACAATAAAGGTTGAAGCAACCCCAATGGGAATGCCTATGATCCCTTCGGTAGTATAAAAAAGTTGATGCACTATTCGCCGCAGAGAATAACCATCTAAAACAGCATAAGTGACAAAAGCCCCGGCTACTATAACAATTGGAATCCCTGCCACCCGCCGGCAAAGTTCTGCGAGAAGGATCATGCCCATAAGGCCAATATAAATATCCACAGAGTTAATCATGGCTGCTCGTCCGATAAGCGCGTCAAAATTAAACACATAATAAAAGAAAGCGCTTGAGCCAAGAATTGCTAACGCGATGTCATACCATGGGATAAAATTCTCCCGCCTGGTCATGCTCCGGCGAAATGGATAATAAAGAAAGCCAATAAATACCAAAAGCCCGACAAACGCACTGCGCCTTACCTGCTCGGGAAGAGTGATAAACAATGTTGTCCAAACAACATATGCGGCAAACAAGACAAGGAAACTCTTCATGATAATCCCAGGAATTCCTGTAAACCTGCGCACATTGGATTCCCTGTCAAAATGGACAATAAGCTTTTGGGTTTCCTCCTCTGTTAATTCGCGCTCCATTGGATTATACCTGTGTTTTACATTCTCTATCTGTTTTATTTTTTTCATCAAAATTCTCCGTTTGCCTTATCTGTATTGGATAGTGATATGAGCATTTCTTCCATCAGATTTTCCTGAAAGTTCGCGTAAACTGATAATTTCATTATTGATAAACAGAACATGATCAGTAGCGCTTCCTATTATTAAATTTAGTTCTTTGAATGAAGAACTAAAACCGGAAATGATAAAAGCATCACCATCCTGACTCAATTTTTGACCTTCTCCCAGGTCACTCATACCTGCGCCAAAGGAATAAAGCCGTACGCTCTGCGGTTTGATTCTTCTGGCCTCAAGTCGATAAGTTTCCCGCACAAGACTCTGATTCACAGAATGGATAAATTCTATAGCAAATTCACCATCTTCATCAAGCTGCCATTTACCAAGAACCTTGTTTGCATTAGTATAACGTACTTCCAGAATTCCAGCCTCAGCCGGATTGCTGCAGTAATGAACAAAATACAAGGCTGACCCAAAAATTATCAGGCCAGCCAAAATAAGAATCAATACAATTTTACGTTTTATCTAAGAACTCCGATCTCCCTGAAATACCTTGCAGCTCCAGGGTGGAATGGAACATTGCCAATACCTTCAACAGCATACGCAGCATTAAGGTCATTGCCTCTTGCGTGGCCAACTGCTATTTCACTGCGGTATTCAAAAAGAGCTCTTGTCATTTTGTATACTGTATCTTCAGAAAGGCTTTCATGCACAATCAGAGTGGCCTTAACCGCTACAGTCAATACATCTGTATTAATTCCATTGTATGTTCCGGCAGAAATAGTATACCGGGAATAGAAAGGGTAGCTTCTAATAATTTGATTTGCACTGGCTTCACTTATATCCAGAATCAAAATATCCCTGCCAAGCGCCAAGTCTACAATTGCAGGGGTGGGTGCGCCTGCTGTAACAAAGAAGGCATCAATCCTGCCGTCCCTAAATGCATCGGCTGATGCGCCGAATCCCAAGGTTTGTCTGTTAATATCATCAAAAGTTAAGCCATGAGCTGCAAGTATTTGTCTGGCATTGAACTCAACGCCGCTGCCTGCATCTCCCACTGACACACTTTTGCCCCTTAGATCTGCAATGGTCCTGATTCCTGCTGCTGGATTAACAACGATCTGGCATACTTCGGAATACAATGCAGCCATTACGCGAAAATTCCTGATTTGTCCATCTGCGGCAAAAAGGTCAACACCTCTCCAGGCATAGTCCATTACATCATTCTGAACAATGGCCATTTCCACTTCCCCGGCTTGCATAAGCTGGATATTTGCCCTGGAAGCTCCGGTAGATTGAACGGTAATAGAAATACCGGTTTTTTCAGTTAAGGTTGTGGCAATTGCTGTGCCAAAAGGATAATAGGTTCCTAAAGTTCCGCCAGTAGCAAAGCGGATCCTTTCTCCACGCTGGCATGCAAGCAGCCCAAAGGAAATAAATACAATCAACATCAATACAATTACTTTTTTCATTTTCCACTCCTGTTGAGTAATTAGTTGAGTAATTATAGTTTTTTTTCGAGAATTATGACAAGTGCCAAAAGCCCGCTCCAGGCATAAACTTTAATTCGGTTTTTATTTCTTATTTTTTTCGATGGCATCTTTCTATGGCAATCGCACATATTCTTTCGCAAAGGTCTGGAAAAGAAATTCCCATTACAGCAGCAGATTGTGGCAGCAGACTTGTTCCGGTCATACCAGGCAAAGCATTTACTTCCAGACACCATATTTTGCCTTCAGGGTCCATTCTAAAGTCAACCCGGCTGTAGCCTTCCATTCTAAGCGCTTTATGGGCTTTTAATGCAAATGTTCTAAGCTGCTCTGTTTGTTCATCACTTATTTTCGCAGGAAAAATCTCCTCTGCCCCACCCTTCTGATATTTACTTTTATAATCAAATATTTCGGAAAATTTCGGGATGATTTCACCAACTCCAAGAGCCTGGTCTTCGAGGACTCCTACAGTAAATTCTCTTCCTGGAATGAATTTTTCTATAACAACTTCGCTGTCATATTTTAAGGCAAACTCTATAGCCTCATTATAAGTATCCGGAGTTTTTACAACAGTAAGCCCCACTGTAGAACCTTCCCTGCTTGGTTTTACAACAACAGGTAAGCCAAGTTTTTTTTCTACTTCTTCAATTGAGGCAGGAGCCATAAGCCAGTCAGCAGTTGGCACACCGTTAGTTCTAAAGAGCAGCTTGGAGACATCTTTATCCATTGCATAGCAGCATGGCATATGAGTGCTTCCTGTGTATGGTATGCCGCACACATCAAGGTACCCCTGTATTCTCCCATCTTCGCCTGCTCCTCCGTGAAGAGCAAGAAAACATATATCGATTTCTTCAAGTTTTTTGGATAAAATAAATTTGGAAAGTCCCTCTCCTACAGAAGATGATTTTATTACAGGCACTGTTTCTTTTACTGTGGATTCCAAAAATATTTTTTCTTCTTCCTGATTAAGTATCCCTGTTGCTGTATCAATTGCAATTACTTCATGGCCTCTTGCTTTTAATGCTTTAAAAACCTGCGCCCCGCTTGCAATAGAAACATCCCGCTCTGCGCTTGCTCCTCCGAAAATAATTGCAACTTTCACTATCTCTCCCCCATTATTGTACTTCTATTAACTGTAGCATATTTGAGACAATTTTATCAAGGCAGTACCCACTTGCAAAAATAGCAAGTGTTTGTTCAATCCAAAAAATACTTGTAAAAACAGCAAGTGGTTTGGCGCAACTTGGCTGCTACTTTAAACTTGCTTTTTTCCGCTTTTCATGCTATTTTTACTATAAATAAGTTTTACACAAATGGTGTATTTCCAATAATGCAGAGGCAATAGAAATGGCTCTATCCCGAAGAGAATTTTTCAAAAAAGGTCTCATAGCTGCAGGGACTGCAGCAGCAGCGCTGGGTGGATTTAGCTTCGTGCGAAATCGTGCTCATGCTTCAGACAACAGAGTTAGTCCGCCCGCAGATACCAGGCGGAAGGTAACAAGATATGTTGATCTGGAACGCAGTGGTGAGCTTGGGCAGCGCGAGCAGGCGCTTTGGGACTTGTACTCACCTTGCCGCCTTTGTCCGCGACTATGCAGAACCAACCGCGCAGCAGGCATGGCAGGCGCCTGTTCTGCTGCAGGAGAATTAAGAATCGCTTCCTTTGGCCCTGCCTTTAACATTGATCAGCCAATTGCCGGTACCCGCGGCTCAGGGTCGATTTTCCTGTCCAACTGCAACCTATTGTGCGTTTTCTGCCAAAACTGGCAAATCGCCCACCGCGGTGATGGAAGAGTGACCACTCATGATAATCTCGCCAGCATAATGCTGGATCTCCAGCGCAGAGGATGCCATAACATAAATTATGTTACACCTACACACATGGTGCCCCATATTGTGAAAGCCCTGCGTATTGCCATCAAACAGGGACTTCACATACCATTGGTCTTCAATACCGGCGGTTACGAGTCACTTGAAGTGATTCAATTACTCGATGGAGTTGTTGACATTTACTTGCCGGACTTTAAATTTCAGGACTCAAACATTGCTGCCCGCTTCACACATGGAGCGCCAGACTATTTTCTCCATGCTGCCGCAGCCATCAAGGAAATGCACCGACAAACCGGCACTCTTCACACTATTGATGGTATCGGGCAACGCGGAATAATAGTTATCCACCTGGTTATGCCGGAAAATCTGGCTGGCACAGATAGTTTTGTCCGATGGGTCGTTTCTGAACTTGGCCCAGATACCCATGTCAACATCATGGCTCAGTATAGACCCATGTTCAGGGCACACGAGCACCCGCCCCTTGACCGGCGGATCACACCTGAAGAATTCGCACAGGCAATACGTTGGGCGCGAGAAGCAGGATTATATAATTTTCACTAAATGCGTTAGGCGGAGTATTATGAATACAGAAAACAATTTAAAACGGTGCGGCTGGTGCGGAGATGACCCTTTGTACATTAAATACCATGATGAAGAATGGGGGCGCGAAGTAAAAGATGATAATAAAATGTTTGAGTTTCTTGTTCTTGAAAGCGCGCAAGCAGGATTAAGCTGGATCACCATACTTAGAAAAAGAGAAAATTACAGAAAAGCATTTGCCGGGTTTAATGCAAAAAAAGTTGCCAAGATGACAGAAAAAAATATTGAAGAGCTTATGCAAAATAGTGGCATTATACGCAATCGCAGAAAAATAGAAGCTGCGATTTCCAATGCGCGACATTTTCTTGAAATCCAGAAAGAGTTTGGCAGCTTTTGTAGTTATTTAAAATCTTTTCTCCCTGATGGAAAACCAATAATAAATAAGTGGAAAACCCTGAAGCAAATCCCAGCCTCAACACCACTTTCAGATACAATAAGCAAAGATATGAAAAAGTGGGGATTTAAATTTTTCGGAACCATTATATGTTATTCTCACTTGCAAGCTGTTGGATATGTTAATGACCATCTGGTGGATTGCCATTGCCGCAAGCAAAAATAACCTTACATTGATCTTTTATAATGGCTCTTTGCGCGCTATCAAATGCAGCACATTTCCATCAGGGTCGCGGAAAAAGAAAGTGCCAACACCTTTGTCTGATACAGCAGGCTTGGTAATTTCATCCACATTCACAGCTTGAAGTTTTTTCGTCATACTTTCGAAGTCATTCAAACTTACACTAATAGCAACATGACGCAAACCTTTTTCTGTATGATCCTTTGGAATCTCTCCTGCAGTACCCATAATAAATTCTATCATGAACCCATTTTGTGCCTTTATAAAATATGTCCCTTTGCCATTATCGTACACTTGTTTAAAATCAAACATTTTTATATACCAATCTTTAAGTTCTGTGGTATTGCCTGAAAAAATCGCTAAATGTTCAATACCTGTTATCATCTTATCTCTCCTTTTTGTATTGATTTACAGCTTTAGTTTTAATTCTACAAATCAATCCATTTAGTAAATGTTACATTTTAGTATATATTTTGCTTTATTTCTACTCATTAAACTGTCTTATTGACAATTATCAATTGTATATTATAATCGGATTATACTTTAAAAGGAAAATATGAAAGGAATTCAAAAAAAAATAGAGTTTATTGATAATAAAATCGAAGCAATTATTAAGAAAGCAGCAGAACTTGAAAAAAAATACAGTGAAAACATTGATAAAGTTAATGCCATATACAAAAAAAGCGCTTTAAATCTTATCCATTATATGGCTCTACGAAGTTTTGATATTGAAGAACTGCAGGAAAAATTAAAAGATTCAGGACTTACAAGCCTTGCACACTGCGAAAATCATGTAATGAAAACTTTGCTTTCCATAAAAACAATAATAAATTCCCTAAAAGGAAACTCAAAAAAAACAATACGCAAAGATGTTATATCTGTAAAGGAAAGCGCAGAAATATTTGACAGAAATACTAAAATCATTTTTGGAATAAAACCTCCCAAACGCAGAACAAGAATAATGGTAACCATTCCCTGCGAAGCTGCAAATGATTATAAATTTTTATATGACCTTCTTAAAACAGGGATGAATAGCGCAAGAATAAACTGCGCGCATGATGATCCTGTTATATGGAAAAAAATAATTGATAATATAAAAAAAGCATCAGCTTCATTAAATAAAAACTGCACAATAATGATGGATATTTCAGGCCCAAAAATAAGAACAGGAGAAGTAAAAGCTGGTCCCAAAGTTATACGTATTAAACCTCAGAAAAACTCTTTAGGCAAAGTAACTGCTCCTGCTAAAATATGGCTTGCGCCGCAGGGTGTAAAACCTCCGGATAACTCTACTGATTTTATAATACCGATTTCAGAATCTTTTTTAACAAAAATAAAAAGAGGAACTATTTTAAGTTATACAGATTCCAGAGATAAAAAAGGGACTATTTTTATAACAAATAAACAGGGACTTGGAAAATGGGGAGTAACCAGAGACTCTTTATATTTTACAACAGGCACAAAACTTTTTATAGAGAATTATGAAAATGATCGTAGTGAATCAGGGGATGTTTGCGACCTTGATTCTGCAGAAGAATTTATATTATTAAAAACCGGAGACACCATTATCCTTCACTCAGACCCAAGGCCAGGTGAAGATGCGATATTTGATGAGACTGGGACATTAGTAACGCCTGCGCATATTTCATGCACTTTTCCCGAGATATTCGACTATACGAAACCTGGTGAAGAAATATTTTTTGATGATGGAAAAATCGAAGGGATAATTGAAAATGTAGATAAAGATGAAATAAGGGTTAAAATCGTCAATGCAAAACAGAATGGAAGTAAATTAAGGGCAGACAAAGGTATCAATTTTCCCAAAACAAAATTTAGATCTTCAAAATTCAGCGATAAAGATAAAAAAGATATAGAGTTTATTGCAAAACATGCAGATGTAATAAATTTATCTTTTGTAAATACTTCCAGGGATATAGAGAATCTTTTAAAAGAACTTAAAATGCATGATTCCAAAATAGGTATTATTATAAAAGTTGAAACAGAAGATAGTTTTAGAAATCTACCTGATTTATTATTATCTGCCATGAAAACTTACCCTGTTGGCGTTATGCTTGCAAGAGGAGACCTTGCCATAGAAACAGGCTGGAAAAATTTTGCAACAATTCAGGAAGAAATAATGAGAGTTTGCGAATCTGCGCATATTCCTGTAGTGTGGGCAACGCAAGTACTTGAACAACTTGCCAAAAATGGAGTTCCTACCAGAGCAGAAATAACAGATACTGCAATGGCTCACAGAGCAGAATGTGTTATGCTCAATAAAGGGACATATATAAATAAAGCAGTAAAAATGCTTGATAGAATATTAATACGAATGGAAAAGTTTCAATACAGGAGAGAAGTTATATTACCTCACCTGAATGAAGCTGAAAGACTCGAACTTTCGCATGAAAAATATAATGTATGAAAAACTATCTATATAAAAACCTATATAAAAACAAAATTATATTTTTCTTTATTATTTTTACCATACTTATTTGCAATATTCAGGCCAGAGAATCAGAAGAAATAAAATATGAAATTGTAAGTTTTTCCAATGAAATATTTTATGAAGGAAACAACAAACTTGTAAAAAGTGAAATAGAGAGACTTACCAGAAGAAGAATTAATTTTAAAGCCCAGGCAAGCTTTAATATACCTGTAAAAATTTCAGATGATAATTTAATTCAAAAAATAGAAGATATTCTTACTGATATCGAATCTTTCAACAATATACCTTATTACGCAAGAAGAACAGGAAGAAGAACTTCTCTATTCAGAGATATATCCATTCATAGAGATTATGTTAATGAAAATGGAAACAGGATTATTATTGCAGAAGTTACAATTGCGCCATTTAATCCTACTACAATGAAATTTGAAATAATCAAAGATAAAAATTTTATTATGTTTAGAGCATATAATATTGATAGAGTTAAATACTGGATCGTGCCGGTAGTTAATGAAGAAAGAATGCTTATACTGTTTGCCGGAGAACTTGATAACAACATGTTTAAATGTTACGGACTTGGTGTCGCAGATACCGGCACTTTTTTAGTTTTGCGGAGAGTAATTGAAGAGGAATTTAACTCAAGAACCGAGGCTATTATTACCTGGTTTCACTCTCTTTTAAGAACAAAACTTAGCGGGAGCTAAGTATATTTTTTAGTTCTGCTGAAAATTCATTGCTGGCATTACGTTTTATAAGAGCATAAAATCCATCTTTTAAAGGACCTGGATTAACAACCAGAGTTTTTCCATAATACTCTTTTCCAATTGATTCATGTATATGTCCGCATATATACAGAGCAGGCTGCTTTGTATCAATAAATTCCCTGAGCGAAAAACTCCCCACGTGTTTTCCATTTGGAATCATGTCGGCAATTGTATCAATAGGGGGCTGATGCGAAACAAAAATATCTGGAGTTATATCAATAGTTTCAAGATATTTCTTGTATTCATCCTCGGAGCAAGTATTTGGCGTAGGAACCGGAGTTGTAAGAGAACCTCCAAAACCCAAAATATTTATATCAAACTCCGGAATATTTTTTATTTCTTTATGAACAGAAATATTTTTTTCTTTTAAATACTTTTCTATTTCGCTTTTATCGCAATTTCCAGACACTGCAAAAATTTTTTTATTATATTTTTCAATTTCATTAATTATTTTTTCTGCATCTTTGCCTGAACCAAAATGCGTTATATCGCCTGCAATAATAATTATATCTGTCTTTGCCAATTCATTTCCCAAATTTCCAATTACAGAATAATTGTTGTGGATATCTGAAATTGCTATGATTTTCATTTTATAACTTCCCTTTTAAATATTTCTCTGCTTTGTAAAAATTGCAAGATTTTTATCAGTCTCAAAAACATCAACCCTGGAAAGAAAAGATGTATCAGCGTCAGTGTAATTGCTCAACTGATTATCTACTTTATTAAATATAAATTCTGCAATTATTTCTGCGCTGGGTTCTTTTTCAGCAAAATATGGTATTTCATTAAGATTTTTATGGTCCAGCTCTTCAAGCACATTTTTTAATATTTTTTTTAATATGCCAAAGTCAATAAGCATACCACCCTTTCCAAGTTTATCTCCGGAAACATAAATTCTTACTTTATAATTATGGCCATGTAAATTTTCGCACTTTCCATTGTAATTTTTTATATAATGGGCTGCAGCAAAACTATCCTCTGTCCTTATTGTATACATTAAACCCTCTTTCTTATTGATGAATCAACAATATGTTGATAATATCATATTATGCAAAAAAGATTATCAACTTTACTTGATAACTGCAATATCATTTCCATTATGGGCAAAAACCCATTTGACAATATTGTTATTATTGAAAATATTGTATATGCCTCGCGCGTAGCGAGTAAAAACTCTATTTTTTTTGCTTTAACAGGAATTCATACAGATGGCCACAACTATATTGATTTAGCAATAAAAAATGGGGCTTCTGCTGTGTTTGTCTCTACAATGCCGGAAAAAATCAACAGTAGTATTTCATATCTGCTTGTTGAAGATACAAGAAAAGCAATGTCTTTTTTTTCTGCAGCATTTTTCGACCACCCTGCCAAAAAGCTAAAAACAATTGGAGTAACAGGAACTGATGGAAAAAGTACAACAGTATCTTACCTTTATCAACTTTTAAAAATGCTTGGCAAGAAAACTGGTTTTATATCAACAGTTGAGTATGATTCTTCTGGTGAAATCAAAAAAAATCCATTCAGGCAATCTACTCCGGAAGCTCCTGAAATCATGAGTATTCTTTCAGAAATGGTTTCAAATAATTTTGAATATGCAGTTATAGAATCAACTTCGCATGGGCTTTCCAACAAAACATCACGCCTTGCTGCCATCAAATACAATGCCGGAGTTCTTACAAACATTAGCCATGAACATCTTGAATTTCATGGCACTATGGAAAATTACATAAATGATAAGGCAAATCTTTTTAGAAAAGCCGAAGATTTTTGTGTAGTAAATTATGATGAACCTACAAAACATTCTTTTATCTCTGCGTCTTCGGTTCCTGTTTTATCTTATTCTCTTGAAGATTCAAATGCCAATATCCATGCGTCTTCAATTACTTTGACTGAATCTGGTTCTCAATTTAATGTGCACTGTAATAATAAAGAAATAAAAACAGAGCTTTATATTCCGGGTATTTTTAACATTGAAAATTTCTTTGCTGCTGCAATTACAATATCAAAAATAGCAGAAATCGATATTGCAGAAATTATTCCTCTTTCAAAAAATCTTAAATCTGTTATAGGCAGAATGGATATTGTTGACATGGGTCAAAACTTTACAGTTATTGTTGACTATGCCCATACTCCTGGTTCTTTTACAAAAATATTTCCTCTAATCAAAAAAAGTGTTAAAAACAGGCTCATATCTGTTTTTGGGTCAGCAGGGGAACGAGATATAGAAAAAAGAATTATCCAGGGAAAAATAGCTTCTGAATATAGCGATATCTTAATTCTTACTGATGAAGACCCCAGAGGAGAAGATCCAATGGTTGTCATAAATCAAATAGAATCAGGGATAAGAGAGGGTTTTGACAAGTCTTCTGTTTATAAAATTTCCGACAGGCAGCAAGCAATAAACAAAGCAATGGAAATTGCAAAACCAGGCGATACAGTACTGCTGCTGGGGAAAGGGCATGAAAGTTCTATAATTTATAAAGATAAATCTATTACATGGAATGAAAAAGAAGCTGCAATAAAAGCTCTTGCACAAATAGGTTGGAGTAAGTGATATCAATTGTAAAAAACAATACAGTGAATAACCGTGATATGAGTGGAGTTGAAAAATGAAAAAAGCTATAATGGCAGTGGCGCTTTGTACACTGCTGTGTACAGGGCTTTTTGCACAAAACATAAGAGACTTTATAACCGATGGAAAGGGAACTATTACCGGATACATAAGTCTCAGGTATCCATCAATTGTTATTCCATCCCAAATTAATGGTGTTCCTATAACAGTTATTGGGGAGTGGGCATTTTGGAATAAACGGCTTAGCTCTGTTACCATACCTAGCGGCGTCACAACCATTGCCCGCAGTGCGTTTCATAATAACATACTTACTTCTGTTAACATATCTACCACTGTTACTTCGATCGGCCGTAGCGCATTCCGCAATAATTGGTTGACATCCATTGCCATTCCAGACAGTGTTACTTATATCGGCCGCAGCGCATTTTCCGGCAATCAACTTACTACTATTACCATACCACCAGGAATTACTCATATCAACCACAGTGCATTTATGAACAATCAATTGACATCTGTTAACATACCAGGCAGTGTTACTCACATAGGAAGCAGTGCGTTTGCGCACAATCGGCTGACTTCTGTTGTTATACCAGCAGGAGTTGTTTTTATCGGAGAGTGGGCATTCACTTACAATCAACTAACCTCCATCACCATACCTGGCGGAGTGACTTCTATTTCCCGCAATGCATTTGCCCACAATCAACTGGCCTCTGTTACCATACCCAACACCATTACCTCAATTGCCGAAGGCGCATTTGCCAACAACCAATTAACAACCATTACCATTGGAGCTAATGTAACATTATCAGAAAGCAGGTTCCCTTCATTTGATAATGGCTTCGATAATTTCTACAACAATAACGGGAGAAGAGCCGGAACATATGTATTTGACAATGGGCAATGGAGCATGATGTGAGAAACACCTTAACAAGTCTGCGCTAACATCTATAATATTTTTACAAATAGTTTTACAAAAAACTTCCTAATCCAGTCTAATATATATCTGTTATTGAACCATCAAGATAATAATATTCAGTATTAAGTCCTGATATCTTTATCAAGAAAAGATAAGGGAGTGAACTTTTTATAAGATAAAACCTGTTAGCAGGAATTGATTCTTTAAATAATATTTTTTCACAAAGAATTAAAGCTCTTCTATTATTTTTGTGTATTATAACGCCTTTAAATTTTTCAAAGCCTTCTATTTTGTCAGAAAATAAAATTCCTTCTTTTGTATAAATTGGTATATCCCTGTACATTATCTGATTATTTTTTGCTTTAAAAACATCTGTTAAGGATTCTACTTTTTCTTCTACAAGATCTGCAGGAACTGCGAGGACTTCTTCATTTGAAATAAGGTATAAAAATTTCTTTGCAACATAGTTGTCACTTAATTTAATTGTAATAACTGTACCCTTATCTTTTTTTGAATCAATTTCGAGCAACGCCCCATCAATTTTTGAAAGCTTTTCCTTTACAAGATTCATTCCAAATCCCCTGCCGGAATGTTCATCGGCATTTTCCTTTGTCGTAAATCCAGGAGAAGAAATAACAGAAAGTAGTTTACCGGGTTGTTTAAGTTCTGCATCTGAGCAACCGCTTTTCTCTGCTATTTTATCAAAATCCACCCCTTTCCCATCATCGCTTATTCTTATAACAAGGGTGCCTTTTTCAAGATAAGTTTTACATTCTATTTTGCCTTTTGGGTTTTTGCCTTTAGCTTTTCGCTCTTCAATAGTTTCAATACCATGATCAATAGCATTTTTAAAAATATGTATTATAGGGTCATAAATATATTCAAAAACAGAACAATCTATTTCTATATTGTTATCATCAAAAAATATATCTGCTTCTTTTCCCTTGTTAAAAGCTATTTTATTTATAAGGGATGGCATTGAACTAAATTCATCTGAAAGAGTCGCCATTCTTAAATGGCTTACTGAGTCTTTCATGGTTTTAAGATTACGTTCCAAAATAGAAGCTGCTTCTTTACTTATGGAGTCATATTTAGTATTTAGTTCCATTCTCATTTTATGTATAGAGGAAAATAAAAAATCAAGACGGTCAAGTTTTACAGATATTGTCCTTGCAGCAAACATCATATTTTCCAAAGATTCCTGCTGAAAATTATCCAATAAATATGGCTCATAAGGGATATTTATTATCTGTATATTTTTTACTTCATCTACATTTACAATACTATATATCTGGTCATGATTTTTTCTTGTTGTAACATAGCATATTATTCTTGTATTTTCTTCCATACTGGGATTCGGCATTATTATGTTATTATCTGTATCCTTGGAATTATAAACTTCGCTAATATCTATTGCTGGTATTGTTTTTATCAGATTACAGTGAAGTTCAAGATTATTTACTATAAGATATAATCTTGCATATTTCATTACAGTATCTGGTAAAATATCGCAAGCAATCCTGTATAAACTCTCCCCTCTTTTCATGGCTTCGGAAAGAAGATGAAGTTGAAATTCATCAAAAACCTGATCTTCTGTTTTTTCGTTATCAACATCTTCAGAGTCTGAAAATTCATCACAATCTTTTTCTTTTTTTACTTCTAACTCTAATTTTTCTTTAGCCCTCCCGCCGGAAGCTGAAGCTGAAGTTTTTTTCTCTACTGATTTAATCATTTTCTGAAGCATTTCTGCTTTTTTGATCAAACTGTCATATTTTTCTTTGGAAAAAACATTTTTCTTTGCCAAAAAAAATTCAAGTTCATTTTCAATCTCGTGGGACAGATTAGCAATATTATCTAATTGTAAATATGAAGCTTCGGTTTTAATTGAGTGTACTGCCCTGAAAGCATTTTCAATAATTAACCTACTTTTTGGATTTTTTTTATATTGTATAAGAGAATTAAGCAACTGAGTAATATGATTTCGGCTGTCCCTAAGAAATAATTTCATTAAATTATTCATATAATAATCCCATTTTATTTTATTTTACTTATCGATATTATTAATTCAACTTCACCAGAGGTAATACCAAGTTTTCTGGATATAAGTTCAATATCAATTCCATTTTTATACATGGTTAGTACTTTTTCATGCAAATCTTCTTTCGGAACCTTTACTGTGTCACTGGGCTTTACTGTATTATCAAATAATTCAGGCTCTGGCTTTGAAGAAATAACTTCTTTTGCCCGACGTTCCACATCATCCCTTTCTTCTTCCCTGTCCAATACTTCGGATTGGCCCTTGTCCGACACTTCGTATCGGCCCTTGTCCAACGCCTCTGGTTGGCCCCTGTCCAATACCTTGTGTCGTTCCTTAACTTTACCGACTTTTTCTATATTATTGTTTATACTTTTTCTTTCAAGTTTTTGATAAATATTTTCACTATTTTCTGTTATCTCTTTTTCTTTTTTTAACGCGCCAAACACTTTCTCTGATCTTGCTACAACTTCATTCAACTGATTTATTTTTGCTTCAAGTATTTGAAGATTACGTTCAGTTGTTTTATTTATTTCAATAAGCATAAGATTAATTTCTTCGCCTATTTCATTTTTCTTTTTTTCATAACTTTCAAGAAAATTATGACTTGTAAGTTTCCACTTAAAGTAATGAAAAATAAAATAGATCGCTACAAAATTAAGTATTACTGCAATTATTATTAACATGAAAGTTTATCCGCTAATATCTATATTTTTGCCGAGATCAGGATCTGAAAGTATTTCTTTATTTTCAGCCATATCGTTATTTTTTTTATTTTTTCTCTTATCCTGATTTTGCCCACCTTGGTCGGCATCTTCTTTTGTTTTTTCAGGCCCTTCATCTGAATGATCTGCCTTGTTAACGCTGGTATCACTATGTTGAGTTCTTTTCTCCAACTCACCGCCCTTTATTGCTTGTTGCAATGCAGCGCTTTCTTTTGCAACAGCTTGATCTTTTCCAACATGACTCATCTTAAGAAAAAGAGTCTGTAAGTCTATTGGTTGAATCGACATCAGTTCTCCTCGAATGATTCTTCTTCGGGCTCTTCATATTTTCTGGTTTTAATCATAGAATCTTCATTTACAAAAGTAATTCTTTTTAATTCATTCTTTACTTCAAGGCGGGCATCTTTTATTGTTATTTTTACGCCTGGATATACAGTTGCGCCCGCAGATATTTTGCCTGTTGATTTAAGAGATTTTATATGTTCATAAATAGTTGTATTTTCATTTTCAATATCGGTGAGATCTGTTTTTATAGCCATTGATTTATCGGTAAGTTCCTGAAGTATTTTTTCCTTTTCTTCCGGAAATTTACCCCTCATCTTTTTCTTGAGGTTTTCGAGAGTTACAAGATTTCTGTCAATTTCTTCAAGTTCTTTTTCAGAAGCAGCTTTCTTTTCCTCAAGTTCAAGAAGCCTTTCCTTGCTTTTTGGATCAAAACCTACTTCAAGCTCTGTAGAGCCAACAGCAAGTGAACCAAAAGTTTTAGCAGATATTTCCTCTGTAGCGCGCAGGCGGCCACCTACAACTGTTGCTCTTTTACCTTTACAAATTATTTTTCCATTAGAGTCAACATTTGAGTTTATAATCCCATCTGTTACAAACACTATTTCGCCGGCTTCTACCTGGGAGTTTTGTATAAATTTTGCCATTACCCCTTTTCCTGCTCTTACAGACCCGTTTTCATTACAGTTTATACCCTGATGGACAATTACGTTCCCTACCGCATCTATTGTACACCTTCCAACATTTCCCTTTATTTCAATATTGCCTGTTGCTTTGATAGAGAATCCATCTTCAACATTTCCATTTACAACAACAGTGCCTAGAAAATGTATATTTCCTGTTGAAAGATTGACATCTCCATCAACAAGATGAACACTTTCAACAGTAATTTTCTCATTTAACAGAAGTACTTGCCCGTTAGTAGTAGCAACAGCTTTAAGCCCTTTTTCCACTTTAACGTTATTGCCTACCTTAAATTCCTTATCACGCCCGTCTTTTGCCTCAAGAGCGTTTCCTGTTACAGTTCTTCCTTTAACCCCTTTTTCTGCAGGTTTCTTTTCCGCAATGACTTGCCCTTCCACAACATTCTGAATAAGGCTTTTATCTTTAAAGTCAACTTTGCCATCTTTTTCTTTTAATAAAGAAGAAGCCTCTTCTGTAGAAAAATTATAAATTATTTCTGCATCTGCCCCATGTTGAGGCTGCAAGCCTTCTGCCACAAGAAAACCTGTTCCATAAAAAGGATTGTCAAGAAAAGCTTCAAGATTTTTATCATCAACTCCAAAAACCACCATATTGCTTTTTAAAAATGATAATATAGTCTCTTTTTCCAAGTCACTGCCACCATCACCAGGAGGAGTAAGAGTGATGTATGCTTTCATATCATTTTCTTCTACTCTAAGAGAAACTGCGGTATTATTGCTGCTTTTTGGAGAATATGAACCAATCTTTACAGACATCCCATCTGCAAGTTTTACGATTTTTGCAACAAGTGCTTTATCAAAATCAGTTACTTTTCTGGAGTCGATCTTTTGAAGAGCCTGTTCAAGCACAGCTTTTTCGCCTTTTCCTTCAGGGGCATATACTTTGAGAAAAACCTCTCCTCTGTATAAATTGAGAATTACATCTCCGTCTTTATCTTTTATCTGTTCTTCGACAAATTCATCGGTGCCTAATTCATTTATATCTGAAATACTTTCTTCTTTATCTTCTGATTTATAAACAACAAGCGTATAATTTTTCTTTCCTATCCCAAAGAAACCTTTTGCCCCTTTTATTATTACTTCATATTCCAGTTTGGAAACTTTAGTATTGAGTTCTATTGCCGCATGATCAAGACACTCATCTAACGAAGTCGCTGATACCTGCACTGACTTGACACTGCTGTCTCTTTCAGCCAGGTTCCTCATATATTTTTTGAATTCATCAAGAGTAAGGGTCTCTTTCATTACTTACATAATTCCTTTTTTAAGGCTGGTCAATTTTGCCCTAAGTCTAAGTATTGCTTTTGTATGAAGCTGCGAAATTCTGGATTCTGTTACATCCAGAACTTTTCCTATCTCTTTTAAAGTGAGATCTTCATAGTAGTAAAGAACCAGCACCTTTTTTTCTTTATCAGGCAGTTCGTTAATTGCCTGAACAATTACTTTTTTGATCTCTTCCCTTTCAACAATGGTGTCTGGATTAAGACTTTGAGAAGATTCTATACTATCAACAATTGAAACTTTATCATTATCCTCGCCTGTGTACCATAAATCATTTAAGGAAAGTATTGAGGATGTACTTATCTTATGGATGCTCTTATGCAGTTCTTCAACAGAAATTCCCATTTTTGCTGCAATTTCAGCATCACTTGCAGAACGTCCAAGATTAGCCTCAAGATGATAAACTATTTCCTCTATTTCTCGTGTTTTCTGCCTGACAGACCTTGGCACCCAATCAATTGATCTAAGCTCATCATAAATTGCGCCCCTTATTCTGGTCACTGCATAAGTCTTAAATTTAACATGTTTTTCAGGGTCAAATTTCTCAATTGCATCAAACAATCCGAACACTCCGAAGCCAACAAGGTCATCAAACTCAACATTATATGGCATCCCTATTGCAACTTTTCCAGCAACATATTTTACAAGCGGAGCATATTGCTTAATAAAATGGTCCCGTAATTCGGTTTTTTTCTCTTTTTTATATTTTAGCCAGAGTTCATGTTCTTCTGCTTCTAATACTTCTTTTTCTGTCATAATTTACCCTTTCTTCTCATCTCTAGTCAGGACTGTTTTTATAGCTTTTGCAATATTTTGCGGGTTTGCATTATCACCCAGAGAATTTAATGCTTCGATTTCTCTTCTATTGGCAGATGATTTTACTTTATCTATGTTATCAAAAAGTTCTGTATTTGAATCAATAGTTGGCATATCTGGATTATCACTCATAACTTCAATTACTTCATTATCACTTTGTTTAGAATCCAAAGAATTGATATCGCCAATAGCGTCTTCTTCTACCTCTTCAACAAGGTTTTCTGCAGGCGAGCTTCCATTTGCCTGATTGTCGAAAGGTAAAGAGCTATTTTCATTGTCGGAAACTATATCTGCGCCTTCTGTTTCATAAGGGTTTTCTTTATCGATTACTATATCAATATTATTAGGAGTAGCATCAGAAGAAATATCCTGCTCTGACTGCCCTTCTTCTGTATTTGGCACAGGTATTTCCGAAATAATTTTTTTTATTATTATAAATGCCCCTAACAATAATGCTGAAAGAATGAATGTGCCTAAAAACGATCTTCCTAATATTGTAAAGAATGAATTACCACCTATTATTCCCATAAGCGACAGGAATAAAAAGATTGAGGCAGAAATAATTAGAAAATTCCTCAATTTAGGCAAATCCCCCCCCTCCTCATTTAGAGTATTTTAAAAAAGTATGGCAGTCAAGCTATTTATATTATCCATTTTTTGATAATAACTTCTTTAAAAAGTTGCCAACTCCGCTTCCCTCGCGGAATTCAATATTTTCCAGCCTGCTTACTATATGCTTCAGGCATATCGAAGCCTTGCTTCTTGGATCAGATACTAAAAAAGGCTTTTGCACCAAAACAGCATTCTGCACGATTGGATCCTCATAAATATATCCAAGGTAGTCAACTTTTGTATTTAAAAATTGCCCTACAATAGTTATAACCCTATGAGCCACTTTTTTAGCTTCAGTTACTGATTTTACCCTGTTTACTACAAGTTTTATTGCTATATTGCTGTCTCCAAGCTCTGTGGTTATTATTTTTATTGTTCCGTATGCATCTGTTATTGCAGTTGGTTCAGGTGTTGTTACTATTATTGCCTCGTCTGCTGATGCAATAAAAGCAAGCACATTATTTGAGATACCTGCGCTTGTATCAATTATTATTATATCAGCAAATGAAAGTTCATTCATTTCAGATATAAAGCGTTTTCTTTCCTCATCATCCAGGTTTGCAATTTTTGAAAAACCAGAAGCGCCTGCAATAAAAGATATTCCGAATTTTGTATTGATTATGATATCTTTCATTGATTTATTATTCTTGATAATATTAAAAAGGCTGAATTCAGGTACTACTCCAAGAATTACATTAACATTGGCAAGCCCAAGATCTCCATCAAGAAGCACAACTTTTTTCCCAATCTGTGAATAAGCTATTGCAAGATTTACTGCAAAATTTGTCTTCCCCACTCCCCCTTTTCCGCTCGATACAGTTATAATCCTTGTTTTTGAATCACCTGATTCAGATTTACCTGATTTCTCCTGAACAATTAATCTTAAATTTTCAGCTTGATCTATAATTTTTTCTTCCACACTTTTTCTTTTCATACCTTACTTTCCTTTTTACACTATATATTTACAGCCCCTGGCTAAGTAATCATATTAAACTCACTAAGATGATCAAAAAATAACTCTTCATTAGCATATTTAATATCATGAGGAACGCTTTGCCCTGTTGTAATATACGAAACAGGTTTACGCGAATCATGAAGAGCGCTTATAATATTTCCTGCGCGGCATGTTTCATCCAACTTTGTTACAACAATCGAATTATATTTAAATGGCTCAAATTGCTGCATTATTTCAGAAATATCAGAACCTTTTGTAATAGCGCTTATTGCAAGATGGAATTCAGCAGTTGTGCCACAAGCAGCAAGCATCTCTTTCATTTCCGCAAGTTTTTTATAATCATGCGGACTTTTGCCAATTGTATCTACAAGAATCAGATCAACATCGCGGCTAAAAAGAGCAATATTTTTTCTAAGTTGTTCATAATTTTCTGCTGATACAACAGGCACACTCATTATTTCACCATATTTTTCGATCTGTTCTTTTGCCCCTATTCTATAATTATCTATAGTAATAATTCTTACAGATAACGGTTTTGTCTGCATACCCAGCGCATTTATAGCTGCAAGCTTCGCAATAGTGGTTGTTTTGCCTACCCCTGTAGGGCCTACAAGTATAAAAATCCTTGGTGTTGTAAGTGGAGGTTTATCGGGGTAAATATTTATTGTCTCCCTGATCCATTCTCTTACTTTTTTAAGTATATAATTAAAATTGCTTAAGTCATCAAGAGCTATATTTTTTTTAATTTTTTCGGTTATATGTGAAATATAGGAAAAAGAGAAATCATTTTTCTGGAGTATTTTTTCAATTTTGCTTATGTTTTCATGTTGTTGCTCATTCTGTAACGGCGCTTCATCGAGTTTATTTTTTATTTCATTAACAGCTTTGAGAACTTCATTCAGTGTATTGCTTCCCTTGGCAGCCTGTATTATTTTTTCTTTTTCTTCTTCCAGTTTGGAGTTTTTTTTATGAAAAGGGTCTTGCGAAACATACCCATCGATCTGCACCCCTTCTCTTTTGAATAACCCCATGAAACCACCCATCATTATTGATTTGTGGCTTAAAATTTTAATATTTTCCCCATACTTTGCATATTTTGCTTTTACTTTTTCGATTGCCTCTGTATGTGTTAATCCTTGTTCTGAAAAATAATTCATTATTTTATTTGCTCCGTTTTATAAATTTTGGGATTCAAAATTGATCTCTCCTAAAATTTCGATTTTTATGTCTTCTGTTAATTCTTTTGCAGAAATAACAACTATTCCCGAGAGCTCCCTTTCAATAGACCTTCTTACAAGTATTCGTGATTCCTCAGAAGTAAGTATTATGACAGTTTTATTAATATCTTTAAGCCCAATAAAAGTATTTGAAATTGCATTTATGAATGATGACAGGAATTCACGGTCAAGCATTGCAACATACCCGTCAACTGTATCTACTTTTGATTCTATTATTTTTGTTTCTATAGACGGGTTTATCACTACAACATTCAGCTTTTTATCTTCATCTGCATATTGAAGGCATATCTGCCTGCCTAAAGCTTGACGCGCTTTTTCTGTAAGAAATGTTACATCTTTGGAAACAGCAGAGAAATCTGTCAGTGTCTCCAGAATTGCTATCATATTTCTTATAGATACCTGTTCTTTTAAAAGGTTTTGCAAAAC
Organism: Spirochaetaceae bacterium; assembly: GCA_009780675.1. Lineage (GTDB taxonomy): Bacteria > Spirochaetota > Spirochaetia > CADAEX01 > CADAEX01 > WQTU01. The sequence continues at coordinate 56,187 of WQZP01000002.1, read as the reverse complement.
TTTTTGAATCTCTCCAATTGTAAGAGCTTTTTTAATGTCATCTGTGATTGCAGAATATTTATCTGAAAGAGAATCGATTATAGCTCTTACTTCCTGCCTTCCAAGAATTTCAGATGCATGTTTCTTTATTATTCCTGTAAGATGAGTAGCGATGATTGATGGAGGATCAACAACAAGATATCCTGCTTGCTCAGCCTTTTCTCTATCTCTCTCATTTACCCAGATAGCTGGAAGCCCAAAAGCAGGGTCTATGGTTTTTTCTCCATTTATTGGTTCATCTATGCCGCCTGAATCAATTGCAAGATAGTGGTTAAGTCTTATTACAGCTTTTCCTATTTCAACCCCTTTGATTTTAAAACAATACTCTGATGGCTCAAGCTTCATATTGTCACGCACTCTTATTTTTGGAACAACTAATCCAACTTCTGCTGCTGTTTCCCTTCTTATTCTTGTTATTCTTTCAAGGAGATCAGCGCCTTTTTCTTTATCCACAAGAGGAATAAGCCCATAGCCAAGTTCAAGGGAAAGCGGATCAAGTGGTTCGATTCCTGGAATTTCATAAGCAGATTCATCTTTCTGCTTTTCTTCCTGTTTTTCTGCTTTCTGCGCAGCATCTGCTGCTATTTTCTTTCTGGAAATTCTATATCCTGTAAAGGCTGACAAAATAGCCATTGGAACAAGAACATACCACGGAAAGCCTGGTAGAAAAGATAACAGAAAAAGAAAAACTCCAACAATCCAGTAAATCTTTGCTTCCTGGGAAAACTGGGTTGTAACATCGCTTGCAAAGCTGCCATCAGAAATAGATCTTGTAACGATTATACCTGTAGCTGTTGCTATTAAAAGCGAAGGGAACTGCGTTACAAGACCATCGCCTATTGTCAATGTAACATAAGTTACAAGCGCACCAGTAATTGTTTGACCTTGATAGATCATCCCAATTATTATACCGCCTATAATATTTATGAGTATTGTCAAAATTCCTATTTTTACATTACCGGAAACAAATTTTGAAGCTCCATCCATTGCTGCGTAAAAATCTACTTCTTTCTGAAGTCTTTTTCTTTTGTTCATTGCTTCGCTTTCAGTAAGCGCTCCGCTTGCAAGCTCTGCATCAATTGACATCTGTTTTTGCACCATTCCGTCAAGTGTAAATCTTGCAGCAACTTCTGCAACTCTTGTTGCTCCTTTTGTTATAACAATATACTGCACAGCAATAAGGATAATAAATATTATAAATCCTATTACGAGCCCTTCGGGGCCTGCTGTTCCAACAACAAACTGTGAAAATGCCCTTATAAGCCTTCCATCAAATGCAGCGCCCTGCGCAAGGATAAGCCTGGTTGATGCGACATTAAGCCCTATGCTAAAAAGTATGGAAATCAACAATAACGTTGGAAATACTGTAAAATCTGTTGTGTTTTTGGTAAAAAGAACAAGCAATATAACTATCAAACTTAACATGAAGTTAAATGACTGGAGAGTATCGAGCAGCACTGTAGGTAATGGTATGAGCATCATTGCTATTACCAGGATTACGCCTGCTGCAACAAATATATCGTTTCTGCTATGCGCAAATGCACTTTTAGCTATAGTTTTTGAATCAGCCATTTTCTATGCTCCTTAAACCGCTGTTTTCCCTGAAAGCTTGTAAACTTCGGACAGTATTATTGCTACTGTTTCCCAATACTTTAAAGGGATTTCATCCCCAACCGAAACTTCTGTATAAAGCGCTCTTGCAAGAGGTTTGTTTTCCATAATTGGAATACCATTTTCTTTTGCTATTTCCCTTATCTTTAATGCGGTTTCATCTTTTCCTTTTGCAGAAACAGTAGGGGCAACCATTGTATATTGATCCCACTTGATTGCTATTGAATAGTGAGTAGGGTTTGTAATAACAACATCTGACAAAGGGACATTTTTTGATATACTTTGATTCATAAGTTCCCTCATCCTCTCTGTAAGCATATGCTTTATTCTTGGGTCTCCATCCAACTGCTTCATTTCTTCCTTTATTTCATGTTTTGACATTTTCAAAGATTCCCTGTGCTGTCTTTTTTGAAATACAAAGTCAGGGTATGAAAGAATCAAAAACACAACTGCTCCCTGAATCATAAGTTTAAAAGCTACAATAAAAATATATCTTAAAGAAAACAGGAGTGTTTGATCCCCAAGTAGTAAGAGTTTTTGCATTTCAAATCTAATATTCAGATAAGCGATTGTCCCTATTGTAATAATCTTAAACAATGTTTTTCCCAGGTTAAAAACAGCTTCAGTGGAAAAAAATGACCTTTTAAAATATTTGACAAAATTGGGAGCTATCTTGTTTAAATCAGGGGTTATAGGTTTTGTTGAAAACAAGAACCCTACCTGCATAAGGCTTCCTGCAAGAGAAGCAATAAATGCCATTAATGCAACAGGCAAAAACATTCTTATAAAGAAGTTATAAAATATTGGAGCTAAATTATTGTCAGAAGTTATATCAAATTCCGAAGATATTGAAAAGAAAAAATTAAGCATATCTATTAGTGTGGTAAATATAAAACGGGAAAGAAAAGCTATCAGGACCACGCAAAAAATAAGGACAAGCGCAGGTGCAAATTCCGATGTTTTTGCAACTTTTCCCTCTTCTCTTGCCTTTTTTATTTTATGGTCTGTAGGATCTTCTGTACGGCCTTCGTCTTCCGGAGCAAACCACTGGAGGTGTATAAAAGGGATATCAATAATTCTTTCTTCAGTATCTGCAACAATAATTTTCATCATCGGGCGCTCCAGTATAAATCATACCAGGCTGAAACCCTGTAAAAACTTTCATCGATTAGTGTTGAAAAAGCAGCAACTAAAAAAGGTACAGATAAAAATATTATGAAAAACGCAATTCCTATAGCAAGAGGAAATCCCATCATAAGCAAATTCATTTGAGGCGCTGCTTTTGCAAGAAGGCCCATTGAAACAGATACAAGGAAAAGAGAGCCCAATATAGGCATGGAAATAATAAGAGCATTTTGAAAAAGCATACCTATGGCAGAAAGAACCATTGTATAAATATGTTCTCTCTGCAAAAGAAGCGTATATGCATTTAAACTTTCAAAAGACCTATAAACACCAACATAAAAAAGCTTGTAAAATCCGTTAATCGTCAGAAAGATAAACATTGCGAAATAATTAAAGAACTGCCCTACAATTGGTATTTCTTCCTGTTCAACAGGGTCAAAAATAACAGAAGCAGCAAAACCTATCTGCAGTGAAAAAAACTGCCCGATCATTACAAAAATAGCATACACTAGCTGGAGAAAAAAGCCTGTAAGAACACCTATGGCTAATTCTCCTACAACCAATGCGCCGTACATAAGACCTGATTCCGGGATTATATAACCTGCCTCATAAACCATAGGAAAAATCGCTACTCCTGTAAAAAGAGCAAGAGCAGCTCTTGCAGCGCTTGGAATTGCCGGAGATGATGTTATAGGCGCAATTGAAAGAAGAGCAAAAATTCTTGTGAAAATGAGTAAATATAACTGTGCATTTTGCGCAAAGTTTTCCAAAAACATTATCTCGCCACCTGCGGAATCATTGTAATTAAATTTCTTGTAAATTCAGTAAGACTGGCAATCATCCATGGTCCAAGAAAAATCAAGGTTAAAAGTATTGCAATAATTTTGGGTACAAAAGAAAGAGTCTGTTCCTGTAGCGATGTAGTAGCTTGTATTATTGAAACTATTAGCCCTACTGTCATACCTACAAAAAGAACAGGTAACGCTAAAATAATTACCTGAAACACGGAAATTCTGAATATGTAAATAACTGCGCCTAAATCCATCTATAACCTCCTTACCCGAAACTTCTGACAAGATTACTCGTTATGAGACTCCACCCATCAACAAGAACAAATAACATTAATTTAAAAGGCATGGATATCATTACCGGAGGAAGCATTATCATACCCATTGACATAAGTATTGATGCAACAACCATATCGATTATAATAAAAGGTATAAAAAGCATTATCCCTATTTTAAATGCTATGGTTAGCTCGTTTAAAACAAATGCAGGAATAAGAACATAAGTAGGGACATCTGCAAGGGTATCGGGCTTTGGAAGCCCGCGTAAACTCATAAAAAGCCTTATATTTTCCGGAGAATTTCTCATTTGATTATACATAAATATTCTAAGTGGTCTTTCTGCTTCTACGAACATCTCTTGTGTTGTAATGTCTCCATCTGCAAAAGGTCTGAATGAATTTTCATAAATTGTATTAAATGTGGGCCACATTATAAACATCGTTAAAAATAACGCTATTCCAAGAATAACCTGGTTAGGAGGAACCTGCTGCAAAGATAACGCTCGTTTTATAAAATCAAAAACAATTGCTATTCTTAAAAAGGAGGTCATCAATAGAATAATAGAGGGAGATAATGCAATAATCGAAAGAAGGAGGAGAAGCTGTATGGAAAACGCTACTTCGCTGTTGGTTTCAGGCTGCCTGACTGTTATATCCACAAATGGAATAGTCAGCGGGTCACCAACCGCAGCCCTGTGCTGCTGTAGCGGCTGATTTTGTTGAGAAAACCCATCAACCGTTATTATTAAAAATAGTGAAAAAAGTAGAATATACCTTTTTTTCATTTCCCCCTCCCAAAAGAAATTTTGCTTTCTGTATTAAAATAGTGCTCGAAAAATTTGTTAGACAACTGTTTTTATTACATTTTTTCTATCCGATCCCTTTGTTTTTTAAAAAAATCAAAACCACTGCCTTCCTTAAAACTTTTATTTCCTTTTCCCCTAAAAAACATATTATATAAATATTGTTGAAAACTGTTTTCAGCTGGTTTTTTTATTTCAGCTTTTTGAAGCCTGATATTATCAATAGTCTCTTTATCTGTTACTTCGAAAAGGGTGGAAATAGAATTGTCAGCAGCTCCAATAACCATTATATGGTTGCCTACCTCAACAATGTGCATTGTTTTTCCTGTTGCAAGGGATCTGCTTGATATAATATTTATTAAATTATCTTCTTTGAATTTTTGGACTCCTGCTTTTTTAAGAACAAAGAAAAGCCCATAAATACAGGCTATTACAAAAACAAGGATCAAAATCATCCTTATAACATCCCAGGCTGTAAAAAAACCAAGATCCCTTTCCAATAGACCATCCTCCGGGAAAAAAGCCGGAGTTTCTTCGTCTAATATTATTAATTCACTTTCATCCTGTATTTGGATTTGGTTGACATTATCTTGTTGAGATATTAATGGAGACGCTATTATGCTAATGAGAAAAAGAAAAAATATAAAACCTTTTAAAGTCATCCCCCCCCCCTGTTTATGACTTTTTTATGTCACATCATTTACCCCTGTAGGATTTGAAACGATCTTGGTAACACGTACGCCAAAGTTTTCATCTATTACAACAACTTCGCCGTTTGCTATAAGTTTATGGTTTACCAATATATCAACAGGTTCACCTGCTAGTTTATCTAGCTCTATTATTGTCCCTTCTCCCATACTAAGTATCTCACGTATGGGCTTTTTTGTTCTTCCAAGCTCTACAGTCATTTCCATGTTAACATCCATGAGAAGACTTATATTGCCTTGCTCAGAAGTTGACCCTAAAGAGGCTAAAGAAGGATATTGAACATTTTGGATATTTACATACCCCTGGTTTTGTATACCTCCGCCCATACTTGCACCTGCAGGGGCTCCCATATTTCCCATAGATTGTTGTGGGCTACTTTGTTGCCTGGGCGCTTGCTGAGATTGAGCTGCTTGATTTTTTCCTGCTGCAGGAGCAGCGATTTCTGTTATTATTTTCTTTACAACTGAAATATCAAAAAGCTCATTAAAAACAGATGGTGGATGATCTTCTATTGTAATCGGATAATTAAGTTTTAGTAAATCTCCTGTAGGGATATCAGAAGTACTGGCATCAAAAACTTCTGCAGTTGCAGGTTCGGACATTATAGTTTCTCCTATTCTGTCTCCAAACACTGTCATTGCCGAACCACTTATAGTATTTATAGCTTCACTTACAGCAGAAAGAGAAGCTTCATCAAGCTCAACCTGATCAAGACCAGAAAGTAGGCCTGCCATTGCTTTTGAAATGTCATCTGTAAGTAAATATGAGTGATAACCAGGAACGCCATCTGTAAATGAGGATTGTATTCTTACAAAACTTCCATCAAATCCTGCAGCAATGTTTCCGCCAGCGAGAATTTCTATAGATGGCGGCGATATAGTAACGGTCTTCCCCATCATGCCCGAAAGTGTAGCTGATTGAGTATCGATTATTGAATTTACAATGGCTAAAAATGACTGTTTTTCATTTTCTGATAGACCACCATCATTTGATGCAGTAGATTCAAAATCAAAACCTGCAGAACTTCCACTCATCAAAGCATCAATTTCATCTTGTGACAATGCGCCGTCACTCATAGTTCATCTCCTTCAGCAGTTAATTCTTCAAACTCTTCTTTACTAAAATCTTCTATTTTCTTTGTAATTTGCACTGCTACTTTCTTTCCCAGCAATCCTGGTCTGCATAGAAATTTAGGTTTATTACCAAGCTTCAATTTCATTTCATCATTTATTCTTACATTTTGAAGCCTTATTACATCTCCCACAGCAAGAGCCAAAGCTTCTCTAACAGATATATTTATCCTTCCTATTTCCGCAACAATATCAACATCAACAGAAGCAAGTCTTTCCCGTAAAATATTCAAGTTTTCAGCAGTTGTGCCTCTTCTTACCGAAGAGTACCAGTATTGCGCTGAAAGTTTTCCGATTATGGGTTCAATAGTTATGTAAGGGATACAAAAATTCATCATCCCTTCTACCTCGCCTACTTTTGTTTCAAGCGTAACAAGGACAACCATTTCTGTAGGAGGTACAATTTGAGCAAATTGCGGATTTGTTTCGATTTGGCCAAGACGCGGCCTTAAATCAACAACCTGGCTCCATGCTTCTCTCATATTTCCCAAAATTCTTACGATTACCCCTTCCATTACAGAAGATTCTATATCTGACAATTCTCTGGTTATCTTTGTCCCTTCTCCCTTGCCTCCGAAAAGACGCTCTATGATTGAAAATGTCACAGAAGGGTCAATTTCCAGGATTGCAGAGCCCTTTAAAGGATCCATATTTATTACAGCAATTGTTGTTTGATTCGGAATTGATCTTATAAATTCCTCATAAGTAAGCTGGTCTACAGAAGCAACATGAACATGAATAAGGCTTCTAAGCTGTGCTGAAAGCGATGTTGTAGTAAGGCGCGCAAAAGTTTCATGCATTATTGAGACAGTACGTATCTGCTCTTTTGAAAATTTATCAGGTCTTTTAAAATCATATATTTTTATTTTTCTTTGATCACTTAGTTGAGGAGAGACCTCTTCAGACTCTACATCTCCTGATGTGAAAGCAGTGAGTAACTGATCTATTTCGTTTTGTGATAAAATATCAGTCATATAACCTCAAATGACCTGCCCTTTTTTAAAATTCGACAATATTAAAATCAGTAAATATCAAATCAAGAATTCTATCATTGCCGCTCAACATAACATTAAGCCTTCTTCTTAACTCTTCTTTGATCTGCCGCTCATTTCTTGGCAAAAGTTCTCTTTCATATTTTTCTCCAAAGAAAACCCTTATTTCACTTCTTAACTTTGGTGTTTTATCTATAAGTTCCGTGTGTAAGGCTCTTGCTCTTGGATTAAATCCTACTGATACCCTGACAAGTATCATTACACGTCTGTCAGTATCAGCAGTTCTGCCTCTTATCTCTTCTCCTACATCATACCATTGCAAAGTAGGAAGTGTATTTTGTAATTCTTCAGTATCGAAAAAGAAATTAGGAGTACTTGATACAGGATTCATTATTCTTATTGTAACAACAACAACTGTAACTATAAAAACCACACCAGCAAGGATTATAGCTGTCCATTTGAGTATTTTTATAATTATTGCAGGGAGAAAACCTATTTTTTTCTTCCCTATGTCATCTTCTGCAGAAGCTCCAGAAGAATTTTCCAGATCCAGATCATATTCTTCAGACATTTTTTGTCTCCCGATAAATTAAATTTATCAAAAATTTCTATTATATGCAAATACTTTTATATGCAAATACCTATTATAAATGAGCGTCACTTAAGATAATTATATCAACCCTCCTGTTGTACGCTCTTCCTTCTGGCGTATCATTCGAAGCCATGGGAACAGTGTCTGCAAACCCAGCAACCTGCATGGACCTGTCATCTACATTGAAATCTTTAAGATAATACAATACATTGATTGCTCTGGCTGTTGATAGATCCCAGTTGGTTCTCCATATACCGGCTGGGTCTGTTGGAAGGCTGTCGGTATGCCCTTCAATCCTGAATTTTCTCCCCTGCATTTCTTCTGATTTCATAAGGTTTGAAACATTCTGTATTGTACGCCTTGCTTCCTCTATATTTAATTCTGCACTGGCAGTTCTGAAAAACGCATCAGCAGAAAGAGATATGACTACTCCACGCTCATCTTCAGTTACCCTAACTGTTCTGGTTCTGATTTCCGGCTGAAAAACAGAAATAGCAGCTCTTCTTGCCCTGTCAAGAGATCTCCCGGCCTGGCGTGATGGCAGGGCCATTACGTTATTTCCAAGAGTTGCAAGCCTCCCTTCTGCATCAAGAGTGCTACCTCCCTGCATAGTCCCAATTCCCTGAAACGCAGAAAGGATCAGCCTTAACTCTGATCCATCTATAGTGGCAGTTGAAAACATGATTACAAAGAATACCAGAAGAAGGGTTGCCATGTCAGCAAATGTTGCAAACCAAGGTGGAAGACCTTCATCTGGGCATTTTTTTCCTTTTTTTCGCATAATTACCTTCTCAATTACTCTCCTGTAGTTGACGCAGCTTTAATTGACTCTCTCTCAATAGGCGATAAAAACGCAAGAAGTTTTTCCTCAACCATTCTCGGGTTATCACCAGACTGAATCGAAAGAATCCCTTCTACCATAAGTTCTTTTACCATAATTTCATCACCATTTCTGGTTTCGAGCTTGGCTTGTATTGGAGCGCAAAATGCATTACCCATAAATGCGCCATAAAGCGTTGTAATAAGAGCTAGCGCCATACCACTACCTACAGATGCCTGGTCTCCCAAATTTGCCATCATCGCAATAAGACCAAGAACCGTACCCATCATACCAAAGGCCGGCGCAAGTTTTGTCCAGTCAGACCACATTTTTATAACAACTTGATGCCTGGCATCCAATTGATTGAGTTCGTTATATAATATACTTTTAATAAGTGTAGGATCTGTGCCATCAACAACAAGCCTTAACCCTTTTGCAAGAAATTTATCTTCAAGTTCATCCAGGCTGTCTTCAAGAGCAAGAAGCCCTTCGCGCCTTGCTTGTTCGGAAAAGCTTACAAGAGTAGATATAAGTTTTTCTTTTTCATAATTTATTATTGTACAAGCAATTTTTAAATGTGTAACAATCTTTAATACTTGCTGAAGAGGGCTTGATGCTATAACTCCTGCTAATGAACCTCCAATAACAAGAATAATAGAAGCTGCATCTATATAAAGACCCAGAGCAGAGCCGGCAAAAAGTACTGAGCCCAGTAACATGAGAAAGCATAATGCTATTCCACCTATTGTTCCTAAATCCATAAATGACTACTCCTCATTTTTCAAACAACCTATAAGCTGCCTATATTTTACAATTCTGTCAAAAATAGTTGGGTAGTCCTCCAGAACTACCAGTCTTTTTCCCGAAAGCATTATCAATGTGGTATCGGGATTTAATTCAATATATTCTATTTGGTGTGGATTAATGAAATACTTGACACCATTAAGCCTTGTAACATTAATCACTTTTTACACCTCTGAAATTTTTATACATTTCCCCTATCTATTACCTCTTAAGAGTCAATAACTCCTGCAACATTTGGTCAGCAGTCTGTATTGTTTTTGAATTTGCCTGAAAACCTCTCTGTGTAACGATCATATCTGTAAATTGCTCAGCAAGGTCTACATTACTCATTTCAAGAGTTCCTGCAACAAATGTTCCTCTTCCTGCAAGCCCTGAAGTTCCAATATCAGCAAATCCTGAATTATTTGTTCTGGCAAACATTGTATCGCCAATTTTTTCAAGCCCGCCTGGGTTTATAAAATTCGCAAGAGCTATCTGACCAATTGGCCTGCTTGTTCCATTTGAATAAACACCGGTTATAATACCACTTGAGTCAATTCTGAAATTTTCAAGATAACCAAGGGGGTATCCATTCTGCCAAAAAACTTTTGTAGAGCTTCTTTCGGCAAATTGTGTCATTGTATTTGTAGCGCTCCCTATTTCACCAAGTGTAAGGGCAAAAGTTTGCCTTACAGATTCTTCACCTTCAGGAATTGTTGTTTCCGGAACATTAAAAGAGATAGGAAGCTGGAGTATTCCTTCATTAACAATATTGCCTTGCTCATCTTCCGCAGATAACAACAAACCATCATTACCAAACTGAACTATAAATGAGCTTCCTTCTTCACCAACAGTTGTTTCTGTATCTATTTCCGCATTTCTGTTTACAAAAACCTGCGCGTTCCATCTGTTTGGTTCCCCTGGAACTTTTGTAAAATCAATACTCATTATGTGTTTATTGCCAAAGGCATCATAAATTGTCTTATCAACTGTCCAAGTATTCTGCATTATTTCGCCAAGGTTTGCTCCTTCCTGGATTTCAGCTAATCTTTTATCAAGGTTACAGGCAAGCCTGACTTCTGTTGTTGCAAAAGCAGGGTCTTTACCGCCTACAGGTATTACAAGATTGCCTGGGTCTGCAGAAGTGTTTAATATTTCAATCCCATCTATTACCTGGGTCATCCACCCCTGGACCCTTAAACCGTTCGATGGGTTTACAAGAGTGCCATTTTCATCAAGGCTAAATGCGCCTGCGCGTGTATAAAATTCCTGCTCACCTCTTCTTAAAACAAAAAAACCACTTCCTGTTATGGCAACATCTGTTGCAACACCAGTGCTTTGAAGCGAGCCCTGAGTATGTATGGTATCTATAGCTGCAATAGTCATCCCAAGCCCAACCTGTTTCGGGTTCACACCTCCAAGTTCTTCTGTAGGCCTTGCAGAACCCTGAAGTGTCTGCGATAACATATCCTGAAAATTAACTCTATTCTTTTTGTAGCCAATTGTATTTACGTTTGCAATATTGTGTCCAATAACATCCATTCTTGTCTGATGATTTTGAAGTCCTGACACACCTGCATATAATGATCTCATCATAAGATTTTCCTCCTAATCTATCTTTACCTATTCCCTGATTTTCCCTATTCTTGACATTTCATAATATCGCCCATTAACAAGAAGTTGTGGTGCTTGAAATCCCGATACTCCCTCAACTCTTCCAATAATTACCTGCTCTCCATCAATAATATGCACAGTTTTACCAATCAGATTAATTGCCTGATTTGATGCAATTACATCATGCAGTTTTGAAAAACTACTGCTCATGTTAGTCATTTGCTCAAGGGTTGAAAACTGAGCCATCTGTGCAATAAATTCTCTGTCTTCCATTGGATTTGTAGGATCCTGATGCCTAAGTTGTGTAATTAATATTTTCAGAAAATCATCCTTGCCAAGTTCGTTTTTTGATGTCCTCTGCTGAGATGCAGAAAGCGCTCTGTTAAAACTGTCAACTTGCATCTGGACTCTGCTTCTTTCCTGATCACTCATTGTATTGCTTAAATCCACAAAAACCTCCGTTTTAAATAACCATATCCACTAGTCTGTTTTCTGTTAACATAGTTCTTACAATTGTATGCTCATCAATTTTTTCAATTTCTTTTAATGCAAGAACCCTTTCGTTTTCTACAGATTGTTTTTTTCTGTTATTCTGTTCTCCCCCAACAGCAACATCTATTGTTGCAGAAGAGTACCCATTTATTTTGAAATTTTTTATAAGATTCTCTAAGTTGCTTTCAAATATTTCTTTTACACTATAATTGTCGACTATTATCCTGCCCACTATATTACTATCGCTAAGCATGAGCTTGATTCTTACATACCCAAGGCTTTCGGGTTTCATCAACAGTCGTATTTCCCCTTCTTTCTCTGCTTTTAGAATTATACTTGCGTTTTTTACTATATCTGCATTTCCACTTTCTCTAAGATATTCAAGAAACTGGCTATGAAATGAAGGAGTTGCATTCTTGGGTGATGCAATAGTACTCTCAACCTGATGTACTTTTGCAGTTGATACTTGCGTTTGTAAACCAGGAGGTAAATCTTTTATATCTACATTCTGGCTAATATTATTATTATTTAAAAGTGAAAATCTATTTGATTGTGATACTTCGGAATTTTCTTTATTTGATAATGATTTTAAAGATTTTCCTTTTTCTGAATCTGAATCTAAACCTGCGCGCAAATCAACAACTTTAAAAAACTCTTTTTTCTCTTTCTCTTTTTTTAGATCTTTGTTTTCTTCAAGATTTATATTTTTGTCTATGCTGTTATTTTGATTTAAATAATAGCTTAGTGGATTAGAAATAGTTCTTTCTACAGGAGTTTTTTCAAATAATTGTGCCAGAATATTATTTGCAAATGATGCATTTTCTTTTGTTATTTCATCGTCTTTTGACTTATCTGTAAATTCAGCATTTTGCGCAGCAACATAGAGAGATTCTGTTTTTATAGCTGCATGCAAAGGGAGAAGATCATTTAAAGCATAATCTGGTTTTTCATCTTGAGTTTTCCCTTTTTCTGCAAATATTATTTCTTTTGTTAGATTTTTCTTTTCCAATATTTTATCTGATAAAATATCCTCAAATGACAATGCATCTTTTAGTGTCAAAGAATCTTCGTGGGATTTTGTACTTTTTTCTACATTACCTGCTTTAACATTTGAGCTAATGTTTTCTGTTTTTTTATCCAGATGCAGAAAACATTCAGGAGATCCATATTCTTTTTTTACAGCAATAATTTCTATAGGCAAATATTACCCCTTTAACCTTTAAGTGCCTAACTCATTAGGCTTGATTGTCATCTTACGCTTTATAGATGCCGACCTTTCAGGGGGCATAAGCGATAACCAGAAAGATACAAGCGACATCTCGCCTGCTTCCTGCGAAAGACGCTCTGTAACCCTCAAAAGATCTATAACATCCTGATCATTCATTTGAAGGAGAATATCCCTGGCATTGTTAGGATGCATACCAGTTAGATATCTTGATGACTGCTCAAGGTTTGCTATTTTATTGTCGTACAATAATGTTCGCACGTTAAATGAATTTTCTCTTTCCAACAAAGCTTTTTCCCTTTCGCCAAGGATTTCTACTCTTTGTCTTATTTCTATGTCGCGCATGGCAAGTTCTTCACTTATTCTGTTAAGTTCTTCTTCTTTTATGTCGAGAGCTTCCCGCATCTTATTAAATCTTTCATGTTCAAGAAGAAAAACATGATCTTTATCATCAATTTGTAGCCCTTCTTCCCTGTTTATAAGTGCATACACAAATGCAATTTGCTCTCTTGCGTTTATTATTCCCAAGTAATCAAACCACACCATGCCGCCGAAAAACAGCACAACTATAAGTAATATTAAAACAAAAATACGGAGCCCTGCTCCTGTATCACTACTTAATCCCATATTTAAACCTCCTTAAGCCTGCTAAAACCAGCGCTGGTTGCAATATCATCGATAGTTTTTTCTTCTCTTAAAAATTCTTCCTTTTTATGCCTGGATTCTTTTTTCTCCCTAAGCTTTTCAATTACTCTTTTATTTTTTAAAGTTTCCAAATATTCCAATCTTTTATTTTCCCTTTCTATATTTATAGGTATAAGCTTTTTTTCAAAATCAAATACTTTTCTTTCAATTGCAGAAATAAGTGATTCATCGCGCATGACTGAATGAATATTATTATTATCCGGGCCGCTGAATCTTGATTCCATAATCTCTCTTTTCTTTTTTTTAAGATCTTCAATGCTGTTTATGATCTGCATATATCTGCCTGTAACTTCAGCAAGTTCCAATATTTTTTTTCTTTCTGCATATCTTCTTATTTCAAGCAGTTTTTCAAGATTAAATGCAAAGTTTCTCATAACTTATTCCTTCTCATAACTTTATACCTGATATTTTGGCTATGCCAGAAAAGCTTTCTTCAAGCGTAGATGTCTCATTTGTTTTTTGAGCAAGAAATTTTTTGATTTCAGGCTGTTTTTTGATTGCTTCATCGATTTCAGTGCTGGACCCTTTTACATAAGCGCCTACATTTATAATATCTTCGGAGTCAGAGAAAACAGCTACTTTATTTCTTATATATCCTGCTGATTCTTTGATTTCATTTGGTAAAATTTTATTTGCGATTCTTGAAATTGATTTTAAAATATCGATCGCAGGATAGTGATTTGATTCAGCTATTTTTTTGCTTAAAATAATATGCCCGTCAAGAAAACCTTCTGCATTGTCAGAAACAGGTTCATCAAGGTCATCGCCTTCAACAAGAACTGTGTAAAACCCTGTCAATGTACCGTTAAGCGAATTTGTACATCGCTCAAGAAGTTTGGGCATTTCTGTAAATACAGAAGGGGTGTACCCTCTTGTAGCAGGGGGCTCTCCTATTGCAAGACCTATTTCCCGCTGTGCTCTTGCAAATCTGGTAAGAGAATCAAAGAAAAACATTACATTTTTTCCCCTGTCTCTAAAGTATTCAGCAATTGCAGTAGCAGTATATGCCCCTTTTATTCTTGAAATAGGCGGGGTGTTGGATGATGAAACAATTATTACAGATTTTTTCATCCCTTCAGGGCCAAGCTCATGCTCTATAAATTCACTTACTTCCCTGCCTCTTTCGCCAACAAGAGCTATTACATTCACATCTGCATTGGTATTCCTTGCTATCATTCCCAAAAGTGTTGTTTTTCCAATTCCTGCAGCAGAAAAAATACCTATGCGCTGCCCTTTGCCAACAGCAAGAACTGAATCTATAGCTCTGACACCTGTCTGAATCTGCTCATTTACAGGCTTTCTTTTTAATATATCCGGCGGAGTATTGATTACAGGAATTTTAACAGACCCTCCTCTTATACTCCCTTTATCATCAACAGGCCTGCCCATACCATCCAAAACCCTGCCAAGCATTTTTGGAGAAACAGATACAGAAAGGCTCTGTCCTGTAGCAACTACTACACTACCTATCTCAATTCCTTCAAATGAATCGTACGCCATAAGTTGTATTGCATCTTCTTTGAGCGCAACAACTTCTGCCCAAATTGGGGGGAGGGAATCATTTATAATTATATAGCAAAGTTCACCAAGAACAACTCTGGGGCCAAGGCTTTCAACAAGAAGCCCCTGCACTCTTGTTACTCTCCCTGTAAATTTTATTGGGTCAGTATCTTTCAGAATTGTTTTATACTTTTCAAAAACAGCGCTCATTCCCCCTCCCCTGGTTATATGGCACTTTTATCAAACAGACGCTAGTTTAGATATTATATAAAATCATCTACTACATCTGTTTTAGCTTTTATAGGAGCAAGATCAAGGATCTTATCCTTTATTTCATTAAGCTGAGACGAAATTCTTGCATCAATCTCGCCAAAATCTGTCTCAATAATTGCACCGCCTTTATCAACAGTTGAATCTTCAAGAACAGTAATTGATCTTACGTTATCGACCATTTTCATAAAATCTTTTACATGATCAGTAGTGAGTTTTACATCATCAAGATTTACTCTTACAACTACTTCTCCCCTTGTTTTAAGTTTGCGCAGCGCCTGGATAACATTATTTATTACAACATTTTTCTGATTTTCAGAAATTACTTTTATTACTTTCTGTGAAATCAAAAGAACAAGATTTATAAGTTGCGTCTCGGATTCTTCAATAATTGCATTTCTCTTTTCAATTGCCGCACTTAGAACCTGGTGCACTTTTTCTATAAGCCTTTCTACTTCTCCCTTGCCTGATTCAAAACCTTTTTCAAGGCCATCTTTATAGCCTGCATCGTATGCATCTTTTTCTATGATCGCGACCTTTTCCGAAGCTTCCTTTATCAGGTATTCAGATTTTTCAGAAGCAGCTTTTTCAACTTCAGCTGCCTGATCAGAAGCTTCCTGAACCAGTTTTTGCGCCTCATTTTTCCCTTTTTTGATCTCTTCAAATGCACTCTGTTTTGCTTCTTCTATAATCGCAACAGCTTCTTTTTTTGCATTTTCAATCATTACAAGCTTTTCTTTTTCCCAGGCCTCTTTAAAAGCTTCTGCCTCTCTTCGAAGATCATCAGCAGTAGGGCCAGCATATTCTTCTACCTCTGGTACCTCTTCTATCTCTTCTACTTCACTTTTTATAGGTTCGAGAAAAATTGTATTATTGAGTTGCTGTACTCTTGAAGAATGAAAAACATTTCTTGCCAACTAAAACCTCCTGCATATCTGTTTTAAACAACCATTTCGTCTTCGCCAGATCTGGCAACAACAATTTCGCCTTGCTCTTCAAGTTTTCTAATAACAGATACAATTTTCTGCTGAGCTTCTTCAACATCTTTAAGTCTGATTGGTCCCATAAATTCCATATCTTCTTTAAGAGTTGTAGCAGCTCTTTTAGACATATTCTTAAATATTTTGTCCTGCACTTCATTATCGACAGCTTTAAGCGCTTTACCAAGTTCCTGTTGATCAACTTCACGCAATACTTTCTGGATCGCTCTATCATCGAGAAGTACAATATCTTCGAATACGAACATTCTCTTCTTGATTTCTTCTGCAAGTTCCGGATCTTCCTCTTCAAGGGATTCTATAATTGTCTTTTCTGTTGATCTGTCTACTCTATTGAGTATTTCAACAATGCTTTCAACACCTCCGGCAGATGTGTAGTCTTCGCTCGATAGTGTAGAAAGTTTTTTCTCAAGAACCCTTTCAACTTCCCTTAGTGTTTCCGGAGAAGTTCTGTCCATAGTTGCAATACGTCTTGCAACATCTGACTGTGTTTCATGAGGAAGGCTTGAAAGTATGACCGAAGCTTTTTCAGGCTCAAGATACGCAAGAATAAGCGCAATTGTCTGCGGATGTTCCTGCTGTATAAAGTTCAATAGGTGCGTAGGGTCTGTTCTTCTTATAAAATCAAAAGGTCTTATTTGAAGAGAACTTGTAAGCCTGTTTATTATATCTATTGCTTTCTGGCTTCCAAGAGATTTTTCAAGAAGCTCTCTTGCATAGTCTATACCACCACTTGTTATAAAATCCTGGGCCATCATGAGTTCTTTGAATTCAACAAGAACCCTGTCTTTATCTTCAGCTTCTATGGTTTCAAGACGCGCTATCTCAAATGTAAGAGCTTCTATTTCATCTTCCCTCAGGTGCTTAAATATTTCAGCAGATATTTCAGAGCCTATTGTAACAAGAAAAATAGCTGCTTTCTGCCTGCCAGAAAGTTCTTTTCTTACTCCGCCACCCCTTTTTTGCTGCTGAGGAGCTGGACTTGCTGCTGGTACTTTTCCCATACTATTCCTCCAACAACCAGGTTCTGATCAACTGAGCAACATCTTCTGGATGTTCCCTGGCCATATTGATAGCCATTTCCTGCATTTCAAGCCTTGCTCTGTCTTCAACAGACATTTCAACGCTAACGCCATCTTCTTCTGCACTCCTGAGCGCAGCTTCACGCATAGCCTGATGCTGTCGTGCAAGCTCTTCTTCCCTGAGTTTTCTTCTTCTTTCAATAGCTCTGAGCACAATCCTGAAAATAATGAAAAATGCTGCAAGCGCCAGAAGCCCTATAATAGAATATGTAACTATTTGCTGGGTCCTCATCTTCGCCCTGAATCTGTCATCTTCTGCCTGATGCTCTAATGTTCTGTCAAACTGGATCGTTTGCACAGTAACTGAATCTCCCCTTATTCTGTTAAAGCCAACAGCAGCTTCTATAAGAGTTCTTGCTCTTACAATATCTGCATCACTAACAGGAGTATAAGTTCTTACAATACTACCATCCCTGTTAAGTTGTACTTTTCCATATTCATCATATTCCCAGGTCCAGATCCCATCAATTGCAACTCCAACAGTTACGCGGTTTATAGCCCAGGGACTTCTTTCTTCTACAGTATTTCTTACATTAACAGCTTCGTTTTCCATTACATGATTTCTTCTGTACTCCCCTACCATTCCCGCAAGATCTGCATATGCAGGAGGAGTCTGCCCTTCATGCCCAGGAGGACCTTCGGGATTAAATCCAGATCCTCTAAAGTGTTCATCAGTAATCT
This sequence comes from Spirochaetaceae bacterium, assembly GCA_009780675.1. Taxonomy (GTDB): domain Bacteria; phylum Spirochaetota; class Spirochaetia; order CADAEX01; family CADAEX01; genus WQTU01. The sequence continues at coordinate 37,951 of WQZP01000002.1, read as the reverse complement.
GTCTTGATAGTGTTATTGAGGGGACAACTTCCAGTGTACTATAAGGAACCAAAGGGTTTTCCGCTATCATCGTTACCGGGAAGTGTTCTCTTGTATTGATATGTCTTCTGCTCATATCAAGATCAATGTCAATATTAACTATTTCAACCCTGTCTTGCCTGAATATTTGCCTTAGAGAACGCATGATTGCTTCTTTATATTGCCTTTCAAGATCGCTTTTTATCCTTAGCTCTCTTCTTGTAATTTCGATCCTGTCAATATCCTCAAGTCCCCGAAAATCATTTAATATATTTCCCCTGTTATCAGTGATTGTTATAAATTCATCTTCAAGGCCGCCAATAGCAAATTTAACAAGGTTCACAATCCCTTGTATTTTTCGCCTGTTTTGTGTTATATCAGAACCTGGTCTTGGGGTTATTATTATTGATGCGCTTACATTGTTTTGGTCTGCTGCAAAAAGTTCTCTTCGAGGCAACTCAAGAATAACTCTTGCGGCATCTACATCCTCAATAGCTTCAAGATGCGCTCTAAGGTTTAATTCAATAGCGCGGCGTAAATTTACATTTCTTTCAAAATCTGTGACTGTCCATCTTTCCATTCTAAATACATCCCATGGCGATGCATTTGCAGGAATTAAGTCTTCGCGGGCAAGTATTGATACTACACGCCTTGCTGTCATAGCATTTTGTACAAATATCATTCCATCAGAACTTATTTGATGAGATATGTTTTCTTCATCCATTCTGGCGGATATTCTATGCAAGAGATTCTCATCTCTTATAGGTAAAGACAGTACACTTATCATGCCTGGCGAACTACTGTAGGCAGCAAGCATTATAAATGCTGTAACAACGACTACCGCGACTGCGATAACAATAATTCTTTGGATTAAAGTGATTTTAGTCCAAATGCCAAGTAGGTTGTCTAATATTTTTTTTAATTGCTCTTTCATTTCCCCTCCCCAGTTGAAAAGAACATAAGCAGTAAGCAGATAAAACAAATTTAACTTATATTGTAATTATCTGAAACTTATAATCTCCTTATATGCCTGAATTGCTCTGTCGACAATAGCTTTTGTCATTGCAAGAGCGGCATTTGCTTTTGCGATTGCAATTGTTATATCATGAGTATCTACACTATTAGGATCTGTAATCATTCTTACACTTAAATCATTTTTTTCCTGCTGTAATCTATTAACTCCATGCAATGCTTCAAACATTTGATCTGCAAAAGTTATATTTTCTTTTTCAAGACGCCCGGTAACATTATTAAATTGTCCTGTAAAATGTCTTGGATCTGTTGCTTTTAATGTCATTCTGTGACCAGAAACCTGATCAAAATTTAACATTTCCATTTATTCCCCCCCTATCTTCCTATTTCTAAAGCTTTTAGAAATATACTTTTTGATCCATTGAGCAACGCAATATTTGCTTCGTATGATCTTGTGGCAGATATCATATCAACCATTTCATTAACTATATTTGTATTTGGAAATTCAACATATCCTGCTCTTGGACCTGTCAATATAGCATCCGGATGCGTAGGATCATATACAAGCCTTGGTGGTGCATCCATATCCTTTTCTATTTTTGTAACCCTGACACCCCTTCCTATTCCATTATCAAGATGCTCAGGGAGAAAAGGGCTTCTCCAGTAAGGCTGTGATACTATAGGTCTGAAAATTACCCTGCTTCTTCTGAAAGGGCCACCTTCCTGAGTCCTTGTTGTGTTTACATTCGCGATATTATTTGAAATAACATCAAGTCTAAGACGTTGAGCTGAAAGCCCTGACGCTGCAGTATCAATACTTGTAAATATACCCATCTAAGCCTCCTATCTCGCAACAACCATGTTGATTTGTGAAAACTGGTTTGAAACTACATGCATAAGAAGCTGCGCATTTAACTGGTTCTTAAGCATATGTACTGATTCTTGCTCAATATCAACATTGTTTCCATTTGCATCTGTTGTTGAAAGGTAATCCAAAACCCTTCTTGGTCCTACAGTTCTATAATCTATTGGCTGATGAAAAGGCATATGTCTTTCATCTGTCATTCTTGCTTCAAAGGCAGGTTTTCTCTGTGACTGAAATGCTCTTTTTAGCTCTGACTCAAAATTAACAATGCTTCTTTTAAAATGAGGAGTATCTGCATTAGCTACATTATTGGCTATTACACTTCTCCTTAACTGCGAGACATCCAATGCTCTGTGAAGAATATCAACTGTTCTTCCGAAGCTGTTATTTAAAAACATAGATTACTCCTACTAATTGAAAAAGACCTTATCTTGAATATCGGCTTACCATCCCTTCCCATTAGATTTTTCATAAAATGTACCTGCTTAAATCCTGATCTTCTATAATATTACCAAGTTTTTCATCTATATATGCTGGTGTTATTTTGATTGTCTGACCTGCTAATTCATTTGCTTCAAAAGAAACATCTTCAAGAAGATATTCCATTACTGTATGGAGCCTTCTTGCGCCTATATTTTCTGTTTTTGAATTAACTTCCTGCGCAAGGTATGAAAGTCTTTTGACAGCATCATCTGTAAAATCAAGTATTACTTCTTCTGTTTTTAGAAGTTCTTTATACTGTTTAATAAGAGCATTTTCAGGCTGAGTAAGAATTCTTTCAAAATCTTCTGCACTAAGAGCCTCAAGCTCTACTCTTATAGGGAACCGCCCCTGAAGTTCCGGGATAAGGTCAGAGGGTTTGCTCATGTGAAAAGCTCCGGCAGCAATAAAAAGGATGTGCGCTGTATCTATCATCCCATATTTTGTGTTTACTTTGCTTCCTTCAACTATAGGCAAAATATCGCGCTGAACACCTTCGCGGGATACATCTACTCCGCTTGTGCTTTTTTTCCCGGCAACTTTATCTATTTCATCAATAAATATTATTCCCATCTCCTGCACCCGCTCTCTTGCAATATCAGCTGCTTTATCTGTATCTATCAGTTTGTCTATTTCTTCATTAAGTATTACATCTCTTGCATTTCTTACAGTCATTTTTCTTTTTTTCTTCTTATTGTTGCCAAAAATACCTGCCATCCCGCCAAGGTTCAAATCCATTTCTTCAAAATTTGTTCCTGAAAATATTTCAAATGATGGCATCATTTTTTTTGATACACTTACATCGATTTCTTTATCTTCAAGCATCCCTTTTCTAAGCATATCCCTGAATTTCTCACGCGTTGATATTGTTCTTTCATCAACAACCTCAATAAGAGGAATAGCCTCTTGATTCATTTGATCAGGATGAGGTTGTTGCGGCTTGCTTTTTACCACAGGGAGAAGAATATCAAGGATAGCTTCTTCTGTTCTTGTCTCTGCTTCTCTTATTACTTGTTCCCTCAGCTCAGCTTTTACCATATTTATCGCAACATTCATAAGATCTCTTACCATTGATTCAACATCGCGGCCAACATATCCTACTTCTGTATATTTGGTTGCTTCTACTTTTACAAATGGGGCGCCGCATAACTTGGAGAGCCTTCTTGCTATTTCTGTTTTTCCAACTCCGGTTGGGCCTATCATAATAATATTTTTAGGGGCCACTTCTTCTCTCATTGTTGCATCAAGCTTTTGCCTCCTTACACGGTTGCGAAGCGCAATGGCAACTGCTTTTTTTGCTTTTTTCTGGCCAATTATATATTTATCAAGCTCTGCAACTATCTGCTTTGGTGAAAAGGTTTCAAGATCAAACATTGATTTCCTCCAGTATCAGGTTATCATTTGTATAGATACAAACTCTGGCAGCAATCTTAAGTGATTTTACTGCGATTTCACTTGCAGTAAGAGTTGAAGCATCAAGATAAGCAAGCGCAGCAGAATATGCATAATTAGCGCCAGAACCTATACCTATTACCCCTTCTTCCGGCTCTACAACATCTCCAGTACCAGAGATCAAAAGTATTTTATCTTTATCTGCTACCAATAACATGGCTTCGAGTCTTCTTAAAATTCTGTCTGTTCTCCAATCCTTGGCAAGCTCTACAGCAGCGCGCGTAATATCAGCTTTATATTCTTTTACTTTTGCCTCAAATTTTTCAAAAAGTGTAAAAGCATCTGCAGTTCCCCCTGCAAATCCTACTATTATTTTACCATCATAAATTTTTCTTACTTTTTTAGCATTTCCTTTCATTACAGTATTACCAAAAGTTACCTGCCCATCAGCAGCCATTGCAACACTGTTGCCTTTTTTTACAGCAATAACTGTAGTGCTTTTTATTCTCATTAGTTTTTAATACTCCTTAACTTTTTTCTCTGATTATCACTTTTTTCATTATTAAAACTGCCGTGCGGGTGCGCCATGCGATGAACCTGCTTAAGCCTCCCTATCCCTATATGTGTATAAATCTGGGTGGTTGAAAGGCTTTCATGGCCAAGCATTTCCTGAACATATCTTATATCAGCGCCTTCTTCAATCAAATGTGTTGCAAAAGAGTGTCTGTATACATGGGGAGAAACCCGCTTTTTTATATCCGCGTTATCAGCCATCTTGTTAATAATATAAAAAACCCCTCTTTCTGTTATTCTTTTTTTTGCTAAATTAACAAAAACAGGCAACCCTTTTTTAAGTTTGCAACAGGCTAGATCGCTAAAATAGCCAAGAGCCTGAAAATACTCTTTTAGGGAATTCAAAGCTTTATCACCCAGGTAGACTATCCGCTCTTTATCTCTTTTACCGCAAACCAAAGCAGTGCTGTTATACATGTTTAACATATCTGTATCAAGAGTTACTGTTTCTGATACTCTGCATCCTGTTGAATAAAGAAAGTCAACGATTGCCTGGTCCCTGAGCTTTATAAACTCCCTGCTGCTTTGCGCTGCAGATTCCCTTATTTTTTCTATCTCTTCGTACTGAAAATATTCAGGAAGGCTTTTCTTTTGTTTTAAACTTTTAACTTTTTCAAATGGGTTAAATAAAACTTTCTTTGTCCTGACAGCATAGTCATAAAATGATCTTAAAGTAATAATTTTTCTATTTATCGAAGAAGGGTCTAATCCGTTATCCCTTAAAAAAGCAACATAAGCCCTTCCTGTATTTTTATCAGGATTATAAATATCTATTTTTTCAACATTAATATAATTTTCAAATTGAGTTATATCTGTTTCATAAGCTTTAATAGTTGCTGGTGCGAGATTTTCAATATTGCTTATATAAGATATAAATTCTCTACTCATTCTTCTTCACCTGCATTTTTAGAATTTTTACAATCCTGGTTGGAGCATGAATAATATGTGCCTCTTTCTTTTCCATATTTTTCAACCATAAAATATCCGCACTCAGGACATTTTTTTGATGATGGTTTCAAATGACTTATAAAATCACATTCCGGATAGTTGGTACAACCGTAAAACTCTTTTCCTTTTCCACCCTGCTTTTTTCTCGCAACAATTTTTCCGTTGCAATCAGGCCTTGGACAGTCTGCAAGGGGAATTGATTTTGTATTTTTACACTCTGGAAACCCTGAGCATGCGAGAAAATAACCAAAGCGGCCAAGTTTTTTCATCATTGGCTTTTGACATTTTTCGCAAACATAATCTGTTTTTTCATCCATAACCCCTTTTATTGATTCAAGGGTTTCCATAACATGGTCAAGCTGTTTCTTAAATGGAGTATAGAATTCTCCAATCATCTCGTGCCAGTTTTCCTTGCTGTGCTCAACTTCATCAAGCTTTCTTTCCATTGCAGCAGTAAAGTTTACATCAAAGATATTACTGAAAGAGTTAATAAGTATTTCATTTATAATTTTTCCAAGCAGATTTGGAATAAGCTGCCTGTTTTTTCTTGCAACATAGTGCCTGTCAATAAGAAGAGAAATAATAGGCGCATAAGTAGAAGGTCTTCCAATCCCTTTTTCCTCAAGAGCTTTTACAATACTTGCATCTGTATATCTGGGTGGCCCCTGGGTAAAATGTTGTTCTGGCTTGAATTCAATAAAATCCAAAGCATCTCCTGTTTTAAGAGAAGGTATTTTTTCTGTCTTTTCTTTTGTTGCAAGTACTTTTAAAGCTTTTTGATAACCCTTTTCTTTAACTTTTGTCATATTTGTCCTAAAAAGGGCTTCTCCGCACTCTATATCAACTGTTGTAGTTTCAGTAACTGCGTTCTTCATTTGGGAAGAGACAAATCTTTCCCATATAATTGAATATAGCTTAAGCTGATCTTTTGAAAGATACTCTTTTACATAATCAGGTGTGTATTGAGAGTAAGTTGGCCTTATAGCTTCATGCGCATCCTGAACCTGTTTTGCAAGTGAATAGCTGATAGGTTTTTCAGGCAATTCAGCAGGATAGTTGGTCTCAATAAATTTCCTTACATCTTCAATAGCCTGACTGGAAATTCTTGTTGAGTCAGTTCTCATGTATGTAATAAGACCAACTCTTCCGGATCCTATATTTATACCTTCATAAAGCTGCTGCGCAATCTGCATGGTTTTTCTTGATGTAAATCCAAGTCTGTTTGCTGCATCTTGCTGGAGTTTGGATGTTGTATACGGAGGTCTTGGCTGACTTCTCTTTTCGCTTTTTTTAACTTCTTTAACTATAAAATCTTTGCCTGCCAGTTCATCTGTTAAAGTATCTACAGATTTTTTATCATGAAAACTTGATTTTTCACCTTTATTGAGAAAAAGGTTTACTATAAAACTATTTTTTCCTTTTTTAAGATCTGCGCTTAAAGACCAATATTCTTCGGAAACAAAATCCTCAACTTCTTTTTCCCGTTCACATACAAGTCTTAGCGCTACAGACTGCACTCTCCCTGCAGATAGCCCATTTTTAACTTTTTTCCACAACAAAGGAGAAATATTATAACCCACAATGCGGTCAAGAACTCTCCTTGCTTTTTGGGCATCAACCTTTCCTAAGTCGATTTCCATAGGAGACTTTATAGCTTCTTTTATGGCAGAAGGGGTAATTTCATTAAAAATAATTCTCTCGATTTTTGAGTTAATATTTTTCTTTTCAAGAAATGTTTTTAGATGGTAAGATATAGCCTCACCTTCCCTGTCATTATCAGATGCAAGAAGAATATGATCTGATTTTGCAGCTTTATTTGTAAGCTCTTTTAATATTTTTGCCTTTCCCCGAACCGTAATATATTCAGGCTCAAAATTATGCTCTACATCTATGGCAAGCCTTGATTTTGGGAGATCAATCAAATGTCCTATAGAAGCTGCAACAAAGTAGCCGCTACCAAGATAGCGTTCTATTGTTTTGGCTTTTGCCGGAGATTCAACAATGAGTAAAGTGTTTATTTTTTTATTTTTCTCCGCTTCGCTTTTAGGCATACTTGGCTCTCCTGTAAAAAACTCCCTTATAGTTAACTACATAACCATTTATTTCATCTTCAATATTTTTTGCATTATCATAAAACAGTTTATTATTTATATAACTATCTGAAAAATCAAAGCCATAATATTTTCCAATCTCGTGAGGACCGGAAATCAACAAAGCACCATCACAAACCAAAGACATTCCGCCATCTCCAAAAGGAGAAGAAAGACCTGCCTCGTGAACAAAAACATCTCTCCCATGCTCAAGCGCATAATCAGCAGTTATTAAAGCTCCTGATTTCTTTGGAGCCTGAATTATTATTGATGCTGATGAAAGTCCGCTTATAATCCTGTTTCTTTCCGGAAAATGGTATTTAAGTGGCTGAACTTCGGGTTGATATTCACTTACCAAGGCTCCGCCGGATTCAATTATTTCCAATGCTGTTTTTCTGTTTGATACAGGATAAATTTTATCAAGCCCACACCCCATGACAGCTACTGTAGTGCCACCAGCGCAAATACTTCCTTTGTGCGCTTCATTATCAATTCCAATTGCAAGCCCGGATATAACTGCAATATTATTTAAAGAAAGATAAAATGCTGTTTCAAATGCTGCTCTTAATGCTTTTCCGGTTGCAGACCTTGTGCCTACAACCGAGATCGAAGGCAAAGCAAGTTTTTCTGCGCTCCCTTTTAAATATAAAACAACAGGTGGATCATATATCTCTTTTAAGAGAGAAGGATATTTATTGTCAAGAAAAGTAATAATCTCAATATTTTTCCGGGAACAGTTTTCAAGTATGGAAAAAGCTTTTGCAATATTATCATCTATTATTTTTTTATCCAGAGCAAAAAAATGATTTGCAATAGAAGCAATATCACTGTGGCAATCAAGATTGATTGATTTTAAATCAACAGTTTTTGATATTAGTTTAAGAGTTTTGATTTTTTGACTCTTCCCAATTGCTTTTAAGTTTGAGATAAAAAGAGATAATAATTTAATTCCTTCCATTCCCATTAATTCCACCTGAATCCGCCTTGAATTTGTCTTTTATTTTCTTCTGCCTGTCTTCTATGAACAGTGCTCATTGAAGTTCTTATAATATTGTCATACTGAGCCACAGCTTGATTATAAAGACCTAATCTTATATAGGCATTAGCAAGAAGAAACATTGCCTCAACATCGCTTCGCTGTGTCTCAAGAAGATGTTCAAGATAATAAACAGCTCTGTCGGGCTGGTCAAATTCAAAAATATAAAGCACTGCAACTGCATAAAGAGCTCTTGCAAAATTATTGTTAAACTCAATTGCTTTTAAATAATATTTCTCTGCCAACAATAAATAACTAAGTTGTAATGCTTCGTCTATAAGTGATTTCGCGTACCTTGCATAAGATAACCCTGCATAATAAAGTAATACTGGGCTTTCTGTAGTAACCTTTAATGCTTCCTCAAATTCCTGCGCTGCAAGAAGAAACATCCCATGCTCAAGATAAAGCCTGCCAAGCATTTGATGAAATCCAGCGAGGCTTCTTGCTGCGTCAACTCTCTGCTCAAGTATGCGCCTGTTTTTTCTTATGGATTCCCTTAATTCCCTTTCCCTGTTTCTTAGTTCTTCTGTTGTGAAGTGGCCTTCATACATTGCATTCATGGTATCCAAAAAGTTTCTTTCTTCCCTGTTACAGCTAAATAAAAATAAAGGCAAAAGTATAAGAATAAAGATAGCTCTTTTCATAGTTTTTTTCATAATGCTCCCCCTGCTTTTTTCCCTTCAGGATGGTATTGCTTATGACATTCTTTAAGATCATTTCTTGCAAGGTGGGTATATATTTGAGTTGTTGCTATATCTGCATGACCAAGCATCTCCTGTACAGAACGGAGATCTGCTCCTCCTGTCAGAAGGTGTGTTGCAAAAGAGTGCCTTAAAGTATGCACACGGCTTTCTATCCCGCAAGCCACAGCAATCTCTTTAAACCTTTTCCATACCCCTTTTCTGCTAATAGGTTCCCCCCTGATATTCAAAAAAACAAAATCGGTTTTTCGATTTTTAAGCATTAAAGGCCTTGCCTCTTGAATATATTTTTTAAGCCAATATTCTGCAGCATCACCTTCAGGAACAATTCTGTGCTTATTTCCTTTCCCAATAACTTTAATAACACTATCATTATTAAATATATTACTGCACTTTAGAGTACAGGCTTCAGATATTCTAAGACCACAGGAGTAAATTAATTCAAAAAGAGCTCTATCCCTAAGTCCTGAGTGTGTTGAAACATCAATACTGTCAAGTAGTGTATCAATATCTTCTACAGAAAGGAAATCCGGAAGTTTTTTGCCCTTGCGTGACATCTTGACAAATCTGGATGGGTTGTCGCTTCTTACATTCTCAAGTTGCAAAAATTTAAAAAGAGATCTTATTCCAGATGCAACTTTATTAATAGTCGCTGACTTCAAATTAATATTATTTTCTGTTTTACAGCTTTCAATATCAGATAGTACAATTGTCCTGTTTTTTCTTTCAATAATATAGTTTTCAATATCCAATACTTCAGCTGAAACATATGTTTTATTATTTTTTCTCAAATATTCAGTAAAGAGACTCGCCTCGTCAAAATAAAATCTTACTGTGGTTTGTGTGAGATTTAATTCTGCTTTGAGGTATTGTTCATATTTTTTTAACATACTTTTCTCTTCTACTGTTAAAATCAATTATCTTTCTCCCTGCTTTGCATATTCACTTTCCCTGTCACGAAAAATTGCAGGGATATCAAGATCAGATGAAACAGAATTTCTTCCGCTCAAATAAAGGTCATCCTTTTTTGCAAACAAACCTTTTCTCATCTGGCTCCATTCATTGTTGGAAAGAAATTCATTTTTACTGCTTGATTGCGCAGGAACTTCTTCCTTCTTTTTAATCTCCTGCGGATTAAAACCTGTTGCAACTACAGTTACTTTAATTTCATCTTTTAGTGTTTCGTCATTAATTGTACCTGTAATTGTAAGAACATCTCTGTCTGCAGATGAAGTTATGATCTGAAGTATTTCATTGAATTCAGAAAGCGAGAAATCTGGTCCGCCTGTAACACTTACAAGAATTCCTTTTGCCCCTTCAAAATTTTCTTCCTGAAGCATTGGGTTATTAATTGCGCTTGTAGCAGCCTCTATAGCTCTGTTTTCGCCCCGTCCTATTCCAATACCCATCATTGCATCGCCCTGACCACTCATAATTGTTTTTACATCTGCAAAGTCAATATTCATTTCACCTTCTTTTGTAATAAGGTCAGAAATTCCCTGAACACCCTGCCTTAAAACATCATCAGCATAAAGGAGCGCTTCTTTAAATGGAGTGCGTCTGTCTATAATTTTCATGAGATTGTCATTTTGGATTGTGATTAAAGTATCAACAGATTGCCTTAGTTTTTTTATACCATCATCTGCAAGCCTTTTTTTGCGGTCTCCTTCAAGAGCAAAAGGCATGGTAACTACTGCAACAGTTAAAATCGAAAGCTCTTTTGCAACTGCGGCAATTATTGGAGCTGCGCCTGTTCCTGTACCGCCTCCCATCCCGGCAGTAATAAAAATCATATCTGCGCCTTTAAGAATATTCTTTATTGTTTCTTTATCTTCAATAGCAGCTTTCTCCCCAACTTCGGGAATTCCACCTGCTCCAAGACCATTTGTAAGCTTGGTCCCAATTGGTATTTTGGTTTTTGCCTTGCTTTTATTAAGATCCTGAACATCTGTATTGACAGCTAAAAACTCAACATTGCTTAAGCCGCTCTCAATCATTCTATTTACAGCATTATTGCCGCCACCACCTACTCCTACAACTCTAATTACTGTAGGATTAGTATTACTCCTTTCTTCAACAACTGTTATTTGCATTCCCCCTCCCAGTGAAATACTATATTTCTACATTAAAAAAATTCTTTAAGCCAGTTAACAAATTTCTCCTTAAAATTTATCTTATTTGATAATGTAACTTTTTTGTCAAACTTTTCCCTCATTTCATCTGTAAACATTACAAGGCCGACTGCTGTTGAATACATTGGATTTTTATATTCTTCAACAAGACCTCCGCAGCCTGCGGGATACCCTATCCTTACAGGAAGATTAAATATTTCTCCTGCAAGCTGTGAAATTCCAGGCATAAGAGCGCCCCCGCCTGTAAGTACAATTCCGCTATTCAGCAGTTTTAAATAGTTTTTTCTTTCAAGCTGTTTCTTTACCATTAAAAATATCTCAGCTACTCTTGGCTGGATAATTTCACATACTTGCTTTCTCGGTAAAGAAGCAGCTGCCCATCCACCCACACTTGGAATAACAACATCTTCTTCTTCATCAATAAGAGCTGTATAACAACAGCCTGATTCTACTTTTATTTTCTCAGCCACCTCAAAAGGTATTTTCAAAACAATGGAAAGATCGTTTGTTATTTGTTTTCCCCCTATGGGAACAACATCTGTATGATATGGAGCGCCTTCATAATTAACTATAACATCTGTTGTGCCACCGCCAATATCTATCATCAAAACGCCCATTTCTTTTTCATCAGTTCGCAATACAGCTTTTGAAGAAGCAAGCGATTGCAAAACAATATTATCAACCCTGAATCCTGCGCGGTTTACACATTTTATAAGATTTTGCGCAGAAGTAACGGAACCTGTTATTATATGAACTTCCGACTCCAGTCTTATTCCAATCATCCCCAAAGGGTCTCTTATTCCGCCCTGGTCATCAACTATAAATTCCTGTGGAATTACATGAAGCACTTCCCTGTCCATTGGTATTACAATAGCTTTAGCTGCATCAATAACACGGCCAATGTCTTCAGGCGCTATTTCTCTCCCTTTGCCTGCAACAGCAACAACACCACGAGAATTGATTCCTTCGATATGCCCGCCTGCAATTCCTGTTATCACAGAAAAAACTTCACGGCCTGACATCAATTCAGCAGCTTCAAGAGCTTCTGTAACAGCTTTCATTGTGGCTTCAATATTTATCACCACCCCTTGTCTTAATCCTGTTGAAGGAGCTTTGCCAATTCCTGTGATTTCGAGTTTGTCATTTTCATCATACTCGCCAATTACGGCACAAATTTTAGTTGTCCCAATATCAAGTCCAACTAATATATTATCAGCAGGCAATCTGCTACCCCCCCTTAACTCTAAAAACTACCTGTCCTGCACGAAAATCAAGCTCACTCATTTCCGACTCTAATCCATTTTGCTCTATTATATCAAGTACAACAAATATCTGTTTTATAAGATTCTCATTAATAGTGTTTGCTGTTCTTACTCTTACCTTGGTATTTAAAGGATACAATAACACTTCATGATTTGAATTATTTCTGTTTATAAATTTTATTTCTGAAATCTGCTCAAAAAGCGCTGGAGTTGTTTCTCTTAATTTTTTTAATTCTGAAAGATAAGAATGAAGTTCACTTGGCAATCTCAATCCAAGACTTAACTCTGCGAATTTTAAACCTGAAATTACAGGTATCCTATAGTTTGAAACAGATCTTCCTATTTCAAAAATAACACCTTCTTCATCAAAAACAACAGGGATTGTCCTTCCCCCAGAGTTTACAAGCGCCATACCCAGCGGGATTCTTTCCGCAACCCTGATATAAAGTGAAGATGGGAATACTCTTTTTACTTCTGCTGTTCTTATTAATGGATGCTGCAGGAGCCTGCTTTTTATTTGCGCTGTATTTACTGAAAAATAATAAAGACTTCCTTCTAATCCAGCTAACTTAAGGATTTCATCATTACTAAGCGGGAAAGCGCTTGAGCAATGTATTTCGATTTTTGTAATTGCAAGCTGGGGCGCAATAAAAGCCTGAAAAATTATTTGCGTCACAAAAAGCGTAACACAAATCAAAGATATGGCAAGAGTAATAAACTTTCTTTTTGCAGTAAAGCTTTTTTCTTTTTGAGCATCAGCAACATTATATGTTAATCCTGTTCTAAAAATTGTGCTGCTCATGCGCTTACCCTGTCTGTTTTAAAACATCTTGAAAGATTAAGCAAGATACCGCACATGAGTAAGGTAACAAAAATAGAAGACCCCCCATGAGAAAAAAATGGAAGCGGTATTCCTGTTGAAGGGACTGCGCCTGAAACAACAGCCATATTCATAATAGCTTGATAAAAAATAGAAGTTGTTATTCCAAACGCCACATAATAACTAAACTTGTCTGTGCAACGCAATGTAATAATGTATCCTCTTATTGCAAAAAGAACAAAAAGGGTAATAATTAAAAAAATTCCCAAAAAGCCAACCTCTTCACCTACTGCTGCAAAAATAAAATCAGAATGTGCTTCCGGAAGAATTCCCAGTTTTTGAATTCCATTCCCTATTCCACTACCCCAGAACCCTCCATTTGCCAAAGCTTCTTTTGCTTTTAATATTTGAAACCCTGCCCCTTCTGGATCACTCCCGGGATTTAAAAAAGCAGTTATCCTTCTTAACCTATGCTCTCTGTTAAATAAGAGAATTAACAGAAATGGGGTAATTGTAATAATACCAGTCAAAAAATATCTATATTTTATTCCTGCAATAAAAAATAATGCAGCGCTTATAAAAATCAAAAATATTGCAGTTGAAAAATCATTTTGCGCAAAAGTCAAAACAGAAAAAAGAAGAACTACCACAACAGGATGGGATAATGAGTATAAATTATTGAGCTTATCTTCTTTTTTGCTTAAGACATCTGCCAGATACAAAATAAGAGCAAGTTTTACTATTTCAGAAGGTTGAAAACTCCTGCCAGCTATTATTATCCACCTTTTTGCCCCCTGTATATCCTGTCCAGTCAAGAGTACAAAAAAGCTTAATAGAAAAGAAATAATAACCAAAACAAAAACATATTTTTTAATTATTTCAACAGGGATATTCATAATAGCCAAAGCACCCAAAATTCCTAAAGCAACAATGAATATCTGTCTTAAAAAGAAATATTCGGGAGCTCTATTAAGCCTCAAGGCATTAGGATAAGAGGCTGAAAAAAGGAACGTGAGCCCTATTCCTAACAAGAGTATAATTATTAATAAGAGAAAAAAATCATAGGAACGCTTGTTCTCTTTTTCAACAATAAAACTACCCGACATTTTACATCCTATTGTATTTTTAATGTAGACAGACTCAAAATAACAAAAAGCCCGCCTAAAATCCAAAACCGTACAACAACTTTATTTTCACTCCATCCACTTAATTCATAGTGATGATGAAGCGGAGCCATTTTAAAAACCCGTTTTTTTCTGATTTTAAATGAAATTACCTGTATAATAACAGAAAGAGCCTCAATTACAAAAACTCCGCCAACTATTATCAAAAGGATTTCTTTTTTTATAAGAAGCGCTACTACGCCTATAATGCCGCCAAGCGCAAGACTTCCAGTATCACCCATCATAACTTCGGCTGGATGACTATTAAACCAGAGAAATCCCACAGAAGCGCCTACCAAAGCAAATAAAAGGATCGTAAGTTCCCCGCTTCCAATAACGTAAGGGATCTGAAGATAGTGGGAAAAGTCAACTCTTCCGGAAAGATATGCCAATATCCCAAATGCTGTGCCTGCGAGAATAACAAGGCCTATTGCAAGACCATCCAGCCCATCTGTAAGATTTACAGCATTTGATGTTCCTACAAGTATAAAAACTGCAAAAGGGATGTATAAGTATGATAAATCAAGAATAGGATTTTTAAAGAAAGGTATGTACAGGAGCGTTGTCTCACTATTGCCATTTACATAGATAAAAATAACAATTGCTGTAGAAAGTAAAATTTGTGAAATAAATTTAAATCTTGCTCTAAGTCCTGCTGCATTTCTTTTATATATTTTAAGATAATCATCTACGAATCCTATTGCGCCAAAACCTAACACAGTTGCAATACAAATCCATGTGTAAATATTTTTAATATCCTGCCAAAGCAGTACTGAAACTACAATAGATAGAATAATTAAAATTCCTCCCATTGTAGGTGTTCCGGATTTTGATTTATGGATATCTGAAATCTCATCCCTTATTTCCTGGCCAAGTTTTTGCTTTCTTAACCACGCAATCATTACCGGGCCCAGTAGAAGCGCTATAAAGAGGGCTGTAACAGCAGCGTATGCTGCTCTAAAAGTTATATATTGAAATATGTTAAAAAAAGAAAAATGCCCTACAAGAGGTAAAAATATTTCTTTTAGCACTATGTAACCATCCTGTTATTCTTTTTGATAATCTCCAGGAATTTTTCAAGAGCCACACCCCGCGAACCCTTAAGCACAATGAGATCACCTTCTTTCAGATAAGCCAAAAGCGCATCCTTCATTTCATCAAAATTAGATGAACAGAAAATAAATTTTTCTGTTTTCTCCATATTCTTAAAACCTTTCTCAAACTCTTTTCCATAAAAGAAAAGCGCTCCGTCAAAATTCTTAAACGCATAACTTATAATGGAATTATGAATATCTTCTGATTTATCTCCCATTTCAAGAATCGACCCAAGCAGCATGATTTTTCTGCCCTTCCATGAGAGCATGCTTGTAAAATCAATTATCGCATTTACAGATTCTTTATTTGAATTATAGGCATCAAAAATAATACTTATATTTCCTGAAAAAATTTCTCCGCGCCCAAAAAACGATGCAACTTTTTCAATACCTTTTTTGATTTTTAAATCTGAGACATCAAGAATTTTTGCCATTTTTATTGCAGCTGCAGCATTTAATAGATTATGTCTACCAATCAAAGAAAAAACAATTTTTTCTTTCCCCAGAAAAATAGTATTACCATTAAGACCGTTATCTTCATATGAAAGATAATCTTTTTGACTATCAAGCCCAAAATAATCTATTTTTTTACCATGTTTGTCTTTTACGATTTTTGCAAAATCATCTTTTTCATACACAATTCCTTTTTTTAAATTTTTATATGTATGAAATATTTTCATTTTTTCTTCTGCAATTTTTTCTTTTGACCCAAAAAACCCCAAGTGAGCTGTCCCTACATTAGTAAGTATTGCATAATCAGGTCTCAACATATCAATAAGAATATCCATGTCCCCTGGTTGGCCAATCCCAGCCTCAAAAACTCCGTATTTATGCTTATCTCTTATATTAAATAACGCAAGAGGAAGCCCTGTTTCAGAGTTTAAGTTACCTTCATTCATTATAGTTGGAGCATCTTTCTCCAGAATTGCGCTAAGAAGCTCTTTTGTTGTTGTTTTGCCGCTGCTTCCAGTAATACCAATAATAGATATATCTTTAAATTTATCTCTGTAATTCTTTGCAAGAGTCTGAAGAGCTTTAAGAGTATTATCTACAGTAATAATAGAGAAACCCGGATCATTTGAAAAGTTAGACAACTCGCTGTAATTTTTTTCTACAACACAACAAACAGCGCCTGCTGAAACAGCTTCTTTAATAAAGCCATGGCCATCTGTTTTTTCCCCTTTAAGAGCAAAAAAGAGAGCTCCTTTACTAATTTTTCGCGAATCAATAGATACTGATGATAAATTACCATCAGCCCCTTTTGACAGCAGCGTTCCTCCCATCATAGAGGCTGCTTCTTTAATTGTTATAAAATTGTATTTACCCATCTCAACGCCCTTCTTCCGCAGAAAATTGTATTATTATAGCTTGACCAGGTCTTTTAAGCCTTAGGTCTGAATTTTCTTCAATTATTTGTCTTACTCTTGCAGGAGAACTATAAACAGTTATTGTTGCCAACATTTTTTTATTTTCTTCAAACCATTCTATTTGCTCATGTTCATGGTTTCTGATTTCAGCGCTTATTCTTTCATATCTAAATCCCTGCCACGCATTTAAAAATAACAAAACAGGCACAGTTATAACTAAAAAAGCAATTAAAATCTTTTTTCCATTACTCATAATTCATTCACCTTTTGTATTACACGCAACTTAGAACTCCTCGAAGCATTGTTTTCCTCAACTTCTCCCTTTTCAGGAGTAACAGGCTTACGTGTAAGAATTTCTGCAATCTTAACACCCCTACAATTACATATCGGCGCTTCTGGGGGACATATACACTCTCTTGCTAAATCCTTAAAGTAGTGCTTCACAATCCTGTCTTCCAGGGAGTGAAATGTTATTACCCCAATTTTTCCGCCCACTTTTAACACAGAAACAGCTGCTTCAAGAGCTTCTTTAAGCCTTGCAAGCTCTCCATTCACAGCTATACGCAATGCCTGAAACGTTCTTGTTGCGGGATGTATTCTCCCATGCCTATATGAAACCGGTACAGCATTCCATATTACTTCAGCAAGCGCACCACTTGTTTCTATTTGACCATCTTTCCGTTCTTTTACAATTGCTTCGGCAATTGACCTTGAATACCTTTCCTCGCCATATTCAAAAATAATTTTTGCAAGTTCTTTTTGGGGATAATCATTTACAATATCTGCAGCTGAAATTTCCAGCCCCCTCTCGAGCCTCATATCAAGCTTTTCACTGCTTCTGAATGAAAAGCCTCTTTCAGCTTTTTCATAATGAAATGTAGATATCCCAAGATCAAAAAGAATCCTGTCTGGCCTCTCCAGGCCTTGCGGATAATTTTTAAAAAATATGTTAAACCACTCATTATAAAAAACTACCTGCCCCTCATAATGCTCAAGCCTTTTCTTTGCAACATCCATTATATCAATGTCAGCATCAAGGCATATAACCTTAAGATCAGGATAATTTTTTAAAAACCACTCAGAATGCCCCCCCTCCCCAGTAGTGGCATCCACAAATAATTGACCTGGTTTATCAGGTTTTAAAAATGAAACAACTTCGCCCTTCATTACACTGTAGTGAGCTATTTCCGTCAATTCTTCAGACTGAGACAATTTTCCCAAGCTCCTCTGCAGCGTTTTGAAAGCCAGATTCATTTTCCTCCCAGTATTTCTGATAAACCTCTTGGTCCCATATTTCCATGTGGTTGTTGATCCCCAAAATCACACATTCTTTTTTAAACTCGGCAAAAACCCTAAGCGCGGGTGCAATAATTATCCTTCCTGCCTTATCTATTTCTGTTTCATGGGCAGGGGCAATGATTCTGCGTTGAATCATTCTTGCTTTTGATTGAAGAATTGAAGTAGCAGACATAATCTGCTCTGATACCCTTTTCCATTCACTTACAGGAAACAGCCACAAACACTTGTCAACACCTCTGGTCAATATAAGAGTGTCGCCCTCTATAGCTGCCCTTAGCTTTACAGGTATCATTATGCGTCCTTTTTCATCTATATTATTGACAAATTCTCCGCTTAACACCACTTTTACCTATTTTTATCCACTTTTTACCACATTATTATAATATAGCAATAAATTCAGATGTCAACTTGGTTTTTTTGTCATACTAAAAAAAGAGAAATTTATAAGGTATTTACACTTAACAAATTTTAAGTATGGAATATGAATTAGTTTATTCCTACTATTATTTCGATATGAAATATGATATTAGAGAAATAGTTTACCCAGAAGGAGACAGGCAGGAAATTTCTCATACCCTTTATGTTAATCAAATTGTTGATATAAATGGTTATCCTCTTAGCTTGCCTATAAATACTTCAAAAATGATAGCTTATAAGGTATATAGAAAAAGCACGCAAGAGACCAGAAATGAGGTTATTACATCTTTTTTTCTTGAACAGCTTAGTGTTGCGGAACTGGAAGGGATGGCAAGATAAGTCATCCTCTACGAGCCTGACTTATCTTGCATCAAAAAAAATTCTGTAATCTATATCTGGAAAAAGATTGTTCTTTTTTTCAATGCTGGTAAGCCACTCAGTATCTACAATATTCCTGCACAGATTATCATAAATTATAAGAAAATTATGAATATGTTCTTTAACTCGTTTTTCTGCATATGGCTTTGCAATTCCTGTTTTTATTATAAAAGGCCAGTCAGAACTTTGAGAAAGGAGAATTTCTCTTGCTGCCTGGTTAAGCACCCTTTCTTTTAATCCAGTTTCATTAGGAAATCTTTTTACAAGCTCAGTCATTTTTTCAACACATGCATGAATATGCTTGTAAACCCAATGATTACTTCCATCACACCATATATTTGCATAACCATTGTTTCCCCAACTTGAAAATGAAAGTTTATGTTTAGGATTTTCCGGGTATTTTTCCAAATAATTATCTGCAAATATAACTGAAATTTCATCTTTTTTTTCAGCAACAAGCCGAAATACTTTTTCAAGCCATGAAATTCCCTCATGCCACCAGTGTCCAAAAATCTGGGCATCGCAAAAACAGCCCATAATCGGCTGCCTATCCATATATTTTGTAAGTCTTTTTGAATTTTTGATCAGATTATAAATAAAATTTTCAGCATGCTCATTTACTTTTATTTCTGCCACAGTGGGGTCATATACCTTTTTTTCTTCTTTTGGCTTGCCTGTGTTGGCATAATATTTAAACCCAGTGCTTACTCTCCTGCCATCTTTATAAATAAAATTCCCAAGATATTTTTCAGTCATTTCAAATCCAATATCTCTGTAAAATTCCCTATAAGCAGAGTTACCAGGATATCCCTCATCATACGACCAGATCACATTTGAAGATTTGATATCCCTGCAAAATGCAGTTATACCAGGCTCCGGAGTTACAGGAGCATAAATACCATGCTTTGGCAGTTCTTCGGAGAGTAAAAATGAATGTGCTGCTGTAAAAAAGTACTTTATATTATTTGCTTTAAGAACTTTTTCTATTCCTGGAGCATAGCCAAGCTCAGGAAGAAAAAAACCATTTGGTTCTTTGCCAAAAATTCTGCTATGTGAAATTACAGATGTTTGAATCTGCGCTTCAAGTACATTAGGGTAATCCATATAAAATGGCAAAAATGCATGCGTTGCTGCAGAAGTAATTATCTTGATCTTCCCTTTCTTTTCAAGATCTTTAAATCCCTTTAGAATATTGCATTTATAAATTTCAACAAAATCATGGTAATTTAAATTATTGGCAGAATGATACATTTTGGCAAGTTTATTAAAAACAGGGTCGAACATTGTTCTTTTTATCTCTTTTTCCCCAAGCTCTATCCTGTCCTGAAGATATTTAATATATCTTTCCTGAAGAAGTTCATCTGAAAGCATTGCTGCAAGCGTAGGTGAAATAGAAATTGTAACGCAAAAAGGGATATTATCACTGTCAAGAGAATTAAAAGCTCTTAACATGGGCAAATATGTCTCTGAAATTGCTTCATTAAGCCAGGTTTCCTGTATAAATCTTTCATAATTGGGATGTCTTACAAAAGGGAGATGAGCGTTTAAAGCAAACATCAAGTAGCTACTTCGCATAGTTAAACCTCCCGTGATTTATTTTCAAAATCGCTGTCATTAAGATATTTATCTTCTGTAAAAGAGATAATTCTTTGCGGTATTGCACTTGTATCTTGAGATATATCTTCATCAAACTTGTAAAATCCCGATAACAACATTATATCTTCATTTGTGATGTCATAATCTGTATTTGCATCTTCTATTGTTTTCGCAGGGCTTGTAATTACATTGGAAATACACATTGTTTTTTCTTCGCCATAGGAAAAAATAATTATTTTAATATAATAACTGGCATTTTTATGGGGCAGATTTATATACCAGCAATCATCTTTTATTTTTATGGGGATATCAAAAAAAATTGATGACTCTTCTGCATCTTTTTCTGAACGTTCTTCACAAACTCTTAAAAAAAGTTTTTCCTGTTTTGATGTATTTGCATAAGCTGCACGGTCTTTTTCAGAAAAGTCCCAATAAGCATAGGCAAGTAGAGGCTCTATTAACATTAAATGAACTTTAGATTCATTATATGTTTCAGGTATAGGATAATCCGCTGTATCCTGGGATACAATTTCTTCATCCCGAAATATATCGTACTTTTTTTCTTCGCCTCTTATTATAATATTATCTAACGTTATTCTTTCATTTTTATCTTCTTCAAGCGCTTCGATAATAGCTTCGATAAGTTTGCCAACAGGAAGGTTTTGATAATTAACAATTCCTTCTTTTTTTGCTATTTCTTTAAGCGAAGAATAAGGTAATGATTGTAACCTGTCTCTTGTCATCCCCACCCCTAATTAAAAATATCGTATAAAAATGGTTTTCCAGTGTCAATACTAGAAAAAAAACATACTGTATAAATAAATTTTTATTATGCAAAAAAGTTAAGAAGACGCATCACTATTTTTTCCTGAAAAGGGCAACCATAACATCGCCACAACCTGTTTTTTTTGCCAAACTGTCAAATATTTTTTTAATAACAACAGGAGCTTTACCAGCAGGAATTCCCCCCCATGTCCCTTTTTTAACAAGAACAAAACCATTATTATTGCATATTTTTTCAAGTGTTCTAAGGGAATACAAAAATAAATGGTCGGCAATTGCAGATCTCCAGCCAGATTTAAAAACAAAATTTTGAAAACTATCAATATTTGGTGTGACAATAATAAAAAACCCTTTGTCATGCAATATTCTATATACTTCTTTTAGAAAAGAAACAGGATTATTTAAATGCTCGATTAAATGGGAAGCATGCACAACAGAAAAGCTTTTTTCCGGAAAAAGAGCTTTTTCAAGAGTGCAATTGTATATACTTACGTTTCTATAACTATTTCCATACTCTGCTGCTTCTTTACATATTTCTATTCCCGCAACATCCCATTCTTTATTTTTAAATTCATAGAGAAATTTTCCCGTTGCACAGCCAATATCAAGAATTTTTTTGGGTAACCCTGAAAAATCAAGAGAATCAAAGCCTATGTCAGAAAGCGCCATTAACATTAAAGAGAAAAAAGCATTTTCATTTTTTATTTCATAATCAAAATATTCTTTATCATATCTGCTGGAAATATCTTTAAAAACAGGTTGGGGATTTTGCATAACCAGACTACACATCCGGCATTTTTTAAAGCTAAAAGCATCATATTTATACAAAAGAGAGTGTTTTTCTTTTCCACTGTTACAAATAGGGCAATAAATGTTCTGAAGCTCTTCATTTCCCGGTGTTTTTGAGTAAGTTTTCAAAAGAGTTCTTTACCTTGTAGATGTTATTCTAAATTCTCTGAAAGACTCATTATCTCTAAAATCGCTTGCAACTATTCTTATGATGTTAATGCCTGGATTAAAATTAAATTGGCCCAAATATACTTGCCAGTTTTCATTACCTATATAATATTCATTAACACTTCTATTGTTACTGCTCAATACCAGATAATTACTGCTTTTTTTTATTGAGTTATATACAATTAATGAAGATTCTTCTCCATTTATATACACTCTAATACTATGTGGAGCCAACTGATGGAAAGCAGCCATGTTTTCAGCAGTATCATATATAATAGCGCTTAAATCATATCTTCCTGCGCTTATTTCCAGGTTGTTTCCCAATATTTGATATGATGCTGCCCTGCTCTCTTTTATAAATACTTCTCTTATAACAGGTCTGCTTCCATCAGCAAGAAGAGGAAGCATCAAAAAAGGGTTAATAAGCTCGCCAGATTCCCTATCAGCAAATTCAAAATAAAGATAACGGCCTTTGCTTGAGCCACTATCTCCTATTTGACCTATTACCTCGCCCGCAGCCACATTAACCTTTTTTCTGCCCATAAAATTATCAGCAAGGTGACCATATGTTGTTCTTAAAAACCTATCATGTTCTATAACAATAAAATTCCCAAGCCCGGATGGTAAAGCAGAAAAGCGATTACGTTCTTTCTGGTAAAAAACAACCTCTCCTCTGTCAACTGCAACAACATCCGGGTTTCCGCTTATGAGCTTAATACCAGTGTTGTAGTGGCTCCCTGACCTTTCACCAAAATTAGCTCTAATTACAGGATTTTCAACAGGCCACTGCATTGAAAGTAAAAAAAATGAATTTAAAAAGAAACAGATTAGAAAAATATTTTTCATATAATGCTCTATTCCTTACAAAGTATTATTCCCGAATAAAGTCAACAGCAAAAATAGCTTGATTTGAGCCAAATAATATCCTGTTTTCGCTGCTTGCAATATAGCTATAGTCAGAAAATATTGTTTTTGAATATAGCTTCTTACCAGCTGGGTCAATTAAAGTAAAATTTGTCTTTCCTTCTTCCATTTCAGTTGTAACAGCAAAAAAGTTTAAAGCGCTAATATAGTGTATATTTGTAATGGGACTGGAAAGTTCTATTTTATTTAGCTTTCTGGAGGAAAAATCAAAGCAGTAAAATGTATTACCACTTTCAAAAACAAGATATCTGTTATTATTGAAAAAAGAAATATATCTTGGGTGTCTTAAATTATCTGCAAATTGGTAAGCAAAAAATCTATTATACCGGTTGTTTCTCTTTCTCATTATGATCATATATTGAGGGTCAATACCTGTAATCATTGCTATATAATCAGAATTATCTGAAATCGCAATTCCATAAACAACATTGATCCTGCTTAATTCTGGCTTTAAAAGCTTTTCTGCTCTTTTTTCCTTATCAACAATAATAACAGTTCCATCAACAAAACCTGCCACAAAAGTATCTTTGTTGGCATCACAGGAGGTTATTATTGCATCACTTTCAAATGTAAAAAGATTGTTGCCATAAATATCCCATTCAGAAACCCTTTTGCTATTGGCAGAAATAATAAATAATCTTTCTCCAATAAAAAGTGGAAATCCTTCGGTTTCGATGTTAGCAACAAAGCTTCCATCCCGTCTATTAATTATAAGATTATCTGTAATTACTGAATAATTTATATAGTAATTATTATTTTGTGTTACATTGTAAAATATTTCATTCATATAAGAAATATTTCCGGATACTGGTGAAATATATCCAAATTCTTCCTTAAGCCTAAATGGAATTAAAGTGTTTCTATCGATATTACTTTCTATTCTAAGATCAGATGACCATGCAGGAAGAATTTTAAATACAGAATTCTCTTTTGTAGGAAACAGTAGTATATAAAGACACAATAAAACCAATAAACTTATTTTTTTTCGTTTCCTCATAATTATTTTTCTCTTGTCAATTATTTTTAATTGCCCAGCCACGACCTCATGCAGCAGCACTTTTTTTCTATGAAAAATTAGCTGTCCATAGACAAATCTGCTTTAATTGTATATAATTGAATTACTGGTGTCAATTGAGGATTAAAAATATGGATTATATAAAACTTAAAGAAGCTGCCATTAAAGTTTCAACTTTTTCATATGCTCCATACTCCAATTTTCATGTAGGAGCCTCTATCCAATGCAAAGATGGCACAATCTATTCTGGATGCAATATAGAGAATAGATCATACGGACTTACAAATTGCGCTGAAAGATCTGCTGTTTTTAATGCAATTGGAAACGGGAAAAAGGACTTTGCAGCTATTGCAATATATTCTCCTGATTCTGCATACCCGCTTCCACCGTGTGGCGCATGCAGGCAAGTACTTACAGAATTTTGCGACAAGAGTGTTCCTGTTTTTTTTGCAGGAAAAGACAAAAATTTTGAAATGCTTTTACTAAAAGAGCTTTATCCTTTTGATTCTTTACATGACCTAAAAAAAGAACACCAGCCATAAGATATAAAAAATTCTCTAAGGAGGAAATATATGAAAATAAAAAACTTTTTAGTAATTATAATTCTTCTTTTTCTTTCTATTTTCTTATTTCTTACATGCGCAAGGGAAGAAAAAAAAGGATTTATTCGGATCAAATCCTCTGCACCTGGGGGATCCTGGTATGCAGGCGCTACTGCATGGGCAAAATTAATAACAAATAATACAGAATTTATTGCAACAAACAACCCTTCGCCAGGGCTTTCAATAGAAAGTATTGCAAGAATGTTGAATGGAGATGCCCAACTAGCATTTATTAGTTCAAATGTTGCATATGCTGCTTATAAAGGTGAAGGTATATGGGAGAACCCTGTTGAAGTAAGGGCTTTATTTGGAATATGGCCTGGTGTTCATAATATTATAGTGAATGAAGATAGTGGTATAAAAGACATCTATGACTTAAAAGGTAAAAGAATTGCAACTTATGTTGAGGGCGACATAACCGGTGATTCTTTTATTGAACTTTTAGCTATGCATGGCGTTACACCAGAAAACACAAGATTTTACAGGCTAATGAAGAACGATGGTACAAGAATGTTTATTGATGGAAGAGTAGATTGCATTATATATTTATTTGGACATGGTCATGCTAACCTTATAAGAATAACTGAAGCAAGAAATGTAAGACTTATTTTTGGCGATCGAAAACATATTGAACCATGGATGAAAAGACACCCTTATTATTCATATAAACGATTTGGAGAAGAATTTGGTCTTGAAGAAAATTATCAGTTTGTGACTTCATATTTTACAGCTTCTTTAGCTTCTTTGCCGGAAGATATGGCATATCTCTTTACAAAAGTGTGGTATGAAAATTGGGATTACCTTATGGAAGCTCTTCCATCAAATATGCCATGGATTAACCGAAAAAATCCTATGGAAGGAATTCCAATACCTATTCATCCTGGAGCTGAAAGATTCTATAGAGAAATTGGGCTAATGAGGTAAGGTTTTTAACTATTTACTTTGAATACTAATGTTTTATATAGTTTTACACACTCTTGTCAAAACTGTCGATTATCTCCAAAACTTTATCGTATTCATAAAGCAAGATAGAGTGAGATATATCATCAATCATTTTATTAAGTTTTGTATTCCGCCCTTTTTCTTCTATTGTGGAGATAATATTATTGATCTCCTTGGCATCCATATTTTCAATAGCGCTTTTGAGCTTACTAAGTTTTTCTTTTAAAAATTTCAAATCATCTATGCTTATTTCGCTATCTTCGCCACGTCTGCTTATAAGTGCATTTTGTATATTTTGATATAGTTTTTTCAATTCTGCCAGGAAAATTTCATTATGTTCCAGAATATACTGAGATGCCCCTTTTTTACCCGCATTCTCCAAATTCTTCGCCAGCTCTGATACTTTTTTTGCACCAACATTAGAAGAAGCGCTTTTTAACGCATGAACAAGCGTTGAATAGAGAGGGATATTGTTTTCCTTAATACAATCATTGATTTCAGATATTTTTTCCAGTATGTCTTTACAGAAAATATCAAGAACTTTAAAATAGGTTTCTACATTATTGCCATTTATAGCAAGTCCGGTCTGAGTGTCAACACCCTCTATTTCTATGTTAACCAAATCAACAATTCCTTCTTTCTCAACAGCAATGGATTTATCTTGCACCATCTGCTTTTCTTTTGGAATCCATTCTTTTAATATACTGTTCAGTTTTGATACTTCAATGGGTTTCGACAAGAAGTCACTCATATCATTTTGCAAAAACATTTCTCTCATACCCAAAACAGCATTAGCAGTCAATGCAATGATCGGTAAGTTTTTATAATAATCGCTTTCTTCCGGATTTTCCAAAGAACGTATCCTGCTTGTAGCCTCTATTCCATCCATTCCAGGCATTGCATGATCCATAAACACAATATCATACTTGTTCTTTTTGACCATCTCTATGGATTCCATTCCAGACTTACATGTATCGATTTGCATTTTATAAAGAGACATTAAACCTTCGGCTACTACAAGATTTGTAGTAATATCATCTACAATCAAAACTTTAGCGCTTGGGGCTATAAAAAATTCATCTACTTTTTGGCTTGCATCATACTTGTCCATGACAGAATCGTTAGTTACATTATTCAACACATTTGCAATAGTAAGTGAGTAAGCTGGCATTCTAAGTATCCTGATATTTTCCGGATAATGATTAGAATCATCCAACTCAGTAATTAAAACAATTTTTGATTTTAATTCAAATTGTGCAAGATTTTCTTTTTCAAATTCATATAAAAAGGATGCAATAAAAATGAACGGGTATTCTCCATTTTCAATGGTCCTGTCAAATTCACTTTTTGCTGACACAGGTGTGTAAGATACGCCAAGATTGTCAAATGTCAAAGAAAGCGAATAAGCATACACTGAGCGCGATTCGTAAAGCAATACTCTCTTTTCTTCGCAATTTGTAACCTCTGCGAGTTTTTTACATTGCTTGAATTGTATTGGCAATGCAACTGAGAATGTGCTTCCGATCCCATATTCGCTTTTTACTGATATTTTTCCGCCAAGCATCTCGCAAAGTCTTTTTGTAATAACAAGCCCCAATCCTGTACCTTCTGCGCTACCTGCATCAAACCTGGTAAAACGGGTAAAAAGCTTTTCCATATTTTCACTTTTTATCCCAACACCACTATCTGAAATATCTATCAGCATAACCGGGGTATTACCATTTGCATCGTATGCCACATTAACAGTAACAAAGCCTTCGTTTGTATATTTTATAGCGTTACTAATGAGGTTCATCAATATTTGCTTGCCTCTGACAATATCTCCAAAAACATAATATGGAATATTGCAGTCAATATTTGTTGTAAACAATATTGGTTTTTTAGCAATCCTCTCTTTAGCAATATTGATGACATCATTAAAAAACGAAGCAATCGCAAACTCTGTCTTCATAAGCTCAAGTTTACCAGCCTCAATTTTTGAAAAATCAAGTATATCATTAACAATTCTCATCACATTATCGCCTGATTGCTTAGCAAGCTGTGTATATTCATAAATTTTGTTTGAAATATTCTCCCTCTGTATAAGCTCGACCATTCCCATGATTGCGTTCAAAGGGGTGCGAATTTCATGGCTCATGTGCGCTAAAAATGAGCTTTTTGCTTTGGAGGCTTGCAGCGCTGCTTTTTGCGTTGCTTTTTGTTCTGTAATATCCTTCATGATTCCAAGCACTCCAATAATCTCGCTTTTCTGGATCAAAGGGGTCTTGGTAATTTCATAAAGCTTGAGAGTATTGTCAGGCGCAGGAAACCAACTTTCACTTATTACAGTTATATTTTCCTCCAATACTTTTTTGTCTGCCAGTGTAAAGAGATTGGCATTTTTTTTGCTTATAACATCAAAATCACTGATAGTTTTTCCTATTATATGTTGCTTATTGCATCTCATGAATTTTTCAAAGCTATGATTACAGTCTGTATACACAAGATTGAGATCTTTGCAAAAAATTGAAGAAGGGATGGTATTAAATATACCTGAGATAGTTGCTGCCTGCTTTTTATATTTTCTTTGCAGCTGAAAATTATTCACAATGAAAATAATCATCACTATAAGCATCACTGTAGCAGCAGCGCTGAATATGGACATATATAAAAACCGGTCATTAGCAGCTTTTCTTGAATAGTCAAAAACACGAGTTACCCATGCTTCTTCAATTTTCCTAATAGGGATAAAAGACTGGGCTTTAGAAAAAATCGATTTCAATATCTCTTCATCTCTATTGAATCCAAAATATGATCTTTTTGGCAATGTGCTAAAAGAGAGATTTATTTTATATCCTGTTTTTTCCCGGTAATTAGTCATTGCAAGGAGCCCGTAATTGCACGACATAAGCAAATCAATTCTCCCTCTTGTCAATGCATCCTGTGCTTCTGTAAGAGTATTATATAATATTACATTGGTATTATCGGGAAATAAAATATTGTACATATATTCGTAGGCGCTTCCTCTGTTTATGCCAACAGTTTTTTGTACTACCTGAAACATTTCCAGGTTTGGAGAATCCAGCTTTGACAAAAGCGTATAATAAGAAGTAGCATAGGGTTCTGTCCCCCACAAAAAGTATTCTCTCCTTGCTTCTGTATAGAATAATTCCGAAATCAAAGAAACTTCTCCTCTTCTGAGCATTTCGAGCATTTCAGAATATGTTGTGTTTTTATCAGTCACTATGTTAAACTCAATATCTGTAAGTAAGCTTATTTGAGCCAAAATATCAGGTACTATCCCCTGAAATTCATTATCATTTACATTGTAAAAAGATATTGGGTAGTTATCATGTTCCAAAGCTATGTTTACCCTGGAATTGGTTGCTCTTAAATTGTTTAAATAAGCAATCTCCTGATCTGAAAAAAATCTTCTTAACTCATTTTTTTCGTACCTAAAACTGCTTGCCCTGTACATCTCATAAATCTTTTTGCCACCTCCTGCTGCAATATATTTGTTCAGGGCTAATATAATTACCTGCAATTCTGGATCTGCAGTGGCAATCGAAATGGGGATATATGCAAGCGGAAAAATATTTCTGACAACAATGATATCATCATTTTCTTTGAACTCAAAATAATCTATGTCATCAACAATAAATGCATCAACTACACCGGCCATTAAAGCATTACTCAAAGCAGAAAAAGATCTAAATTCCATTGCTGCAAAGACAAGACTGGGATAAGTATCCAAAATAGTTTGGAGCGCTGTGGTGTCTTCCAGAAAGCCTACTCTAAGATTATTGAGACTATATTCATCTCTAATTTGAACAGGACTATTCCTGGATATGTAAACCCCAAGCGAGCGTTGCGCGATAGGATAAGTCATAAAATAACGCCTTCTTACCCGATAAGTTGTCGGAACCAGCTCAGCCACAAAATCAATTGTTTGTTCTCTTAAACCTCTTCTCAAGGCTTCCCAGTCATAGGAGAATGGGATAAATGTTATACCAAAAAGGTCAGAAAGCAGATTGCATAACATAATCTTAAAGCCCGATGTATCACCTAATGGTGATATAAACACAAGTGACTCTTTTGTTCCCAATAGCTGTCCAACAGAGAAACTCTCTCTTTTAGCTTTAAGTTCCTCAATCAAAACTATTTCAGCATTTGTTATAAATGGGATATCACGATAAGATTTTACAGAATTAATATCAAACTGGGATATTCTCGGTTCCCTAAAGCAACCCATAGTACTGCAGATAACAATACTCACAAAGAGAAAAAAAAGAGTTAGTTGTTTTTTTTTACTATACACTACCCAGTTCATTTTCAAATTCCTTTTCATTCTCCAGAAAAATAGCAACAAGCTCAGGCTCAAAGTGAGTCCCGCTATACTCTCTCATTTTTTCAATAACTTCAGCATGAGACATTTTTTTTCTATGCGCACGGTCACTGGTAATAGCATCATAAACATCAACAATAGCCATTATCCTTCCCTGAAGAGGGATCGCTTCTCCTTTGAGTCCCTTGGGATAGCCGGTTCCATCCCACTTTTCATGGTGACTAAATGTTATAGCTTCGAAGTGATGCAGTAATTCTTCGTTATTCACATTTTCTTTTACTTGCTGAATTACCTTCATTCCAAAAGCCACATGGTTTTTTATATCTTCAAATTCCTGCTCTGTAAGCTTTCCAGTCTTATTTATTATATTGCTGCCTATATTTGCTTTTCCAATATCGTATAACTGCGCTGAAATAAGAAAAAAGTCAATATCCCATTTCAAAATTTCCTTTTTATAGCGTTCACTTTTTAACAAGGCTTTGACAAAAATTTCCAGATAATGCCGTATCTTTTTATTGCTACCATCTTCTTTGGCAATAACAGTATGGATCACATTAATAATTTCTTGTTTAGCAAAAATCAATTGCTCCTTAGCCTGTTGGGATATACTTTCTGTAACAATAAAATCACGATTACTAATATTTTCAAATTCTGCTTCATGCTTTAGAAAAACTTCAACCAGTTTGGGATCAAAAAATGTACCCTTTCCTTCTCTGATAATGTTCACCGATTCCGCATGGGAAAATGCTTTTTTATATTGACGATTGCTGGTTAGGGCATCGTAAACATCGACTATTGCCATCACCCTTCCCTCAAGCGGAATCTCTTCCCCTTTGAGTCCATTGGGATAACCTGTCCCATCCCATTTTTCATGATGGCTGGCTGCCAACAACTTTGCATGTCTTAAAAATGCAGTTTCAGAAGTGGTTTCTTCAATTTTTTCAATAACATTAGCGCCCAGAATAGAATGTTTTTTCATTTCTTCAAACTCTTCTGTAGTTAGTTTTCCTGGCTTCATTAGGATATTATCCCTTATGAATATTTTCCCTACATCATGAAGCTGGGAAGACATTACAAACAGATGGATATTCCATGCTGAAATCTCTTCCATATAAACATTATTCTTCAGCATGATGTCCAAAAGCAAAACTAAATATTTCTGCGTTCTTTCAATATGCCCGCCAGTTATATCATCGCGACATTCAACAAGCTCAGCTACTGTTTTTAAAATAGCGCTCTGCAGTTCAAATATTTCCTGAGTCTTCTTTTTAACTTTTTCTTCTAACTTATGACTATATTCTTCCAGTTGCTTTCTTTGCATTTCTAAGCGCAAATGTAATTCTATACGCTTTAAAAATAACTCTTTTGAAAATGGTTTTGTTATATAATCCACAGCTCCCAAGCTAAGCCCTTTTACCTCGCTTTCAGGATCAATTAGCCCTGTTAAAAAAATAACAGGGATATTTACAGTATTATTGTTGTCTTTTAATATTTTTATGGCATCATAACCATTCATTTGGGGCATTTCAATATCCAGAAGGATTAAGTGAGGCGTAACCTTTTCAAGAACCTTAAACAATTTATCTGCTGATGGAACAGTAAATATATCATATTTGTTGACAAGATTATTTTTTGCAACAGTAAGACATGTAGGGTCATCATCCACCATAACTATTATTTCTCGCTTGTTATCCATGTCTTTCCTCAATACTTAAATGTACCCTTAAAACTTTGCTATTTTATAAAATTGCACGAATCATAAGCAAGTATTAATATTTTACACCTGAAAAACCTAATAAGCAAACAAAATCTGATATATCTGCCTTTATATTTTTGGAGATTGCACCATAGATTGCAACATTTCTGGCACCATAATTATTTTCATTATTTTATGTATTTACATTACAGACAGGACAGGCTCTGAACAATTGCAGGATCAAACGCTTTTACTTGAATCCTTTTCCATCTTTGCTTTCCAGATTTCAAGGTTCTTTTTCACGGTTTCAGCATCATTAGTTTCGCCAAGATATATATGAAGCCTTCTTAATGCAGAAAGATAATTTAAAGCAAGTTTAAAATCATCTATGCGGAAGGTATTAAGTTCATATTTTTCCCTGTATCTGGTGGCTGCATTCATAAGTAGTTTTTTCACCATCATTAAATGGTTCATTCTTACTTCATAGTTGTCAGATGTGGGATCCATTCCTGAAATTAGTGTCCTATAATTTATTAAATTCTTTATTATTGTAGCAGATCTTCCTTCAAGCTCTACAAATGACCATTTCCATTTTGAGTTTTCACCAAATGCTTCTTTAAGCACATCTACTGTAAAAGCAAGTTTTTTTGCAAATTCAAATCTTTTTATATCTGAAAAGTCATTTATTTTTTCAAGATGCTCAGCGAGTTCAGAAAATGGGAGGTCAATGGTATTTGTAACAACATCTTCAATATGAATCAATGAGCTATATATAGCTTTTCTTGCATCATTCAGATAATTCTCATTTTTTACCCCAAGCAAAGTTGTAGAGAGCGTGTTAAACAAAATATAATAAGAACTACGATTTAAAACAACATCTGCTATTTCAATTTTACCATGTTCTGGTTTTTCCACTTTATCTGATTTTAGATCTGAATCAAATTTTTTCTCTTTAATTACAATTTCATCAATTATTTTTTTATACTTGGTAATATAATCTGAGTAATTTTTTCTTGCCTGCTCAGTT
This sequence comes from Spirochaetaceae bacterium, assembly GCA_009780675.1. GTDB lineage: Bacteria > Spirochaetota > Spirochaetia > CADAEX01 > CADAEX01 > WQTU01. Next base: position 5,078 of record WQZP01000002.1, on the reverse strand, counting down.
ACCTTAGCCATACTACCCTCTTTTAAGACTTTTTACTTTCAAGCATTACTTTTGCATGTTCAAGCGAAACATTGCCTTCTTGATTGCCCGACAACATACGCGCAATTTCAGTTACCCTGGCACTATTTTCAACCATATCTGTTCTGGTAAAAGTTCTTTGATTTTCTATGATTTTTCTTACTCTGATATGATTATCGGCATTAACAGCAATAGAAGCAAGATGGGTTATACAAATTATTTGTTTTGTTTTAGAGAGTTTCTGCAAATGATAGCCAATTGAGACAGCAGTTTCACCCCCAACACCTGAGTCAATTTCATCAAAAAGCATAAAGTCAATAGGGTCATTGGCAGAAAGCACACTTTTTATTGCAAGCATTATTCTTGAAAGCTCGCCGCCAGAAGCTATTTGTTCTATTGGTTTAAGAGGCTCTCCAGTATTGGGAGATATTAAAAATTCCACTTTATCAAACCCATAGGATGTGTAAACAGGTTTTCCTGCCTCATTTTTTCTTGCATTTATTGAAATTTTGAATTTTACATTTGGCATTCCAAGGGATTTGAGGACTTCTTCAATCTGCTTTTCAAGTATAGCGCTATTTTCTATCCTTTTTTCTGACAGCGCATTAGCTTTTTTAATAACTTCTTCTTCTATTTTCTTTATATCTTTTTTTAACTCTTCCCTGTTCGCATCAAAATTTTCCAATTCAGAAAGTCGCACAGTAGAGGTTTCAAGATATTTTAATACATCATCCAGAGTTGTCCCATATTTTTTCTTAAGTTTATAAATAACAGAAAGCCTTTCTTCATATTGCTGAAGTTTTTCAGGGCTAAAATTATCTTTAGATATGTAGTCTCTAAGTGATTCAGAAATATCTTCAAGATCAAAAAAAGAGTTTGACATTCTATCTAAGTAAGTGTTCAGATTTTCATCTATTGAGGCTGCTGAAGTAAGAGAATTAAGAGCTGTTTTTAACCTTGGCAAAAGCCCTGTCTGGCTTCCGGAAAGCTGTTCATGCGCTTCTTCTACAAATTTAAAAAGCTTTTCATGCTCCAAAAGCATTTTATGCTCTTTTTCTATTTTCTCATCTTCTCCTGGAACAAGCTTTGCTTCGGAAATCTCACTTATTACAAATTTTAAAACATCAATCTCTCTTAACCTTTCTTTTTCTGAAAGCTCATGCTCGGAAAGCTTCTTTTTTAATTTTGACAAATTATCAAATAATGAGGAAAATAGCGCAACATCATCGCTTATGCCTGAATAGTTATCAAGAAGCATCCGTTGCCTCTCTTCGCTTATAAGAGTATGATGCTCGTGCTGTCCATGAATATCAAAAAGAAATGATGAAAGTTCCACAAGTTCATTTTTTGTCAAAGGAACAGATTGTACAGTAATAGAGCCTCTGCCATTTGATTTTAAAGTCCTTCGTATAATCAGAGTGTTTTCTTCCGGCATTATCCCTTTTGCCTCAAGCCATTTCGTAAGTTCCAAATCATTATTTATTGTAAAAATACCTGATACTTCGGCAGAATCTGCTCCTGTTCGTATAATACTGCTATCGCCTTTACTCCCTTTAAGAAGAGAAATAGCTCCTGCAATAAGAGATTTGCCAGAACCAGATTCTCCTGTGAGAATATTAAAACCTGGTTTAAAGTCTATTTTTAGATTATCGATTAAGGCAACATTGTTTATATATAATTCTTCAAGCATTATTTGGCCCCCCAGACCAGTTTAGCTTGGCTTTTGCTTTGCTGAAAAAAACCTCTTTTTCTGCTCTGATAATATGAGCTTTATAAGGCGATTTTTCAATAATAACTGAATCATTTTCTTTAAGATTAAAAGTTTCCTGACCATCATCTGTTAAAACAATATCTACACGCTGATTTTTTTCTATAATGATTTTAATACTTTTATCAACAGGCAGAACAATTGGGCGGTTTGAAAGCGAATAGGGACAAATAGGGGTTAGTATAAAAGCATCCATTTCAGGATATAATAATGGGCCTCCTGCTGCTGCAGAATAAGCTGTGGAACCCGTAGGTGTTGATACGATTATACCGTCTGCCTTATATCTGCCAAGATATAAATTTTCTACATAAACATCCAGATTTATGATTTTTGCAGCTCCGTTTGCTGTTATTACAGAATCATTAAGGCAATTAGCTTCATATTTTTTTTTGTTATCGCGGAATACAGAAACTTTTAGAAGAATATGTTTTTTAAGCTCATAGGTATTATTTAAAAAAGATTCAAGGCTGGTTTTCCAGTTATTTTTTTCAGTCTCTGTTATAAAACCAATCTCTCCAAAGTTTATTGCAAGTATTGGGGTATCATGCGGGGAAAAGAGTCTCGAACAATATAAAACAGTACCATCTCCTCCCAGAGTAATTATAAGCCTGTGCTTTTTGCCTAAAAAATTTTCAGGTATGCTTTCACTGCTGCAAACAGCATTATTTATTTTATTGCTTTCAAGATATGAATGAATTTCAGATGAAAGCTCAATAGCGCCTTTTTTTTCAGGGTTATAAATTATTAGTATTAGGCCGTTATGTGACAATGCATCTTTACTCATTCAATAAATCACCTATTTTTAGTATTTAAGGTCTGGGCAGACTTTAAGGAAGCGTTGAAATAATTTTAACGATTTTCTCTGCATTATTTTTGCCGATGTTTGGATAAAGAGGAAAAATTATACATCTCATATTTAAGGCTTTTGCCTCTGGGCATTCTTCAATATTGAATTTATTGATAATTGAGTCTGAAAAAGCATCTGAAACTTCAACACCTTTTTTTAAAGCATATTTTTTTATCTCTTTTGTGCTGCTTTCTGCAATAACAGGAAAAGCTGTAAAAAAAGAATTATTTAATTGTAAAAAAGTTTTATTTTTTGTTTTCATAACAGCTTGGGAATAAATAGCTGCAATATCATTTCTTGCTTTTATGATTTTTTCCAGATTATTCACCTGATTCATTGCAAGCGCAGCATTGAGATCCGGCAAAAATATATCTTTATCATATTCCAAAACTATGTTTTTTAATGTTTCTCTGTTTTTTTTGCCTTTTACAGCAACAAATGTTCCTGAGCCTGCTGTAATTATTTTATCTGGATCCATATTCATTATAATGTAGTCGCCAAAAGAGCCACTCTGCTTTTCTTCAGCAGAAGCGCCAAATGAATTTGAAATATCTTCAATAAGTGTAATTCCCAATTCCGCTATTTTTGTGATTTCAGGCATATTTCCCAAAGGGGAATCAAGTATTATTGAATGGATAGATCCTTCATTATTACTGACAACATCATTTAGTTTATCATATGAAATAGAGGCAGTTTCAGGAGATACATCAACATATAATGGTTTAAGACCTGCTTTGTCTACTGCAAGTTTGTAATATAAAGGTAAAAGAGGAGATAGAATCACATTTTTTCTGCTTTCTGCTTCTGGTTCTATAATACGGAGTACTATTTCAATAGCGCGTCTATATTCTTTAAACAAGAAGCCTTCATCTGCCCCAATAGTTTTACAAATATCGCTGCAAAGTTGCTTTGATATTTGGCTGTTTTCCAGCTTTTCACTCACAAGACAACTCAAAACGCTGTCCATATCTTTTCTATTAATATAAGGCTTGAAAACAGGGATGATCATTCTATTTTTTCTTTATCTTTTATTCAATATTTCGAGTTGTTTAAGTTCTTTTAGGGCAAAAAGCCGCTCTATATCGAGTATAATAATATATTGATCATCCAAAGAAGTAACACCCTGTATATATTCGCTGCCTATCCCCCTGTTCATCTGAGGTGGCTGTTGCACTTTCTTTTTATCGATATTAGTTACTTTGGACACTTTGTCTATTTTGACTGCAAGTTTCATATTATTTACCCTTATAATAATAAAACCGCGTAAAAGATCATCTGCTTCATCTTTTTTTGCTTCATCAATAAAAAATCTTTTATGTAAACTGATTACAGGGATAATCTCGCCTCGTAAATTAAATACCCCTTCTACAAAAAGAGGAGCATTAGGGATGCTTCTTATTTCTTCTTCCCTTACAATACCCTCTACTTTCATTATATCAATGCCATATTCTTCTTTTCCAAGGTTGAATGTGACAAGTTGCATAAAATCATCATACATCATTTTTTTACCCTTTATTTTTGTATATTATGCACTACTTTTATTAATTTATCAATTTTCTTTTCTGCTTAATTATTAGTTTATAACATAATATATAGTATTTTAAAATATTATATTATAAAACCTTTTTATTTTTTTAGCTCTATTTTTTTCTTTACCTATTTTCAAATTAAACATACAATATATACTATAAGAACATCAATAAACATTGATTACCAGATATTTTGCTGGCAAAAGTTCATAAAGTGTGTTTTAAAAGGAGAAAGTAATGTATAAAATTCTTGTTACGACAGATGGCTCAGAACAGTCAAAAAAAACGATTGAAGAAACAATGAAAATCGCTGTTCCCATGGGAAAAGAGGTTGAAGTTTTAGTAGCTTATGTTCAGGAAAAAATAGACAATGCTATTTATGTAACCCTTGGTGATGATAAAAAGCTTAAAGAAAAAGTAGCAATAACTCAAGATACTGTTGCGACAGATGCAGTATCAAAAGTAGAGAAACAGCTTAGCGCCAAAGGCATTAAAGTAAGTACAAAAATACTAAAAGGACATCCAGTAGAACAAATATGCGCTTATGCAGAAAAAGAAAAATGTAATCTTATAATTATGGGAAAAAAGAAAAGAGGAAAGCTGGAAGAGTTTATGGTAGGAAGCGCAAGTATGCAGGTTACGCACAAAGCAAAAACCAATGTGTTGGTAATAAAATAATAAGAAAGAATATTGTGAAGATACCAGCTAAAAGCTGGTTATGATATGAACTCTGCTCCAAAAAGCGGGGCAGAGTTAACTTGTCTTTAATTAACTTATCTTTATATTAAAAAGCAATTAATAAAAAAAAGTCTGGCAACGACCTACTCTCCCACGATAGCAGTACCATCGGCGCAGGAGGGCTTAACTTCCGTGTTCGGGATGGGAACGGGTGGAACCCCTCCGCCATAGTCGCCAG
>WQZP01000001.1 GCA_009780675.1 Spirochaetaceae bacterium | reverse complement strand
TATTTAGGGTTATCCCAAACAACTTCAAGCCACATATGATCCTCATCTATAAAATGCATCGCAACTGTTCCTGTAAAATAGTCAGGCCCACGACTTATATTATCATTTACATCAAATATTATTAGTTCATATTCAAGGATTACTAAAACAGTATTCTCACTATATGGAATAATTTTTTTTATAGTATCAGAAGCATCATATACAATTTGAGGAATACCTGTATTACGATAATTTGGATCAAATAATAAAAAATATGATGTGCTCATAAATCTTCCCATAGATGAAAAAATAGCACTAGTTTGACTTCCCCTTGGATGACCATTCCAGACACCCCATATATTATGCTCAAAAACAGGTAGTTCTTTATTATCCTCTGCAGCAAAAGTTACATTTTTTAACGAGGGTTGGTTTTCTCTACTGTTGCATGATAACAACACAATCAATATTGTTAACATAAATAATATTTTTTTCATTTTAATTCCTCCTATTCTTTTGGTGTTATAGTAACAAAGCGAGTTCTAGACTGAAATATATGGCGTCCTTCACTATTAGTTCCTGTATTTGGATCCCATAAAAAGTGCCCTTGACTATCGCCTTGCTGCCAGTGAGCCGGAGTATTAGAATTAGTCCGTGTTCCTGTATTTAGCAAACTGTGTGTTGCATTATCTCGAGCAGCAGCATATCCTCTTTCTCCGGGGCTTACTACTCTTATATTAAGAGAAGAAGTATCAATACCAAGTTTTTCTAAACCTGCTATAATAATTCCGACACTATCTCTAACCAAAAAACCATCACCCAATTTAATTTTTATGTGGGGGAGCTTTTTTGTCACAAAGAGTTTTGGTTTTTCTTGTCATAACTGCTGTCATTATTTTCGCTGCTCCCCCTCGCTCCAGCCTCCTCGGCTTTGCCTGCGGTGTCTTCCGCTACCCCCTCTATGGGTTTTTTGCATACTGAATACTCGCAAGAGTAAACAGGTTTTCTATTCTTCACAATACACGTTCCAGAATTTTATAGATAAAGTCAATTATTACATCTGGTTTTTAATAAGTTGACACTTCTCGCTTTAGCATATACCCTTACGCCTCCGCTTGACTATAAACAATACCATAGCACCGACCACGACAACCGCTCCGCCGATAATTGCAACCAATGCCCAAAGAGGCTTTGGGCTTGCCGAGATGTCGTTTGAGGCAAGGACAGTATCTTTGGGCTCAAGAATACTGATGGCAACTGCCTCTACTTTCTCTACAGCTTGTTGAGTTTGCGGGCTGTTTGATTCAATACCGACACTATCTTCATCTGCGCGAACAAATATTCTAAAAAATTTTAAAAGTGAAAATGGCTCTATTGATATAGTATATACAACGTAAGAAGTATTGTCTTTTTCATATGTTAAACGGTATATCACATTTTCCTCCATACTAGGAATATTTGAAAAAAATAAATCTTCAATAAAAAAAAGCTTTTCTAGCTCTACCTGTGTACTTCTTCCTCTATTATTCATTAATTTTTCAATGTATTGGCTATTTTCTATGTTAATTAATTGCTGTATATCTTTGTCAACAATCTTATTGTACCCCCCCCAGTCACCAGCCCCCCAAGCATTAACATCTTCCGCGATAACAGTAATATTTACAGGTTGCGAATACAAAGAGAATGAAAAAAATAAAAATAAAAAAATGAAAGCGAATCTTTTGCTCATATCTACCTCTGTATTCGTTGATAATAAAACAAGTTATAGCTAAAATCTCCTTGAAAGGCTCTTACACTATCATATGACAACATCACTGACATTGCAGTGCCCCAACTTGATGTATGAAAAAAATCCACTGTTCCGTTTCTATTTACGAATAAAAGACCGGCATGTTCCTCAAAATTACGAGGGCTATCACCCATAAAAACAACATAAATACCTTCGAGTAAGCGAATATTTGGAGCCCTTCTTTCTATAGGGATTACACCTCTTTCCAGCGCATTGTTTATATGGCTTTCTACGGTATGTGATCTAGCAGGACCAACGAAATAATCTAACGGGTCTACCCCTGCCAGCACTAAAACGTTTTCAACCCAAATATCACAATCATTAATTCTAGAGATATATGGCTGCCTTAAATTTGCAGTTGCAAATGTTCTTAAAAAATGAATTCCGAGGTAATAATTTTCAGATGACTCGGAAGCCTCATCATGGCTACTGCGAGGTCTATTTTCGTTTCTCATTTCGTCAGTAAATATCTCGTTATCAACATTCTGTCCGATATGTAAGAGATATACTAACTCTTGAAGCACTTCACTGTCAGGGTTTAGACCTATACGCCGCAATGCTTCCCGCATCGCTTCTTCTGTCGATAATTCTTCAAGAGGTATTTCCTCAATCATTAGAATAGATTGTTCAGTAACCGGCATGGTTCTACTGTTCTGCCAAGCCTCAAGAGCCCTGCTTCCAAGGGCGTATGCCATCATGCTAACGTCGATGCCGCTTGTCCCAATCCTGCTTGTAGCTCCAGAAGTTGTTATATTCAGCTCAAAGAGTCCAAGGTTCATCTTGTCCGCATTATCTACTCCAAGTATGGTTGCTATTGTAGCCACATTCATAAGGTTAAGGGTAAGGCCACCCATGTCATCAAAGGCATTCCCAAAGCTGCTGTATTTTTATGTGGGGGAGCTTTTTTGTCACAAAGAGTTTTGGGTTTTCTTGTCATAACTGCTGTCATTATTTTCGCGGCTCCCCCTCGCTCCAGACTCCTCGCCCTAAAGGGCTGCGGGGTCTTCCGCTACACCCTCTATGGGTTTTTTGCATACTGAATACTCGCAAGAGTAAACAGGTTTTCTATTTTCTGACACTACGCGATCATACAAAGCTTCTAGGAAAGGAAAACTCTCCCCTAACTGCTGTTACATTGTATTCTAAAATCTGGGTGTTTTCTGACCCATCATCAAAAGAGTATGTAATAATTATTCTGAATAAAAATTTATCCCCGACTTCCTTGCCTTTAAAAAATTTCTCAAAATTAATATCCCGAGGAGCAAAACCGCCCATTCCTACACCTAACCAATACCACTCACCATTAGTAACATATCTGTCTACCGAAAGTTGAAAACTTTTATCCTTAATAAAGGTTCCTGTATTGCCTTCCCATTCATACCTCATTTCCCTAATATGTAAAACTTCATATGGGTTTCTTACAAATATCGTTGGGAGAAAAAAATATTCAAAGGTATTTGGCCCAGATCGACGTATATTAAATGTAAAAGTTTGAGGAAATTCATTTCCTGCGTTTAGTCTGGCATTTGCACTACAAGGTGGTTGCTCTCCTATAGGCGAAAACCCATAAACAATTTTAGGATAGAATATTCCTGCAAATATACGGGAACCACAACTTGATAAAATAATCGCCAATAAGCCAAGTAATGCGATATAAAATATTTTACAAAAAACTCTATACATTTTTAATTCCTTTATTTAATTATCATCCCAAACTCTCCATCTGCCTAAAATACGGCCGCATATCGAATAGAAAATGACGAATATCTCTTCCACCGGAAAAATTAAAAGTCCCTTTATCAAGTACAGAAGTAACTAAATTCCCACCACTATCAAATACAAGCTCCCGTTTTTAAGCAAACTTTAACAGCCAAAATCATTTGCATCATCTGGTTTTCTATTTTCTGACACTACGAGCAACAAATTGGACTTTTTAATACACGTTCCAGAATTTTATAGATAAAGTCAATTATTACATCTGGTTTTTAATAAGTTGACACTACGCGCTTCTCTAGCAACACTTTCTATCTGTTTTCTATCTCTTTCATTGGCACCTCCATGCAATAATTTCTGCATCTGCTTTGAATAAAGTTTAGTCTTCTATCTCTACCCACCATTCCAGTGAATTTCTGTCAGAGGTGACAGGGTCACGAAACCATGGTTCAGAAGCAATAAATCCTATATCAATAAATAAAATTAATTCATTTACACTAGCATTTTTATAGAAATCTAATAATTCTTTTATTATCTCCTTATCTTCTTCCGTAATAGGATTATGTTGTAGTTCTTCAAAAAAACTTCGATTTTCTGAAAATCCTAAAACTAAAGCCAAATGATGAGTAAGAAATATTTCATTTTCACTACTATAATTTCTGCTATACATTGTTTTATTTTTTAATTGCTCATAAGCTTTATAAAGATATGGCTTAGTTTCCATGCCAAGCACTCTGGCAATAATACTTTGCCCAATCAACAATTCATAATTATTATCAAAAAAATCAAGATATTTTGAAATTACTTCATATGCTTCTGCATATTCTCCTGCCATAGTAAGAACAAGTAATTTTAATCTTAAAAACTTTAAACCATCTTTTCCTCTAATATCCCTATCTGTTATTTCTCCAGCTACAGATAATGCTAGATCTCTATCTGTTCGTATTCGAACTGCTTCATTAAAAGCATCATTTAATCTATTCAGCTTTAAATCAACATCTTTATTAGCGCATGATAATGTTATTAAAAAAAGTAAAGCACATAAAAAATATTTTATTTTTATAATAAACATAATTATTTTCCCCTAAAAACAGGTAACTCTCTTCTCATCACTCGAGGAGCAGCACTACCAGTAAAATTTTGAAATGTATATCCAGCTTCAAAAATGACTCTAAAATTAAGATCTAAATCTTCCGGAGGCAAAGCAAATATAGCCTCTCCGATAGGCGTAGTCGTTGCATTAGTTATATGCTCAACACCACCTCCAGATCTAAGCGGGATTAGAGGTTCTTTTCTAAAGACAAAATTACGACCAAGCATAATTAGTATCTCGCCAGAAAAATATACAGCACCTTGGCTGCCATCGCTACCAGCAAGCCCAGATGCAAAAACTCTTGCCCAGATTATTGATGAACTGGTGCGAAAAGATATGACTACAACTATATAACTCTTCATTTTTAATTGTATACATCAATCAAACCTTATTGATTTTTTCAAAAAGTGATACCAGTTGAGATACAGTCAGCTTTTCTGCCCTTATGCCAGGCGAAATATTTTCTTCGTGCAGTATATCTGTTATTGCTTCGATATTTAGAGTTTTTAGATTGTTTAATATTGTCTTTCTTCTTGCTTTAAAAAGAGTTCTAAGAAATTGCGAAAACTCTTTTTTGTCTTTTACTATGGGGTACCTGGAATGAGGGGTCATTGATATTAGAGAAGAAGTCACATCTGGCACAGGAAAAAATGCTCCCCCTTTTATATCTGTCTCGATTTTTATATCGCACGCAACCTGACAGAGAACAGAAAAAGAAGAGTAATCTTTTGTTCCAGGCTTTGCAGCTATTCTTTGCGCTGCCTCTTTTTGCACAGTAAAAACCATTTTCTCTGGCACACAATTTTCTTCGATAAGAGATGCAATAATCGCAGAAGCTGAATTATAAGGCAAATTCCCAAAAATCCTGGCAGGGTGCGAGTTTGCTTTGGAAAGTGTTTTATACTTTTTCCATGTTTTAACAAAATCTCCCTCTACTACCTCGATCCTGCTGCCAAAAAACTCTTTTAAGATCTCTATAAACCCCTTATCGATTTCAAAAACAGATAATTTTCCGGTTTTTAGTTTTTCAAGTATAAGAGCTGTCATGTTGCCCAAGCCAGGACCAATTTCCCATATATCCAAACCCGGATTTATATCAATAACAGATAAGATATATTCCCTTACCTCTTTAGATATAAGAAAGTTTTGTCCAAACTTTTTTTGGGGAGCAAGATTATGTTTTGAAAGAATATCTTGTATACTTTTTTGAGAATTATAATTCATTTAAACCTTTTACAGAAATTTAATATTTTATATTTTTCATTTTTCAAATATGGGAACATAACCAATAATATAACAGAAAAGTTAATAATAATTAATATAAAAATAGCAATAGAATTTGGCTTAAAAACAGGAAAGCTTGCAAAAAAAGCAGCACAGCGGTGGATCAAAGATGAAAGCATTTTTATTAAAAAAGATATAGGGACAACCGGAATATCTGTAAAAAGGATAATTATTACACCTGGAAAAGCAGTAAGCATAAATATTGTTACAAGAAAAGATATAATAATAGAAGCAACAATTCCCGAAGAATATAGTTCACCAAACACAATAGAAGATAAAACCAATGTAGGTAACTGGGCAGCAATAGTAAATGCAAGTTGACTCGCCAGCACAGGTGGCGCAATCCCAAGAAAAACACGATACAAATAAGGGCAATAAAATATTATGCCTGCCATTGCCAAAAACGAATAGTGGAAAGAAAGGTCACCTGCCTCATCAGGCGCAAGGAGAACAGTTATCGCATAACTCAGAACAAACAACTTGTCAATATCAACAACCCTGCCTGTTATTTTTGCAAAATTAATAATACTAAAAAAAATAAATGAGCGCAAAAGAGGCACAGACATCCCTGCAAAAAGCGCAAAGAAAAAATTAAATACAAAAGCTGCTATTATTGCCTTTTTCCCCCCTACAATTTTTCTAAATAAAAACAGTACAAACATTGTTATTATTCCCAGGTGCATCCCTGAAAGAGCAAGTATATGGGCGCACCCGGACTTCCTTATATTCCTTGAAAGCATAGGGTCCAGGTCGATCCTATTGCCCGTAAGTAACGCTGAAACAAGCCCATCGCCTGCATCTATTTTTTCTATTGCTGCGAAAATAGGTTTTGCTACTTTATTTCTGTAATAACTTTGTTTGGATTCTTTAAGCAAAATAACTTCTCTGCTATTTACCATTGGCAATGGGTTAAAAAAAAGCATATTCAAGTAATTATAATCAACATCAAATCTGGGGTTAACAACTTTAACCAAAGAACCCTTATATAGAGAATCTCCTCTTGAAATTACCTTGATAGCCCCTTTTGAAGATGCTGTCATATTCATATTTGAAGTGGCAGAATTAATTTTAATTCTATAAAGAAATCTCCCGCCTCTTAATGGTGTTGCATCTGCTATCAAAGTCCCTTCTATGGATATGATTTTATCAGAAGGGAATGGGAGCTGCGGAAGCTGGCTTCTAAGCAACGGCAAGAGCAAAGTAAAAAATACTACAACAAAAACCATTATTAATAGATCAATATAATATGTTCTGATTGCTCTATTGTTTTCAAAATTGATAATAGGATCGATAATATATCTCCTGTTTTGACTATTACATTAAGAGACATACTAATTTCTACAGATACTTCAATTTTGATGAGATAAAAAAATATTATGCTACTTTTCTAAAACAACGCTAATTTAGCAAAGATTGACTAGTCATCCAGAAAAAGTCCATAAACAAAGCCCAAAATCCTGTTTTTCATAACAAAACTTGGAGGATTAGCTTTAAGGTGCAATACTGATTGGTTTTTATTCTGATTAAAGTTAATACCCCTAACAACACCGCACATTACAACATCTTCACCAGAAAGCTTTGTTTGAACTTTTACCATAATTCCAGCCCGTGCTTTTCCGCCTATAAGTATTGCTGCCCCATCTTCAGAGATATCCAGAAGCATACATTTTATGCCAGATGATTTTTCCACTATTTCATTAGCTACATCAGAAATAGAGTAAAGAAATGCATTTTTATTTACATCTACCCTTACAGAGCCTCTTTTCTGGCTTCTTACAAGATTATCTGAGTGTGCCACATGAAGTATGGGAACTTTGCTGTCAATAAAATCATTTAATATTCTTGTTTCAAAAACATAGCCAGCATCATCTGGCCGCCAAAAATATATATTTATTTTCTGTCCTGCCCATGATACCCCTAAAGGAAGTTTGGGGCCTGAAGGATATGCTATTGCAAAATATTTTCTAAGATTTTCAACAACACTTGAAGTATAAGTTCCTACACCAGGAAGTGTTATTTTTATAACCTGTCTTACTGTTAATTTTCTGCTTGTTGTTATTCCTATTTTATATTTAGGCTGTTCAAACTCAATTTTTTTTCTAAAATCAAAAAATTTAGATATAGTCGCCTGATTTATATTATGGGTAGCGCCGCTACGGTATTTCAAAATCATACTTTTTAAAGCTCTATCAAGCTGTTTTACAGACCAAAAAAGAGAGACTGGTTCTTTTATACTACTTTCAATCGCTACCCGTCTAAGAAGATTTATTTCATTTAAACTAAATCCGCTTTCACGCCCGCGAGCATAAAATTGTATCCATGGGAAGTTATCGCTTGAAAACATTCTAATAAGTACAATAACAACTACCAGAATTACTATTATAAAAATAAAAAGTATTGACATATTATATCTTTAATTTATACAAAGTTCATATTGTATTAACAAATACAATTATATTGTTGGTGGTTTTCACATCTATTATTACCAAAATAAACACCCAACAATGTATAGATTATATAATATTTTCTCTTGATGTATAGAAAAAAATATGAAAATTAAAGATTATTTATACAATTCTGAACCATTCTTACTCTATCTAGTGCTTTTTTTCCCTGCTGTGTTTACAAACAGTACAGCTATGGCCTATTTTTTTGCCTCAGATACTATGATGATAAATTATATCATCATTTCAATTCCCCAAATCCTGATTATTCTCTATTTTTTTCATCTGAAAAAATGGAATTTAAAAGATAATTTCGCTCCTGGCCTGACCAGCCGTATTTTAAAAACAATTATCTTAATAATAATTTATACATTTTTATTGATTATCTTTGTCAATTCAGCAGCATTAATACTTAGGATTATGGGAGTTATTCAGAATGTTCCAAGTATAGCCAGCACAAAGCAATTTATACCTCTTTATCTATTAGTATCAGTTGTAACAGGCTATAGGGAAGAACTCTTTTTTAGAGCATATTTGATCAATTATTTTGAAAAAAGCGCAAGCAAAACAGTGTTGGCAATATCAATATCAGCTATGTTTGCACTCTGCCACGTTTCTCAAGGTGTTGCAGGTATTTTAATCTCATTTATCAGTAGTATTTTTTTATGCTTTATCTTTTTTAGGGATAGAAGTATTCATATAAATGCAATATCGCACGCTTTATATAATTTTATTGTTATACTCGCCTCTGTTTTTGCAACATAAAAATAGACTGTTTAAAAAAATTGTAATATTATGAATTAATGCACAAAAAAATGGGGTATATGATTTATGCAAAAAAAACTATGGGTTGTAATTTTCCCTTTATTGTTTATTTTTATAATGCAAATTCCAGGGGATTCTTTTAGAGAAAATCTGCAAAAACTTGGTTTTCAGGTAATTACAGAAGATATTAATTATTTTGATTTTAATTTACCTGATTTAAATGGTAATAGGGTCAGGCTTCACAGGCATGAAGGTAAAGTAATAATGCTTACATTTTGGGCAACATGGTGCCCTCCATGCAGAAATAAAATGCTTGCATTGGAATCTCTTCATAGAGAAATGGCAAATAGCAATTTTATGATAATCGCAGTCAATATTGATGAAAATAGCTCAGTTGCAAGGGAATTTATTCAAAGAAATGGATATACCTTTCCTGTTGTCCTCGATGAAAACAGGGAAATCGCAGCTCAATACAGTGTGCGGTCGATCCCTACAACTTATATTATAGATCCAAGAGGGAGAATTGCTGGTGTTATTACAGGTTCAAGAGACTGGAGCTCCAGTGAAACTATAAAAATTCTCAGGGAATTATCAATGTAAAACAGAATTGCACAGCAAACTTATTATAAAAAAATAACTGACATCTATTAAAATAATGCTAATAAAATGATATAACATTATTTTGCATGATAAATTATGAAGCAAGGGAGAATATTATTATGAAGGATATTAAAGAGTTATTACCTCACAGGGAACCTTTTCTTTTTGTTGATGAAATAGAAAAATCAGATGAAAAAGAAATTATTGCATATAGAACATTTACAGCATCAGAGTATTTTTTTAAAGGTCATTTCCCTGAGTATCCTGTAGTTCCCGGGGTTATTCTTGTTGAGACAATGGCTCAGGCAGGCGGAGCAGGGATAAGCCAGTCAGGACTGCTTGGAAATGCGCTTTTCTTTTTAGCAACTGTAGATAAGGCAAAATTCCGGAGACAGGTAAAACCAGGGGATAAAGTAAAACTGGTTATAACAAATATACGTGTATCAAAAGCAATGTTAAAACAATCGGGAAAAGCATACGTTGGCGATGAACTGGCAGCAGAAGCAGAGTGGCTGTGTCTTGTGCAAGCAGGGGAAAGTAAATGACAGTAACTAAAAGAATAAAGGAAACAACTCTAAAGTATCCTGACTCTATTGCACTTTATGCAAAAGACAAAGAAGGCCAATTCGAAAAAATATTGCATAAGGATTTTTATAAAAGAATAGAAATTGCTGGCGCCGGGTTCCTTGAGGCAGGAATAAAAAGAGGAGATCATGTAGGGATTATTTCTGATAACAGAAAAGAATGGATCGTATCGGATCTTGCTATTATGGGTATAGGCGCCGCTGATGTTCCGCGAGGCTCTGACTCAACAGAAATTGAGATAGTATCGATACTTGGCCACGCTGATTGCAAAACAGTAATAGCAGAAAACAGCGCCATAGCTGTAAAAATACTTAGTAATATTGAACAACTTCCACTTCTTGAAAAACTTATTATCTTTGACAATAATGAAAGCTCTCTTGTTGAAGAAAAAAAGGGCAATATAAGTATTTTTAATTTTTATGACATTATGGAATTGGGAGAAAAAAAACTTAACCAGGATAAAGAAATATTTGAAAGAGAACTGGATAAAGGGAATCTGGATGATGTTGCTACTTTGATTTACACATCTGGAACCACAGGAACACCAAAAGGGGTTGTTCTTACACATAGAAATTTTATATTTCAGTTGGACAGAGTTACCGGTAAATACCTTCTTGTAAAACCCACAGAAATCATGATAAGTATTTTGCCTATTTGGCACTCATTTGAAAGAACATGCGAATATATTTTTATTGAAGCAGGCGGCGGAATAGCATATTCCCAGCCAGTAGGGTCTGTGCTTATAGCTGATATGGCTGCTCTGAATCCACAGTGGATTATATCTGTTCCAAGAGTGTGGGAAGGGGTAAGAAACGCGATCTTAAGAAACATTAAGAAAAAGAAAGGGATTTCAAAAATACTTTTTAGATATTTTGTCTGGATTGGCGAACTCTATAATGAGTTGGTCGCAATGTTAATAGGAACTGTGCCACAGTTTCATAAACGGATCCGTATTTTAGATATTTGTTTATCCATAATTCCAATATTATTGCTATGGCCCATGAAAATGCTTGGGCGCGTTATCATATATAAAAAGATAAAAAAACTTTTTGGGAATCGTTTTATTTTAGGAATTTCCGGAGGAGGAGCGCTTCCACCTGCAGTAAGGAAATTTTTTAATGCAATGGGAATTAGAGTCAATGAAGGATATGGACTTACAGAAGCAGCGCCCATACTTTCTGTCTGTAAGCACAAAAGACCTGTTCATGGAACAGTTGGGCCTCTATTTCCGGGTGTTGAGTTTAAAGTGCTTGATAAAGAATTAAAGCCTGTACCTCATGGGAAAAAAGGGGTGCTTTATGTTAAAAGCGATCAGGTAATGAAAGGTTATTACAAAAACAAGGAAGAGACAGACAAAGTTCTTCAGGATGGTTGGCTTAACACAGGAGATATTGTTGTTGCAACAATAAATCGTGAAGTTAAAATAATAGGAAGAGCAAAAGAGACAATAGTCCTTACTGGTGGAGAAAATATAGAACCTGTGCCTATTGAAAACAAGTGCCTTGAGTCTGAATACATTGAGCAGATTATGGTGCTTGGGCAAGACCAAAAATTTATTGCAGCTCTTATTGTGCCAAGCTTTGAGTATATTGAACAAAAAGCTTTAGAAATGGAAATACCATACATGGATAAAGAAGACCTGTTATTGTCACCTGAAATCAATGAACTTATTGAAAAAGAGATAATCGATAGAGTCAATGCTAAAAATGGATTTAAACATTTTGAAGCTATTTTTAGATTTAAGCTTTTACCAAAGACTTTTGAAGTTGGCAAAGAACTCACACCTTCTTTAAAAATAAGAAGATCTGTAGTAAATGAAATTTACGCGAAACAAATAAAAGAACTTTTTAAGTAATCAATCCCCTTTGGGCTAACGGAGTAACGCAGTTTTTTGATATTAAACCAGGACAAATCCGCAGATTAGTCCTGGTTTTTGTCGTTAATGGTATGCATATATGATGGATAGCCCATTGTATTATGATAAGATAACAGAAATTCTTGCTCTAATGTTTTCATTTCCTCTTTGAGCCCTATTCCTAAACCAGTCACCAATCCTTCTTTCTCTTACAGCTTCCTGGAGCGCTTGCATTATATCATCTATAAAAATATTGTCTTCTTCCATCTCAAGCATTAAAGCTACAGGCTCAAGAATATCCACAGTAGCTTCTCTGGTTATTACCAGATTTATATAATGTAAAACCTCATCATGTAAAATTATTTTTTCACCTTGAGGTATATCATGAAGCCTGCCTAATTCAATTCTTGATAATCTTGCATAGTCAGAAGCTGGAGATAACAATATACAGTTTTTAAGTATTGCCTCCATAAAAGCAGGATCATGCCTTATAGAGCTATTTTTAATACCATTCCATAAATTAAAATGATACCCCTGCAGTTCTGAAAAGTGTCTGCCAAGCTGGAGATAAGTTGTAAGCATTGCTTCTGTTCCATGCCCTGCCTGAAGTCTTGAAGCAAGTCTTAAATAGTTATAAAAAATCATGGGGGTTTCCGGCGTTACTTCTGCAAAGATAGTTTCTGCAATATGCCATTCTTCAAGTATAAAATTTCTATAACCTTCTATTATTCTGACAGATAGCAATGACTCTCTATTATTTTCATACAAAAGATCAATAGCTTCCAGCATTTTTTCATTATCTGCAGCAGTATATAATCTTGAAAATTCCATCTCGGAAAAAGTAGCTATAAGAGAAGAAACAGGCGCTCCTGCCTGATGAAGAATTTCTGCCTGCTTAAACCCATAGCCACGTATATCGGGATTTCTAAGCCTCATTTCTTCAATTATTGAAACCATTAAAGCAATATTCTCTTCTGCATACTCTGAAACACTTAAAATATAAAAAAAAGTATAAATATCCTGATCTGTAAAAATATTAGGAATCTCTCTCCATGCTCTTTTAAAAAATAGTATAGAATCGTTAGGTCTATTTTCATGGGCAAAAATTTGGGCAATTGTAATAGAGACACCTGAGGGATCGGAATATTCAGCTCCAAGCGCTGCCATTCCCATTCTTAAACTCTCGCTATAATTTCCTATACTAAAAAGGTACTCTGAATAATTAGCAAAAAAAGTATATTTCTCATCCCTTTCCCTGCTCCTTCTTGCAGCATTGACCCCTTTTTCAAAAAATAATTCAGCTTGTTCGGGTTTTCCCATACTAAGATAAATTACTGCGATATTTGTTTTAGTTCTAAGCTTTCCAGGGAAGCTTTTATCAAGATCTTTTAGGGCATTCAGAAGTTGTTCACCATGTTTTTCATCCATTATTCTTTCAAACTCTTCAATAAATTGGCGTCTATTACCACATGAAACCAGTATAAAAAGAGTTAGTAAAAATATAATAATTTTTTTCACTTTGATTCCTGCCATTATCTTCATTATAACGTTTAAATTTATGCAACCTTATTATTTTCAGCCATTGACCAATAATATCATATTGTATAAAAACTTAACAAGAGGATTGATATGCCAATAAATATTCCGAATAATCTTCCTGCAAGAGAAATACTAAAAAAAGAAAATATTTTTACAATAACCGAAGAAAAAGCATTGCATCAGGACATAAGACCTATGCGTGTAGGCATTTTAAACCTTATGCCAACAAAAATCACAACAGAAACACAAATTTTAAGACTTTTAAGCAATACCCCCCTGCAAGTCGAGGCTGTTCTTTTGCAGACAGAGACTCATGAAAGCAAAAATACATCTGCAGAGCATCTTCAACAATTTTACAAAACATTTACTGATGTAAAAGGCGAAAAATTCGATGGTATGATCATAACAGGCGCTCCAGTAGAACAACTTGATTTTGAGAACGTTGATTATTGGAATGAACTTGAAGAAATTATGGAGTGGGTAAAATGTAATGTTTTTTCCACTTTATACATATGCTGGGCTGCTCAGGCAGGTCTTTACTATCATTATAAAGTTCCAAAATATCCTGTTGGGAAAAAAATATCAGGGGTTTTTAGCCATAAAGTAAAAGTAAAACATACAAAATTGCTTAGAGGATATGATGATTACTTTTATGCTCCCCACTCAAGATATACAGAAGTCCGGAAAGAGGATATAGAGAAAATCGATGACTTAAAAATCTTCGCAGACTCTGATGAAGCTGGGGTTTATATTGTTTCCTCCAAAGGGGGGCGGCACATTTTTATTACAGGCCATGCAGAGTATGATGCAGATACACTAAAACTAGAATATGAAAGAGATATTAACAAAGGTATTGATATTCATGTCCCTAAAAACTACTTTCCTGATGATGATGCAGCAAAAGCTCCTATTGTAAGCTGGAGGAGTCATGCAAACCTTCTTTTTTCAAATTGGATCAATTATTATGTGTATCAGAGAACTCCATTTAATTTAAATGATATTAATCAGATTGGGAGTACAAAAAAATTGTTTGAAGGAAATGAAGACTGATACAGCTTCGCCTGCCCCTGGGTGAGGTAAGGCTGGCAAAATTGATATGGCTACGCATACCAACTTTATCTCCTGACTATAAAATGAATTAAGTCCCTGCCCATTACAGATATTACAAGAACTGTGCCTTCTTCCTCAAAAAAAGGAATAGCCATGGCTCCACCTCTATGTCTCAGCCTAAAAACTTCGTCTTTTACTCCGTCTTCAGATATTATGTAAAAAGCTGTATCAACTGCTACTGGGTGTTCGGGAAGTGTTCTGTTAAGAATTCCAAAAATTCTTCCGCCAGATGGCTCAGGAGGGGTAACTGTAAGCTGAACAGTTGTTCCAATTGGTACATTTTCATCTCTTCCAGGCCTTTGTTCAACGATAACTCCCCTTCCTTCTCCTCTTCTTGGTTCTCTCTGGGTAAACAGAAAAGGGATATTATTTGCAGCAGCTCTTCTCATTGCTGTTGTAAAATCAATATCCACAAGATCAGGAACAGATAAAGTTTGCCCCTCTGGTCCCAAGCTTACAACAAGGGAAAGCTCTGCTCCTCCGCTTGAAATATCTGTTCCTGGAAGCGGCTTTTGCTCAAGTATTGTGCCTTCAGGCATATCACTGTGAATTCTTATCAGAGGCTCATTTATTGTTATCGTAGCGCCAAGTGATTTTAAGTGCGTTTCAAGGTCTCTAACCTGCCACCCTACATAATTTTCCATTTGATCAATAATTGAGCCTCTGCTTACTCTTAAAACTACATGGCTCCCGGCTTTTTTTATTGTTCCCGGAGCAGGGGATTGTTCTATTATATTGCCTCTGTCCAGGGGATTTGCGGAAAATCTTAATTGTATCCTGCTGTTGAGCCCTCTATCCTGGACAGCAATCAAAGCATCTTCCAGTTTCATCCCTGTTACATTGGGAATCATAACATCTTCTGCACTTCTTACCATAAGCATAAATGCTAAAACACCTGATAAAAGCATAAACAGAAGGAGTCCTGTAACAACATATATTATTATTTTAGAAAATTTTATATCTTGATCATCTTCTCGGGAAGGGAAGATATTTCTAATTCTGCTAATCCAACTCAACATACAATCTCCAGATTCTAATAGATTACACTTTAGCTGCTTTTTAGTAAATCATTTTCCAAAATAGAGCCTATAAAATCTTTTGAACCATTTAAAAATGATTTAAAATCCATTTCGTTTTTTGACTGTGGTTTTACCCTTGTAACAGCTAAAAAACCATCTATTGTTTTTATAAGAATTCCTTTGTTTTTATCAACAAAAGCAGCAGTACCAGGTACAATATCTGGCGTATTTATATTTTTAGCATCATTTTCAGATACTAAACAGCACTCTGTAATTACTATAAGTTTTCCTTTCCAGTATGTAAAGATTCCTGGCCAATTTTTATATGCCCTGAATTTTCTTTCAATTTGCACGGTTTTGTCATTCCAGTTTATAAGTCCATCGTCTTTTTTTACAAAAGAGCAGTAAGATGCAAGGGAATGGTCTTGCGGTATGGGGGAATAGTTATCCGAAATAATGTTTGCGAGAACTTCTGTAATGAGCAAAGCGCTTTTTTCTGCTACATCTTCTGTCAGGGAATCAGCGGTCTCGCTTCCTGTTAGCGGGAATTGCACTTGTTTGACGATATCCCCACTATCCATTTTAAGCGCCATCTTTTGGATGGTTATGCCTGTTTCCGGATCTCCTGCAAGAATTGCTGCTGTGATTGGAGATGGTCCTCTGTATTTTGGAAGTAAAGATGGGTGGATATTAAGGGTCTCTTTACTGAATATCGAGAGAAAATCTTTTTTAAATATTTTTCCGTACGCAAATGTGACCAGAATATCGGGGTTAAGGCTTTTTATTGTTGAGATAAAATCGCTGTTAATTGTTTCGGGCTGGAATAGCGGGAGTGACAGCGATAAGGCTGTTGTTTTTACAGGAGAAAAAACTATTTTATTGCTGCGTCCCTGAGGTTTGTCGGGGTTTGTAAGAACTCCGCAAATATTAAAGTTTTCTGCTATTTTTTCCAGGGATTTAACAGCGATTTCAGGAGTACCAGCAAAGAAAATATTCATTTGGGCTTATTTTTCCTGTCATATACTTTTAATGCTTTTTCTCTTTGTTTTTCATCAAGTCTGTCTGTAAATAAAATACCATTCAGGTGGTCAAATTCATGTTGAATTACTCTTGCCAGAATTCCTTCTACATCTACTCTAAAAACTTTCCCTTTTGAATCCCATGCTTGCATAGCTATTGCAGTCGGCCTTACAACCTTTGCCCACACTCCTGGAATGCTGAGGCACCCTTCTTCATAATTTTCAAGCTCTTGGGATGTTTGAATGATTTCCGGGTTTATAAAAACTCTTAGAATATCGCCAGGAACTTTTGTTATAAAAATCCGTTTATTTTCTCCAATCTGAGGCGCGGCAAGGCCGACCCCATTATTTTTATCAAGAATTTCTTCCATTTTAGTTATAAGGTTTCTTATATTTTCATCTATTTCTGAAACAGGGGCTGATTTTTCTTTTAAAATATCATTTTCCATTGTTAATATGTCTGTCATAATTTGAGTCCTAATTTTGCTTTATATTACATTATTATAGAAGATATTGCGAAAGTCAACACAGGGTTACATAAGCGACACTGGGTCCACATCTATCTCTACATACACGCCAGAGGGGGTTTTAAGTTTTTCTATTGTTCCACTAACTACCCTATGGGAGTTTTTAATATCCTTAGCAGTGACAAGGATATGGTATCTGCTGCTTCCTGCGATAAGCGCAAGAGGACATTCTGCAGGTCCCAATATATCAAAACTCCCTTTATTTTGAGCAAGAATATTGTAAAAATCCTTTGCTGCCAATAAAGCTTTTTCTTTCTCTTTAGACCTGAATATAACTCGTATAACTCTGGAGAATGGGGGAAATCGCATTGCTTTTCTGTTTTCAAGTTCTGCATTATAAAATTCAGTGTGTTTTCTTTGCGCAGCGAATTTTATTGCATAATTATCTGGCCTGTAAGTTTGGATAACGACTTCGCCGTCTTTGGAAAACCGGCCTGTTCTTCCTGCAACTTGTGTAATAAGTGAATATGTTTTTTCAGCAGACCGGAAGTCAGGGAGCTGTAATGTTGTATCTGCCATAATAATGCCTATCAGTTTGACGCCAGGGAAATTCAGCCCTTTGGCAATAATTTGGGTGCCAAGGAGCAAGTCGATCTCGTTATTTTTGAATTTGGTAAATATCTCTTTTACAGCGCTCCCTTTTTTTATGCTATCTTTATCAAGGCGTTGAGATCTAAGGTATGGGAAAAAATTATTTATATCGCTCTCTATTTTTTCTGTTCCAAAGCCTGAATACCCCACTTCGGAGGAATTACATGAGGGGCATACTCTTGCGGGGGTTTCAGAGTATCCGCAATAGTGACACACCAGCTTATTCCTTTCTTTATGGTACGTTAGGGAAACAGAACATTGTTTGCATTTAAACTCATATTTGCAATAAAGGCAGTAATAGTAATAGAAAAAACCTCTCCTGTTAAGAAATAGTATTACCTGCCCTTTTTTTGCAGTTACTTCTCTTATTTTTTCTGCAAGGTATGATGAGATCGCAGAATCTTGCCCTTTCATATCAATAACGCGGACAGGAGCAAAAGTGCCGCCTGCAGCAATTTCCATAAGTTCGCATTTTTCAAGAACCCCTTCTGCCATGAGATGATATGCTTCGACAGAGGGGGTTGCGCTGCCCATTATGAGTTTTCCTTTGGAGGTTTTTATTCTGTGCATTGCAACTTGACGCGCGTGATATCTTGGTGTAGAGCCTGATTTATAACTTGCCTCGTGTTCTTCGTCAAGTATTATGAGCCCTAAATTTTTTGCAGGCGCGAAAACAGCGCTTCTTGCGCCCAGAATAATTTTTGCTTCACCTGTTTGTATTCTTCTCCACTGTTTTAATTTTTGTGATGGAGTAAGTCCTGAATGGAGCACAGCAATATTTGTTCCAAATCTTGCTGTCATATAATCCATAAGTTGATGAGTCAAAGCTATTTCCGGAACCAGATATATAACACTTTTTCCCTGAGCCAAAACATCTTCGGCAATATGAAGATAAACTTCGGTTTTACCGGATCCTGTTACTCCATAGATATAAAAAAGGGAATTGTTGCTGCATTGTATTTTTTCAATAACACTCTTTTGCCCTTTGTTCAAAGTTATACGGCTAAAATTTTCCAAACTCTCTTCAGCAACATCGATTTCAAAATCTTTTTCCCTGCGCCCCGAAGGTATCATGGAAAAAAGAGCTTCCCCTGTTGAACACATATACATTCCCGAAACCCATTTTGCCAAATCATAATAATCATCATCAAACAAAGGAACATCATCTATAATTCTTTCGATATTTTTTATTTCAAAATCTACGTTAGGGCTTTCTTTAAGAATATTTACAATGAATCCTGTAAGTTTTCTTTTCCCAAATCCAGCAGAAACCCTTACCCCTGTTTTTATACTATCTTTGTTCCCGGGTTTATCCGTAGCTGCATAATAAAATGTTGTTTTCAACGGAATGTTAAAGAGTACTTCTATATACATCAGGTTATTTCATCTAGTATTTTTCTAAGTTCTCTAAGGTCATCCCATACTGCTGCCCTATAACTCCTGTCCCGCAAAACTGCGCTTGGGTGGTAAGTAACAACAACAGGTATCCCTTCATAATTATAAATTTTACCCCGCAGTTTTCCTATCCCCCCTTCCTGAGCAGTTATTATGCTGCTTGCAACTCTTCCAACAGTAAGAATTGCCCTAGGTTTAAGCAGCGCTATCTGTCTTTTTAAAAACACAATACATTGCTCTGCTTCATCAGGTTGCGGATCACGGTTTCCAGGTGGTCTGCATTTAACAATATTACCTATAAAACAATTTGTTGCGCGGTCAAGTGAAATCGCATTAAGCCATTTATCAAGATATTGCCCAGCTGCCCCTACAAAAGGGAGCCCTTGAGAATCCTCTTCTGCTCCGGGTCCTTCACCAATAACCATAACAAGTGGGCTTAAAACACCGGTTCCGGGGACACTGTTTTTCCTTTCTTTACAAAGTTTGCACTTTGTACATTGCATAATCTCTTTAGTAATTTTTTCAAAAGAATCTGGTTCATTCTCTTGCGCTTGCTCCGCTCCAGCAGAGCCTGTCTCAACCTGCGCTGGAGTAACAGACCTGGGACCAGGAGTATTGGTTATTGTTTCAGGAACATAGTATTCCCTATTATCGCATTTATATCCATAATTTACTAACTGCCTGTAGTCTTCAAGAACATTCCACAAATCACTAAGTACTTTTCTCATCCCTTTTCCCTGTCGTAAATTACATAATCAAGAAATAATCCCTTGGCAGGAGCAGTTGCACCTGATAAAGAGCGGTCTTTAGAAAACAATATTTTTTCAAGTTCTCCTCGCCCTCCCCCATTTTTATATATTTCTACGATTGTGCCAATAATAGATCTTACCATTTTTCTTAGAAATCCACTTCCTGATATTTTATATATTATAAAAGGGTATGAAGGGTAAAAAGAAGAGCTAAAAATAGTTTTGACAGTTGATACATGCTCTTCCATAGGGGCTGAAAACGCAGAAAAATCATGTGTTCCAATCACTGCAGAAGCTATGTCATTAAGAACAGTAATATCAAGTTTTTTATCTATATACATTGAAAAATCTTTTTCCCAGGGCATAACTGAATAAATATCTGTTAATTGGTACTTGTAAATTCTCTCAATAGCATCATATCTGGAGTTGAAAGAGAGATCAACTTCTTTGCTTTCAAGAATTCTTATATCCTCCGGGAGTATTGAGTTAAGCGCCAGTGAAAACTTTTCTGCGGGGATTGAAGCCAAATCTGTATTGAAATTTGCAACCTGACCAATTGCATGAACACCTGAGTCTGTCCTTCCTGCTCCGACAATCCTTATTTCGTATTTATGTATTTTTTTTAAAGCTTCTTCGATTAAACCCTGAATCGTAGTATCATTATCCTGAATCTGCCAGCCTGCGTATTTTTTTCCGTTATACGCTATTACAAGCTTTATGTTTCTGACCATACTACTCATCAGATGGATCTTTTAGCTCATTTTTTATTTTATCATAAAGGTCTTTTGCATTATCAAGAATTGCAGCTGGCTTATTTTTAGATGCCTTACCCATACCAAATATTTTTGCCACTATTCTTTTTGCATTTGCCAACGCTTCTTTATGTTTAGCCTCATCTTCTATTGATGCATATTTATATTGAAGATACGCGCCAACATATAAAACTCCGTCATAGCAGTAATTTTTATCAAGATCAGGACCAAGATTTTTTGCGCCCCCTATCCCTTCTGAGCCATCCTGTTCGTAATCAAGCGCTTTAACATAATAGAATGTTGCCTTTTTGTAAAAAAGCTCTGCCATATAATCGTAATTTTCAGAAGGGAATTTTGCATGAAGATCATTGCATAACCATGCGCTCCGCAAGCAATAAATGCCTCCCTTAACTGTAGGGCTCATATCTTTTGTAAAAGAATCAAGCGCCATTACAGCAAGGTAGTAAGAAGCAATTCCTTCTATAAGAGTTCTTTTTGCTTTAAAATCTACAGAATCAAAAATACTTTCAAGAGAAGAAATTCTGTCTTCTGTATTGGCTTTGAGCTCTGCTATCTGCGGTGCCTTAACTTCAGAAAAATCAGAAGCAGAAGCAGAAAAAAGACAATCCGGGCATGTAGTAATATAATAAATCAAAGGATTTATTTCCCCATATTTTTTCGATGGTATGTATAACCGCCTTAGCTCTTCTGTAAGGTCGCCTGCATTCAGCCTGCCACCTCCTGTCATCATCTCTTCTTTTCGGAATTTTAAGCCGCATACAGGACAGTCTGTTTCGGTCTTTGATAAAAAAGTTATAGGTTGTTTACTGTTTTCGTCACTCATATTTATCTCTCTATAATAACAACGGCTAATGCGTTATCTGTTTCATGTGTAAGTGAAGCATGAATTTTTGTTCCACCTGTTTTTTCAAAAGCTTCTTTTGCCTTGCCATATAAATTAATTACAGGCTTTCCATTTACATTATTTTCAACCTGAATTTCCTTTAATGATATACCCAGAAGACCTGTTCCCAATGCTTTTCCAAATGCTTCTTTTGCTGCAAACCTTGCTGCAAAAAACATTGCAGCTCCCGCTGCTGCGAGCTGGCCTCTTGATTTTACACCTTCAATCTCTTTTTCATGAAAATATCTTTCCATTAACAAAGGGCGGACAATCCACTTTTTCATTCGCTCAATTCTTACAATATCTATCCCCATGCCAATAATCATTTTTATCTTCCTCCTACCTAAGCCTTTCTTCTATTCTAAGGCGAACTTCTCTGGGTTCAACTTTTACCTCAAGCAGGTCTGCAAAAAGTGCATTGCCTCTTTTTCTAATCCTTATGGGTTCTCTGTAGTAGCCACTTTTTTCTTTTGCGCTAAAGTCAACATACGCTATTATATCATTTTCAGTTATTAAAAGAAAGTTTTCGCTTCTGCCTCTTAAAGATATTCTTACATCTGTAGGATACGACTGCGCACCCGCAGGTACAAAATTCTCGTTCAGGATAACCTCAAGAGGAACTATTATATGATGGCTTTCTATTGTAGTAAGCCTTGCAAAAAAAAACAAAAGCACAGCCAGGGCAATTGACAGTATTTTCACAGGCCAATTATTTATAATACTTTTGCCAATCTTTTTAAGTTTCAACCTGAACCTCTTTTTCTTTATTTTCTACATCATCTTTTGCGCTAAGAACTTTTTCAAGAGTTTTTTTAAGCTCATCTTTTTCAAGGTCATAATACAGAATACCGTCATACGCAACTGAAATAGTAGATCTTTCTTCGGATACAACAAGAGCAACAGCATCAGTTGTCTCCGAAATACCAATTGCAGCGCGGTGCCTTGTTCCAAAACTTCTTTTAATATCAAGCTGTTCAGATAACGGCAGAACACAACCAGCAGCCACTATGCGGCTTCCATGAATAATAGTAGCTCCATCATGAAGCGGAGTATCTTTTCCAAATATCGATAAAATCAAATTCGCGGAAATATCTGCATTAAGTTTTGTACCAGATTCAATAATATTTTTTAAGCCAACTTGACGCGCAAAAACAATCAGGCATCCCCTTTTCATTGCTGAAAGAATTTCTGCAGCATTTATAATACTCTCTATCTCGCTTGATTTTGAAGTTGTGGATAATTTAAAAAATTTGCCCTGCCCTACTCTTGTAAAAAGGCTCCTTATTTCCGGCTGAAACACAATTACAATTAAAATTATAAATACTGGCCCCAACTTATTCATAAGCCAGAGAAGTGTTTCCAGTCTAAGGAAATAGGCTATGGCATAAATAATTCCAATAATTATAGTGCCTTTTATAAGCTGCATTGCTTTTGTGTGGAGAAGAATTTTATACACTTGATAAATTAAAAAAGCTATTACGAGGATATCAATTACAAGTCTGATAATTTCAAAATAATTGCGAATGCTTATAGTATCCAAATCTTTTACACTCCTCTACGAGCTCGCTACTCTGTCATTCCCCTTGATACTGGTCTGCACTGGTACGGAGCCCAGACCATTGCGCATGAATGCTTCTGCAATCTTTACTGTATCTGAAGTTTCGCTTACATCATGTACTCTTAAAATATCTGCCCCATTGATCAAAGAAATAACTCCTGCAGCAAGCGAGCCCGCAAGTCTTTCTTCCACATCCTTTCCTGTAATAGTTCCAATAAAAGATTTTCTGGAATGGCCAACAAGAACAGGAAAGCCCAGTTTTTTAAAGTATGCAATATTATTTATTATTGCAAGATTATCATCCACACTTTTGCCAAACCCCAATCCCGGATCTATTGTAATTTTACCCTCATCAATACCTTTTGAAACAGCATTTTCTGTTAAAATTTCAAGCTTATTATATATGTCTGAGACAACATCAGTATAAAAAATATTTTTTTGCATATTAGAGGGGATGCCCAACTTATGCATGATTATTATATCACACCCAGCGTCTTTTATGACATCTACCATTGCAGGGTCGTCTTCCATAGAAGAAATATCGTTTATAATCACAGCGCCAGCTTTTATGGCTTCGTACGCGACTTTGCTTTTTCTGGTATCTACAGAAATGGGTATTTTTACGTTTAAAGCAATCTCTTTTACAACTGGAATAACCCTTTTTAGCTCCTCGCGCTCATCGATATAATCAGCGCCTGGTCTTGTTGACTCGCCGCCAATATCTATTATATCTGCCCCGTCGGACGCCATTTTTAAAGCTGCTGAAACTGCTTTTTTTATACTGATTTTTCTGCTAAAGCTGAAAAATGAATCCGGAGTTGTGTTGATTACTCCCATAATCAGAGGTTGTTTTTTAGCTTTTAATAATTCCCGAATATTCACTTGTAAAAGTATAGATTATAAGGTAGTTTCGCCTCAATACCTCTTTTGTTTTTTTGGCGTAATGAAAAAGAGGCGACTTTAAAGCCGGTTTCTCTGGTTTTTTATATGATACGAAGAACATTTACAGGTTTTGACAATAATTCTCCTTTCATTTTTATATAGTCAGAGTTTTCTTGAGGATTATTGATTTGCATCGCATATTTCATATAATCGCAAATTATTTTTGCAACGAGTTCCCCTTTAACTTCGGATAAATCACTGCCCTGAGGGGATATTAAAAACCATAATCCATGTACCGGAGATTGTGATGACGATAATGCCGGCTGTATATAGTTAAAATCCAAATGCCAATAATTATGCTTATTCCAGAAATAGAGATATTTTTTATTGTTTGATTTACTGTACTCAGGCGAGTCGATTTCACAAAACACATATGCAAGTTTTTTATTATTGATTTTGCGAGCATCAAATCCCATAACATTCAAAATGTGTTTATAAATCAATGTTCCAATGCCGCTGGACTGAGTATCGCTTTTTACAGCAATGAATTCAATAACTCCTGAATTTGTTTCAATAAAATAATTAAATATTCCACCTCCAACAACATTTCCGTTATTGTCTTTGGCAAGGATAATATGATATCTGTATTTTTCAGCAGTTTCACCATTTTTTAAGTAAAGCAACATATTATCAAATGTTTCACGCTCATCAGCATCCTGAAAGTTTTCCATATATATATCAGTATAAAACCTTCCAAATTCAGAAATCGTATTTTTATCCTTGAGAGATACTTCAAAATAAGACAATACATTGCTTTTAGAAAAATACTCATCGTATGCTGAAAACGCGACTGCCGGAGCGTGCTTTGGCTCAGGGAAAATCCTGTTCCTGAATTTTTTACCAATCTCATTTTCTGAATCAATAATCTCATGATATCGTTCATAGAAAGAAGCAGTTATTTCGTCGTTCATAGCGCATACAAAACGATATCTACGCCCCTCATATTCCGGCTTGCTGAATATATCTGCAAAGTGCTTAATGCTTTTATCTATCAAAGTTTCTATCAAAAACTGATACGATTTTTTGTCTGTGAGATTTGCATGTTCAAAAAATGCTATGCTTTTTTCAGGTCTGAATGCGAAATGCTCCTGCTCTTCCAATTCAAATAAAAGCCATACATAAGCAGTGCAGTAATACTTTTTTGCCTTATAGTTATCACATACAATCAAATCATCAATTTGTGCGGCAAATGGAAAAGCCCCATTTTCAATTTTATTATAAAAATAGGTATCTTCCGGATTAACTATATTTCGGATACTTTTATAGTAAGCCTTGTTCTCGAATATCGATATTTTAGCAGAGACAAGAATTCCATAGCGATGCCCTTTGTTTTCAATAAATTTTGCTTGAAGTTTTGCTGCGGCATTAGTGTTAACATTAGCTACTGCCGGGATGGAGTTGCTTTCATCACCATATGAGATTTGACAAAGACCAGCCCAAAAGTTTCTATGTTTTATCTCATAACTTGGCCCCCATAATAACCAGGCAAAAGTAAAATATAATTCATTTGTAAGAATGGTCTTTGCTTTGTTTTTTTCCTGATCCTCATCGGTCTCTGCAATATAAGCTGTAGAAACATATCGCTTGATAAATTCTCCCCAGTTTTCTTCAAATCTTGACAATAATCCGGTCAATAAACATGTTGGTGTTATATAGGCTTCTTCTATATGTATTTGTAATGCCCATTCAATTTGATCACCAGATATACCAAAAGCTTTTTTTACTTTTGGAATGGAAAAATATTCAAAATATTTTTTAGTAACATTTGAAAAATCCTCTCCAATTAACATTGTACAATTAGGGATGATATATGTCATATCTGTTTCACTGATGGCACAAAAAGCTTTGAACTCATTTATTATTGAATGCCACTCAGAAGAAGTTTTCCAATATCCTTGTGACTTTAACATGGCAAATTCAATAAATGCTCTTTTCTTTATTGGAGATTTTCTGCAGATTATGAGAGCCCTGAGTCTTAGCAGCACACCAAAGCCGGAGGAAGCAAGTATATGCATTAAAGCTTTTGAGAATTTATTGATCATAAAGAAAAAAAACATTGCGCAAGAAGCGGAAATAACAATAACTTGAAATACGTTTAAAAATAATGACAATACAGCTGAAAAATGAGCTATGCTTTCAGGCATTTTGATTCTCCGTTTGCGCAGGTTGTGCCGGCAAAATTTTTTCCTTGCCAGAGCTAAAAAATCTGTATACCCCGGCTTTGTCAAGAAGTCTTCCGGGGAAAATCAGAGTGTACGCAGGCAGGGGTACTCCAAATGCCCTGATTTCTAAATGCAAATGAGAACCTGTTGAAATTCCTGTATTTCCTACTGTGCCAATAAGCATTGAAGGGTTTACCCGTTGCCCTGCTGTTACATTAATCGAATCCAAATGATAATACCGGCTTATAATACCGGGAAGATGGGCAATTCTAATATAAAGGCCTGCTCTTTCGTTATAACCGGTTCTTTCGACAGTCCCCCATGAAATAGAGTTGACCGGGGATCCTACAGGGAGAGCAATATCTGACCCTGTATGGAAGGAACGATCTGCGAAATATCGCGGCCCAAATATTGAGGTCAATTGTCCTCCGGATACCGGAGGTCGTACGAAAAAAACCCAAACAAGCAGCACGAATATAATAAGTATTACTGCCTTTTTCACCACACCTCCCTGCATTCAACACATTTGCTCAATAATTATATCACACCACTCTCTTTTGTGTCGACGCAAACTATTTTCATTGTCAAACACTTTTGTGTGATTAACACTTTTGTGTGATTAACACTTTTGTTGACACCTACACAAATGTAGAGTAAATTTATATGCAAAGCTCTTAGCAAGACTGATGCCTATAGTTTGATTTTGCGGAGCATTGAGACAATACATTTATAGTGATATTATAACAAAAATATGGCTCGAATACTTTGCTGATACCGAAGTAGGAAAAAACATTTCAGAAATAATCGAAAATCCAACTAAATTAATAGTCCCTACAATTGTAATAAACCCGGATTGACTCCCGACCTTTTAGGACAGGGAGTCGAATACCGGTATATATATCCTAACTACCTACTCTTAACCCGGCAGCTCCATTAACTGGCTGTGGTGTACGAGTATTTGTGGGTACCAGCGGGGCAGCCCCAGTCCCGGATCCATTCTGCCCGTTGGACCCTCTGGCACCTCCGTTTCCGGGATGTGAGAGTTCGCGCAGATCAGCGGCCGCTGGAGCGCCTGGCGCATGTACAGCGTGACCGCCACGATTACCGTTACCACCTAGACCACCCGCTCCAAGGTGCCCAAAGCCGGACTGAGCGTCACTGGACGCATCTCCACCAGTTCCGCCATTGCCACCACGTCCACCAATCCCGCCATGGATAGCAAAGTGACCAGCATCAGGCAGCTCGAAGCGCAAATGTTGGGGTATCGCATCTAAATGTATACCGCTGCCACCAGTTCCGCCATTGCCGCCATCACCACCCTGACCTCCGAAGCCACCACGAGAGGACTGAAAGATGCCAAATCGCCGCGCACCTGCCCCACCCTGACCTCCGTTACCCCCGCGACCACCTAGACCGCCCTTAGCGTAAAAATTAGCACGCTGCAACAGTGCAAATGTGACCGAGTCAAGCACTTGTATACCCGCTCCGCCATCGCCACCACGCCCGCCACTGCCTCCTTCACCGCCAGTGCCACCTACCAGCGTCTGTAGGCTGGGGTCGACAAGCCACCAAGAAACTCCTTGCCCGAATCCACCGGATCCACCGTTACCCCCATCGCCACCATAGAGTAACACCCCGCCAACGTACCCTAAAAAAGCAATCGACCTAGCAACCACGCCATGCCCGCCATCGCCACCACGCGCCCCGCTGTACCCAGCGAGCCCAACACGAGAGTTGGCAGTTCCATTGACTGAACCGCTACCACTACCACCAGAACCGTTACCTCCGCGACCACCATGGAGTGACACTTGGCCACTCCCAGTCAAAGTCAGACTACCATTGGTTACAATAGCCGAATGCCCATGCTGTCCTGCTGCTGCACCATTTCCGCCGATTATGTGATTGTCTCCACGTATGTTTATTTCTATTGCAGTTTGACTATCTGATCTGATTGCTTCTCTACTTGACCGCATACCGAAATTATCTAATTCAATTATTAATGGGGTTGTTCTATCGGCAATTTCAATATTATAATTATTAAAGATAATACCTCTGTCATATTGCCCAATAAAAATAGCCACTTCTACATCACCGTCAATTATTGTAGTGGCTCTTACTGGAGGATAAGATGCAAAATTAAAGATTCTGGCTCCTACCTCAAGATTACGATAAAAATCATCCGAAAAATTAATTAGATTATTTCCATGGGGAGCATTGTCAAAAATGCCATTGTCTGAAAATTCTTGTCTCACTGCTAATTGACCCGATGCCACAACAACTGTTTCCCAGTCAAGTAATTCCTGATTATCAATACTTGTGGTAATAAAAAAGTATACATCGCTAACTGCATACATTGCAACACGATAATAGCCTATGGGGTCACTTGGAGTTAAAGTCAGAGCTGTAGTACGTGTCTCTGCATATCTTTGGACTTCTGATAGTGAAATGCTAGTGGATCCTGAATGGGCCCATGTTTCACTACTTGATCGCGTCCATGAATGATTTGCGGTTGCGGTAACCTTCGCCCGGGTTTTGACGACTCCTAACCTCACTTCCACCGAAGCCCCTACGCTTGTAGTCTGACCACGAGTATCTGTCTTCGTGATACTATTGTTCACAGTTTCCGTTGTAGCTGCACTTAATGTGTCTTCATTGACCGTTGTAAAGCTAAGGGCCAAATTTCCATGACCGCTGTATCGCGTCATCGGTATGATTGACGATAAATATGTATTACTTATCCTACCTGCATGAATCAAAAAGTAATTCCGGCCTCCGTGCGTAAATGAGTCTTCAACTATCGGTCGTGTGCCGCTACCATCAGCTGCCATTGGAACAGCTCTTAGCGCACCTATATTCATAGATAGTGGTGGTTCATTGATAACCGGGTCACTGTCACCTGCCGCATTACAAGATATCAAAGCTAGCGCCATAAAGCTCACCAGCAATGTAAAAATTCCAATTTTTTTCATCAAGTACTCCTTTTTTTCGTATAAATTTCAAACTTTTGTATTACCACTTTGTTTTCAAAACAATCTAATGGCATGTATTCAAAATACACTCTAATAGAGGTTTGCGTATTTGTCAAGCTATTAGCATTGTATTGAAATAGGAACTATAAGAGGAGGATTATGAACGAAAAAGAGATTAGAACCATATTTGGTCAAAATATAAAAACATTCAGAAGCCGGCGTAACTGGTCTCAGGCAGATCTGGCTGAATTTGCCAATATTTCAATAAACTATCTTGGCGATATAGAAAGAGGTAAAAAATGGCCACATCCTGATACTTTATCCAGACTGGCAGATGCTTTGGAAATTAGGGTATTTGAACTTTTTTTGGATGAAAACAATTTGGATATTTCTCTTAATAACCAGACTTTAATGAAGCGATTTATAAAAGATGTTTCCCTGACTATCAATAAATCATTATCCTTATCTGTTAATCAATCCATTGAACATATCCAAAAACAATATAATCTTGATAAAAACGCTAAACAATACAAAACTACTCCAAAAACTCATGGTCTTGTCGCTGAAACCGAAAACAATTAGAAATCAGGAAAATTCTGGACACTAAACCCTTTCGTAACCATCAATACCTCTTTTAATTTTTCAGTTGAGGGCGAACATAGCAATCATTTTTTTATCGCCAACTTTGACTGGTCATAATGTCTGTTTTAATGCTATACTTTTTTTATGTTTCCGAATATTGAGTTCAATGAAGCTGCTTTTAAGCATGGTATAACTGAGACTAATATCCGCCATGCGTTAAAATATCCGCTTTATGAACAACTACTTGAGCTATACATTAACAAATGGTTAGTTATTGGATATGATACAGCTGGAAACTTGATTGAAGTTGTGTATAATATAATTGATGATGACATGGTAAATGTGTTTCACGCTATGCCATGTAGAAAGAAATTCTTAAGCCAACTTAATTTCAGGAGATAAAATATGGCAAGAATGACTGAAGAAGAAGCAAACGCTCTGGATGAAGAAATTACAAATGCTGATATAACTCTTAAACCAGGCAAAGGCGGTATATTTACTCGTCAGCGCGAACTTATTGATGCTTTAGATCGAGCAAGCGCTGACTACATAATGACCCGTGCTATGGCTACCGATAAAATGCCGCTTCAAATTCTTTGCGAAATAGTTCATGAAAAAATAGTTGCACCAAGGTGATACTACACTACCATATATTATTTATATTCTATGAGGTCGCGGAGTTGGCGGAGCATGAACTCTTTAAAAAATGGATTTAACCTTTTATAGAGGCTTATGATTTCCTCAATTTCCTTTTCTGTGTCAGTATAAAACATATCGCCCTTGCCTGTGATAGCCAATGTATATGATTGATAATATACGATGGTCTTTTTATAGATGCTTTTAAGCTCGTTTGCCACCATGTCTCATCCAATCATCTATATAAAAGTAAAGAATCTTCTATACCTGACATTCTAACACATCTGATTATTTGCTAACAAAGTATCTGACATTCCGCGAATGACCACCGCGCGTCAGTTCGCCTTGCTCCACCAATTTGCGCAGGACTTTACCCGCCGCTGTTTGTGAGACTCCAAGAAGATTTTCAGTCTGCTTGCGGTTTATAGAGCCGTTTTCGCTTGCAAACTGCATCACATTTTCTTCTTGTGTCATGGTTTTATTAATTGTTGGTATGACGTTCATGTTAGGCAGTATCATCTTGAACACGTTGGGTGTGACCTCTATTTTAGGCTGTACCAGAGATGTTTTATACGCTTCAAATATTTTTAATATGCCCGTTCCATAAGCCTCAATAAATTGTAAGCGGTAAAATACTTCCGCTAACATGGAGTTGCGGCAGGCGGAATAACCGCTTATAATGTCTTCAACTTCAATTCCGCTAACCAAGCCGCCAGGGGAGATAAACTCTACACGGTCAGAATATATTTTGATGAGAATACTTCCACTGCTTGAATATTCCCTATGAACGACAGCGTTCAAAAGGGCTTCGCGTAAAGCGGTTTCGGGGTAATCTCGGTTGTCAATCCGCAGGAGTTTATCGAACGTCGCCATGGTTTTATTATTAAGGTCGAGATAGTTATAAACATCGTTGATTTGTTTGAATAAAGAGCCGCTAAACTCTTGCCTGTCTTTGAATACCTGTTGTGTTGTGTCTTGGAATATGGCTGTTTTAGTGGTATGAACACATTGTTCGGAAAGGAGCAATGCTAGATTGGTGTAGATTTTATCGGAGTTGATAATCCCGAGTGTTGACATCTGTGAAGTCCCAAATTGAACTTTTCGTTTCGCAAACTCAGCTTTCGCAGAATCAAATGTTATGTTTTGCTCCACAGAGCGGAGTTTTTCATAACTATCCCCGTCAGTTTCCCGTATCATTTTACGGATTGACGTGTCAGTCGCCGGAACCGAAGCTGCGCCGTGACGCACATAAACGCCTTCCGGTCGGATTCCTTTGCCAATGAGATAATATGGGCGGTCAGTGCCGCGCTGAATATCTATCCTTATGATATTTTTGTCATTCATTTTTTCAATTTGACACCGTGCAAACAGAGTAACATCGGGCTTTATGCCATCGCGGAGCATATTGTTAATGGTTAACATATCTGTGTCAGCATCAGGCAATCCAGTTATATTGCCACCGTCCTCAACGCCAACATACAGAGTTCCGCCTCCGCTGTTTGCGAACGCGATAACGCTTTTCTTTATATCGTCTACAATTATGGATTTATATTCAGTATTTTCACTCTCTTTGGGTAGCAAAACAATCACCTCACAGCCTACTATCTAACATTCTAACACATTATTGCTTGTGTGTCAAGTGATGTGTTAGAAATATTTTGTGAAATACAAATTTCGTTTAAATCTCCCTTTGTACAACAAAAAATTTTTCCCTTTTTTTATTTTAATCAACAAATTGTATGCTAACGCGCTATACGAATTCACTAGTAGAGAAGTAAAATTTTAACTTACCACAATTTATTGATTGCTGCCAATAAAATATATTTCAGAAAAATATTTTGAATTTGATATTGCTTCAAGAGGGATAATATATTTCCCTAAAAGATTAATATAAATCTTATCCAACTCTATTTCTGGCGCCAAACGTTTTAATATAACGTATAATAGTTCAGTACAGTATAATTTTGAATCATCAGTCAGATCAAATTGCCAATCAAATGGAACACCTAAATATTCAACAGCTAAGTTTGATATTTTACTTCCATCTATATATTTGATTCTATATATACCTATAGCTCTTGCGAATTTAATAAATTCCTCTAATGATATTTCACTTACATAATCCTCTTCACTTCCCGCATTTCCCTCTGAATGGATAACAGTAATTCGATCGTTAGCAAAACGTATTATTCCCATGTGCGAAAAGCGTCTATCTGTTATAGATACATCCCGGAAATACTGAGACCATAATCTATCACCAAGGCGGCAAATTATATCCCCATCTTTTATAATTCCAGAGAGAATTTCTAATTCTGCAAGAGTTAATCCTATAGGTGTACCTCGTGGCAATACTACATAAACAAATATTGATAAAATCAATATTGTAAATGCAATAATAGCGATAAGAAAATAATGTTTGCGATTACGCATTTTAATTATTTTATAATGGTTCCCTTCCATCTTCCATCTACTCTAACAAGGTCATAATCATCTGTATCGCCGTTGCGATATGTTACTGTTACAACAGCAGTGTTGCCAGTGATATTTTGTTCCATTTTTGCTATGCCTCCGGACTCGGCATACGCTCTTTGAAAATCTGGTAACATCTTTAATACTATTCCAGCAGCTTCTGGGGTCAATAATTCAGAAATTGCCTTGTTGTCCCCTTTTTCAACAGCAGTATGGATTTGTCTGACTACACTTGTAGGACTCCTCATACCTCCACAACCAATAAACACCAGCCCTGTAATTAGCATTAAACTGATTAAAGCAATTAAATAAGTTTTCTTCATTTTAGCTCTCCTTAGGCATTTTTCATTATTTTGTTTATTTTTAGAAAAAAAATCAAGGCAATTATAACTCTCTATATTATTTACTACTTGCTTTCCAGAAGCCATCCCACTCAGCAGGGTGTTCGATATAGTAGCAAGACTGCTGCGAATAATAACGAGATGGAAGGTCTGCCTCTGCGATGGATTCAAAAATTGGCAAGGCCTTTGCAAACTTTCCCAAGGACAAAACAACCAAAGTACTGGCAAACATCCCGGTTGAGGCTTTAAATCAGCGGTTCTTGCGGAAACAAACATTGTTCTGCCAGTGGATTTGGGGTGCTGATAAAAAAAGATTCATAAATTCCATGGTTCTTTTTTAACCCTTTTCTTTCAAAATCTGTTTCCGCGCGCCATGGAATTATGTCTGCATATTTATCTTTTGCATCCTGATGGTCTGGAATAAAATTTTCAAAAGGGGAACTCAAAGATGGGAAAGAGCGGAAAACCTGCTGCATTTGCATGCCATAATCTTTCCAGTCAGTTACTGCATATATATAGCCGCCGGTTTTTAGTTTATCTATAATTTTTTTGGTAAAATCCATATTGATTATTCTGCGTTTTATATGGTTTCGCTTTGGCCATGGGTCTGGGAAAAAAATATGGAATCCATCTATTTCCGAAATAATATCCAGCTTCTCTACAACTTCAACAGCATCATGATTTACTATTCTTATATTACTTATCTTTTTTTCATCAACAAGTTTCAAAAGGCTTCCTATTCCCGGCTTATAAACTTCAATCCCAATATAGATATTATTTATATTTTTTTCTGCTATAGCAGCAGTAACTTTGCCTGTTCCAAATCCTATTTCAACTATAACTTTTCCACCTGCTTTTTTTATTTGGGAACATAATTCTGATAACTTTTTAATACACTGTGACTCTGGGTTTATCTCTTCAAAAGGGATAACATATTCAGGAGAAAGAAGCTTAAGCGCACTGATCTGTGCTTTTGTCATTCTTCCTGTTCTGAACATAAAGGTCTTGATTTTTTTAAAATGTTTTTCATTATTCATTGCAATATTGGTTATCCTTAAACTTATTTTATTCCATTTTTTCGATTTCAATCAATACTAGTTGAGGTTTTGTGGCATTTCGGATATAATGTAAAATGTAAAGGATATGCGCTGATGAAAGTTTATTTAGATAACTGCTGTTTTAACAGACCTTTTGATGACCAATCCTCGCTTATCATTCAATTAGAAACTGAAGCAAAATTACATATACAAGAACGAATCAGACAAGGAGATCTTGCATTGTGTTGGTCGTTTGTGCTGGACTACGAAAATGCTGCTAATCCATTTGAGGAAGTTCTCAACAGAATTGCTGAATGGAAAAAAATCGCTTGTGTCGATTGCAACCTATCGGATGAAATCGCATACAAAGCAGGTGAGCTTATGAAGCTCGGCTTACAGCAAATGGACGCTTCTCATATCGCTTGTGCAATTCATCTGGGCGCAAACTGTTTTTTAACCACAGATAAAAGGATTCTCAATAAATCTATAACAGAGATAACAATTATGAATCCGGTTGATTTCATAAGGAGGTACTTCGATGCGGAGTAATACTGTATTAAAAGATGAAGGAATGCGAATCCTTTCCGAACAGCTTGGGCTTGTGGAAGCTGAACGCTTTATAGCGCTTATGCGCCGAGAGCCATTTGATTACACACGTTGGAGACAAGGACTTTATGTAAATGTTCCTTTGGATACATTCTTGAAAAACGCTCAAAACTATCGTGATAAAATGTCGAAGTAAAAGAACTACTCTCTATTTTTCTTTTTCAGTAAACTCATAAAAAGTTTTTTACAAATATCTTTTATTCCCGTTCTTTTATCGTTACTTTTACTTTTTCGCCAGCCTGTTTATTTATTTTTTGCCGTATATCTTTACGGATTCCAATTATATAACAAACAGAACCATCTTTATTTTTTAGCCCCATATTTACAATACTGCCATCATATTGCACTCCATCAAATTCAGCCAGAACTTTTACCCTGCCTTTGCCAAATTCTTTTTTTATATCATGAGGGAATTCAATATATGCTCCATCAATGTCAGGAACTTTTTTTATTTCTGCTTCAAATTCATAAATTTTTTGGTTCATATTTTCTCTATTAGTTTTACTATGTTTTGCATATCGTCTATATTCAAGCAGAAAGGTTTCTGAACAATTTTACAAAACGATGTTCTTGTATTTTCAAATTAACATTATTTGGACTATATTTTTTCAATCTTTATTTTATATCCCAATGAATATAATACATTTGTAAACGTTCGAAAGTTTATTTTTTCAGCGTCTTTACTTCGTAATTTCTGTATTACAGTTGGCGAAACCCCAGCTCTTTGCGCCAATCCTCTTACAGAAATATGTTCTGCCTCCATTTTTTCCAGCACAAATTCCGATAAGAGAAACTCATTATATTCTTTTTCGAATTCTTTC
Organism: Spirochaetaceae bacterium; assembly: GCA_009780675.1. GTDB lineage: Bacteria > Spirochaetota > Spirochaetia > CADAEX01 > CADAEX01 > WQTU01. Next base: position 90,589 of record WQZP01000001.1, on the reverse strand, counting down.
TTTCTTTTTGGATCACTAACAAATTCATCAAATGTTGATTTCATTATTTTCCATCTTTGTCATAATACCATTCCAAAGTAAATTTTGGACCAACATAAATTGCGCAAGATTTATTATCCACAAAACAACTGTAACATATTTATGGCACGCTGTCAAATATTTTTTGGGGATTATTGTGATTTACATACATACCAATTATATTTGGTATTATTGGATAGGCTGCTTAGTGGTAAACTGATGATAATTAACATGCATCGCAGCATTTGCTGATTTGGTTCATTCCTTCTCTGAGGCGGTTTTTGATTGCGGTCACCCGCTCTTCATTTAAGAATTCCCGTGGCCTGTAGCCGGGTCTGTCAACCATGGCTACAAAATCGCGGGTGATTATTCTGCCCCTGTTTACGATTGTCAAGTCCGGCACATACACTCTTGGCCTGCCTTCTTCATCATACTGAAGTGTGCCAGCTAAAATGTTTAAGACTCTTTGGTAGCTTTCTGTGTGTTCCTGGCGCTCCTGCCGTATGTTGCTGTAAAAGATTTTTTCAATACCCATCTCCCGCACAACTTCCTGAAGGTATACAAGATAGTACTGACACCATGGGCACTCTGGAAAGCTAAATATTACAACCCCTGTCCCGTTTGCCAAAATATCTGCTGACTGACTGACTGTTCTGGACACAAATATATTGTCACTGCCCAGCATAGGGTATTCCGACGCGAACCTTTTGGCATCGCTTAATTGTTGGGAACCACCGGGCTCCTGTGCAATAGCAGCACCTTCGGTTTCTGGCATTACTCCAAGAAGAACATTAAAGGCAATAATTACCTCTGGTGCATTCCAGTTTAAATAACCTATATGCATGGCGATAATTTTTCCTTCCTGGTTAAGAATAAAGTTAGTGGGATATCCCACAACCTCATAACCGGCTTTGACATCACCGTAAACATCAAGCAGTACTGGAAAAGTAAAGCTGTTAGCATGGATATATTGTCGTACAGTATCGGCATCTTCCTCCAGATTTACTGCCAGAATTTCCAGCCCATGATTTTTAAATCGTTGATAAAAAATTTCTCTGGATGGCATTTCATCTTGACATATTTCACACCATGTAGTCCAAAAAGTCAAAATGACTGCCATCCCCTTGTAGCTGGAAAGAGTCACATTCCCACTATCAAGAAGCAACGCTGTAAAATCATTAGCTTCAACTGGTTGATTCAAAACCATGAAGCCAGCGTCATGAAGGGCGCGTAACGCGCAAGCGGGAGCTGTTTCATTACCAACACGCGTATCTGCCCGCTGCGGTTTACATTGGGTAAGAAGTATGAGAAAAAATGCAAAGAAAGAAATTAGGGCAACAAATATTATTTTCTTCATACCTCTTTTACCTCATGCAGATAGCAGCCACACCCCAAGCTCCAAAAATGCGGCTTCGGAGATGGGGTAGTAACTGTTTAGCTGTTACAGACCGATTTAGTCTCGGACACAGCGAACAGATAAAACTCGATTCCGGTTTATAGTGCCTGTAGTCATTTGGTTACTATCCGACCTCATCTCACGAAAACGATAAGAATTGCTGCCGCCCGACGTGGCGCTCCACCATCTACCCTGTACACCAAAACCTTCTAGTTGTGTGTCAGCGCGTAAACCGCCTGGCAAGGCCGAAAAACCAAATCTATCCGAACCATTAAGACCATTAGCATTAACCTGGTTCCACCCCTCTCTTGATTTAAGTATGTTGCCGGCATTTGCTGTACCAATCAGATCGCGCATAGCGTCCCACTCACGACATACCGGCAATCTCCAGCCAGGAGGACAACTCATCTCACCCCTCGGCTGACCAGCATTGTGCGCTGCTGCAGCAAGATAATTATACATTCTGCCGTACCTATTACATCTGGAACAAACAGGAAAACATACGTGATTGGGGGTATTGCTACTATAACACCAACTGATGCGATTATCACTTGTACTATGTCCTGCAAAGCGGAGGTTCTCAGCCATCCATTCCAATTCGCCTATTCTAACTATACGATAAGTTTGACCGGCGCCGGATCTTGTGTCAGGAAAGGTTCGATGGAAAATAGCTCTGATTGTCGCATCGCCTGATAATGTAATAGTTGTGTCTGCATTATTCTCATCAGCGATGTCTGCACCACTCACAACCTCCCATCTAAAAAACTTGTACCCGCAGTACCAGGTTTTTAATAGCGTGGGATCGGTTGGGAGTGGATTCCCTGGGACTGGGTGAGCTGTCATCGTTATCGATGTGTTTGGGCGATGTCTCCCGATGTATGTTCTTTGGCTAAGGTCAGATATTTGGTTAATTGTAAATGTAGCAACATTTGGTATTGGCACTCGGTCGACCGTTTGCGAGCTGATATTCAACGTATAAAGCAATTCAGTTGGCGGATAGGCTGGTATTGGTAAAAACTCTTGAAACCCGTATTCAAGGTCGAGAGTTTGCTCTGGCGCATTATCGAAAATCCCATGCTCACAGAATGTAAGGTCTCTTACAACAGATTGAACAACTACAATTGGTTCAGTAGAGATAACTCGACTATTGTCACGTGGTGTTTCTACAATGAAGAAGATTCTTTTGACTGCATAAATTGCATAACGATATATGCCGTGAGGGTCTGTATGATCCATTATGCGATTAGTTGAAACAACTTGAGTCATCTCTTGAATACGCGTTTCTGAAGTTTGTAGTGTTTGTGCATTTGTGGCCGCTTGAGAGTGCCCGTTTGTCCATGAGCCTTTCCAAGAACCCCTAAGTGTAGCGCTTTTTGTGAATGGTATTTTTGATGTAATCGACACCGACACACCTGCTGTTTGGGTGTTGGATTTTGTGTCTGTGAGTGTCACACTATTGGTGATTGACTGGAGAGAAGTTTCCTCCAAAATTTCCCTTGAGACATTTGAAATTAGGAATTCTGTTCTGCTCGTTCTGTGTGCAGCCGTAGCCAATGTAGCAATATAAGAGTTACGAACAATTCCCATATCAATTAAGAAAAAATTTGCCCCCCCTTCGGTAAAAGAGTCAATTAAACCATTCCCAGTCCTGGGAACACGAATAATACTACTACTACCTTCCACGTTTATCGGTTGAACAGTAGGCTCTGTCGTCGCACGAATTGAGTGCATTCTAATTGGAATATCTGTATCTTCATCAGTGGGGACCTCCAACTGAATTGGGGGAGCATCAAGAGCGTTCCCACAGGCAGTAAAACCGATTACAATTAGCGCCGCAAAAGCGATAATTCCGAAAAATTTAATTATACTTTTCATAAAACCTTCCTTTTTTATTATTTTTCCCAATACGCAGATTGGTCATAACTTTTGTTTCATTATTCTTGTATTGCTTAACAAGGGATTCAGTCATTGTAATAACGATGTCTTTATCTTTTTCTTCCAATGTACAAAAAAGAGCTAATAATTTTGACTTTTTTTCACTTTTTATTATTTTATTTTGCATATTATTTAGGTAAATTATAGCTAATATATAAGCATTGTCAATAAAAAAACTATCCTTCCTCAATAAATTAGGCAAAATTTGCTTGCATAATAGTCAACAGTGAAATATTTTTATGATATGGATTATTCTATAAACCAGAGAATAAAAGAATTAAGAGAAAAACTTGGAATCAATCAGCGGGATTTTTCCAAACTTCTTTCTTTGTCTGGGGGTTATATCTCAGGGGTAGAAGTCAATTTACGGGAAGTCAATGCCCGATTAATAAAATTGATAGTATCTCAATTTGGGGTTAATGAAGAGTGGTTGCGCCATGGGAATGGTGAAATGTTCATCAAAAAAAAGATTGATGAAAAAGCTGTTCGCATTGTATCGTTATTCAATGACTTACCCCCACATTTTCAGGATGTTGTTCTTGGCACTATTGAATTGCTGCGAAAAGCAAATGAAATAGAGAATAAAAATAAAAAGTAATATCCTCAATATAATTGTAAATACCTCATCACAACAAACTCATGAGCCTTTCGCGCAAAAAAGCAGATTTTTCTTTAAGCCCTATTATCTCTGTTTTGATAATAAGTACATTAGCTCTATAGGGGTCCAGTTTTATGTGGCCTCGCGAGTCTCTAATAAGGAGAATAACTTTATCCGGCGAAATAATAGAAACTTTTGCAAACTCAATTTCAAGAATCCCTTTTCTCTCTTTCAGCGAACTTATAAAAAGTTTTTTGCAGATAACTTTTATTTCCGCAAGCGACATAAGGCTTTCCACTTCATCCGGAATGGGGCCAAACCTGTCTTCAAGCTCACTGTAAAGTCTGTCAAGTTCTTCCTGCGAAAAAACAGCAGCAATGGATTTATAAATTTCCATTTTTTCAAGCTGATCTTTTATATATGTATCTGGAATAAAACCAGTGTAAGTTAGTTCAAGATACACTTCCGGAGCTTCTTCCAGTGTCTTGTCTTTTTCAAGTTCACGCACTGCTTCATCTATAAGCCTTAAATACATATCAAAACCAACTGATGCTATCTCGCCGCTCTGCTGCTTTCCAAGCAGATTCCCTGCTCCGCGCACTTCAAGGTCTTTTAATGCTATTTTAAAACCAGAGCCAAGTTCTGTATTATCGGAAATTATTTGCAGCCTTTTCATTGCCAGCTCTGTAAGAGCCCTGCTTTCGGGATAAAGAAGATACGCATACGCGATTCTGTCGGACCTTCCTACCCTTCCCCTAAGCTGATACAACTGTGATATTCCATACATATCAGCCCTGTCAATTATAATTGTATTAACATTTGGTATATCAATTCCATTTTCAATAATAGTTGTTGAAACAAGTACGTGTATACCGTGATGAATAAACCGCCGCATAACATCTTCGATTTCCTGCGGTGCCATTCTTCCGTGAGCTGTTTCAATAAGGATTTCGGGCATAAGTTTTTGCAGAAAAAGTCTTACGTTATCAAGGGTTTCGATTTTATTATGGAGATAATAAACCTGCCCGCCCCGCTTAACTTCTTTTCGTATTGCAGTTACAACTGTTTCTTCATTAAATTCCTGGACAGTAGTCTCTATTGGTCTTCTGTTGTGCGGCGGGGTTTTAAGAACAGACATATCTCTTATTTTAAGAAGAGACATATGCAATGTTCTTGGAATAGGGGTAGCAGAAAGAGTCAGACAATCTATGGAAGCTTTCATCTCTTTTATTCTTTCTTTGTCTTTTACACCAAACCGCTGCTCTTCATCGGTAATCATCAGTCCAATATTTTTAAACTCAACATCTTTCTGTAGTAGTCTATGTGTCCCTATTACAATATCGATATTACCTTCTTTCATATTTTTTAAAACTTTCTTCTGCTCGCTTTTGGAAACAAATCGCGAAAGCATTGCGATATTTATTGGATAACCTTTAAATCTCTCTTTAAAATTTTCAAAATGTTGTTCAACAAGTATTGTTGTAGGGGCAAGATATGCAACCTGTTTGCCTGCAGAAGCAGCTTTAAAAGAAGCCCGCATCGCAACTTCTGTTTTCCCATACCCAACATCTCCGCATAAAAGTCTGTCCATGGGCATATTACTTTCCATGTCTGTTTTTATTTCATTTGCAGATGTAAGCTGATCTTCTGTTTCTTCAAATGGAAAAGCAGCTTCGAATTCAACTTGCCATTCACTGTCTTTCGGAAAAGCATAACCTTTGGCTTTCTTGCGTTTTGAGTAGATACCTATAAGTTTTTTCGCAATCTCTTCGGCAGCTTGTTTTACTTTGTTTTTCCTGGTCTCCCATGACTTCCCCCCCAACCTGTCGAGGCTTGGAGCTCCCCCTTCGCTTCCTATATAACGTTGGACAAGATTGACCTGTTCTATGGGGATAAATATTTTTTCTTCACCAGCATATTCAAGCTGAATATAGTCACGCTCTGTTCCTGCTGCTTTTATTCTGTCTATTCCAAGAAATCTGCCGATTCCGTAATTTACATGAACAATATAATCTCCGGGATTAAGTTCAATAAAAGAATCGATTGCCTGGCTTTTTGATTTTTTTACAGATAGTGGAATACGTTTTTTACGCCCGAAGATTTCACTTTCATTTATTACAATTATTTTTAATTTTGGAAACACAAAACCCGAAGATACAGAAGCAAAAACAACATTAACATCAAAATCTTTAAGAATATTTTCTATTCTTTGGCGTTGAAAATCTGAAGATGAAAATATATAAACAGAATATCCTGTATCAATGAGCTTTTTAATTTCTTCTTTAAGATAGTTGAAGTTACCAAAAAAAGATCTTCCAGGTTCATACCCTAACGTTATGCGCTCTCCACGCCCGCTGTGTTCTCCGGCAGCAAGCGCGCTTCCCATTACAGGGAGAATAATTTTTCTTTTTATACTTTTTATAACTGCCTTGTAATCAGGAAAAATAACAGAAGGGCTTATAAGCCTTGCCCCGGCTTTTGACGGAGCAGACAACGGAGCAGATTCACTTTCTCCAGATTTACGGAGCCTGGAAAGCGATTCTGTCTCTTTCATAAATATATCGCTGTTTGAGTCAAGAACTTCGCTATCAACAAGAATCAGGGTTGAATCTGCTCCAGCATAATCAGTAATCATGGATTTTTTTTCAAAAGCATGGGGGAAAATATACTCTTCATCAGGTATTGTTTTAAAACTAAAAAGATGTTCCCGCTGCTCTTTTGTTATTATTTTCTTGTCATAAGCTTTATTTATGAGTTCTTCTGTCCAAATTATCTCTCTGTTTGGGTATAGTGTTATTTCATCAGTTTCATCTGTGGAGTGCTGGTCTATGGGGTCAAAGAGCTTGATACTTTCAATTTTTTCAAACTCAAAAACAATCCTTACAGCTTCGCCCATCCCTGGCATAAAAATATCAAGAACCTCCCCTCGCAAAGCAAATTCGCCTGGAATTGTTACGCGCGGAACCCTCAAATAGCCTGCTTGCTCAAGTTTTATCCCAATATCTACGGCTATTATCTTACCCCCCTTTTTAAAACTCATAAAAAAAGGAGATAAAAAGTCCTTATCAGGCAAGTATGATGTAAAAGTTTTTTGAGACATTGCAATAACTTTTTTATCCCCATGAGGGGTTTTAGCAACGCCCTTTTCTGATGATAAAAGTTTGACAAGGGTATTTATCCTAATCCCGTAAATATAGGGAGAAGGAGTATCGCTATTATATGGAAGAGTTTCCCACGAGGGGAAATAAAAAATCTCATTGCTGCATAATTTATAATCATTATAAAAGCTTTCTGCTGCTTTTTCTGTTGGAAATATGAATAAAAACGGCCCTTTTGAGTATTTTGAGAGATCATTTGCTATTATTGCAAGGACAAAACCCCTTATACTATCAAGAACTATGGGAAATTTTTTTTCTGTAAAAAGTTCGAGTAAATCTTTATATTCTTTTGTCTTTTGAAGACCTTTTAATATTTTATTTATAAATAATGTTATCATTTTTTCTTCCGAAAATTATAATAGTATCAGGAGTAAACCTTTGAAAAAGTATTTACTATTATTATATTTTTTACTCATTCTGTTAACACCTCTTTTTTCTGTAGCAGGTGATGTAACCTGTATTATAAGGTTTCATAATAAAAGAATATATTATGTAGGAGATATTGTAGAAATTCGTGTAGAATTATACAACAATAGCCCCAGAAACTTTACCTTTCAGACTGCAGACCCAAAATATTTTAACACAACATTTACACTTAGAGATATAACAGGGCGCGAACTTCGAGATAGATATAGAGTTACAAGGACAACATTGTCTGCTCAACCTGTTTTTTTCCGCAACATGGTTATCCAGCCTGGTGAGGTTTTTGCGTTCAATATACGCCTGAATGATGTGCTTGATATTTCAGAAGCAGGTGTTTATTTTGTTGACCTTGAGTTTTTTCCTAATTTGTATGATAATAGATCAATAAGGTCAAATACATTAAATCTTTCAATAAGACCTAACTTGGGTATAAGCGAAGTGCAAAGGATGATCGACCGGGAAACAGGCGAAATCCTTAGGCGGCACAGGAAGCCGCCGGATGAAGTTGTAAGATTTACAATAGAAGCGCTTCAAAGGAATGAATTTCATAAGTATTTTCTGTATATTGATCTTGAAAGCATAATGCTTAGGTCAAGGGACAGGCGGGATAGGTTTGTAAGAATGTCGGAAGCTGATAGAAGAAATTTTCTTGAAGAATTCAGGCAAATGCTTATAAGAACTATGCAGGTAGATCACAGAACAGCGCCGCCTGAAGCAATAATTTTTCGGCCATCTGCTTTTGAAATTATTAAAACATGGTATACTCAGCATAATGCAGAAGTTACTGTAATGCAAAGATTTAGATATGAGCAGCTTGTAGCTGTAAAAGAATATACCTACAGATTGAGAAATGAAGATGGAATCTGGATAATTTTTGATTATGAAGTTCTTAACAGAGGGGTTGAATGAAAATACTGGTTATAGCAGAAAATGAAAAAACTACTTCTATAATAAAAAAGCATCTTATGCCGCTTGGTTTTAACTTTATATTTTATTCAAACCCTGTTAAAGCCATGGATAATATTCCTGAAATTGCTCCAGAAATGGTCATTTTTAGCGCAGAAGATTATCCAATGCATTGGGAACCTTTTTTAGTGGTTCTTAGAACCTTTTTTTCACACAAAGAATCTATTTTTATACTTCTAAAAACAGCGCTTTTTGCAAAAGAAGAGGCTGAAAAAGCTATTTTTCTTAAGGTAAACGGGCTTGTTAGTGAAGATGTTACAGAATCTGTTTTTATAGATAGCATGAAAGCAGTATTTACACGCCATCTTATTCCCAAAGAATCAAGAAGAAACAGAAGATTTTTTGTAATTGATTCTGATAAAATAAGCTTTATATTTAACCATCCAGAGACAATGGAGCTTGTCACAGGAAAAGTTGTTGAAATTTCCATGAAAGGGGTAACAATCTCTTTGAGTGAAGGGGCAGCCAGCTTTTTGACGCGTGGAACTACCATAAAGTATTGCTCTATAAAAATCGAAGATAAAATTATTACAACAGATTGTACTGTTTTCAGAAACGAGTCATACGCAACACTGCTTTTTACAGATATGGATGATGATGATTCAGATTTTATCAAAAGCTATTTTGAAAAAAAAGCATTAGAGCATAGCGTATTCTCAATCAATAAAACGAATAAACCTAAAAAAAATACAAAGACTAACAAAAGTTGAGTCTCTGTATAAACCTAAATCTGTTTTTAAAACTGTAAAGTAAACTTCGTTTATATGAGTGAAAAATCAATAAAAAACCTTACGCCCCTTTTTTTTGAATTTTCTGAGCAGTCTGAACAAGAAAAAGCAGGAAAATGCACACTTTGCCCCAATTTTTGTATTATTAAAGCCCAAAAATTCGGAAAATGCCATGTAAGGGGATATGACAGCAGCTTGCGTCCAATAATACCATTTGCTGGCAAAATATCCGCCCTTGCAGTAGACCCTATTGAAAAAAAGCCCTTATACCACTTCTATCCACAGTCGCAAATACTATCTGCCGGGTTTTATAGCTGCAACCTCTCCTGCCCTTTTTGCCAAAATTACAATATATCTACAAAAGTTGATCCAAATGCAAAAACAATCTCCCCGCAAGAGATGGCAGAAATCACTGCATCTTCAAACACAATCGGCCTTGCTTATACCTATTCAGAGCCCATGATACATATTGAATGGGTAAAAGAGACTGCAAAGTTACTCAGAGCCAGGAATCTTAAAAATGTTCTTGTAACAAATGGGTATATAAGCGAAAAAGCCGGAGAATCTATTCTTGAGCATATTGATGCGTTAAATATTGATTTAAAATCATTCAATGAAAAATTTTATACTGATGAACTTGGCGCGAAGCTTGAGCCTGTAAAAGATTTTATAAAACTTGCTGCCTCAAAAGCGCATGTTGAAGTTACGACCCTTGTAATTCCAGGTAAAAATGATAGCGATAAAGAGATCGGGATGATTGCTTCTTTTATTGCTTCAATAGATAAGTCTATTCCGCTTCATTTATCATGTTATTATCCTACTTATAAATATTCTATAGAGCGGACAAGCCCAACAAAAGTGATAAATCTTGCGTCAATTGCGTCAAAGTATCTTGAGTATGTATATGTTGGCAATGCAGGGCTGGCAGAAAACAATACAAAATGCCCTTCCTGCAATAGCCTTATAGTAAGAAGGAGCGGGTATAATACAGAAGTAGTGCCTGCTATCGCTGGCATGGCGCACGGCAGCGCTGCCTGCCCTGGCTGCGGGAAAAAAATAAACTTGGTTTTGTAGCTGATCAGAACCAAAAGTACGCGGGTTTTGCCTGCATCTGCACTGCGCGCTAGTCCTCACGCGAGCGTTGCGGAGACGCGCACATTGCTGCTTCCGGCTCCCCCGCTCGCCATCAATTAGCCTTTTTTCAACATTGACAATGCGATGGGAACGCAGAAAAGCATTTAATTCGTCAGTCACTGATTTTTCACCAAAGGGGCTTATAAAAAAACTTGCATATTGGGTTAAAAGAGCCAAAACTTACACACCCTCCGTCTTTGCGAGCGCAGCAAAGCAACCCAGAACATTAGCATTAATCCTGCTCTCGCTAAAAAATTATTTTTTCTCCCGCCTACCAGCAGGAGAAACGAAGAGCTGATACTCCGCGCTTGCCGCAGCTGTAGCTTGCGTCGGCGCTTCGCACCCAGCTCTTCGATTCTGTCATCCCGACGAAAGTCGGGAAGAACTCAGGGGCGAACAACACGAAACCCAATGCCGCTGTTCCGACTGACCGGGACATCGTAGTTCCGATTGACAGACCGCGAATTCACCGTCGAACCGCCCCACGACCCGCCGCGCATCACGCGGTCGTCAGTACCAGAGACCGCTCCAGTAGGGTCTGTCTTCGCGCCAGCTGTGTAAGCAGCAGATCTATCCCAACACCACTCCCGCACATTCCCGCTCATGTCTTGTATTCCCCAAGCCATTAGCTTGCAGAAGTCCAACCTGACGTGTACTGTTTCCACTGTTAACACTATGCCACGCTACTGCTGTTGCCGTATTGCTCCCGGAGAATTGAAAGCCAGTACCACTAGCCACATTGCTCCTTGCCTTTGCAGCAAATTCCCACTGCGCTTCGGTAGGCAATCGATAACCTGTAGATCCAGGAATCATTCTAACATTATTCCATCTATTATTAGACGATGTCGGCACAGTTCCCCATCTGACAGGATCGGTCGTCCACGCACCATTAGTAACACATTGTATCTCATACGCAGGGGTAAGCCCTACCTGCATACTCAATCTATTGCAAAATACTATTGCATCATACCAACTTACCCGCTCAACAGGGCGATGCAGCGCATTCGTTTCTACCGGGTCTTGTGTTCGAAGAGGTGACGTGCCTTCCGTAAAATGACTTGGATTCGTACTAATACCATTGGTATTCCCTGTCATCACTATCTGAAACTGCTCCTGAGTTATTGGAACCCTGCCTATGCGAAAATCTTGAGTCAATGTTATCTGATGCCAATTACCATGATTGCCACTACCACCAAGACACCTGCCTAAATCAAATGTGCCACCAGCTACCAATACCACTTCAATAGGAGGAATCACCCTAACCATCGCTGCATTAGAGCGGCGGGCGACTGCGCCAGGCGCGCTTACCTCGACAAAATAATAATATATTCCAGCCGCGAGTGTCGGCGGGATGGTAAAACTCGCATTTGTTGTTACTCCGGTTACAGAAGTACCACCAACATTACTATTCGTTGTATTGCTAAACCATTGATAACTAAGTGCCTCTCCACCCGCGCTTGCTGCCACACTCAAATTAGCGCTTATGCCTCCAGCAGTCACATTTGTAGTTGCTATTGGCTGCGTAGTTATTGTGATAACAGGGGGGGTAACAGTTGCCACCAACAATCCAGCACTTGCAACAGACGCAATGTTTCTCGCTAAATCGTCTCTGTACCGCGCAAAAAAATGATAGTCTGTACTAGAGCTTAATCCTGTAAATTCTAGACCAGGCTGCCATGTTCCGTTTGTTGTTGTTTCCCATGCGTTACTTCGGCTATATTCCATTGCAAGAAAATTATGTAATGGGCTGCCGCCAGTCGGCGCTATAAGGGTAATTGAATTAGGAGTTCTTGCTCCCTGCCCAGGTGCATTTGGAGCAGAAGGTGAAGCAAGAGTAATTGCACCTGTTATCCCTGTTGGCTGGGTTATGGTATAGTTGTTTGGGTTTGCTGCACCACCTGTCATACCAAAGTTTCCGCTAAATGTAATTGCTTTATTAGTTCCAACAAATTCATTGTTATATGTCGCTGTAACTCCAGTTGTGTTGACTGTGGCTGTTTCACTACCTACAAGCCCTATAAATGAAAGCGTCCCAAAACCACCAGTTACATTATTATCGCCATCAAAAACTTTAGTGATGTTAAAGCCGCTAATAGTAACAGGTTTTGGATTTACTGTTAAAGTATAATAACGTGTTGCAGATGCATATATTGCACATGCTGTTTTACTTGCAGTAATAGTTGTAGTTCCAACTCCAATTATTGTTACAACTCCACTGGTACTATTTACCGTAGCAACAGTTGGAGTAGAGCTGGAATAAGTAATTGCCCCTGTCCCCAAATGTGCTGTACTAATAGCATTGGCAAACGCATCGCCATATACTCTGGTAAAAGGGGTACCTGTATTAGTAAATGTAATTGGGTCTGGAATTAATCCTGAATGAGTAAATGTAGCGGTTATAGTAATTTCACCATTTACAGCATCATTTACATTTACAGTATATAGTCTTGTTCCACTGCTAGCACTTCCAACATAATCGATTTGTAAAGCTGTACCGCTAAAATGGAGCTGATTATAATTTGCAGTATTTGCAACTGTATATGTAAGTGTAATAATATCGCCAACATGGCCTGTTTCAAAATTAGCTGTTATTGAATCACCAACCACATTGCCGATTCTTTCAATTGCTATATTATATGGCACTTTTGAACCAGTAGCTATAACACTGCCTGCTGCGCTTGCATTGGCGCGGGTTATAACACAGGTAATAAGTGTACCTGCGGTAATGCCTTGTATGGTATATGTTTCGCTATTTGTTCCAACATTTACTCCATCTGCTTTCCATTGATATATGAAATCACCACTACCACCTGTTATACTGCCCGTGTTTACAGTTAGTGTTTGGCCAATTCTGTATGTTCCAGAAATAGTTGCTGTACCTTCAAGCAAAGGGAGGGTTGACCACTGGGCAAAAAGTGTTGTATTTGCAGAAATAGTAAAAGTTTGTCCTGCTGTATAAGATGTTCCACTACCATCTGCCATGGTGTTCCAATTAACAAAGTTATAACCTGCTCTTTCAAGGTTGCCAGTATTACCCAAAACAGTAACTACCGCACCGCTGTTATACGAAGTGGAATCTATGGGCGCTATGCCGCTTGTGCTACCATTATCGCTATAAGTTACAGTAAAAGAGGTAGCACTAGGAGGCGGGTCATGCGGTGGAGGCTCATGCCAGATCTCGTTGTTGTCAGGGCTTGGACAGGCTGTCATGGCAAACCCAATTAATGCAGCAAGAACTATAATCCCAAATAATTTAAAAATATTTTTCATCATGAGTCTCCTTAAAATATTATTTTTATTAAAATCACACAAAGGACTAAGGCGCAGAGAGTACTGTGAGTAAAATAAAATCTTGCTCTTCCTCTGTGTCTTGGTGTCTTTGTGAGAAAAAATTGGTAATGAGTAAATTTGTTAATTTTTTGGAGGAAACGTAAAATTAATCTATAAAGTACTTTACAAAGCCAAAATCGACATATAATTTTCTGTTCTGTTCTGTTCTGCTCGTGAGAGAGTTATTTTTACTTAAAAAAATCGCTTTCATTTACATTTTTATACTATATTAATATAGATATGCGCAAGCAAGCAAAAAAAAATTAAAAAAAAGCCCATAATTTTTCTGCATATTGAATCGCTACGCACATTAATCCTGTTATAGCCATTATGAATACAAACTGTTATTCACACGGAAACACCAAATCACAAAAATAAATGAAAATGAAAGAAAAAAGAAAAGCAATAAAAGATATTTTACTACTCTCAAATATTCTTAAGAGCGGGGAGTCCCAAACTATAAAAAACCCCGAATTGGGAGAGATAACTATAGATAAAGGTGAAGCTGGAAGAAAAGGTTATGGGCTTGTACATATTATTGAAAAGAGGGCAATAGAAGGAAAAAAGGAGGAGTATTCAGCAGCAATTCTTTACCTTGTTATGAAAGCAGCAAAGGGGGGAAAACTTATTAGAAAAATTCCTTTTAAAAATAATCTTGAACATAAAGGCCGTATTGAATTAGAAAAAGAAGGTATTATAGCTATTTTGAGTTGTCAAAGAAATCAAGGTGATACTGAAAAGTGGCTTTTAACAGGGTTTGATAATAGAAATAAAAAAGAAGAAGCCGCCGAAGCTATACAAACGGTTATCGCTCAATATAGCCACTCACTTGAATTCTCCGACTTCCGAAAGCAAGTGGGAGCGACGGTTTCTTCCCTGCTTAAATCTTCGCTTGAAAACCCTGAAAAGTCAAGCAAAAATGACAATGATATTGCCAAATAGGGAACTCCATATCACAGAGGACAGTTTGGCATTTTCAGTCTTTTGCCATCAGTTTAAATATCAGCATAATGATATCTTTTTATTATTATTTACAAAAATAGAGATATTGACAAATTTTATTATTTTAGGTATGGTTGTTTCTACATTCCCCTGTAGCTCAGCCGGTAGAGCGGGTGGCTGTTAACCACTAGGTCGGCAGTTCGAGTCTGTCCGGGGGAGATTTTAGGCTGTCCATAAGGGCGGCCTTTTTTGTTAAAAACGTAGCTCAAAAAACTCACTGCAATACTTGACAAATAATGGATTTCGCAGTTGTTTTTAACAAAAAATCATCATTTTACTATTTTCGCAAAGAAGCATCTTGCGTTCTCATTCCAGCCATAACTTATTTGAATACGCTCTACGAATTTTACTGTTTCATTCATTATTTTTTGAGCTAAATATTTCTCTGCATTTTTTGGAAGGGGAATGTTGCGGGATAGCTTTATTCGAAAAACTTTGGGTTGTTTTCTGGCATACGCATTAATGATTTGATTCAACTGATCCTCATTATTAATATATAACCCGTTCCTTGAATAATAAGAAAAATCATTGTATGAACAGGCAGGTGTTGTTTTTTTATCCCATTTATGATCATTTACGATTTCATCATCTTTCATCGCAAAATAAGCATAGGAATATTCACCGAATTCAATATATTTCCTTGCATCCCATGTGACATCCACATGATAAAATCTGTCTTGTATTTTTATTATATTCCAGGCGTGATTGCTAAATGAAGTTGAATATGCCGAGTGCCCAACTACAAGCATACATTCAAATCCGATTTTTTGAGCCAGCAAAGCAAATGCCGAAGAAAAGCCATCGCAAACTGCCAACCTGTTCAATAGTGCGCCATAAGCGTTGTGCGAAGCAGGAGATTTACACACTCCCCGTGAATTAGCCTGAAGCTCTTTTTTATCATACTGAATATTTTTTTGCAAAAAATGGTAAAGATTAATCAACAAAGAATACTCATCATTGGATGTTGCTTTCACAGAAGAAATAATCTGATTAGCTTTTGCATCCAAAGCCAGATTCATCTTTTCAGCTTTAGGTTTTGAATGGACCCCTGTTAAAATAATCCTCTTATCACGTATTGATTCTTCAGTTTTAATCTGCGTTTTGTTGAAGTAGATAATTGATGGATTATCGCCAAGAACAGTCTGTATAACTTTAACCAAGTCAACACTACGGTTTATTTGGGAACAATCAAAAGAGGCAGCCATTAAAGAAAAAGCCTGGAGTATTCCTTTATATGCTTGCTGTTCTCGATGTGACAGGTATTTAAATCCTAATCCTTCACGCAGATTCATTTATTCACTTTATCCTTTATTTTCTTTATAATTATGAAAATTATATATTTGTATACCACTTTTTAGGCAATATCATCCTATAAATAACTATTTTTTAAGTATTTTTCCTCATCACCGATAATTAAATATATACTTGGGGGGAAAAATGTTACGTGGATTATATACTGGCGCAGCTGGAATGGTTGCACAAATGCATAGAATGGATGCTATAGCCAATAATGTGGCAAATGTAGATCTAAACGGCTTTAAACGGGACACTTCAATTCATAAATCTTTTCCTGAACTTCTTATAAGACGACTTTCTGATAATGGCGTATATGTATTTCCAATGGGATCAGCAGATACTGCTCCAATCGTAGGGAAGCTTGGGCTTGGAGTTGAACAAAATGAAGTTTTTACATCATTTAGTCAAGGGGCTCTTAAAGTTACAGAAAGCTCATTTGACTTTGCGCTGGATGGCAAAGGGTTTTTTGTAGTAGAAACTCCTCGCGGAGAGAGATTTACCAGAAATGGTAATTTTATAATTGGCAGAGAGGGAATGCTTCTTACAAACCAGGGATTTCCTGTTTTGGGAGAAAATGGCCGTATTTTTATTAAAGAAAATAATTTTATTGTTGACCAACTTGGGCGTATATTTGTAAATCAGATTTTTCAGGATGATCCAGAAAGACTGGTATCAATGAGAGAAAACCAGTGGGAAGAGACAATTCAGATAGATACTTTAAGAATTGTAGATTTTGAACAAGAAAGATATTTAAGAAAACAGGGCGGCTCTATGTGGATAGACACAGAGGAATCTGGTCCAGCTGTACAAATAGCCGAAGAAAGATTTCCAAGAGTGTTACAGGGCTTTCTTGAAGCTTCAAATGTCAATGTTGTTCAGGAAATGGTAAAAATGATAGAAGTTAACCGAGCTTATGAAGCAAATCAGAAAGCTGTAACAAATCACGATAATATAACAGCTAAGTTAATTAACGAAGGTGTTAGGGTATAATAACCTAAAGGAGAATATGATATGATGAGATCATTATGGACTGCAGCATCGGGTATGATTGGGCAGCAGTTTAACATAGACACAATTTCCAATAATCTTGCAAACGTTAATACCACAGGGTTTAAACAGGTAAGGGCAGAATTCGATGACTTGATTTACCAGACAATAAGAACAGCCGGAACACCTGCAACAGAACATACTATTGTACCTACAGGGGTACAGGTTGGACATGGTGTAAAAGCTGCAGCTACACAGCGGATGTTCACACAAGGTTCTCTCCAGGAAACAGGAAATGTTTTTGATGTAGCGATTCAGGGAGAGGGATTTTTTAGAGTTATGCTTATTGATGGAACTTTTGGTTACACAAGAGATGGGTCATTTAAAATCGACTCAAACGCGCAACTGCTTAATTCTCAGGGATACAGGGTTATGCCGGAATTAATTATGCCAGAAGGTTTTATAAGAGAGACTCTTACAATTACACAGGATGGAAGAGTAACTGTAAAAGTTCCTGGAAACGATGACCCAATACAAATAGGGCAAATTGAAATATACAGATTTATAAACCCGGCAGGGCTTAATGCGATTGGAGAAAACATTTTTAAAGTTACTAACGCATCAGGCGACGCAATAGCCGGAAGACCTGGATATGATGGAATGGGAAGCCTTATCCATAGATTCCTTGAAATGTCAAATGTCTCTGTAGTAAGAGAGATGGTTAACATGATAGTTGCTCAAAGAGCTTATGAATTAAATTCCAAAGCAATACAAACCAGCGATAATATGCTTGGGATTGCAACTGGGCTTAAGAGGTAGGGAGTAATATATGGAAAATCTTAGCAGCGTCAATAATAGCATGATGCTTTACAATAACAGCAGGCTTGAACAGCTAAAAGCATCAGCTCAATCCGGAAACAGGTTTACGCCGCGAAACACGGAGTTGTATGATGCTTGTCTTGAGTTCGAAGCATTATTTATCAAACAGATGCTTAACTCAATGAGAAATACAGTTCAAAGAGTATCTATTTCCGATTCTACCACAGATGCAACAAGTCGGGATTTTTTTGAAGATATGCTTTATGATAACTATGCAAAAAAAATGGCCAGAACAGCAAA
The DNA here is from genome assembly GCA_009780675.1 of Spirochaetaceae bacterium. Classification (GTDB taxonomy): domain Bacteria; phylum Spirochaetota; class Spirochaetia; order CADAEX01; family CADAEX01; genus WQTU01. Next base: position 72,499 of record WQZP01000001.1, on the reverse strand, counting down.
CTTGGGTATTGCACGAATGATGTATCTTCAGCTATATAGGTCACAGTCTATATAAGAGAGTTGTTTTGAGCAAAATTGAACTTCGAATTAAGTTATTTATAATAGGGCTGTTATTTTTAACAGCCTTTTTAATTATTATACTTATTTACATCACCCCTGTTACTTCACAAGATAATCAGCTAGCCATGCAAAGAGAATGGCAAGATGAAGATCAGAAATTTTTAACTAAAGAAGATACGGGTGCTTATAAAAGTCCTTATAAAAAAACAGAATCTGATACTTTATTAAACATAGAAAAAAGCGCCAACATTGTTTCCCCACAAGTTTCCTCAAAAGCAGTCATAGCTCCAAAAATTATAGCGCCAAAAAAAGAAAGTAAAATTCTCTATTTTATTATTGATGATGCGGGGCATAGTATGGAACAACTAAGGCCATTTCTCGATTTTCCTGGAGATATTACGATCGCAGTTCTTCCTGGCCTTCCATATTCAAAAAAGAGCGCAGAACTTGCTTTAAAAAGAGGGAAAAACGTTATACTCCACCAACCAATGGAAGCTCTTAATGGTCTGGACCCAGGTCCGTATGCAATAATGTTGGGAATGGAAGAAGAGGAAATAACAGCAATTCTTAGACATACCATAAATTCTATTCCTGGAGTCAGAGGGGTGAATAATCACATGGGTTCTGCTGTAACTGCTGATAAAAGGATTATGAGAATTATTTTAAAATATTTATATGATAATAATCTTTTTTTTATTGACAGCATGACTACGCATCATTCAGTATGTAAAAAAGTGGCAATAGAGAATGGTTTTGTTATTATGCAAAGAGATGTTTTTCTTGATAATGTTGACGAGAGAAGAGCTATAATGGAATCAATAAATATTGGTAAATCAATAGCGAGGAATAAGGGATATGCTGTTATGATTGGTCATGCGTGGTCATCTGAATTGGCAAATATAATGATACAAATATACCCTACCCTTATTAAAGAAGGTTTTACAATCAAAGATACAAGTAGTTTTACCGGAGGAAGAGGAGAAGGTTTTGCACGTATTGGGAATTGAAACATCCTGCGATGAATGTTCTGCTGCTGTTGTAACAGATGGTAGAATTTTACTTTCAAATATTATATCTTCGCAAATAGAAATTCACAAACCTTATATGGGTGTTGTGCCGGAGATAGCATCACGTACTCATGTAAAATGGATAAACAATGTAATAAAAAAAGCTCTTGAAGAAGCTGGTGTTTCTTTTGATGAAATCCACGGAATTGCTGTAACAAACAGGCCAGGTCTTTCTGGCTCTCTTTTAACCGGACTCTCTTTTGCAAAAGGGCTTTCGTTTGCCTCTGGCAAACCTTTTGTTGCAATCGACCATATCTTTGCACACATATATGCAGCGCATCTTGAAAATGAAATAACCTATCCTTATCTTGGCTTGCTTGTTTCTGGCGGGCACACAATAATAGCTATTGTTAATAGCCATGAAGATATGCAAATTCTTGGAACAACAATAGATGATGCTTGCGGTGAAGCTTTTGATAAAGTCGCAAAGTTTTATAATCTGGGATATCCCGGAGGTGTTATAATAGATAAACTCTCCAAACAGGGTGATCCTAATGCTTTTTCTTTTCCAGACCCTTCCCTTCACAAGGGAGACCACAAGTATGATATTTCATATTCTGGTCTTAAAACAGCTGTTATAAACCAGCTTGACCAGTTTCATAACAAGGGGTATGAAAAAACCAGTGAAAATATTGCTGCATCTTTTCAAAAAACAGCAATCAATATGCTATTAAAACGGCTTTTGAAAGCCATAGAAAATACTGGGTTAAAAACTGTGGTTACCGGGGGCGGGGTTGCTGCAAACTCTTATTTAAGAAAAGCTCTTTCGGAGATTGCGGGGGTAACGGTCTACAGCCCTTCCCTGAAGCTTTGCGGAGATAACGGAGCAATGATTGCAGGGCTTGGTTATCATTATCTTAAAAACAATATAAAATCCGGGTTTGAAACTACTGTTCTCTCAAGAATTCCGGTTTTTAGAAAAACTTATCCATAAGATAAAATTAATATGCTGTGCAAAAATACATTAAGCGAGGAACTGGGTATTTCTGTAGCTACAGTTAATAATTGGATAAAAACCAAAGTAATACCTCCGCCAGAAGCTGGGAATTGCTACACCCAAAAGACCTTTGCTTACATAATCAATATGGTAAAAAGCGACCAGAAATTAGTTGGCCGCCTTAATTCCAGAGCAAACAGAACACTGCAGAAAAAAAAAGCTTTATATTATTTAGGTATAACAAATAAAGAGAGAAAAAAATTACTGTCAAATATTGTTAATGATTTTGAAAATTCTAAATTGTCATTTGATGATGGGGTCCTAGCAGTTTCATTTGCGATATTGCGTTCCAACAAACTTATTGATACAAACTGGCAAATCAATACAGCTTCAAGGCTTGATACATTGCTTTCGGAGTGGCTGCAAAAAAACGCTAATCAAAATGAGGTTAAAAATTTTTACAATCAATATGAGATACCAAATTTTGATGATGATATATTGGGCGCATTTTATCAATCAATACAAAATATTTCGCAAAAATCAAGCTCTGGTTCATATTATACCCCTGCTGAATTATTGGATGACATAAAAATTCCTTTAGATAAAACAATACTTGATCCGTGTTGCGGGAGCGGCGGCATTTTGCTCAATATATTAACAAAAGCACATGACCCGACAAAAATATTTGCAAGGGATATAGATGAAGTTGCTTTAAAAATTTGTTATATAAATTTGGCGCTGTTTTTTAACAATAAAAATATTATACCCAACATATCAAAACAAGATATAATACTTTCCAGTAACGAAAAATTTGATTATATTGTAACCAACCCGCCGTGGGGCAGTAAATTTACAGCGCAGCAAAAAGAATCGCTTTGCAAATTATATCCAAATCTTGAGACAGCAGAAATATTCAGCATAGCTTTGTATAATGCCACAAAAATGCTTAAAGAAAACAGCGAGCTTTACTTTTTTCTGCCTCATTCATTTTTAAATGTAGCAACACATAAAAAAATAAGAAGTTATTTGTTTAATGGAGAGAATAAAATTTCAATTAAATTACTGGGCAAAGTTTTTAAAGGTGTTTTTTCAGAAAGTATTTTGTTGCATCTAAAAAATAATTCTGTTGAAAAAAGTGTTTTTATTCAAAACAAAAACAACAATACTTATCAACTGCCATTAGAAAATATTACACCTCCAGATTATATAGTTAGCGCTATCAGTAAAATAGAAGATGCTCTGCTTATTGATAAAATATACAAGACCAAATTTACTACATTAAAAGAAGATGCAATATTTAGTCTTGGCATTGTTACAGGCAATAATAAAAAGTACTTGTCCGAGGAAAGAGTTTCAAAATCAGAACCTATATTTCGCGGTAAAGATATTGATAAATATAAATTATTGCAGCCAAGATATTATCTTGAATTTCAGCCAGCCCTATATCAGCAAGTAGCGCCTGCAGAGTATTACCAGCAGGAAAAAATTGTTTACCGCTTTATAGGTGATAAACTTGTTTGCGCGCTTGATAAAGGGGGTAATCTTTTACTAAACAGCGCGAACCTTTTTATATCGAAAAAATACCCTATGGAGACTATTGTTTCATTATTTAATAGTGATATATATACATTTATTTTCAGAAAAAAATTCCATTCAAAGAAGGTATTAAAATCTCATTTGCAGAGTTTGCCATTGCCTATATTATCAGATGAAACGCATCAATTTATTTTTGATCTGTACAATAAAACTTTTTCCGAAGCACTTTCTGAAACATTTTCTGAAAAAAATAACTTAGTTTTATTTCAGGAAAAAATAGATAAGATTATTTGCAATGCATTTTCAATCGATGAAGAGCAATATAATTATATCAAAAGCGAAATAGCTTTTTTATCTTGATTTTTTATCTTGACGTACCTGTTTGTTTTGATGCAACCGTTTATTTTGATGCAATACTCTCAAGAAAGCTTTGGATTCTTACAAAGACACTGGGTTGAAAAATAAAGTTATGACGAACTCTGTCAAGTTTCATAAAACCCACCTGACCTGGAAAAAGTTTTGCCAATCGCTCTGATGATGAAAACGGAACAATCTCATCTCCGCGTGACGCAATAATCAAAACAGGGGATGTTACCTTAGGAGCAAACTCATCCGATGGAAGTTTCTGCCTCACCAACAATCTCATTGGTCCAAAAAAAATCGGGAGCACATTATTATAGAGATCATACCCATTAGCAAAGGGGGCGACAATAATCAACCCGGCAACTGGCCGGTTAGCTGCGAGATGCACTGCGCTCCCTGTCCCCAAACTAAAACCCATTGCGACAATACGGCTGCTGTCAACATTCGGAAGTGCGACAGCATAATCAAATACTGCTAACGATTGCTCATACATATTCAAGTAACTTGCGCGGCCCCTGTTAAAACCATAACCCTCATAATCCACAAACAGATAATGATACCCTGCAAAGTATCCCCATTGGTCAAGCAGTTCGCGCATAAGCAGATTGGTGTAAGAAACCTCAGCGTTACCGCCAAAATAAATAACCAGTGGCGCTTTCCCGCTGCTAGCCTGATACATCATACCATGATAGGTTTTGCCGCTTTCTGCAGTAACCACAACCTCCCGGAAGCCGGGCCTGTCCCGCAAAAAAATGCGGCTTTCAGGATCATTGGTATTATGGAAAATCATCCAATTTTGAGCGAAATATATAAATCCAAAAGTTAATATAAGAATGGGAATAATGGACAACGGAAGCGTGGTCATCTGCTCTATCATTTTTTTAACATTCATTTTGCATAGCCATTTCAATAATCGGTTTAAGGCTTTCTTTGTTTGTCCAATCTAATTTTAAGCCTATTGACTGTACGAATGCTGATTCCCACGGCTCACGCTTTGTAGGGTCTTTTTTTACAAGCGATTTCTGAAGCATAGTGCATAACTTGCGATCTATCCATGTCATGACTTCTTCATTCCATGCGCCCCGGAAGTAAAAGAAAGGGATGTTTGCCAAATCATTTTTTAGATGACGCGCTTTTATCTCTTCAATGTTTTTTTCAGCACCAGGTGCTACAGCGCCTACTGCGAATATGATTATTTTTTTGTCCTTCAATGCCTTATAATGCTTTTTGATAAAGGAAAGCCCAGCTATGCCGCCAGCATAGATACCTCCGCCCAAAATAACAATATCATACTGCCCTACTTTTGATATATCAGCTTGTTTTGTATCGAGCACATCACAAGATAATTCTTCTGCCAACCAGTCTGCATATTTTTTAGTAGCCCCATATTTTGATCGATAAAGTACAATTGTTTTTTTCATGACTAAAGCTTCTCCTCCATATATTTTTCTACTCGCTCAATGTCTGTGCAAAGTTTCTTGCAAAATTGATAAAATTACAATAAAGAAAGAATAAAACCATTGCATAAGATTATCATGACGGCACATCACATCAATTGCAATACTTTCCTGTCAATATCTATAAAAAGCGCATTTCCAGCAGTGAAAAAAAATCAATATTTTAGATAATCCTGAAAATAGATTATTGAAATAGATAGTAAAATATGAGAAAATCTTTCGTCAGATTATTGAAGAAACCTATAGGGAGATGACTTGTGATGCACCTCGTCAAAATATATGAAAAATTGGATTAAAGAACAATTACTTATATTCACTAAAGGGCTTGCAATGGGTTCGGTCAACGCGATTCCAGGAGTTTCCGGCGGCACGATTGCCATGATCACAGGTGTTTTTGAACGGATAATCAACTCAATAAAATCATTTGACTTATCCGCAGCCAAGTTATTGTTTACAGGCAAATTCCGTGAATTCGCACGGTATGTAGATTTGATTTTTCTAATGAATATATTGATAGGAAATCTGGTAGCAATTGTTTCATTGGCAAAGTTATTCGAAATTCTTTTTCGCGATTATCCGGTTTATATCTGGGCTTATTTTTTTGGACTGGTATTTGCATCTGTTTTTTTTCTGGGGAAAAGAATAAAAAAATGGCATATTGGATACATTGTAGCTTTTTTAATTGGAACAATCATTGCTGTTTTTATTTCAATTGCCACTCCTGGTATGGAAAACGCCACCTTTTGGTACCTTATGCTTTGCGGAGCTATTGCAATATGCTGCAAGATTTTACCCGGAACCAGCGGCGCTTTTGTACTTCTATTGATGGGCAACTACTACCTTATTATGGTTGATGCCGTTAGTCACGCAAGATTTGAAATACTTTTGCCTTTTATTGCCGGAGCCATTCTTGGACTAATCCCTTTTTCTCATTTTTTATCGTGGCTTTTAAAACGCTTTCACGACTCAACAATATCACTTCTGACTGGTTTTATTTTAGGATCACTTGGAACATTGTGGCCGTGGAAAAAATCAATTATTGAAACCTTTGGAGAAAAAGAAGTAATAACTGGTTTTGAATGGAACTTGCCGCAGATGAACACAGAATTTGCAATAGCCTTTGCCTGGTTTATTGTTGGAATTTTTACTATCTACCTGGTTGAGATGTTGGCAAAAAAAATGATTAAAATAGAAAAAAGCAACTATAAAGAAGCATAAAGCTTTGTCTGGCAAGCTAAGTACAACTATCAAAAAACTTTTCCAAACACGCGATGAATTATCATTTCAAAATATCAGGGTCGCTTTGTGGCCTGTACTGTTGGTTTTTCCTCTCTCTGTTATTGTGGGAGACTTGCGCTACTTTGACCTTGGAATCGCAGTAGCTGGTTTCCAGTCTTATGAACTAATGCTGTTCCCCTTGGGACTGGGCTGGCTTGTTTTATTTTTTGTTCCCAAAAAACTAATATTACCTCTTCTCCAGATAGCAGCAGCTTGCTCTGCTCTCCTGCTCCCTTTTCAGTTTCTACTAACTGATGATATGGGGCAGCTTGCCTTTTTTATGGCTTTCCAGCTGTTCAGCGGGATATGCACAGCCTGTGCTTTTTTTGTTTTTTGCTTTGAGCTGAATAATGTTGAGCGGCTGCTTGCCATGTCACTTATCCAGTTTTATTACGGTTTTTACTATACGATTTGGAGAGCGCTCCCTGCTGTTCAGGCAGCTGGAAAAACCTGGGCAGCAGCGATATTAGTGGCGCTTTATCTTGTTGTGGTTTTTGCGTGCATCAGGCAAAAATACGAAGGGCTGGCAACTGCAAAAGAGCGCGGCAAAAATTCCGAAGCTTCCTTTGTTATAGGCTTGAGCATTGTTTATTACATGATTATGTGCATGATCAATTACATTGAATGGGCAGAAACCAGCGTGTCCAGCATGATGTTTGGCCTTGGCGCTTTTGCTTCTGTTGCCGCAATCATTATTATCCAACTATTGAAAAACCACAGTGCATTGTATATATGGCTTTTATTCCTTGCGCTCTCCTTGTTTGGAGTGGGTATTCTTATCCTGGATTCTCCTGTTACCCGCAATTTGGGGTCATTTACATACGGACTCGGAGATGGGCTTGGTTACATTATTATCTATTATCTTTGTGCTGGAGCAATTAAAAAAAGCAAGTCACTCAAAATGCTCAGGCTCTTTTGCTTTGTACTCTTTCTCGAATATTTTTTTATCTCTGGAATATTTGCCCTTGCCTTAGACAGTTTTGTATGGCCGAACCATTATTTGGCTTTTTGCATTGTACTGATTTTATGCTCTGTCTGCATCCTGTTGTCGCCGCTCATGCAAAAAAAGCTGTTCTCAGTTGACTGGAGCGATGGATTGCACTTGCGTGATAATGAAGAATATACCCAGCCATTAGCAGAAACAGAAGCGCTTAATTTAAAAGAAGATTTTAACCTGACAGACCGGGAAGAAGAAGTTTTTACCATGCTGCTTGCCCGCAAAGTTCCCAAAGAAATTGCCTGCACCCTTAAAGTAAGCTATGAAACTGTTCGCTTTCATGCAAAAAACCTGTATCGAAAACTTAACATCCACAGCAGAGTAGAACTTTTTGCCAAATATTTGCCAAACCATATTGAAAAGCCCAATCTGATAAAAAAACAATAAGATATACTCTGGCGGGAAGAAACTTTTCACCCTCTAATTTGCTGTCAAAAGCGTTATCGAACAATAAAATGATAGCAGACTACTGGTTAGAAGTGGTTAAAACTCTATCTTGCCTTATACAACGGAATTCATGAGCATCATCTTCGAGCCTGACAATGGGCGGGATAGCCAGGCGGCACTCCTCAACAGCTTCTGCGCAGCGTGGTGCAAAAGGGCAGCCAGGTTCCGGATTCGCAGGGTCAGCCACTTTGCCGGGAATAACTTTGAGCCGCTCCTCTGTATAATGACTGCCAAAGCGTGGGCTTGCAGCAAGCAGGGCTTTTGTATAAGGATGGATCGCGCTTGAATAAATGGAGTCCGCGGGCGCAGCCTCCATTACCAAGCCGCCGTACATCACAAAAATACGGTCGGAAATATCTGCCACAAGGTCAATGTCATGGCTGATAAAGATGATCGAAATATGTCTTGTCCTTCTGAGTTCTTTCAGAAGGTCCATAATCTGCTTTTGTATGGTAACGTCTAACGCTGTAGTTGGTTCGTCTGCAATAAGAAGATCGCAGCCCTGAGCCAGAGCCAAAGCAATGCCAATGCGCTGGAGCTGGCCTCCAGAGAACTGGTGAGGAAAGTTGGAAAGCCGTTCCCTGCCATTGGGGAGACCCACTTCATCAAGAAGAGTCACAGCTTTTTCTACAGCTGCTTCTTTAGTTATTTCAGGATCGCTGTTTCTGAAAGTTTCAAGAAAAACACTTTTCATGTTCTGGAGCGGATCAAAAGAGCGGCCAGGTTCCTGGAAAATCATGCCGATTTTCTTTCCACGGTATGCTTTTAGTTCCTGTGTGGAGAGGCCAAGGATATTTTTTCCCTCGTAAAAAATTGAGCCTGATACTGTAGCGCTTCCGGGAAGCAAGCCAGGAATCGCCTGCGTAGTAACGCTCTTGCCTGAACCAGATTCTCCTACTATGCCAAGCACTTTGCCTTTTTCAAGTGTGAACGAAACACCCCGCACAGCATGTACCAAAAGAACCTTCTTGCCACGAAGCACGGAAAAAGTCACTTGCAAGTCACCCACTTCCAGCAAACTGCCAATGTTTGATGTTTTAGGCGCTGTAGTTGCTTCCAATTCTTTTTGCGTACTTTGCGCCTCAGCAACATGGATGTCGCGCTCTACACCTCTGCGCGAGAAAATCCTGGAAAATGGAATTCGCCTTTTCCTAAACACTGTATGATACGGATCAAAGTAATCCCTAAGAGCATCACCCAAAAAGTTAAAGCCAAGTGTTACAGCTAAAAGAAACCACACTGGACTAAGCAGCCAAGGGTAAGCCATTAGGTTAGAGATAGTGGAGATATCTCGCCGAATAAGGGAGCCCCAGCTTACTGCTGGATCTGCAATTCCCAAGCCCAGGTAAGAAAGGACAGTTTCTGTCATAATGAATCCAGGTACTGAAAGAGCTATGCTCACGATAAGGAGGCTCGCAATCTGGGGGATGATGTGCCGGAAGATTATCACCATCGAAGGGATCATCTCAAGCTGGGCATTCAGGATAAATTCCTCCCGCTTGATAGAGTGGATCATACCCCTCAGTGTACGGGCTGTGCCTGGCCAGCCCACCAAAGAAAGGATAAGCGTTATCATCATAAAAGCCTGGCCAGTGTCCATTTGCCCCACTAAAAGTGAGCGCAAAAAGAGTATGAGGTAAAGGCTTGGAATAAGCATGAGAAATTCCGCAAACCGCATCACTGCCCAGTCAGTTCTGCCGCCAAAGTAGCCAGCCAAGCCCCCAAAGAAAATCGCCAGCAGCAGTGAAATAGCAGTAGCAACAAAACCAATGGTCAGCGATATGCGCGAACCATATATAATGCGCGAGAAAAGATCCCGCCCCAAAGTGTCTGCGCCCATAAGAAAAACCGGATAACCACTGCCAGTTGTAAAAAGGCGCCTCTCCATAGGGATAAGCCCCCAAAGTTTGTATGGCTCAGCTTTGCCAAAAAGCCTAATCTCCGTGAACTGTTCGCTGATGCGGACATATTTCCAGTTCACTGTGTTTATAACACGGTGTTCCTGCACCATGAATCTTCCCTGATAAAAACGCACATTAGGCGGATGACAGGTATATTCAGGAAAAGAAGTATTAGGACCATAAGGAGCGATAAACTCAGCGAAGATCATCGACAAATAGAGAACGATCAAAACAATCACCGAAGCCATACCCAGTGGCCGGCTCCTTAGGTAGATAAAAAAGCGCTTCACTTCCCTTCCTTCCCATAGCGGATACGAGGGTCAGCTAACGCAAGACAAATATCGCTTATGACCATACCCACCAGAACCAGGGAGGAAATAAGCATCATATTGGCCATAACCAAATTAACATCCTGCTGCAGCACTGCCTCGTACATAAGCCGCCCTATGCCAGGATAAGCGAAAATAATTTCCAAAATAAGGGAGCCGGAAAAAAGCCCAGCCAACATATTGGCGCTTCCGGTTATAAATGGATTAAGAGTATTTCTGAAAGCATGGACAAGATAGATCCGCCATTCAGCAATGCCCCGGGAACGGAGGCTCGTGATATATGGCTGACCCAACTGATCCAGCATCATGGCCCGCACTATCCTGAGTGTGCCGCCTATGCCGCCAAGAAACGCAGCAAGCAGAGGCAGAAAAATATGGTGCGCATAAGAAAAAACAAATTGTCCGGGCGCATACCGGAAAGGGAATGGCGGGTAAGCAGTTACCGGAAAAAGCCCTGAAAAGAAAGCAAAGAGCTGCAACAAAATCAAAAGCAATATGCCTGGAAAAGCGTGAAGAGCCAGAGCAAAAAAAGTAACCGCAACATCGGTTTTGGTTCCAGCCTTAGTTGAAAAATAAACTCCAAGCAAAAACGAAAAAAAAGTAATCAGCACAAGTGATATCATATTAAGAAGTAAAGAATTCCAAAGCCTGGAGCTTATCAAAAAAGAGACCGGGGCCCGCGAAATAAGGCTTACCCCAAGGTCCTGATGGACAACCACCTGTCTAAGCCACCTGAAATACTGGATATAGAATGGCTGGTCAAGGCCAAGCTCCCTTCGCATGGCTTCGGCCCATTCTCCTGTCAGGTCTTGCTGGGTAACATTAGCCCGCCCTTCAGATGAACTCATGATCTGCTGAATCATTATCTGGTTTACAATATCCCCTGGCGCCAGCGCCATAAGTCCAAAAACCGAGAGCCCCAGAAGAAAAAGCATCAGCATCATCACAAGGAGACGGCCCACTATATAGGAAAGAAGAGGGGCTTTTTTTCTAAAGAGGAAAATGGGTCTTGTAAGAAAGTCAACAAAGCCTTTTGAAGTTTTCATAATTTTCATAATTTATATCGTTAATGCGACCTCAAAAATAAATAGGAAATCTCTGCGCCATTGAGATTATCAAAGTAAAAGTTTGTAAAATCCCAGCGATTCTGAATAGCGAAAAAACTTCGCGACCTGATAAGATAGATCACAGGCAAGTATTCCAGAATTATACTCTGAAATTCATCCCAAATAACCCATGCTTTTTCAGGGTCAACTGTAAAGCTGCCTTCATTGTACAGAAAATCAATACGCGCTTCCCAATAAGTGGCAGGCTCTGTCTGCAGGGGATGCCATAGATGGAGATTGCCGCTTGATGGCCATACGTTACTCCCCTGTGAAGGAAAGAGATTAGCGCCCAAAGCAATAATTACAGAAGACCAATCATAAGTATTAGTCAACTGATCCACCAGTCTTTGAAAATCTGTAGGCCTAATGGTTATCCTTATTCCAATCTTTGCAGCTTCATCTGCAATAATGGAAGCAGTGTCTGAAAGTATCGTTACATCACTTGAAATCGAAAGATCAAATTCCACAGCCCTGCCCTGCGCATCCCGCATCACGCCAGCAACATCCCTGTTCATACCTATGGAAGCAAGAAGTTCAATGGCCCTTTGAGGATCATAGGTAAACTGGAGTCGTATATCCGGATTATAAAATGGATTTGGGGCAGGGAAAAAATCAAGCTTGGGTTCTGCAAGTCCCCGAAACACCTGGGATACAATCCTGTCCCTGTTGAGAATAGAGCTCATGGCCTGGCGGAATTCTTTTTGCGTAAACCACTCATAAAAGGGTTGATCCTTGTTCCGCGGATTCTGATTAAAGCTCCACAAAGGCGCGCCCAGAGAACCTTCGGCGTTAAATACTGTGTAGTCTCCCCGGTTGCTCCTGATGCGGTTATTCCTACCACGCCCCTGACCCCTGATAAGCACATCCAGGTCTTCGGGTCTTGCTCCGTAGGTATCAAGCCTGCCTTCCTGGAAAACCAGAAACTGGGTACCTGTGTCCGGTAAAATTTGGACTATATTTTCACTGGCGTAGGGAAAAGAAAAACCAGTATCATCTCTCTCCCAATGATTGGGGTTTCTGCGGAATACCATGCGCAAGCCCGGAACATATTCTATAAGGAACCATCGGCCAAAAGAGGGAATCTCTCTTGGGTCAGAAGCAATACTAAAAAGATCCATCACCCCCTGAACACCTCTTTCTCTTTTTGCTTCTTCAAAAATAAAGCTGGGGCCAAAAGTCATGTTCGTGCTAAGGAGAGGGTCTGCCACAATGCGTGGGAAAAAGAAAGCAAAGCGTTTATCGTTGATTCTTTCGATGGTAACGCGAGCTGCACTGCCATCTTCCAGCATAATAAACTGACTATTAAATGCAGAACTAAGGAATGCCCTGTCCCCCTGAATTTCATTGTACCAGAAGATAACGTCATTGCTTGTAACCGGTACCTTTCTGTCTGAATTGTAAAAACTCCAATAGAGATCATCCCTAAGTGTATATATGACCCGGAGTGTCCCGGCAGCTTCGTCAACTTCGATTTCAAAAGATGCAGCCCGCGGTGTCCATTCCCGGCGCACCATATCGTAATCCAGCAGGGAATCAAGCATCATCCGGACAATGGTATTGGAAGGGGCATCCCGTTCTGCTACCAGAAGATTGAAGGTTTTTGGCTCAGCAACAACTGCTGAATTCCAAACACCGCCAGGAGGCCCGGAAACAAATTCTTCTCCACGCCAGGGTCTGCTTTGGGTCATAGTCAACAATTCATACAGCCCCGCAACAGTAATGCTTTCCCATTCCTTAAGCGAAACCTCTTCTACTCTGAAGCAAGAGGAGAATAAAACCGATAAAAGCAAAACCATCACCATTGCTTTCATAACTTTCATGGCTTGATTATAAAATATTATTTTAGCTTTGTCGAACCGGTTGAACCAGTTTTAGCTATATTTTTTAACAAGCAGTTTTATTGATGACAAGTCGCACTATATTTGTCTATAATTGTTTTCAGAGAGACGGAGGAAACTGATGGATATTAAGGTAAAAAAAGCAACCGAAGCTGAAAAAGCTGAAATGAGTACAAAGCCTGTATGGGGGTGCGATGTATCGGAATTTGACTGGTATTACGACAGCGAAGAAACATGCCTTCTTGTTGAGGGAGAGGTAGTGGTTTCGCATAAAGGGGGAAGCGTTTCTTTTGGCGCTGGAGATTATGTTGTATTTCCAAAAGGCTTGTCCTGCGTATGGAAAGTTTCAAAGCCTGTCAAGAAGCACTATATTTTCAAGTAAAAATAAACTTATTATGATTTCAAAATACCATCGGCAGCCCTTATTCCGCTTGCCCAGGCAACCGTTATCCCCCTGCTTGTTCCTGCCCCATCTCCAATAAGATAAATATTTTTCTTGGCCTGAAAATTTTCATCCAGAAATTTTGGCTTATTGGCATACATTTTTATTTCAGGGTAATACATAATTGTACTTGGGTGGAGAATCCCGGGAATTACTGTATCAAGAAGTTTCATGGAGGTCCAAAGCGATTTCATTATCTTATATGGAACAACAAGAGAAATATCTCCCGGAGTGCAACTCTTTAAAGTTGGTTTAAAATCATAAAGGTCATTATTAAAAGTCTCTTTACTGGATCTTTTCCCTATTCTAAAATCACCTACTCTTTGCATTATAGGTCGTCCGCCGCCGCAAAGATTTGCCTGAAGCCCAAGAATTTCCGCAAACTTTTGTCCACTTGCAACAGGGTGTGTCAAGTGGGATGTTTTTAGAAGAGCAAAATTAACAAGATTATTTACTTTGGATTCATCAGACCAGGCATGTCCATTTACCGAATAATACTCAACCCCATCAGTTGAAATATATTTTTCCTGCACAACATAAGCTGCCCTGCTATTGGTGCAAAATGTTCGCACGCTGCCTGGAAAAAGAAATTTTGGGTCATAGTAATCTCTTACAATAGGATACAATGCTTCATGTGATTCAACTCTTATGCCAATATCAACAATATTATCATAGTATGATATATCAAGATTATTCATAATGTCCTGTAAAAATTTAAAGCCTTTTCTTCCCGGAGCAATTATAAGATTTTTATATTCAATCTCTCTTTTTTCAGTAATCAAAATGTTATTACTGTACTTTACACCTGTTGCTTCTTCTCCAAGTGAAAATTCAACCCCTTTTTCTTTTAGGCTAGCAACAAGTTCTTTTATGAGTTTTAATCCTCCATCAGTTCCAAGATGAGCTTGCTTAATACTCAGGAGCGTTACATCAAGCCTTTCTGCCCTTTTCTGATACACATCCAGCTTGAATTTATCCATAATTGGCGGCTGAAGAATTTCAGCAACTTTTGTAAGATAAGAATCTGCAGACTCCTGGTTCCAGTACTCTGCTGGAAATCCAATAGGAAAAGTAAAATTCATTTTACAATCATTACGGAGTCCGCCTGTTGAATATCGTTCCCGATCTATCATTAGTATTTTAAGATCTGGTTTTGAATTTTTTAGAGCAAACGCAGCGCCAAGCCCTGCAGGCCCTGTTCCAACAATTACACAATCCCATTTACCCATAAACTTTATAACTCCGTTACTTACAAAAAATATTTTTCATCAAAGAGAGTAAAACCCTTGGTTTTGTTCTATATCCTCGTTCGGTCGCGGTCGCGTGCAAGCTTGCTTGCCCGCGACCCTCTCTACGTCATAGAATAAAGAAGCTTTATTTCTTTTTCCCATAATGAAGGATCAGGTGTTTCAAGAATAAGGGGAATATTATCAAATATTTTTTGGTTCATAATATAGCGAAAAGGCTCTACACCCAAAGTTCCTTCCCCTATAGAAGCATGTCTGTCAACTTTTGACCCCTTCTCTTTTTTAGAATCATTCAGATGAAGCGCGCAAATATATTTTACACCTACTATTTTATCAAACTCAGCAATTACTCCATCAAATTTCTCAGGCGTTGAAATATCATATCCTGCAGAAAAAGTGTGGCAAGTATCAATGCAAACGCCAATTCTCTTTTTGTCTTCAACATTGTTGATTATTCTTTGTATATGTTCAAATTTATAACCCACATTACTTCCCTGACCTGCGGTATTCTCAACTACCAATACCACGTTATACTCTTTTGTCTTACTGTTCGCTATATTTACTGACTCTGCAACAAGGTCAAGACACTCTTCTTCTGTTACCTGATTTAAATGGCTGCCCGGGTGGAAATTCAGGTATTTAAGACCAAGCTGGCCTGCCCGCTTTATTTCATCTATAAAAGCAGCAAGAGCTTTTTCTCTTTTTTCAGTATCAAAGTTGCCAAGATTTATTAAATAACTGTCATGAGGAAGAATATGTTCGCTTTTAAAACCATATTCTGCAATATTTTTTTTGAAAAGATTGATTTCTTCTTCTGAAAGAGGTTTTGCGCTCCATTGTTTCTGATTTTTTGTAAAAATCGCAAACGCTTTTGCCTTAATTTCTGATGCAGCTATAGGCGCATTATGTACACCACCAGCAGCGCTTACATGCGCTCCAACATATTTCATCAATTATACCTTAAATTTATTGGCCTCCAGGGAGGGTCGCTGTATTCACTAATTTTTTAAAGCTGCGTCACGCCTATCAACACTGCTGGGAATAAATATCACCGCTTTATATTAAAAAAAATTTATAATTCTACCTGACAACTTTTTTCTTGAGCTCACCAAGCTGGGTCTCAGCAACACTGATCATATTTACATATTCTTCGATCTCTTTATTAAGATCACCGATTTTCTCATTCTTTTTATCTATAGCTGCTTTATAGTTAATAATATCTTTTTCGGTCTTATCTATTTCGATTGCCAGCTTAACCTGTTCCATCTTTTGGTCAAGTTCATTTTTTTCGTTATTTAATACTTTTATTTCACCAATAAATCTGTTTACTTCTGTTTCCAACTCCAGAGGCACTGCTGAATCACTAACTTTTTCTGCTCCACTAATTATATAGAATACTTTTTTGCCAAAATCCTGTACTGCAGCATCCTTCCTTGTCTTGATTTCTTTTATAAAAGCATTAGGGTCAAAAGCGAGTTCCCTCATTAAATCTTCATTTTCCACTCTAAGCCTGTTTTTTTCAGCGCTCAATGCTTCAATAGTCAGAGAATACTCTTCGCCTATTTTCAAATTATTTTTATATGAACCAAACAACGCTTCTATCTGGCTGTCAGTAGCAGTTTCATATACCTTGTCTATACAAAGCTTTTCCCCAGCTGTCTTAAAGTAAGAGAGCATTAGAGAATAGTTATACCTTTTCTTTGTATTGAGGATTGTCTTTTCGCCAATATCTTTAAGATTGCCAAAAAAAGAAGATTTTTTATCGTTTTCTATCTCTTTTATTTTATCGCTTATTTCCTTGTTTTTATTATCTATTACGACTAATTCGGAAAAATAGTGCTCGAATGCTGCCATTTTATGATTATCCAGCTTAAAAAGGTCATACAGTGTTTCAGCTATTCCAATATAATGTTTGCCATTCTCTTTTTCCAGTTCATTTATTAGCTTTAGGGTATCTTTTGTTTTTCGATCTATTTCAGATATCATTTCTTTATTATTATTCAATTTTTCTCTTTTAACCGTAGCTTGATCATAACTGCGAAAAATATCTTTTATACTTTTTAGATCAGCAAAAAGCCCATTCTTCTCTACAAGAGCAGAATATTCAAATGCTTCATTCACAACAATATAATTACCAAGCGCTATGTAATGAAAATCAATCGTTGAGTAAATGTTTTTAATTTTGTTTTCTAATGTTTTTATTTCTAATATTCTAGTATCCATCATAATTATATTATGACACAATGTTATAATATCTGCAATTTGTTTAACTAAATATTATCAATAAACTATTGAATTTTTTACTTTTTTTTGTAAAAAATAGTTTATTGGTAATTATTAGACCTGATTTCGATTTTTTTCAGTCTGATGTTAGCACATACCGGAGGAGTAATGGTATTTGCGGAATCTGTTTTAGATATTATTGGAAAAACACCGCTAATAAAATTAAAAAAAATATCTCAAGAAACAGGAAATACTGTTCTTGCAAAAGCAGAATTCATGAATCCTGCTGCAAGCATTAAAGACAGAGCTGCTCTTTTTATGATAGACAACGCAGAAAAAGAAGGGAAATTACAGCCCAACAGCATAATAGTTGAGCCCACAAGCGGCAATACAGGAATAGGGCTTGCTCTTGTTTGCGCAGTAAAAGGATACAGGCTTATACTTGTAATGCCTGAGTCAATGAGTATTGAAAGGAGAAATCTCCTTGCAGCAATGGGCGCGGAAGTTGTTCTTACTCCGGCAGCAGAAGGGATGTCAGGTGCAATAAAAAAAGCAGAGGAAATAAGGAGCTCAAACAAAAACAGCTTTATGCCAATGCAGTTTTCAAATATATCAAACATGGAAGCTCATTATAAAACAACAGGTCCAGAGATATGGAAAGATACTGATGGAAAAATCAACTGGCTTGTTGCTGGAGTAGGAACAGGTGGCACTGTTTCGGGCTGCGGTAAATATTTCAAAGAGAAAAACAGCGCTGTAAAAGTGGCAGCCATAGAGCCAGAGGAATCATCTGTAATGTCTGGAGAAGCAGCAGGCATCCACCGTATTCAGGGGATAGGAGCAGGATTTATTCCTGAAATCCTTGATAAATCAGTTATTGATAAAGTAATCAGAGTAAAAAGCGGAGATGCAATAGAGATGTCCCGCACTCTTTTAAAAACAGAAGGGATATTCGTGGGTATTTCATCAGGCGCAAATGTTTTTGCAGCAAAAGCAATATCAGAATCAGAGAAAAATAAAGGGCTTGTTATTGTAACTATTCTTTGCGATAGCGGAGAAAGATATCTTTCAACAGGAATATTTAATGCCAAACCATAATGTGTCTACATTATTAACAGACCCTATTCAATAAAATCGAGGTGTAAAAAAAATGAAATTTTCTACAAAAGCAGTACATTCAGGATATTATCCTACAAATAATTCTTCGGACAACGTGCCAATATACAGAACATCTGCATATGTTTTTGACAACACCGACTTTGCCGCAGACCTTTTCAGCCTTAAAAAGCCGGGTAACATATACTCAAGAATGATGAATCCTACGCAAGCAGTGCTTGAGGAAAGAGTTGCTGCTCTCGAAGGGGGAAAAGCTGCGCTTGCCCTGTCTTCGGGAACCTCTGCCATTTTTTATACTATAATAAATATTTGCAAAGAAGGTGATGAGATCATATCTTCAAGCAAACTTTATGGCGGAACATATACCATGCTTGCCTCCATTTTACCTGAATTTGGGATAAAAACTGTTTTTGTTGATTCGAATAACCCTGAAAATTTTGACAAAGCTACAACATCAAAAACAAAACTATATTTTACAGAAACTATTGGAAATCCTGTGCTTGATGTTGCTGACATTAAAGCGATTTCTGTAGTTGCCAAAAAAAATAATATTCCATTGGCAGTTGACAGCACATTTACAACACCATACATATTCCGGCCCCTTGAATACGGAGCAGATATTGTGATCCATTCTCTTACAAAATGGATTGGCGGCCATGATAATGGACTTGGAGGGATTGTTGTTGATGGAGGAAAATTTGACTGGAAAGATAAAAAATTTGAATTATATAACAAGCCCGATGCTTCATATAATAATCTGATGTTTAGTTCTCTCCCCGAAACAATACCCCCTTTTATTACGCGCCTAAGGGTTGTGCCACTAAGAAACCTTGGAGCATGTATAAGTCCGGACAGCGCATGGCTCTTTATCCAGGGGATTGCAACGCTCCCGCTCAGAATGGACAAACATTGCGCGAATGCAATGAAAATAGCAGAATTTCTGAAAAACCATCCAAGAGTAAAATGGGTGCGTTATCCGGGTTTAAAAACCGATCCATCATGGGATTTGGCATCAAAATATTACAATGGCAAATTCGGGGGGATGGTTGTTTTTGGGATCGATAATGGTTTGCAAGGCGGCAAAAAATTTATAGACAGCCTAAAGCTTATAACTCATGTTGCAAATGTTGGGGATATAAAAACCCTTGCGATACATCCAGCAAGCACTACACACTCCCAGATGTCGGAAAAGGAGCAAGAAGAAGCAGGGCTTATGCCTGATCTTGTAAGGCTTTCGATTGGGATTGAAGATGCTGATGATATTATCGAAGATATTGATCAGGCATTGAAAAACAGCTAATGCTCTCTGTCATTACTGAAAATGGCAAATAATTAATTGAAAAATTCCTCGACTATTTTTATAGTATATACAACTCCAACCTGAAACAAATAGAGTAAAGAACCTTCCTTCATCTGTATAAATAAACAAATTTACTTTGATTTTTTTATAACTAGTATATAATTAACAGGTCTTTTCTTAAAATTCAATTTGTGGAGAAAAAAATGAGTGTAAAATTTAAAAATCTTACAGAAGCAGAATCATTTAAAGAATTAGTATCTTTCCCAACTCCTGATATAAAAAATATCCTTTCAGCAGAAAGAATATCAAAGTACAATATTAAAACAGGAATTGGTCTTGACTATAATTATTCGGCAAAATCTGTGGATAAAAAGCTACTTAAGCTTTTTCAGCAATTAGCTGATGAGCAGCAGGTAATTGAAAAATATAAAGAAATCTTACACGGCAGCATAATGAATCCCGGAGAAAAAAGAATGGTGCTCCACCACTATACAAGAGGGGTGCATGATGTTGAGTATAAAAAAGGGGTTTCTTCAAAAATAAATCTATATAAAAAACAGATAGAGAGGTTTTCTGATTTTGCAGAAAAAGTGCATAGCGGGAAAATAAAAGGGTCAAGCGGAGCAAAGTTTGATACTGCTGTGCAAATTGGTATTGGGGGATCAGACCTTGGCCCCAGAGCGCTCTACCTTGCTTTAAAAGGATTTATGCAAAGCGGTGGGCAAAAACCTTTAATTAACTGCGAATTTATATCAAATGTAGACCCAGATGACGCATCTGATGTCATGTCGCGCATAAATCCGGAAACAACTCTCTTTATAGTTGTTTCAAAAAGTGGAACAACTCAGGAGACCCTTGCCAACACAGCTCTTGTAAAAGACCTTATAAAGTCAAAATCCAAGTCTTTGGATATTGCAAAGCACATGATAGCTGTTACTGGCAAGGGAAGTCCCATGGAAAATCCCCTTGAGTTTTATAAATCATTTTATATTGATGATTTTATTGGGGGAAGATATTCATCCACAAGCGCGGTTGGCGGAGTTATATTAAGCCTTGCGTTTGGGAGTGATGTATTTAACAAATTACTGGAAGGGGCTCATAGTAATGATGTAATGGCTCTGGAAAATGATATATTAAAAAACGCGCCTCTTCTTGATGCTCTTTTATCTGTTTATGACAGAAATATACTTAAAACAACAACCGAAGCAATATTGCCCTATAGCCAGGCTCTTTCCCGTTTTCCTGCGCATTTGCAGCAGCTTATAATGGAAAGTAATGGTAAAAGTGTAAATTTTAAAGGCAAATTACTAAAATATGAAACCAGTCCTGTTATCTTTGGAGAACCAGGAACTAATGGACAACACTCTTTTTATCAAATGCTGCATCAGGGAACAGATATTGTCCCTCTAAAATTTATAGGATTTAAAGAGTCGCAACAACTTAATGATGTTGATTTTCAAGGAAGCACTTGCCAGAAAAAGCTTAATGCAAACCTCGCAGCGCAAATAACAGCTTTTGCGATTGGGCATAAGGATGATAACCCTAATAAAAACTTCCCTGGAGGAAGGAACTCAGATATCCTTATAGGTCAAAAACTAATACCTGAAACACTAGGGTCACTATTAGCTCATTTTGAAAACAGAACAATGTTTCAGGGATTTTTATGGAATATAAACTCATTTGACCAGGAAGGGGTGCAGCTTGGGAAAAAACTGGCAAACAAAGTGTTAGCAGGAGCTCAGGAAAATCCTGTTCTTGATGCTTATAGCGCTCTTTTCAGATAGTTTATATATTTTTCCGGCTCCATCTGCGCTTTAATCGGCCTCCCTGTGCAACGCCCAATTCCTTACCTTAAGGGCTGGTCAGCAATAGGGTGTTATCGCAGCCCAAAAACTAAAAAAAAACCCCCAGCCGGAAAAAGGAGAAAAAACCAGCCGGGGATTATTTATAAAAGGAGGTAATATGGAAAAGTTAAACTTTCCACACTAATACAAACAAGCCCAAGCCAAAAGAGTTACAAAATCCTGTTACAATTAATTCAAAAAAAAATATTTATCAATGCCATGATGATTGATTTTTTATAAAACAGTATATAATTATTAAACAATGTCAGAACTTGAAAAAGAAATAATTGGTAGCTGGTTTGAAATTAAGTCAAATACTGAAAATATTACACATTTAAGAGACTATTTTAAACTTAGTGATGTAGAAATAAAGAATACTATCCTAAAACTTCACGAATCTGTTGAAGATGGTATAATCGAATATAAGAAAAAAGCATTTGAAAAGCCATTTTCCATTATAAATTCGCTAAATTTTGACTCAACAGCTATCCCATTATTAAAAGAAGTAGCAAATAATATCAATTGCCTTACTTATGTAATATTATTGCAAAGATTAATATCAAAAAAAGTTATAAAACCAAAAGTATTGCTCGATCAAGATAAAGACAAAGAAGAAGATGAAATAGAAAAAAATTATAGTGTTGCAAAAGTTGGTGAAATCGTAAAAGAAATACAAGATGAAATAAAAGCGCAGCCAGACCTAAAATCAAATAAAAATGTAACAAATATACTTATCCAGGTGCAAAAATATAAAAAAGAGCTTGAATCAATTAAAAAAATCTTGCCAAATTTGCCTCCAGATAAACAGGAAAATTTCAGAACCAACTCTAAAGATGCAATAAATGACATATTATCAAAACTTGTAACAAGTTACAAAGCTCTAAAAAAAGAAACAGATGGTATGCAGGAAAATTCAAAAAAGCTGCATATTTTTGAAACTTATGATTTTTCACCAATAGTTGAGCTTTTAAAGAAACAGGCAGAAATATCAGACAGAATCAAAGTAACATTTAACTTTGCAGACAGGGAAAAATTCAAAATACTTGAAACAGTTCGGACAATAAAAGTTTTTGATGGAAAAATCAAAGAATGGCTTAAAAAAGAATATGATTATTATCATAATGTTTCCCTGTCCGAATCAGGAAAAAGAGAAGTGAGCAGACATTTTTGCCTTGAGATAATTAGATTACTGGAAAAACTTAACGTGTAACTTCTGGCAGGGAAATAGTCCGCAGATTACCGAAAAAGCACAGATTATTTTTAAAAAACAACCTTTTTTCACATTTTCATTGAAAAAAATGGCTGCTGGAACGCCAAGTTGCGCAAAATCGCCTGGCAGCATCCTCAATGGGCGCCCACGTCGTAGAATTTTTGCCAAAGAATTTTTGTTGACAACAGAAAATACCAAAGTTATCATTATAAAATTGAATTGACAATCTCATCAAAGCACAGAGGAGCCTTCTTATATGAGTTATTCTACCGATTCTATCAAAAATACAGTTATTATTGGACATGTAAGCACTGGAAAAACAACACTTCTTGAAAATATCTTATTTACAGGGGGAAAAATAGCCAAAGCTGAAACAATTGAAAATGGAAGAACTGTAAGCGATTATGCAGAAGAAGAAATTGAAAAGAAAATTTCTATCTATTCTACTCTTTCAAATATTGAATGGAATAAAAAAAAGCTTAATTTTATAGATACTCCAGGATCTGGTGACTTTATAGGAGAAGTAATCTCTGGTTTTAGGGCATGCCAGTCTGCGCTGGTAGTTGTAGGGTGTGACGCAGGAGTCCAAATCGAAACAATAAAATTGTGGAGAAATCTTGATAAAAGAAATATGGCCAGACTCATCTTTATCAATAAATGCGATAAAGAAAGAGCAGATTTCAAGGCAACTTTTGATGATTTAAAAACAAAATTTCAAAAAACATTTGTACCTATCGCAATTCCTATAGGGGTTGGAGCAGCATATAAAGGCATTGTAAATTTGCTTGAAGGAAAAGCATATTTAATACCCGAAAGCGGAAAAAAAGAAGAAAGTTCTGCAATTCCTCCAGATATGGCTAAAGAAGTAGAAGAATATAAAGCTTTGATGATGGAAGCAGCAGCAGAAGGCGATGATTCAATAACCGAAAAATATCTTGAAAACGGAACACTTACAAATGAAGAGATAATTACCGGACTTATATCGGGATTAAGCAACAATAAAATAATCCCTGTGCTTTGCGGAACTGCAACACAAAACTCAGGCATAGCTTCTCTTCTTAATTTTATAGAGTCTGTATCTCCAACACCAAATATAAGAAAAGAGGACATTAAAAAAGATGATGGAACCGAAAGAGAAATTACAATAGATTCTTCTGCTTCTCCATCGTTATTTGTTTTTAAAACAAGTATTGATCAGTTTTCAGGTAAACTTTCTTATATCAAAGTTATAACAGGTGTTATTAAAACAGATACAGAGTTGTATAACCCCCGTGAAAGCAAAAAAGAAAAAGTTGGGAAAATTTTTACAACTTTGGGGAAAAAGCTGGAAGAAGTTAAAGAACTTAGCGCAGGAGATATAGGTATTGCAATAAAACTTCCTGCTGCAATTACAAATGACACACTTCGCACGCATGACAATCCAGAGCCATACAGACACATGAGAATTCCACATCCTATCTATTCAATATGCGTCTCTGCGGAAAGCAAAAAGGATGAAGATAAAGTAAACCTGTTTCTGCATAAAGTTGCGGAAGAAGACTTAACATTCCAGATCAAATTTAATTCCGAAACAAAAGAATCAATAATATCAGGAATGGGCGAGCTCCATATAAATATGATTTTGAATAAATTAAAAGAAAAACAGAAAATCGAGGTCAACACAAAACCTCCTCAAGTCGCATACCGGGAGACAGTAACAAAAAAAGCTTCGGGCAGTTACAGACATAAAAAACAGTCCGGAGGGCACGGTCAGTTTGGAGAAGTGCATTTTGAAATTTCTCCAATTGAGCGGGGAAAACATCTCTCTTTTATTAATACAATAAAAGGCGGCGCTGTTTCAAAAGGTTATATTCCAGGAATAGAAAAAGGTATTGCAGAAGGGATGCTGGAAGGGGTTCTCGCATGGTATCCTGTTGTAGATATTGAAGTAAATCTTTTTGACGGGAAAGAGCATGATGTAGACTCTTCTGAAATGTCATTCAAACTCGCGGCAAAAGGGTGTCTTAAAGCTGTGCTTGAAAAAGCTTCGCCCACTCTTCTTGAACCTATAATGAAACTTACTGTTTATAGTGATGATCAATATATCGGTGATGTTCTTTCTGACCTAAGTTCGCGCAGGGGCAAAGTTCTTGGTCAGGATTCTATTGGCGGCGGAATTCAGGAGATAAAGGCAGAAGTCCCCGAAGCAGAGTTGCTGAAATATGCAATAGATTTAAAATCCATTACTTCGGGAACAGGCTCTTTTGAAGTTGAGTTTGACCACTACTCCCCTATTTCCGGAAAAATCGCAGAAACCATTATCAATGAAGCAAAAGCAAGAAGAGGGACAACAGTTGCTTCGGAGTAAAACTTCCCAATCGTCATACGATATCTGGCAGTGCCCGTGAGCGCGCTGCCAGCCTGCAGTGCGCGAAGACTGCAGGCTCTACTTAATTTCTATTTTTGCGTTCAAAGAAGCCATTTTACTATCCATAGTAGCTTTTTTATCGCGCCGGTCATCGATTTTTATAGTGGTACCTACCCGTACAGCTCCTGCTGCAAAAACCGCTTCCTGCATATCGCGGATTGCAGCCATGATTTCGTCTAAATCTCCCTCCAGGGTTGTAAACATCGGTCCAGCCTGATGCTTGATATTAGGGCGATCCAGAATTGCTTTCTCTGCTGCTGCTACATAACTGCTAACACTCGGTCCAACTCCTATGGGGACCACATTCACTGCTACTATTGCCATAATTAAAATATCCTTTTCTTATTCATACTTATTAATTTTATTTTACTATAATATCCAGTATTTCGTAAAGTCATTCATAAAACTAATTAGCCTCCTACAGAGTTCTTCTGTGCAAAGAGGCATTGATATTTATTTTTTGATACGCTATAATTTCTCTTATGCTAGAGCATATTGTAAAATTTTTGACAGCTGCATCCCCCCTTGAATTATTCATTATTTTTATTTTCAAAATCACTGAAGTTGCAATCTCTACATTGCGGATTATTTTTATAAATAAGGGACACAGGACACAAGGGACAGTGCTCTCGTTTATTGAAGTATTGCTGTGGGTCTTTATTGTTACCAAGGTTATCATAGGTATACTCGAAGCGCCAATAAAAGCTATTGTGTACAGCATTGCTTTTTCTATTGGGGTCTATCTGGGTTCTGTCATAGAAAGTCACATTGGTATGGGGCAGGTGTTGATCCAGACAATTATCTCAAAAGAAAAATCCAGCTCATTGGTTAGAGCTCTGCGCCAAAAAGGGTACGCAGTTACTACCATGGATGCTCAAGGCCGTGATTCTGAAAAAACAGTGCTTATGATCTTCGCCAACCGCAAGGGCAGTGAAGAAATCATTAATGAAATTCACAACCTTGAAAGCTCTGCAATGATCATTACCAATGATGTCTCAACCCTTAAGGGTGGTACCATTGGTGTTGCGCCAAAACTGCTAAAATAACAGTGAAATAAAATACCAGTTTTATAAAAATGAAAGTTTTTCAATAATTTCTGTATAATTCATTTGATCCACGTTCTCCCGCAGCCAGATCGCAAGGCCATCATCAAATTCGTATTCGTAGCTCTCAATATCTGCCATAACTGCATCTATTTCGCTGATATTATAATTTTCGCAAGCAACAAGAAGCCTGGCCAATTCTTCCTTTTCCAGCTTCTCCTTTTTAGGCTTATTGCTTACCACTTTCACTTTATCCAAATAGTTCTCAATATCTGCAATAAGCTGAAGTACATTTTCAAGAAAATAAGGATTGATGGCTTTCACAAGCTCTAAATCTCCGACCTTGGCAGCATTTTCCAAACCCTCTGCCCTGTTACCTAAAATACTTGCGCATATACCGCGTGCAGAACCCTTTATCCCGTGAACAGCCACAGCATATTCATCAAGACTATTTTCATCCACATCCTTAATTATCTCAAGAAGCGGCCTGGTATTTACTGCAAATGAATGCAGGATTTTTTGAAAATTCGCCTCGCTGTTTTCAAAAAGCATTATCCCTCTGGCCATATCAATACCAGCAATAGTATTGCCTACCCTATACCTGTCAATTTCGCTATTCCTGCCCGGAATAACGTTACTATCCTGCTTGCTGCGAATATCCAAATCTGTTTTTTCATCCCCAATACGTTGATCAATATTCGCTGCCAGCTCTGCATCTTTTTCCTTATTCCACAGCCACTCCATAATAACTGCGTCAAGGCGCTCCATTTCAATTGGTTTGGATATAAAAGCCTGAAAACCTTTGCTTAAAAACATTTTTTCACTTCCTACAACAGCATTGGCAGTAAGAGCTATTATAGGCACATTTTTAGCGTATTCTGTTCCAATTTCCCGAATTATTCTGGCAGCTTCCACTCCATCCATTTCGGGCATCATATGATCCATGAATACAGCATCGTATATTACTTTTTCATTGCGAATAACATCAATTGCGCTTTGGCCACTGGTTACACAGTCAATCTGCATACCATAGGGACTCATCATACCCTTGGCTACGTCAAGATTGGTCATCACATCATCTACCACCAACACTCTGGCGTAGGGCAGCTTAATGTATTCTGTCTTAAAATCCAAATCATATTTATTGGTTTCATAACAAAAATTTTCCAGCTTTTCCTTTGCCTGCGGACCTAATGTGCTATCACTTACCAGCTTCTGCATAAGCCTTACAGTAAAGACACTACCTTTTCCATATTCGCTTTCCACGGAAATAGTACCGCCCATCATCTCCACTATTTTTTTCGTGATCGAAAGCCCTAGACCTGTCCCTTCTATTTTACGATTAGATTCCAGCTCAATCTGAGAATATTCTTTAAACAAAGAGCCAATATCTTCCTCCCGAATACCAACACCAGTATCCCGAACACAAATTGTAAGCCAGGAATTATCACCATCACGTTCATCGCTTATGCTCAGCTTTACTACCCCTTTCCTGGTGTATTTGAAAGCATTAGACAAAAGATTATTTAAGATCTGCTTAATACGGGTTGCATCTCCACAAAGGGCAACGTGAAGGTCCTCTCTTACATCCAGAGCAAACTTGATAGGCTTTCCCTCAAGGTGTATACTGCTTTGGATAATAGAATCATTTATCAGACTGATGAGGTCGTACTCAGCCAAAATAAGCGTAAGCCTGCCTACTTCGATTTTTGAAATATCCAGAATGTCGTTGATCAAAGCAAGAAGATCTACTGCTGATTTATATATCTTTTCAATAATTGGCTGAAACTCATCTTTTTGCAAATTGTCAGTAAGAATTATCCTTGCCAAACCAATTACAGCATTAAGCGGGGTACGCATTTCATGGCTTATATTAGCTAAAAAATTATTTTTAACGTTGTTTGCTTCCTGCGCTTTTTTAAGAGCTGATTCCAGTTGTATAGAACTGGCGCGGATGTCCAAAGTCATTTCACTGCGCAACAGTGCATTGGTAATTAAAAGACTTGCGGAGCGCAGGATAGATTCTTCACTTTCGGTAAATATCCGCTCAGCATGGCAGTTATCAAAAGCAACAAAACCCCAAAACTTATCCCGCACAAACACCGGCTCCACTAAAATGGACAATATACCTTGCGGAAGAAGATAGGCCTGTTCCTTAGGCGGCATATCACGCACTATGTTTTTTATGCAAAGCCCATTTGACAATGTTTCCTGCCAACCCGGAACATTTTTGTAAGGGATTAAATCACTGCCTTGCACCAAATCAGTGGTTCCAGACCATTCATATAATTTTTTGCAACACAGATCTTCATCAACTATTTGACTTTTCCAGATGGATATGCGGTCTGCGTGTACAACGTGAGCTATCATTCCCATACAATTATGTAAATTACTTTCAAATTCTTCGGGCTCTGATTGAAGCAGTATGGTAGAAGCGCTGTTCACTGTTTTTAATAAGCTATCCTGCCGTTGTATCTCTTTTATTATTCGATAATATTCCTGCAGATTTTTTGCATAACTAACAACAACATAATCATCTTCCATACTAAGGCGAACCAGATGAACATCCATCTGCAACAGAGTATTGTCCGGTAATCTGTGGATCCATTTAAAATTACACTTGCCTTTCTCGAATGCTTTTTTCATATATGTGGTAACTCTTTCAGATGAAAGTGTTCCATCCTGTTGATAAGTAGGGTTAAAATTCCAAAATTTCTCGATAAATTCCTGCTTACTATTCAAAAAGAAGGTCTTTACAGCTTCGGTGTTACAATCCAATATTTTTAAATTTTTGTCCCACAATTGGAAACAAAGCGGCATTTCATCCAGAACCAGTCTTGTAAAATCATATGCTTTGCGGATATCATCGGACTGTGCTATTATGGAATCCTGCATTTCCTTAATACTCCGCGCCAACATACCGATTTCATCATCGCGATCCACGCCATAGATAGCTGTATTGCCTGTTTTGGATTCAGATATACTCTCCCGCATAGTATTCAATGGCAAGAAAATATGCTTCTTTATTATCATACTTCTGGCAGAAGTGTACAGAATCAATACAAACAGCATCAGGAGCAAAAATGGAATAAGCTTGGCTATATCGGAAATCCCTGTCTGACTTTTACTGTTGTAGAAGATAACGATCGACCATGTTGAACCAGTTACCGGAGAGAGCGCTGCATATCTATTCCCCCATCGCGTCAACTTGACAACTCTAGCCTGCGCATCATTATCAATAAAATAACTGTCTATATTTTTGAGATATCTTTCAATCACAGAAACAAGAGCAGGATAATTGAGTACATCATGAATATAGCGTCTTTCTTCTCTGTTGAAATTTTCAGAATAGATACTTCCTTTAATAACAGCGCCATGTTTGTCAATAATATACCCCCAGTTATCTTTATTGACATGATGGAAAAACATATCATCGAACAAACTTTGAATGGGCAATACTGAACGCAATACACCCAATATTTCTCCATCTTTTTTGATCTTGTGATTGATCCATAATTTCCATATATTCGTGTTTTTATCAACGCCGATTTCCAATAAGTAATCACTTTCATTTTCAATAGATTCAAAATACCAAAAATCGTCTCTACTTACCGGGTTGAGCCTGGCAAAGGGGAGAAAGTCAGAAAAAATCAATTCGTTACTTATATAGTATTTATTTAAAGTTTCATTGATTACAAAGTATAAATAACCATCTTCAAATACATTAAAATAGCCCATTATATCATGGTAAGCAGCAAGTTTTTTCTCATTGTCTCTCTCGTCAGTAAACCAATTGAGCACGGTATTTGAATGGGCTATTTTTTGTACAAGAGCGAGGTCGTAGATTAGATGAGAATGGAATTTGTCTGCTGCCCTGATAGAATATAAAAGCGCCCTGTTTTCAGAATCACGCCTATTGATTTCACTAATAAAAAAAAGAGCCACCAATAAGAACAAAAATAAGGCAACAACAATAAATATAGTGTTTAAAAAACGAGTCCGCGCAGCAATTTCGTTTATTTTATAAGATTTTTCAGGCAGGACTCCCTCCTATATATTTATTTTTCGGGAGCGATTTTATATAAACAAAATTCGCAATTCAACAAATAGGATCAGGCAAAACTTACCTTATATTTTTATGTGAAAAAGCAAAATATTGCCGAAGACCGGACTTGAACCGGAACAACCTTTGAGGGGTCGGAGGATTTTAAGTCCTCTGTGTCTACCAATTCCACCACTTCGGCAACTTATATAGTAAATATCATACTTTTGAAATAACAGTTAGTCAAGTATACGCATTGCCTTATAAATAATCTAGCTTAAAATTTGGTATACCTCCCAGCAATAATCAGATAGCTGAATAGCTGAAATAACGATATTTTTGACTACTATATTTGTTGCCTTTTCACCTCACCCCCGCCTTGCGGCGGGGAAGGTTTTACATTTCTTCTACTTCTATTAACTCATTTTTTGCTTCATCTGCCCCCTCTTTTGCTTCATCATTTTTTTTAAAAGGCTTAAATTCCACATGTTCAGCAACTATTTTTACTTTTGATTTGTTTTTACCTCCTTGATCCATCCATCTATCCTGCTTGACTCTGCCTACAACACGCACGCCCCTGCCCTTTGTAAGATGATCTCTGCACGCTTCTGCCAGTTTTGCCCAGGTTTCAACATCCAGATATGAAACTTCGCTCTGATATTCATCTTCTTGTTTATAATACCTGTTTGTTGCAATAGAGAATGAACAGATAGATGTCCCTTTAGTGTTTTCTGTAAAAACAGGATCTTTTGTAAGATTCCCTTCTACAAGTATTGAATTAAGATTATTCATTTTTACCTCCGTTTTTATAAAAATATTAACAAGCTAATTATTTGACTTGATTCATAATTTGACAAAAAAAAATATTAAAGATACTGTTATAGAAAATAATAAAAGAGGGTTCCAATGAAACATTTTTTTACAACCAAATCTGCTTTCAGGCTATATACTGCTTTTTCACTGATTTTTATCCTATTATTACTAATTTCATCATGCGACACCACAAGACCACATCTTACATCAACAGAGCCTGCAAAACAGGAGGCAGAACAAAATGGAATCCTTGTAGAGTGTCTTCACTTGAATTTGATCGATATTACAAAACGACATGGTTTTAGGGCAAATCCATTTATCCCACCAGATTTCGCTGTTACCCCTGTGAAAATGATAGTTCTTGAGCTTACAATTACAAATACAGAAAGCGCGCCCATAAGACTCGATAACAGGCGTGTTGAGCTCCATTTTGGTGATAGAAGATTTGCCCCTATGAGCAGATCTGATATGGAAGCGAAAATCGAAGAACATGCTGAAAGAAGGTACATATTAAGAGAAAATCAAGTTGCACAAGAGTTCATGCTTCCACATATAACAACTATCAGAGGGTATGGAACGCAAACAGGGTATCTTGTATTTATGGGACCTTTCAGAGGGAGAGATGTTCCAACAGAACTTGTTCTTCCATTTACAACCGTTGACGGGGCCAGAGCTGCAGATATCACATTTTTCTACACCTTAACATTGCAAAGGTAAAAGATAAGCCCTGCGCGTAGCTTGACATTCATGCCAACTCTTAAATATAATAGGATGAGCAGAAGGTATAAAGCCCGCTGACGGAATAACGTTTTATAATTATATTAATCGCATAAAAAAGTAATTAGGATTTCAGTTTATTTAATTCTATAAGCATAATAAAAGAGGGTAGTATTATGGACAGAGTAAAAAAACAAGCTATAGCTATTCTTGGATGCGGCGTTGTAGGTGGCGCCACTGCAAAGCTTCTTACACAAGATATCGACTTCTTAAAAAAAAGGACAAATCTCACTTTTTTCCTGAAATATATTATCGATACTAACTTTGCGCGCGCAAAAGAACTCAATCTTGACAGTTCTCTTTTTAAGAGCAATCTGGACGAAGTTCTTGAGGATCCGGAAGTTGCAGTTGTTGTTGAGTTGGTAGGTGGAACAACATTTGCAAAAAATGCAGCCCTAAAAATATTAAATGCAAAAAAACATCTTGTTACAGCAAATAAAGCGCTATTGGCAATGCATGGAGTAGAGTTATTTGCTGCTGCCAGAAAAAACAAGGTATCTATATCTTTTGAAGCCTCTTGCGGTGGCGGGATTCCAATAATAAGAGCTATTTATGATGGACTTATAGCAAATAAACAAGATGCTCTCTATGGAATAGTAAATGGCACGTGTAATTATATCCTTACAGAAATGACTTTAAATGGGGTTTCATATAAAAAAGCTCTTAAAGAAGCTCAGGAAAAAGGGCTTGCCGAAGCTGATCCTACACTTGATGTGTCGGGAATGGATTCTGCCCACAAACTCGCGATATTAAGTTCAATAACTTTTGGAATGCAGATAGATGTTGACTCAATACCTGTTTCAGGTATTGATAAACTTGACCTGCTTGACATCAACTCAGGAAAAGAATTGGGTTATATAATAAAGCTTATTGCAATGGCAAGACTTGTTGATGGAAAGCTTGCAATTAGAGTTGCGCCATCATTTATACGAAAAGAACACCCTCTTGCGTGGGTAACAGGCTCTTTTAATGCAATAAGCTTGTATAGCCATGCTCTTGGCCACTCAATGTATTATGGACGGGGAGCAGGCGGTTCTCCTACAGCTTCTGCGGTTGTATCAGATATTATAAGTGTATTCCTGGGAACAGCAGAAAAAACTTTCTCAACTCTCCCAATATGGCCCGATAAAACAAAACCAGCTCCACTGCTTCCTGATGGAGAAGGAAAAGGAAGATACTATCTAAGGATCAATGCAAAAGACTGCGCTGGTGTTCTTTCAAAAATCGCATCGGTTTTTGCAGAAAATGATATAAGCATATCGAGCGTTCTTCAAAAAGAGTTGGTAGAAGAAACAGCAGGGGAGCAAATAACAGGAGCTTATGTGCCTGTTATAATCATCACCCATAAAGTAAAAGAAGAAAATATGCGTAAAGCCATAGCAAAAATTGATGCATTTGATTTTGTAAAAAGCAAAATCGTTTATATCCATATTATGGATGAGCACGAAGAAATATTTTAAGTATTATGTATAAAATAGCTGGTTCAATCCTAACCTAATACTATTGACGCCAAAAAGATGATTATGCTATTATTTTAACGTGAATAAAGGAGAAGCTGATGGAATATGTCGAAATTGAGGATAGTGAAAGTTTCTCTCAAGACGAAGTATACTCATCGGACAAGATATATTGCGCAAACTGTTGTAATTGCAAAATTGTCAAGACGCCCGAAGGAAATGGGGTTCAATATTACCTTAGGGTAAGATGTTCTGCTGGAAAATGGGTAAAAAAACTTGGCGGAGAAAAATTTTATAAATACTTTACAGTAGCCAGACGGAGCCTTCCTCATTGTGACGCTTATATACCTATGGGAGAACCTAAAGAATATATCAAAGAGCTTAAAAACACCCTCCCAATAAAAGACGAGTTATACCAATAAAAAGTGAAAAATAGGGCAAAAATGAAATTCAAAAAAGATCAATTATATATAGCGCTTTTACTAATCATTATTTTTATAATAGCTGGCTGCAGGAGCGTACCCAGAGAAATACCAGATGACCTACTCCCCGAAGAGTTTTTTAGACTTGCTCAAACTGCAATGGTTGATTGGGGAAACCACAGAGCAGCTCTTTTTTATTATGAAGAATTTATCAACAGATTTCCGGATATGCGGGGAAAAATTATAGAAGCTGAATATGAGATTGCTTTTATACATTTTAAAAGAAGGCACTATGATGAAGCCAGAAGAAGGTTTGAATCAATACTTGCCCAATATGAAACACCCGAAAGCATCCATTTTAACGAATGGCCAAGAGTACTCTCAATAAGAATCCTTGAAACAATAGATCAAAGACAGTACGGAAGAAGAGCAGGAAGATAACCAACCCCACACAGCCCATCATCCCATTGGAAACATCATTCCGTTGAAAAGCTGGGATTCAGATCAATACAGTATGGATACCAGCTTTTGCTGCCTCGACTCATCATGGCGGCAATAATATTGTATGGATCGTCACTCCCCTGTTAGCAGCTTCTGCATATACCATTTCTCTGGTAATTCTGCCTCGTGGTCTGGGGTGTCCAGGCGCATCGCCTATAAGAATTATTACTTTGTCATCTGCTGCCCATGGAAATGCTGTAAGCGCTTCATACAAAGCTTCAAATACAGCTTCCGGCCTGTCGCCGCCGCCCCTTGGTCTTTTAGCTTCCACATGCCTTCTTATTATCGAAATATCAGTTGTAAATTGGTGCGCTCTTGTAAGGTATTCATCATGATAATCTTTAAAAAACACAAGCCCTATTCTATATTGCTCATAATTTTTTATACTATCCTCTAAAAGTCGCCCAAATCCTCTTCTTAGGGGTCCAAAATGAGGCAGCATACTTTCAGTTGTATCTATTGCGAAAACCAAATCAATCGAAGGTCCGGAAAACTTTCCAATAGTTTCTTCTATATCATCCAAAAGTGTTTCCTGAGTAGAAAACACAATTTCGCCCTGTGTTCTCTCTGCAATTTCTGTAAAATCATCAATTGCATCTTGCATATATATATCTGGAAGCACAGGCCGCACCATAGAAACAGGAAGCTGGATAACGTCCAGAATAAATGGATTATCCATAAAAGCGCCTGTGTAATCTCCAAATTGTTTTTCAAAAGTTCTTAGATTAAGAAATGTTCCTGGAGCTACAGAAACCTCACCGTTCCTGCTCCATGGATATCCAAATTCAGTTACATATGGTATAAATATATGAAAAGCCATACCTAATTTTTCATGCGGTTCTGGTGTTGAATCTATAAGGAAAAAGAGGTTTCTATCGCGACTTATTACTTCTCCGTCAAGAATTCTTCTTTCATTTCCATTTATTGGATTCCAGGTTAATGCCCTAAGGCTATAAACAGGATGAGTCATTGTAGCATCTCTTGTAGATTCTGTTATCATTACAGAGCCAAGACCTTCTTTGGCTTTTACCCATAAATGGTATCCGCCATACCCTTCATCAATCACAACATCTTCAGGCACTATAACAAGAGCGCTCAGGGTGGGGTTGTTTTGCGAATAGAGATTGCATATCAAAGTAAAAAATAAAATTATGGAAATAGCTTTTCTCATAATTTAATTATCGGGATAAATTTTTATTAATAAAGAATTATGGCTAAACCAGCGCGGTGTCGCGACTCTCGCTCAGTTGATTAATAAAGATAATTAACTCCAGCCAGGGGCAATTATGACACTGATTTTTCTAAACACAATACAGGGTAGATTTTTCCTTCTTTATCAGTTTCTGAGCTCCCAATTACTTTAAATCCCAAGGAATTAAAAAATAAGACTGCATTCTTATTTTGCTCATTTACATCAACTTTACAGATTTTTAAATTATTAATAGCAAAATCCATGAGCTTTTTCCCAATGCCTTTTCTTCTGGATTTATCATCTACAAAGAGCATTTCTATTTTTTCTTTTGATACCCCTAAAAACCCTTTCATTTTCCCTTTTTGGTCTATATAGGCAAAAAAAGATATTTGATCAAAATAGTAAGGCATCTTATATTTTCTATAAAATTCAACATTTTCTACTTTTAGAAAATCAGAGGTATCTTTTGCTGCTTTTTCCCAGATTTTTGATAAATTAGGATAATCTTTTTTTATAACTGAACAAATCATAATTTTTTTTAAAATTCCACGAATGCGGGAAATGAAGAATTAATAAAATTACTGCCATCTCCTGCAAAAAAAATCATCTGCCTTATAACATCTTCCGCAAAATAGAGATTTATATTTTCTACTTTTTGAAAATCTATAAAAAACGACCAATTTCGGGCATGAACATAAACATAAACTGTTTCTGATTCTGTCGCATATATTGTAAATGGGGATGAAGCCACTGTTCTCCATGTGTCAAAAACAGAAATAGCTGTCTGGGCAAAATAAACAGTTATAGAAGTTTGAGCTGACTCTGGACTTTCTGCAGGAAGCATATAAACACCACGAAATCCCTGTATAGAGTTAGCCCCTATACCTGGCATAGCTTCGGATAAAAAAGGTCCGGAGCCAAGAAATGCCCTGCCTCGCGCTTCAAGAGAATTTATACTTAATACTAAAAAAAATAAAATAACTGACCAAATTTTTAATTTTTGCAGCAACGAATCACCTCATTTGGCTGGCAAGGCAAACAAGCCTGATAATTTTTTTATTCAACAGTAACACTCTTTGCAAGATTTCTGGGTTGATCAACATCCCTGCCCAGTTCACACGCCATATAATAAGCAAAAAGCTGAAGAGGTACAGTCATTACAAAAGGGTATATATGCTCAGAAACATGAGGAACAGTAATTACATCATCAGCTATTTGGGCAACTTCTGTATCCCCTTCTGCTGCAATAGCTATAACTTTCCCTTTTCTCGCTTTTACTTCTTTCAAACTTGAAATTATTTTTTCCCTTAACCTGTCATTCGGAACAAGAAAAAGCGATGGCGTCTCTTCATTAATCAGAGCAATAGGGCCATGCTTTATTTCCGCAGCGCTAAATCCCTCTGCATGGATATATGATATTTCTTTAAGCTTTAGAGCGCCTTCCATTGCAACAGGATAATTTATACCTCTGCCAAGAAAAAGAAAACTTCTGGCAAAACTATATTTTTTTGCAAGATCCTTTATCTCATCAGCTTTGGATAATGCTTTCTCAATAACATCCGGAAGAGAAGTCATTTGCTTTACAAACTCGCACCCAGCTTCAAAAGACATATCTCTCATTCTTGCCATAAGCAAAGTAAATATATACATGGCAACAAGCTGCGATGTAAATGCTTTTGTTGATGCAACAGCGATTTCAGGCCCTGAGTGAATATAAACTCCGCCATCTGTCTCTCGCGCGATCGTAGAACCTACAACATTACATATTCCAAGAACTTTTGCCCCTTTTCTTTTTAATTCCCGCATTGCATAGAGCGTATCTGCTGTTTCTCCTGATTGCGACACAACAAAGTAAAGAGCGTTTTTCTGAATAATGGGATTCCTGTATCTTAATTCTGATGCAAGCTCCGCAGATGCAGGAATTCTCGCGAGCGATTCCAAAAGATATGAAGCAACAAGGCCAGCATGAAAAGAAGTTCCTGCTGCAACAATTATTACCCTTTCGATATTAAGAAGCTCGCTGCTTGTCATGTTAAGCCCGCCCAAATGTCCTGTTGCAAGATTAAGATCAAGCCTGCCTGCCATTCCACGAACAACAGACTCTTTTTGCTCAAATATCTCTTTTATCATAAAGTGTCCGAACTTCCCTTTTTCAAAGGATTCAAATTCCCAATCCACTTCATTTACAGGCTTAGATATATCTTTTTCATGAAAATCAGATATTTTATATTCATTTGGCTTGATAGTAATAATTTCACCATCTTCAAGATACACAACCTGTTTGGTATATGAAATCATTGCATTTACATCTGATGCAATAAACATTTCGTTCTCGCCAACTCCAAGGATCAATGGGGATCCATTCCTTGCTCCCACAAGTAAATTGGGGTTATCATAGTGCATAACAACTATTCCATATGTCCCTTTAAGATGTTTTATGGCTTCTCTTACAGCTTGCGTAAGATCCCCTGCATATAGATCTTCAATAAGATGGACAATTACTTCTGTATCGGTTTCTGACTTAAAAATATGCCCTTTTGCAACGAGTTTATCTTTAAGCTGATTATAATTTTCAATAATACCGTTATGAACCAAAGATATTTTTCCAGTACAATCTGTGTGCGGGTGGGCATTTTCATCTGTAACTCCGCCATGGGTTGCCCATCTTGTGTGACCTATACCATTGCGGCCAAAAGAGTTTTCAGAAACTATTGCTTTTAAATCTCTTATTTTTCCTGTTTTTTTAATAACTTTGAATCCAGTATCAGTCCCTACACATATACCTGCTGAATCGTATCCTCTGTATTCCAGCCTTTTTAACCCTTCGAGCAAGATCCCGGATGCAGGCTTACTTCCGCAATATCCAACTATTCCGCACATTATTCAACCTTCTTCTTTTGATTTAACAAAAAGATATTACATTTATTCTTTTAGTTTATCTATATTATTTATAATTATTTTATTATCAGATATGGTGATTACTGCTTCCTTTTCAAAATCTATGAATTTCTCCTGCACTAATTTTAAAGGTAATTCCATATTTTGGGCAATGTTATGTGTAGTTCTGTCATAATGAAGATTATTTACATCTATTTCTTTTCCCTGAATAAGATAATAGAGGTTCATTGCAATAAGGCTTTTTATGTCTTTTTTAACAAGCCTTTTTATTTGCGTATTGGCATGTTCAAGCCTTCTACACAGCCTATCAATAATATTGAGACCTATCTTTGCATTTTTTTCAATCATTTGAATAAACCCTTCTCTATTAAATGCAAGAAGCTGCACATTTCCGATAGCAGTTGCATTTGCAGTTCTTTTAATTCTGCTTACAATAGCCATTTCCCCAAAAAAATCCCCTTTTTTGAGAATATCGATTGTATGTTCTACAGTACCAATAACTCTTGATATTTTTACAGATCCTTCCTGTATTATATACATTTGATTACCTTCTTCGCCTTCTTTAAAGATAATCTCATTATTAACAAAACTTGTTCCATATTTCTCAAAAAGTGCAATATCTGACATATAACCTCACCCCTGTTGGCTGTTCATAGTGTGTCTAAAATATTAACAGCCTTTTATATTGAATCAATTTACACAATTAACAGTTACATAAATATCGTCATAGGAGATATTTATGTATAGAACAGTTTTTTGTATTGTTATTTTTGTTTCTTTATTAATTTTATACTCTTGCGCTCCAGTAGAGTCAAGAACAACAGAATTGGACCATAATATGGCTGCTCCCAAAATAATAGGATTTAAAATTACTGAAAGCAGCACAATCGAATTCATATTTTCAAAAGAAGTTATTGCATCTTCATCTTCTTTTGAGATAACCCCACATTTAGGAGATATCTATTGTGAAATGAATGACAGATCTGTATTCGTAAGATTTTCAGAAGAGCAGTCCCCTGGAAAAGAGTATTTTATAAAAGGGAGGGTAAAAGATGGTCATGGAAACTCCCTCTCTTTTAGTAAAACGTTTTTTGGATTTAATCCAAGGATACCGGGTATTCTTATAAATGAATTTGCTACAGCTAATAGCACAAACCATCAGGAGAAAATTGAGTTATTCATAACTAAAGGGGGGAACATGGCAGGAGTTGTATATTATGCAGGCTGTGGGTGTATAAATGATCAGGAACTGATTTTTCCTCCATTTGAAGTTGTTGCAGGAGAATACATTGTGATACACACAAGGCCACAAGGAATCCCCGAAGAAATAGATGAAACAGGGGCAAAAGATGTATCTGGAGGGCGTGGCGCCACTCCGTATGCAAGAGATTTCTGGGTAAGGGGTGGCAGAGGGCTATCTACCAACAATGGCGCTATTACTATTTTTTCATCGCCCGGAGGCACTCTTCTTGATGCGGTTTTATACAGCAACAGAACTTCTTCTTCGGATGTACGTTACAGGGGCTTTGGGTCTACAAATATGCTCCATAGAGCAGAATGTATTGCTGAAAAAAACGGGTGGTTTTTCGAGGGAGATCAAATAACTCCGGAAGATTGTATTAACCCCAGTCTTTCAACAGCAACACGTTCGATTAACAGAAACAGCAAATCTGATGATACAAACACAAAGTATGACTGGCATATTGTACCTACAGGCGGGCACACATTTGGCAGAGTCAATAGTGATGCAGTCCATAACCCATAATACTGGTCTGTAGAAACCATGTGGGGCTGTCCGATAAGTAATGGCAGCCCCACATGCATCATTTTTTATTCCTAAACAGTAGCAGATCTTTTAAGCGAAAATCATCGAGCATTATATCAAGATAATTGATAAGTTTTTGAAGTTTTTCTTTTTCCTCTTTAAGAATATGGGGGTAATCAATAAGCCCATTTGCTGTATCCATAAGCATCTTAATAAGAAAAGCAGATTCCATAATACAGCTTTTTTCTTCTTTATCAATATTGTTTGTTTTGGAAAAAGGGGAATTCAGCATATTTTTATAGTTTAAAAGGCGCACAGTAACGTTTCCGGAAAATATCCTCGTAAAATTATTAAGCATTTTTTCCAGATTTATATAGGCAAGATCGTACTTAATGACCCTATACTTTTTTGCAATATTCTCATATTCTTTCCACATATTTTTGTCAAAATCTATAAGAGCGCCAAAAAGTTTTTCAATTTCTTTATTTGCATTTTGATGAATAAAAAAAGTTGGATATTTTTCAATTTTTTTAAATATTTGCTCTATGACTTTATCTGCAAAATCTTTTTTGTCTGTTTCTTTATTGTTATTTTCATTATGTTCAATATTTTTGTTTTTTGCTGCCTTATTTATTTTTTCTTTTTCTTTCTGCTCGATATCTTTTAGAGCAGTTATTTCATCATTAAAAAATCTTAGAGGGTCAACCCCATACTTTTTTATTTCATTATATCTATCATCAAAGCCCTCTTTTATACGGGGACTAAGCATATATGATACGATAATATCGTTATATTTTTTTCTTATTTTTTCAGCTACTTTTTCCATCTCATCGCTGCTTATTTTTTTGCTCATTATTATCTATTATATTTAAATTATTGGATTTAGGTAAATACAATAATAGCAATGCGCAGCCTTGCTTATAAAAAAATATTTAATTAACAAATCCTCGAAGTATGGTATATAATAATAGTAGAGATTCAAATGATACAAGATTCACCACTGCTGCCCGGAATGATAGATTCTCATTTTCACTATATCGAAATGATAAAAAAAGGGCTTGATCCAGCAAAATTGCTTAAAAATTGCTTTGACCAGGGGATGAAGGCAGTAGTTGATATATCTACAGGCATTTTCAATTATGATACAAGGCTTAAATTTGCGCTGGAGCATACAAATCTTTTTATAACCTCTGGTATTAGCCCTGGGAAAGCAGAGAATCAGATCGAAGAACTTGAAAAAATGACAGAAGTTCTTGAAACTCAAATAATTGATGCAAAAGCAACAAACAAGCTTATCGCAGTAGGAGAAACAGGTCTTGACTGGCATTGGAAGCATGGAACACCGGAAAGGCAAATTTTCCTTTTTGAAAAACAGCTTGAAATCGCGCAAAAATTTGACCTGCCCATAGTTGTTCACAACAGGGAAGCAGATAAAGAAATTCTTAATAGTTTAAAGAAAAAAGCGCCTTCAAGGGGCGGGATAATACATTGTTTTTCTTCGAATTACAGCTTTGCCTCAAAATGCATTGACCTGGGATTTTATATATCTTTCGCAGGTAACGTAACGTATGAAAAAAATACAGCGATCCAGGAGGCTGCTAAAAAAATTCCTGTTTCATCAATCCTTTTGGAAACAGATTCCCCGTATCTTTCGCCGCAGCAAGTAAGAACTGTTCCCAATAATCCTGCATTTATTGGTTATACCTATAAGTTTATTGCAGAACAACGTGGAGAAGATATTAATAGTTTTATTATTAATATAAAAGATAATTTTTTGCGGTTATTCCGCTGCGAGCTTGCGTAATATACCTACCCTATGCCTGCCACGCACCTGTTGGCAGGCCATCTACAAGGTGAGATTGTTGATTATACTTTAATTTTTGATAACAATTTCTCGGTAACAGGCGTATCTACAGAGGTCTCTTTTCCCATTCTTACTATATCATAGCCGAATAAATCTATTTCTGTTTTTGGCTTTTTATTTTCAACATCAAGCTGAAATGATGTTCTGGCATTTTTGTTGATTTCTTCAGCTATTTTTAAAGATTTAGCCTCTGCATCCTCAGGCAGAATTATATTTTTCTTTTCTGCAATTTTTCTTATCTCAGCCATTATATCGCAATAGTCTTTTTTATAATCTTCATTTTGAACAATACCATTTATTGTAGTATTATTGGCAGCAGTTATTAAGGCAGCAGGCGCTATAAACATAAATTTTTGCCAAATAGCAACTTGAGGATTTTCTGCCCAAGTGATTTTAATACCCATACTTTTGAAAAAAGCTATTATCTCTTCTTTGTCATAACCAGGATTAAGAGGGTCTGGCCCTATAACAATCTTTGCAATATCACTCATCATATTTACTACGCCTGGCTCTTCTATTTTAGAAGAAAGATATGTACAACTTGGAAGGATTATCCCTTTTGTAATTACTTTTCTTATTCTTTCATCAATGCCCACGCCATTAAGAAGAGGCACTATTACTGTGTCAGTCATTATTTTATCTTTAAACGAATTCAGTGTTAGATGCAGGTCGTAACTTTTTACTGCAACTATAAGAAGATTTATCATGTTAAGATCAGATACTTTATGTGTTGCAACATTTGGTGTACATATTACTGGCTCTCCGCCAAATGCTTTTATTGTAAGGCCCTTTCTCTGAATCGCTGCAAGATGTTCGCCACGCGCTATAAAAACAATATTTCTCTTATCTTTGTAATTGCTTGTAATATTCAAAGCAATCATTCCACCATAGTAGCCCCCTACCCCGCCTACTCCGGCAATAACTATATTATTATAAGCTTCGCTTTTGTGAAGATTCATATCTGACTCCTTTTGAGTAAATATAACAACTCTATTCCACTATTGTCTATAGCGTTATAAGAAAACAGTATTTACTTTACTTCCCGGATACATCTGGTTTAAGAGCAAAGTTCATTAGCATCAGACTAAGGGTAATAAAATGTTGCCCGAAGGTTTATGCATAGATTAACCTTTGCTCCACAAGCCTATTCGGGAAGAACAACGCGAAAACCAATGAATTTATCCTGAACGGTCGGAGTGAGGCCGTATCTAGCAACAGAACGCGTGCCTGCAGCTGAACTATTCCACCTTCCACCGCGTGCCACGCGAGTAGTCCCCGAGGGAGGGCCCTCAGGATTTGTCTTTGCACCAGTTGTGTAAGCAGCATGCCAGTCCCAGCACCACTCCCAAACATTCCCGCTCATATCGTATATTCCCAAACCATTAGAAGCCAAACGTCCAACTTCACGGGTTTTGCCTCCGCTGTTACCCCAGTGCCACGCTACAGCATTAGGATTATTGCTCCCAGAGAATGTAAAGTTATTGGGTGTAGTATTACCTCCCTTTGCTGCAAATTCCCACTGCGCTTCGGTCGGCAAACGAAAACCATTAACACCGGGAACTATCCTAACAGCATCCCATCTAGCTCTCAATGGATTTTCCTCGTCTGGATCATCAGTTGGTGACTTCCAGGTTGTGGGTACAGGTCCCCAAACA
Organism: Spirochaetaceae bacterium; assembly: GCA_009780675.1. Taxonomy (GTDB): domain Bacteria; phylum Spirochaetota; class Spirochaetia; order CADAEX01; family CADAEX01; genus WQTU01. Next base: position 28,965 of record WQZP01000001.1, on the reverse strand, counting down.
GCAGGATTAGTAGACCAATGAGCAGGGTTATCAGGATTTGGATCAGGCCAGTGAATCGGAAAGCGATACGCAGGGCTACGACCTTCCATAATACTCAATCTATTACAAAATACTATTGCATCATACCAACTTACTCTCTCAACAGGCCGCCTGTCCGGAATTTCGCATACAGCGGGGTCCCTAAGATATGGATGCCTATAACAAAACCAACTTGGTCTTGGATTGATTGGATTGGAATTGATACCATTGGTATTCCCTGTCATCACTGTCTCAAACTGCGCTTGGGTTACCTGAAACTTGCCTATGCGAAAACCTTCTAGTGTTACTGTAGACACATGAGCTGTATCAACGGTGCCAGTTCGAACGATGTCAAATGTAACGGTGCCAACAGGTCCAAGCTCCCTGCCCAGCATAAAAGTACCACCATGCACCAACACCATCTCTATAGGGAGTATAGGCAGTGTCCCCACCACAACCCTTGCCACGCTAGAGCGGAAAGAAACTGCCTCGTCCTCGCTGGTTGCCCTAACTTCGACAAAATAAAAATGCATACCTGTAGAGAGATTCGTGGGTATAGTAAAACTTGCGCTTGTTGCTCCGATTATTTCAGTACCACCAACATTGCTGTTAACGTCGTTGCGGAACCATTGGTAACTATGCTCCGCACCCTCTATAATTCTTGCCACCACATTCAGAATGTCACTTCCTCCAACTCCTACACTTGTTTTTAGACTTGGTTGTGTAGTTATTGTAATAACAGCAGGCATGTGCTCTGGGGCAGTAGGGTAGTCATCTGGATCATCAGGGATGTCGTCTGACAGCACATTGTTGCTACAACCTGCTGCAAGAAGTCCGATTACTGCTACACACACAGCTATCCCAAATAATTTGAAAATCTTTTTCATTCCAGAAAACTCCTTTTTCATGGACAGCCGGCATTTTCAGCCGGATTAATTATAAGACAATACGAATAATTGTTAAAATGATGTTCGGCCACATAATTGTCTTGCCTGTTGAGCATATTTACATCAAAAATGCCAGATTCACAGTGATATATTAGCATTTTTTTTTAAAAATAACAAACTTTTTTTGCTTAGATTTTATTTGGAAGCATCCCCTCCCTATCCAAAGCGTGTTTTTCCCACTTTTTCTCCAGCCAGTTATAATGCTCATAAGGGGGAAACTTTATTTTATACTCCATAGTTTTATTGTTTTTAATATAATAACCAAGATAATAATACTTTTTACCAAATTTCCTTGCTGTATGTATCTCAACAATGCAGCCCAGTATTCCAGGTGAAAGATAGCTAAAATCAGGGTCAAAAGCAAAATATACAGAGCTTAACCCTTTTGAGGAACTATCAATATAACCTGTACCAAAAAGTTTTTCCTCTATTTTGTATTCCATAATAAATGAAGGGACAGCGCTTATGCAAAAATTATATTCAAAATTTTCTTTTGTTGCTTTTTGATTAAATCTGATTTCTGAATGTTTTTTAAAAATTTCATACCTCTCTTCGGAAAAACTGCTTTCCGTTATATAAATCTCTGTAGCATTATTTTTTCCCAAAACCCTTCTTTGACTTTTTGCAGGGGAATACTCCTCTGTTAAAACCCTTATTGGAGTACACTCAAAACATTCAGGACATTCGGGTTTGAAAAAATAATAACCAAATTTTCTCCATCCCTGAGACAGCAAATATTCAAATTCATATTCGCTTAAACTATTGTGGACAAAGTATCTCTGGACAAATACTTTACTTGGAAGATAGGGACACTCAACAGGTTTTGTTTTTTTGGAATTTTCGAGCAACGTTATGATTTTATCTAAATCTTTTTTTATCACCACATACACGCCCAAGCTATTAATTTATAGCTGTATTTATTTAACCATAGGTTCTGGCTGCGGAAAGTTGGAATTGGAAAGCCGGTTAAGCGCAAACATTAATGAGTGTGTTCCTGACTTCCCATATCCCATTGCTTTTAAAACAACATATAACTGATTAACAAGCACAAGACCCGGTAAGTTAAGCCCCATTTTTCTTGATTCTTCAAGAGCTATTTCCATATCCTTTATAAAATGTTCTACAATAAAACCAGGCGCATAATCCTCTTTGAAAATTCTTGGGGCATAATTCTCCAGCGCCCAACTGCCAGCAGCTCCTGTTTTAATAGTATTTACCATTTCTTCAAGATTAAGCCCTGCTTTATACCCATAAAGCAGCGATTCACACATCCCTATTATTACTCCAGTTATGGCAATTTGATTACACATCTTTGTATTCTGACCAGAACCTGCTTTTCCAGCATACTTTATATTTTTTCCAATATGGGAAAAAACAGGCATCAAAAAATCATATATATTTTTATCACCACCAACCATAATCGTAAGCCCTGCTTCACGCGCACCAACATCTCCTCCGGAAACAGGCGCATCCAAAGCATAACAACCAATTTCTTTTGCCTTGTTATATATTTCTATTGATAGTGATGGCTTTGTGGTAGTCATATCTACCAAATATTTTGATTTGCCGGACGCTTCCCTATTGGAAGAGCACCCTTTAAGGATTCCATTTTCTCCAAAATAAATTTCCTCTACATCTTTGGGATAACCTACTATTGAAAAAACTATATCTGAATTAGCAGCAACTTCTGCAGGAGAATCGCTCCACTGAGCGCCCATATCAATAAGAGAATTTGCTTTTTCTTTTGTTCTATTATAAATATGTGTTTTATATCCTGCTTTAATAAGATGATGGCACATCCAAAACCCCATAACACCAGTACCAATCCAGCCGATTTTCATATCTTTGTCCATTTTTTTTATTTCATCCATCATCTGCTTCTCCTGGATTGTCAGTTATCATAAAGGACTGTATCATTTACTATATCGGCAAAAGATATTTTTATATTTCATAAAATTTATAATATTTTCTTGTAATATTATGTTATTATGTCTCTAAATTATGTTCGGAGCGGAAATTGAAAGTAAAACCTATATATCTCTATTTGTTATTTATACTAATCATAGGGATTATAATAATTGGCTGTGATAATTCTGGTAGCAGTATTTTTGGAAATTTTGAAGACAGGGAAAGAAGAGAACGCAGTATAACAGAATCTGTTTTACCAGCCAGAAATATCAGTAATCAAGAAACTCATGTATCTGATAATGTTTCTGATTTAATATTTGTAGCAGGAGGCTCTTTTCATCCTGCTGCAGATTTTGGGGAAATGACAATTTCGCCTTTTCATATTGGAAAATATGAAATAACAAGAGCAGAGTATTATAAAATAATGGGAGAAAAACCTTGGCTGAATGAAGCTTATGATCCATACTCCCTTTCCGACATATTCAGCGAAGAAGATATAGAGCGCATTCCTGCAACAGGGATGAATTGGTTTGAAGCAATTGTTTTTTGTAACAGATTGAGCATAAGAGAAAATCTAACACCTGTATACACTTTACCAGGAAAAGGGACAAACCCGGATAATTGGGGCGCTATTCCTGGAACTCACTCTATGACCGATAGTGATTCTGAAAAAACTATTGAGGATAGTCATATTTCCCTATGGAACAGAATTGAAGTCAACTGGAATGCTAATGGATACAGGCTACCCACAGAGATGGAATTTTTATGGGCAGCTTTGGGGGGAACAAATACTCAAGACAGAGAGTTTTCAGGTGATACTGGGCTAAATCACATAAACGATTATGCATGGCATATTGCAAATAGCGGAAATAACCCCCACCCTGTAGGGAGAAAAAACCCCAATGCTCTGGGATTATTTGACATGACAGGTAATGTAATGGAGTGGTGCTGGGATATTACAGGCATTGCAGAAGAAATATATAACGAAATCTCTCAAGACAGAGGCGATACAAGCGCCCCGCCTTTGGTAAGAGATGGGATTGCTTTAATAAGATTGCCAAAAGAAGACCACACAGATTACAGGGGCGCGGGGTTGCCTGATACAAGATTTATTCTTGACTCAATGGCAATTCAAAGAGCTGTTGCAGGCGGCAGTTGGGCAACAAGTGAAGAAAAAAGTTCGTTAGCTTACAGGGAAAGTTCATTTCCAGAAAGCAGATTCCCGGAAGATAGAGATACCAGAAAAATCGGATTCAGAGTAGTAAGGAGATAGAAAGTGAGAATCGATATGCATACTCATGCTTTTCATGACAAAATCGCAGAAAAGGCAATAAAACATCTTGTAAATCATTATAAACACCTTGCCGCCGGGACAGGAATAAAAGAAGACCTTATCTCTTTTTTGGATAAGGCAAGGATAGATAAATCTGTTGTTCTTTGCGCAGCAACAGTTCCCGAACAGGTAGTACCTGCCAATGACTGGGCTATTGCGCTTTCAGAAAACCCAAGATTTATCCCCTTTGGCACTGTCCACCCAAATTATCCAGATTGGGAAAAAGAGCTTGAAAGGCTAAAAAAACATGGCATAAAAGGGATTAAATTTCATCCTGATTTCCAGGGGTTTCATCTTGATTCAAAAATAATGTTTCCAATATATGAAGCTATTGCCGGAAAGTTTGTTGTAACTTTTCATATTGGTGATGTTCATCATCCTGATATAAACCCCTCGTCACCGCAAAAATTCGCAAATGTTTTAAAAAACTTTCCATCGCTTACTGCAATTGCTGCTCATTTTGGGGGTTATGCACACTGGCAATGGGTCAAGGAATCATTGTCAAAACTTAATTTTTATATGGATACATCCAGTTCATTGAAATTTATTCCTGACCAACTTTTAAAAGAAATTCTTAATACTTTTCCTGAGGATTTTTTTCTTTTTGGAAGTGATTATCCTTTGGGAGACCCTGTTACAGAAATCAAGCTGCTGGAAGAAAAGGCAAAATTTTCTGATGCTAAAATCGAAAGGCTGCTCCAGAGAGGGGCAAAGTTACTGGAATTACACTAAAAGAGCTGTCCGGAGAATTGCGTAGTGTCGCACAACGGACAACTCTTTTGGCTTTTTATCAAGCAACGATTCTTATTATGGCGCAACCGTAATATTTAAAATATACCAATTATTTCCTGCTGCTAACATTATAAAAGTTCGCCCGATGGAAGCTAAGGATGTTCTATTTATAACTACAGTTCTGGTCGAATCTCCTGAAGAAATACTTCCAACAGAATAGCTAGACCCATCAGGTAATGTGGGAAACAAAGGAATTAATACGTCAGCATCTATATTAGAAAATGGATGTGAAGAATGAAAATGTTTGCTAATACCACTCCTGCCTGATGCTGTATTTAAATCTCCCACAAATTGGTTTATTCTCCCTTCTATGGATACGGGATCTGGCTCTGGGTCTTGTTTACACCCTGTAAAAACAGAAATTATTAAAACAAAAATAACTAATAAAACTAAAATATTTTTTTTCATTTGTTTCTCCTTAATTTTTAAATATCTGTTGCGTTTATTCTAGAGATCGTTATTTCTTCAAATTTTCTAAGTACTTCATTATATAAATTTCTAAATTCTATAAAAACAGGATCATTTAGTCTTGTAATATACCTTGACTTCATCTCTGCATACATATTTCCAACAACAAAACGTCTCATTGAAAGCGCGGAAAGCGCATAATATCTTACATTAAGCCCTATATGTACTGCATTAATACTTGCTGGTCCCAAAACAGTGCGGTCATACTGGGTAGCAGCATCCTGACCTTGTTCCAAATATATTCTATCAAGCTCTGCCCACATCTGGAGTACTCTTTCTGTCATCTCAAGAAACTGCGGCTGAAGCTCTTGTATCTTCTCATTATAATAATCAAGCCTTCTGTCAACTGCTCTTAAAGCTGCAACAGGGTCATTAAGAAATTCCTGTCGCCTGCTTTCATTCCATTGACTAAAATCAAGAGCTCTTCCAAGAAGCTGAATTTTTGGACCTGGTGGGCTTCCGGGTCTTACCTCAACAGCTTCATCAGCATAAAGCTCAACGCTTCTGCCATAAGCTTCAACTTCAACAAGCCCTTCTGCAACAGCAATAAGCGTAGTGCCATCTGAACCAGAGAAAACAACAAATTCTGTGCCTCTTACACCAGCAACAGTGCTGTTTGTTGCAACCAAAGTTCCTGAACCTGCTACTCTGTTGACCTTAAAAGCAACTTCGCCAACTGCAACAGCAAGAACACTTTCGTTTCTGCCATTGACTTCTCTCTCCCTTATGGCAAACACTGTATTTGGAGATACTCTAAATGTGCTGCCAGATGGCCTTTCAAGAAGCTCGGCATAACCATCTCTCCCTGTAATAATAGAACTGCCGGCAGAAAGGTCATCTCCAATTAACGCCTCGTCAACAACTCCTGCAGCAGTTCTGACATCAACCCAGCCATCTACAAAAGCTACTCTGGCAATACTCTGCGCATAAAGAGTTGATGCAAATATTGTAAAAATTAATATGAATATAATATTTTTTTTCATTATCTAGCCTCCTGTACAGGGCCTGTAAATCCATGTATAGTTGGAAAACTTCCCCTTCCTCCGGGTAAATTTATTCTAACCTTTGTTCTGCTGCCCAAAATCATATAATAAAGACCATTTCTGGTGTTGATTTTCACAAGCGAAGCTCTTTGAGGAAGATATTTTTCAAACCATGTTCGTACTTCAAAAGTATTTCCAAAAAATAAATAATCTCCGGAAGAGACAGGGATTGATTCTGTACTAATAATTCCTTCAAAACTAAAACCTGCATTACTTATATTTTGCCATATCATGTTGCGATCCCTTTCAAGGACAATTATTTCCCTATCAAAAAGAAAAGGCAAAGAGGTAATCTCGCTTAATACAGCGCTATTTTGCGCATTAACAAGGTCTACTATTTTATTTGATGAACTTTTTCTTTGGCTATAAGTAGTACAGGATAATAATCCAATAATAATCCAGACCGAAATCAAGAATAATACTGTTTTTCTCATTCAGTTCTCCCACATTAACTCAAAATAATGTTTCACATATTTATATAGATTATTATATCATTTTATAATTAAATTTTCTATATATTATATCATATAAATAAATCATTATTCTATAAAGTATGCTTACTTTCTAAACAGGGATGATTGGCAAAAAATATATTATATAGTATAAGATTGATATTGCTATACAAACCCCAAAGAGTCGGAGTAAAAATGACATTTGAACAAATTATCGATGTTTTGAAGTGTGAGGTTATTCATAAGGGGAATAACTTTAATACTGCAAGTATTATAAATATTTTCGCCGGCGATATAATGGGCGAAGTTTTTCTTAGCGATGAAGAAAATAGAATTATTGTTACAACGCTTACTACGGATCAAGTAATAAAAACAGCAGAAAGTGTTAAAGCTATTGGCGTTATTCTTTTAAATGGTAAACAACCTCAGAATTCAATGCGTAATCTTACAGTAGAATCAGATATCACTCTTCTATCAACAAGCTTGAGTATGTTTGAAGTGTGTATTTTATTGGGAAAACTGTTGGGAAAATGTTAAATACCTTCATTAGACGCATCAGTCTACGCAAAAAATGAAACTAGCGGATTTTATTGCAAGAACAGGTTACCTGGTTCTTTCTGAAGGGGATAACAATACTGAAATAAAAGCAGGGTACGCAGGGGACCTTTTAAGCGATGTAATGGCAAATACCCCTTCTGATTCTGCTCTAATAACAATCCAGGCACATAAAAATACAGTTGCGGTTGCAACTCTTGTGGGCGCAAGAGTAATTGTTATCTGCAATGGAAAAACTGCTCCCGAAGATATGATACAAGCTGCAAAGGGAGAAAATATTGCTATTCTTTCTACAAAAAAAAATCAGTTCAATGTATCTGCTGAAATCGCAAAATTGCTTAGCGCATAATTATCCAGACTCTTTTTTTCTTAAAAAATATTTTACTATAAAAGTGGATGAAAAAAGCTGCCATGGATGGAAGAAAAGAAGAGGAATCAACACTATTCCCAACATATGTGGGCTATCTTTAAAAAATAGTGTTATAAGTGGCGCGCCTGCAAGTGTTTTTTGCGCACCTGTAAAAACACTTGCTATTATATCTTCTTCCGGAAAGCCGAGCAAGGATGCTGTTTTGTAAATAATAAAAGATATTATAAAATATGATACTGCTAAAAAAATGAACACAGGATATAACGTTGCAACCAAATCCGAAGTTATATAATTTGAACTTTCTGCAAATGCCAAAAACAGTATACACAGAATTGCAATGCTGCTGGCTGTGGAAAATTTCTTTCTGTTTTTATCAATAAATTCAATGAAAAAATTGCGCAGAATCATTCCCAATGCCATAGGTATAATTATCCTTATCACAAGACCAACCAGGACTTCAGAAAGCATGGAAAGAGGAAGTACCAATGCTGCTGTTGTTACCATAAAAGAAAATAGCAGTGGTGTAATAAAAACTCCGGCTGTATTGGAAATAACTGTATTAAAAATAACGCCGCTTGTATTTCCACCTGCCAGGCTTGTAAATACTGCGCAACTGGCAATAGTTGTAGGTAAACAGGCAAGGATAAAAAGCCCGGCAATAACTCCTTCATTATCTGTGAGAGGAAGGATGTTCACAAAAATAAAAAAATATAATGGATAGAATATAAAAGTAAAAAACAACATAGTGACATGAAGTTTTAAATTTTTGATCCCTGAAAAGACTTTTTCTTTTTGTAGAATAAAACCTTGTATAAAAAACAAAAAAATCACAAGAAAAGTCGAAAACATTCTGTCCTTATTTATTATTTTCGCGAATTCCGGAAAATAGTAGCCACAAATTACTGCTACAAAGATACCAATTATGAGCCAATTTTTCTTAATAGAAGATAATATCTGCATAATGAATATTTATACTGTTTAATACAATAGTTTCAAGCCCTTAATAAGCACTTCCAGGATTTTTAAAATAATTTTATTGAATTATTTTTTCATAAATAATATGATATAGTGAAATGAAAACCTATGAAGATATAAACAAAAAAATTGAATCTGGAAAAGCAGTTGTTCTTACTGCAGAAGAAATTATCGATTATGTAGATAAAAAAGGGATCGAAAAAGCAGCAAAAGAAGTAGATATTGTAACTACTGCTACTTTTGGGCCTATGTGTTCATCGGGCTGTTTTTTAAATTTTGGGCATTCAAATCCAAGAATGAGAATAACAGAAGCATGGATAGATGATGTTCTTTGTTACTCAGGAGTCGCGGCTGTAGATATTTATCTTGGAGCAACGCAGCTTAGACATAATGACCCTGCAAATATGAACTATCCCGGAGAATTTAAATTTGGCGGCGGTCATGTAATAGAAAAACTTGTCGCAGGGGAAAAGTGTCAGCTTTTTGCGCTATCATACGGAACAGATGATTACCCTTTAAAAGAGATAAGAACTTTGTTTGATATAAATGACCTTAATCAGGCTATAATGGTAAATCCCAGAAACTGTTACCAGAATTATAATGTTGCAATAAATTGCTCGGATAAAACTGTTTATACATATCTTGGAATACTTAAACCCAAAATGCAGAATCTTACTTTTTGCTCTGCAGGACAATTATCTCCGCTTCTTAATGACCCTTTTTATGAAACCATAGGGATTGGAACAAGTGTGTGGCTTGCCGGAAGCAGAGGGCTAGTTTACGCCGAAGGGACACAGCACAGCCCCACATGCCAACGGGGGGAAAACGGAGTTCCCATAGAAGGGGCCGGAACACTTGCCCTTACAGCAGATATGAAAAAAATGAAAAAGGAATTTGTACGGGGCGCAAGTCTTAAGGGTTATGGAGTTTCACTTTCTGTTGGTGTAGGTATTCCAATACCTATTCTTAATGAAAATATATTAAAGTATGTAACTGTAAAAAACAGAGACATTGAAGCTTGCGTTATTGACTACAGTCATGATTATCAACACAAAACAGGCAAGATTATTACAAAGGTAAATTACGAGCAGTTGATAATGCAGGATGATATAAACATACTGGGGAAAAAAGTTGAGATAAGCTCATTGTCTTCATATAACAAGGCTCTTGAAATTACAGAAATTCTTAAAGATGAAATCAAGCGCGGCGATTTTCTTATCTCAAAGCCATCATCTTCTTTGCCTAAAAATCAATCGGTAAGGGGTCTGCAAATCAAGGGGAAGAAAAAATGACAAAAAAACTTCTTCTTCATTTTAAAAAAAACGATACAGAAAAACCTATAGTATATCGTCTTGTAAAAGATCATGATCTTGTTGTTAATATATTCAGAGCAAAAATAACACCCGATGAAACCGGGTATCTTGTCCTTGATATTAGTGGCGAGGAGGAAAATATAAAAAAAGCTCTTAAATTTCTAAAATCGGAAAATATAGAAATAAATGAAACTGATAACGGCATACGCTGGGATAAAGATACTTGTATCCAATGCGGCAATTGTCTATCGCACTGCCCTACAGATGCGCTATTTATAATAGACAGAAAATCAAGGCGAATGGAATATAATATGGAGAAATGTATACAGTGCCTTAGCTGTATTGAAAATTGCCCTTTTGGCGCGTGCAGTTCAATATGTTTTCAATAATGTTTTTGCAATATTATGGCAAACAACTTTTTTTTATCCAATAACAGAATAGTCCGGTCGTTTTCCTGGAAAGGGGCTAATTTTAAAATAATATCCTCGGCATTTGATATAATAAAAGATGAAATTATTAAGCAGCGAACTATTTTAAGCAATTATATTATAAAATATAAAGATTTTGTGGAATCGCTGGTTCCATTGCAGGAAATAGATTCCGATGCTCCTGATATAGTAAGGAGGATGCACAAAGCATCGCTTTTAACAGGAGTAGGGCCTATGGCATCTGTAGCAGGAGTAACTGCGCAAATAGCAGCGGAAGCAGCGGTTGCGGCAGGTGCAGACGAGGCAGTAATTGAAAACGGGGGGGATATTTATATTTTCTCCAAAAACGAAACAAAAATAGCGTTATATGCAGGCAATTCAACTATTGCGTCAAATCTTGCGGTTTTAATTAAACCAGAAGCTACGCCAATATCAATATGTTCTTCTTCAAGTAAAATGGGGCACTCTCTAAGTTTTGGAGATTGTAATCTGGCAACTGTTATATCAACAGACGGAGCTCTTGCGGACTCTGCCTCAACGCTTGCCGGTAATCTTGTGAAAGAAGAAAAAGATATACCTGATGCTCTTGAAAAAGTTATTTCTATAAAAGGTGTTCAAGGAGTTTTAATCGTAAAGAATGATAAAATAGGTATTGCGGGAAGTTTCCCGGAAATCATAAAAAATATTGATCCGCATACCAAAACCAAAATTACTAAGGATAAGCGAAGCTGTACCCCGTAGATTTATCTAAAGATTTACCTTTGTTCCACAGCACCGTACGGGGTAGAGGCGAACGACTGTAGCCTACTGTTTTTTCTTTTTAACAAACTTTAGTTCACCATCTTTTAAATCAACATTTATTGCATCTCCTTCGGAAAACGAACCTGATAAAATAAGTTTTGCCAAAGGGTTTTCAACATAGTTTTGTATTGTTCTTTTAAGAGGTCTTGCTCCAAAAAGAGGATCATATCCTGTTTCCACAAGAAACTCTTCTGCTTTTTTTGTAAATACAATAGTATATTTTTTTGACTTGACCCTCTTCACGAGTTTGTTAAGTTCTATATCAATAATCTTTTCGATCTGTTCTTTTTCAAGGCGGTTAAACATTATTATCTCATCAATCCTGTTAAGGAACTCCGGCTTAAACGATGCTTTAAGGAGTTTATCGATCTGTGTTTTTGCCTCATCCAATTTTGTTGCATTAAGGATATAATCGCTTCCAATATTGCTTGTCATTATAATTATTGTATTTCTAAAATCTACAACTCTCCCCTGCCCGTCTGTAAGTCGCCCTTCATCAAAAAGCTGAAGCATTACATTAAATACATCTGGATGCGCTTTTTCAATTTCATCAAAAAGAATTACAGAATATGGCCGCCTTCTAACTGTTTCTGTAAGTTGCCCACCCTGATCATATCCCACGTATCCCGGAGGAGCTCCTATCAGTCTTGATACAGAGTGCTTTTCCATATACTCGCTCATATCGATCCTTGTAAGAGCTTTCTCGTCATTAAAAAGAAATTCCGCAAGGGCTTTTGCGAGTTCTGTTTTCCCCACACCCGTAGGTCCTATAAAAATAAAAGCGCCTAACGGCTTTGATTCTTCCGAAAGCCCTGTCTTGTTTCTTCTTATAGCATCTGCAATTGATTTTATTGCTTTATCCTGCCCCACAACACGGGACACAAGAGTATCTTCAAGATTAAGATATTTTTGCATTTCAGAGGAAAGCATTTTCGCAACAGGTATCCCTGTCCACGTGGAGACAACTTGCGCAATATCCTCTTCCCCAACCTCTTCCTGCAGCAATACATTTCCTGCCTGGACTTTGTCGAGCTCAATACTTTTCTGTTCCAAATCAGATTTAACTTTAGGAAGAAGTCCATGTTTTATCTCAGCAGCTTTTGCAAGATTACCTTCGCGCTCATATTTTGTCTCTTCGATTTTAAGATCTTCGATTTTCTGTTTTAAATTCCTGATCTCATCAATAACTTTTTTCTCATTGCGCCACTGAAGCTGCATTGCATCTCTTTTTGTTTTTATCTCTGCAAGTTCTTTTTCAAGAACCGCAAGCCGCTCTTTTGATCCCTGGTCCTCTTCTCTTGAGAGCGCCTGTTTTTCTATATTAAGTTGGAGCATTTTTCTTTCAAGCTGATCAAGCTCAGTAGGCTGACTTTCTATTTCCATTTTAAGCCTGCTTGCAGCTTCATCAACAAGGTCAATTGCTTTATCCGGCAAAAATCTTGAAGTGATATATCTATTTGAAAGTGTGGCAGCAGCGATTATTGCTTCGTCTTTTATGCGCACTCCGTGATGGATCTCATAACGTTCTTTAAGCCCTCTAAGTATTGCTATTGTGTGTTCAACACTTGGCTCTTTGGTAAAAACTGTTTGGAATCTTCTTTCAAAAGCAGCATCTTTTTCTATATGTTTTCTGTATTCATCAAGCGTTGTAGCGCCAATGCACCTAAGTTCTCCGCGTGCAAGCGCTGGCTTTAGCAAGTTGGAAGCATCCATTGCCCCTTCTCCAGCTCCTGCGCCCATAAGGGTATGGAGCTCATCTATAAACAGGATTATCTCGCCATCACTTTGTGTTATTTCATTAATTACTGCTTTCAATCTTTCTTCAAACTCTCCCCGGAATTTTGCGCCTGCTACCAGAGCTCCCATATCAAGAGCAAGTAACTTTTTGTTTTTAAGTGAATCCGGCACATCTCCGGAAACTATTCGCCTTGCAAGCCCTTCAACAACTGCTGTTTTTCCTACTCCAGGCTCCCCTATCAATACAGGATTATTTTTGGTCCTTCTTGAGAGAACCTGCATAACTCTTCTGATTTCTTCATCTCTCCCTATTACTGGGTCTATTTTTTCCTTGGCAGCAAGAATAGTAAGATCTCTGCAATATTTTTCCAGGGTCTGATACCTGTTTTCGGGGTTTTGATCTGTAACACGCTGGTTTCCCCTTATCGAGACCAGTGTTTTAAGAACATCATTTCTGCTAACTCCAGCTTTTTTTAAAAGCTCTCCGATCTTTGTTCCTGACTCAAGAATAGCAAGAAAAATGTGTTCTGTGCTTATATACTCATCTTTTAAGATTTCTGCTTCTTTTTCTGACCTGTTAAGAATTTTACTAACTTCGGAAGATATATTTATTACTGTATCATCTCCATATACCTTAGGTTTAGAGATAATAGCTTGTTCAACATCAGAAATAAGCATATCTTTGCTTACGCCAAGTTTATCAACAAGCGGAGGGATAACACCATCTTTTTGAGTCAATAAAACATAAAGAAGATGTTCTATAGCAATTTCCGGATTATTATATTTATGCGCTATTGTTTCGGCACTTTGTATTGCTTCTTCTGCCTTAATAGTAAGCTTATCATATCTCATAATTCCCTCTGTACTTATTATATTTTTTACTATCTTTTGTAATATTCTTCATAATAAAAGATAAAAAATTAAAAAGCAGTAGTCAAATTTATTTTCTTGGTAATATTTTTTCAGGTATCGACTTTATATGAAGCATATTATACAATCTGGTTTAAATTAATTATGGGAAATTTATTTATCAATGTTCTGCTTTCAGTTTTATTTGGAATTCTTATTTTTATAATTCTTTTTCGCAAAAGTAATCTAAAAGTAGAAGAAATATTAATATCAATGATAACCGGACTCTGCGCAGTTTATCCTGCTATTTTTATTATATACCTGCTGTCAATCAAAACCGGGGCTGCAACTGGTTTATTTAAAACTTTTATTGATGCATTTTTTATAGCTTCTCTTGTAGAAGAAGCAACAAAATTTTTGGTAATACAAATCTTGTTTTTTATTAGAAAAATAAACAACTTGAGAGATGGGATTGCTACAGCCGTAGCTGTGGGAACTGGCTTTGCATGTCTTGAAAATATCATGTATAGTCTTGATGCCTCATTTGTTGTGATGTTTAGACTATTCAGCGCCATACCGCTTCATATAATAACAGCAGGGATCATCGGATATTTCTCTGTAAAAATTATTCATTCCAAAAAATTTAGCAATGTACGGGGTTTTGGAGAAGCATTTTTAATTCATGGCCTGTATAATTTTTTGATTTCTTTAAAAGCTTTTATTTCTTTCCTGGCAATACCTTTGCTTTTATTGGCAGGATATAGGTTATATAAACTTTCTCAAAATGCTGATACAACCGAGAAAACAGATACAAATTGACCTATGCTGCTATAAAAGATTCTCTTTTATAGAATATTTTTATGAAAACAGCTAAATCTTTGTAATAGTTATAAAAATAGCCTTTATCTTATTGACACAACTACTTAATATCCGTATATTAATGACTCAGATGCCGCAGGGTAGAGCAGCTGGCAGCTCGTCGGGCTCATAACCCGGAGGTCGCAGGTTCAACTCCTGCCCCTGCTAACACAAAACAAGCCATTTCATTTTGTTTGAGATGGCTTTATTTTTTTGGGGGAGATGGGTTATCGGGATCTGCTGATGATTCATTTTAGCGGATTTTGCCTCAGCTTCTTCTGCCTGTTTTTTCTTGTATTTTATTCTAACTATCTATTTAGGCGACTACTTAATTGATAAAGCGCATATTGGTTAAGAAATACGCCATCTTTTTTAGCTTCCATAGCAAGACTAGCGTGTAGACTTCTTGGAATACGTATGGCAAATTTCCTGCTTTGATGAAGATGTCTATCAGCGATTCCAAAAACTATTAGGTGCGGAGTATGAAGTAGAAGCTATTCATGCAGGCAGGGAAGCGCTTAAGCAAGGCAAATACACCAGACACGAAGACATCGATTGGAGCTGATCTTTAAAAAATAAAAACTCTCTCTTCCTCTAAGCGTTGAATTTGACAGTATGCCCTCCTGTATTTAATAACAACAGACAATTAATCCTGTTGTAATCTGCGATTGTTATTTTTCTAAGAAGTTAGTATCCTTCTAATTATAATTCTGAATGTCGATGGAGATTAGGACTAATGCATGATATAAAATTACAAACAGCAATACAAAACTATAAAAATAAACAAGAAACTAATCCCACATATTATTCCGAGCAGAGAGCAGAACGAAAAGAACGAAGAGAATATTATCAGTCTTTTTCAGAAGATAAACTTCTAGGAATGACTGTAGAGGCTTTCTATGAATATATCAGCAAGCTTTGGTCAATGCTCATTTGGGGCAATAAAAAATATATAGTGGATAAAATTGTTGCAGATAATGGGTTTGAAAATCTAAAGAAACGATTAACCGAATTACTTTTTAACACAAATCCAATCGAAACCCGCTGGGATAATTTCTTAAAAGATGTTAAAGGTTTTGGGCCTGCAACCATAAGCGAACTTTTAATGTATATCAACCCACAAGAATATGTAATTCTTAATAAGACTACAATCCAGTGTTTTACATACCTCGAGATTGATGGGATGCCAAAGTACAACTATCAGTATACTGGTAAAAAATATCTGGAAATATGCAGCATTGCAAAAGAAATATCCTCTCGGCTTATTAAAAGTGGCATCAAAGAAGCAGATCTGTTGTCGGTGGATTACTTCCTTTGGGATGAGGTATTGCCATCTGCAGAAAAGAAAGTACTATCAATAACTGAAAAAACCATTGATACTGTAAAAATTTCCAATAAAGAATTAACATCACTTCATGATGAAATTAAAGAAAAACTTGTATCAATCGGAGAGCTTCTAGGTTTTGAAAGCCGCTCTGAAGTACACATTGCCTCAGGTGCAGTTGTAGATGCCGTATGGGAAGCCAAAATTGGAAACATGGGCAAAGCCATTTACGTCTTTGAAGTGCAGTCTAAAGGATCAATTGACAGCCTGATTCTAAACCTGAAAAAAGCTCAAAGCAATGCGGCAGTACAAGCTGTTGTTGCTGTTGCTGATGAAGCTCAACTTGAGAAAATAATTATTGAAAGCAAGGGTGTAATTGATGAAAAATCTTTACGCACATGGAACTCGGATGATGTTTTGGCAGTATATGATGCCCTTGTCAGAGTGCATGAGTCTATAAATAAATTAGCCCTTGTTCCAGAAAGTTTTTAATAATGTTTTTGAAAGCTTAATTTTCGCCAATATCTTTTCGGTATTTTTCAATCCAGTATTTTTTACTTATAATTATTTATCTAAGCAAATTTATCTTTAACTTTCTATTATAGAAAGTTAAAGATAAGTAACATCATTTTACTTGCCATCAGCGGCAGTTATTAAGTAATCCTTAATAACTGAATTCGGTGGAAATTCTCCATCATTTTTTAATTTGAGATGGCTTTATTTATCCTCTGCCGTTTTATCAGAATCTGCTGGGGATTCACTTTTAGTGGAATCTGCTTCATCTTCTTCTGTCTGCTTTTTCTTGTATTTTATTCTGACTACTATGTAGGCGACTATAATAACTAAACTTATTGCAGTTATAGGGTGGATCGTCGTGAATTTTTCTTTAAGTTCAGCAGGTTCAAGTTGCGTAAACATATAACCTGCAATCAACACAAAAAGTATAATTAATATGATTCTTCTATTCATTTTTAACACCGATAAGTTTCATGCGTTTAGAGTATTATATTATCCAATACTTGTCAAAATTAATCTTGAAAAAATCATCTATAAAATAGAGACTATAAAAAACACATCCTGTTATATGCGGAGAAATGGAAAAATGAACGACCTACTAAAATCCTTTGAGAATTTTTATAATGTAATAATCAAATTAAGAAGCAAAGATGGGTGCCCATGGGACAAGGAGCAAACAGCAAACTCTGTAAGAACCAATCTGCTCGAAGAAGTATATGAATGTATAGAAGCTATATCCAAAAATGATGACTTCCATACAGCAGAAGAACTTGGCGATATTCTGCTTGTAGTAAGTTTTATTGTCAGAATAAAAGAAGAAGAAAATGCTTTTACTTTTAAAGAAGTAATAGACAGAGTATCGGAAAAACTTATAAGGAGACATCCTCATGTGTTTTCCAATACCACTGCAAAAACTCCGGACGAAGTTATCACAAACTGGGAGATAATCAAAAAAAACGAAGCTGCCAACAGCAATGCACCAGAAAATAACGAAGAAACAAAATCAAGACTTGATGGTATCTCAAAGAGTATCCCACCGCTGGAAAGAGCTTATAGGCTGCAAAAAAAAGCTGCCAAAGCAGGCTTTGACTGGAATAAGGTTGAAGATGTGCTTGGAAAAGTAAAAGAAGAAATAAATGAACTTGAATATGAACTTGCTGCGGAAAATATAAATAAAGATAAAATCGAAGAAGAACTTGGAGATATTCTTTTCTCGGTTATCAATATGGCAAGATTTATTAAAATCGACTCATCCATAGCTCTTCATAGAACAAATGAAAAATTTTTAAACCGTTTTAAAAAAGTTGAAAAAGGGATGGCAGAGAAGGGAATCAATATGACGCATGAAAATCTTGAAATAATGGACAAACTATGGGAAGAAGCTAAACTTTCTTGACTTAAACTTTCCTGACCTAAGCTTTTCCGAACTAAACTCCCAAGCTAAGCTTTCCTAAAAAACGAAAAATAATTCCTTAAACCCTCTCCTGCAAAAATTTCTTCCCGTATTGCAATAACTTTTGAAAGAGGAGCTTCCAAATTCAATGCTTCTTTCAATATTTTAAAAAGACTTTTGCTCCCCGGCTTTACAGCAATCCTCACCCGCACACCAGACCAGGCAACCCCAGCATCGTTAGCAGAATCATCAGAACCCTCAAGTTCCTCCAGCCTTACAGACTCGTCAAGCGAATTTCCACATATATATTCTTCCAGCAAACTTCTATAACATTCATCTTTTGGAAAATAAATCCTGTACACACTTCCGGTGTAAAGAGACATCAGTGATATTTTTTTATTCCCGCAATTAAGTTTATGGGAAAAAGCATCTATTATCTTGATTCCAGCGGGAAGAGCGTCATTTAATTTCCCTACAAATTGATCCTTGTCATATTCCAAGTAAGTTTCCACTGATGCAATTTCCCCTTCAGATTCCACTCCAAGAGTCAGCGGATTTGCAAACTCAAGTTTAGGTTTGGGATTAAAACCCTCTGTAAATCTCACACCAAGCCTGCTTCTCTGAAAAGCTTTTTCAAAAAGCCTTAAAATATCCAGGTGCCCAAGATATATCTGTTTCCCTTTTTTAAAAAAACTAAATATTACCCTATATCTCTCCTCGCCTTTTCCAAGCGAATAAACAATATCTTCCTCAACACCTGTTTCCTCTTTTATTTCAGAGTTTACAATTCCAGCATTGCAGCCGCACACTCCACAGTTATGCGCGCATACTGTTTCACATTTTGGCGTAAGTTTTGAATTACATGAATTGTCATATTCATCAAGCAGATATTTTTCAGATATATTCATTGATATTCCAGACCATGGGAATTTTTCTGCAATATCTCTTTCTCTGGCTATCTCTTCCTCTACATTCCAGCTTTGGGATTCTATAACTTTTTTCCATAGTGCCATATCAAAATGCTCTTCCCACGCGTCAAATTTTGCGCCTGCTTGCCATGCATCAAAAAGGAGCTTACCTGTTCTTTCATCGCCACGGGAAAATACCCCTTCAACAAATGACATCATTGGAGAATGGTAACCAACTTTTATATTTTTCCCTTTGAGCCTGTTTCTTATATAGTGTATCTGCTTCATGGCTGCATCTTCTTTCATTTGCGCTGCCCACTGATAAGGGGTATGAGGTTTAGGAACAAATGTTCCTATATTTACATTTATATCTATGCCTGTTGCTCCATGAATTTTAAAAAGAAAATTAATTATATTGTCGCTTTCCTGATAATAGAGTTCCTCATCATTGGAATTTTTATATACAGAAGGGAGGCCTAGCATAAAATAAAATTTTGCGACCCTCCACCCTAAAAGTTTTGCCTCTTTAATAATTGCAATAGTTTGCTCAATATTAATTTCTTTATTGATCCCTCTTTGGGAAGCTGGGTCCGGAGTTTCAACCGCAAATGTAAGACCGCTCTTTCTAACCTCCCCTATTTCTGACAACAGAGATACTGTAAATGAATTAATTTTTAGCGAAGGTAATGAAAAAGAAACCCCAAGCCCTGAATACTTTTTATTTAATTTTTTAATAATATTGTCTACAGATGAATAATCGCCCGAAGATAAAGAAGATAAAGTTATCTCCCTATGACCAGCTTCAAAAACCAACTCTTCGATTTCCCTGTCAATTATTTTATAATCCTTTTCCCTTTTTGGCCTATAGAAAAAACCTGCATGGCAAAATCTGCATCCATTGGGGCAGCCCCTCATTATTTCAACTACACCATTATCCTGCACAGGTTTTACCGATGGGACAAGGTTATATTTTCTTTTTATATATTCTTCGGAGAATTTGCCATACACTGCCCTGCATACTTTTTCCTTTTTCCCTTTGTGCCACACATTCTCGCTTTTAGCCATCATTGAAAAAATTTCATCTCTTTCTGCGCCTGCTTTTTTTAGCTCAACTGCTTTGCAAAGAAGTTTTTCAAATTCTTCTTCAGCCTCTCCAATAAAAAAGAGGTCTATAAAGTCTCCGTATGGAACAGGATTTGTAACACCTGGCCCTCCGGCAATAATTATAGGGTGATTTTTATCCCTGCAGGAATTATAAACAGGAATTTTTCCAAGATCTAAAATATTTAATAAATTTGTCGCAGTAAGTTCATAACCAAAAGTAAATCCAAGCATATCAAGATCGCAAAGCGGGATATTATTCTCAAGAGTAAACAATGGCAGTGATGATTCTTTTAAGACTTTTTCAAAATCAGGCGCAGGGGCAAAAACCCTCTCGCACACAACATTATCAACACTATTCGACAAGTTATAGAGTATTCTTACAGCGTTATTCGCCATCCCTATATCATACATATCAGGATATGATATAGCTATTTTAAACACAGCCTGCGCATTTTTATTGTGGCTTCCATATTCGCCGCCTGCATAGCGGCCGGGATTTTCCACCTGCATTAGTATAGCTCTAATATCTTTTTCCGCGAGACCACTATGCATTCAGTGAAAACCTATACCGTCTATAGTAAACATTAATAAGCAGCGCAACGCCTATCATGGCAGTCCACAAAGATGACCCACCATAAGAGATGAAAAAAAGCGGTATACCTGTTATAGGCATTATCCCTATAGTCATTCCAATATTAACCATAAAATGAAAAAGGATCATTGTAGAAATTCCACTGGCTAAATTTGTTCCAAACAAATCTTTTGCAGCTATAGCAATCATATAGCCCCGCACAATAATTATAAGAAACAGGAAAAAAACCAAAAGGCATCCCATAAAACCAATCTCTTCTGCGATTATTGAAAAAATGAAATCTGTTGACTGCTGTGGCAAAAACCTGAGATTGCTCTGGGTTCCATTCAAAAAACCTTTACCAAAAATACCGCCAGACCCTACAGCTGTTATGGATTGTATAAAATGCCAGCCCGCGCCTCTTGGGTCTATGTTAGGATCAAGAAATATAACCAGCCTCATAATCTGGTAACTTTTCAAAACCATCTTACCAATAATTGCTCCTATAGTTGAAATCACAATTATTGATGAAAAATATGTAAAATAATAATAGTAAAATCCCTTTTTTGTAAAAAAGTATGCGAAAAGCGATATGGCCATAATTGCCAGACCGGAAATCAATATAATGTAATAAAATCTGGAATCAACAAAAAAGTTAATAACAGCTTCGCTTCCGCTATATATATGCCTAAACCACACAGGTATTACTATTAAAACCATTGTAAGTATTCCTACTAAAGCAATATACATAACATGTCGCACTTTTGCGCCAGCAGTAAAACTCATAACCAGAAAAATCGGAAAATAAACCAATGCAGTACCCATGTCGGGCTGGAGAACTATTAATACAACAGGAAACAAAATTATTAAAAACCCTTTAAGTAACGTTGTTATCCTTGTCATAGCATTGGAGTTTTTTGCATAAAATGCTCCCAGCAATATTATTGTAGTTATTTTCGCAAATTCCGAAGGCTGAATTCCAAACTCCATTATTCCCAGCCATCTTCTGGAACCATTCACCACATTTCCAAAAAGCAGAGTAATAACAAGAAGAACAATAGACACCAAATATATATAGATTGCAAAAGTTTCAAAAGTTTTATAATCAAACATGATTATAGCTGCCATTAAAACAAGACCTATCAAAGCCCAAACAATTTGCTTGGTGTATTCATTTGAAAGGATTGTTCCATCCGAAGTAATGTTGCTCGAATATATAAAGCAAACCCCTATAAATACAAGAGAGATAACGCTTATAAGAATTAAAAAATCAAAATTCAGATTTGTTTTTACATTCACTTTGCTCTCTCCAGGATTATGGCCTAAGGTACCAGACATTAAGGGCGGCTACTGCTTGCTCAAAAGTTTGATTTGCAAATATCCCCTGAAAAATTACATTAGAGGCTTTTGGAGCCCACCACTCCCAATCATTCGTTGCCTCAACCATTACAACCACTACAACCTGCTCATCAGGATTATCTGTTTGATACGGTGCATACGCGCCAAACCACGATATCCATCTATCTGCAAGCCCTACTTCGCTTGTGCCTGTTTTTCCCGCAACCTGCGTAGCCCTGGTAGTAAGTACAACTCTTGGAGTTCCGTGTGTAACTGCGTATCTCATGATTTCCTGTGTTCTTCTGAATGTTTCCCCCCGAATAGAAGCTTTATTAAGGGCCCTGGGCTCAAATGATTCAATAACTTTACCAGATACAGGGTCTCTTATTTCTTTAACCAGTCGCGGAACATAATTTACACCTTCGTTAACAACCATTGAAATTGCATTTGCGAGCTGTAAAGGAGTTGTTTCAAGGAATCCTTCTCCAATGGAAATGTTAAGAGTATCTCCCCCAACCCATGGAATATTAAAAGTAGAAAGCTTCCATTCGGGAGTTGGCACAAGACCGCGTACTTCTCCGGGTATATCAATGCCTGTCCTTTGGCCCAAACCAAATCGCCTGGAGAAGTCTGCGATCCTATCAATACCAATATGCTCCCGCCCTACTGTCCAGTAGTAAATATTACAGGACTCAGCAAAAGCTCTTGCAAGGTCCAAAGAACCGTGACCTGTTCTCTTGTGGCAATGAAAAAATCTATCGCCAACATGAATACGCCCCCTGCAAACAATTCTTTCCCTTTGTGGAAACAGCTCTTCTTCAATAATTATCACAGATGTAATAAATTTAAAAACAGACCCAGGCGAATATGACGATTGGATATTTCTGTTTAAAAAAGGAAATCTTGTGTCAGCAGACACAGAGCTAAAATATTGAGAAGCTGCACTGCTATAAAGTTTATTTGGATAAAACCATGGATATGAAACCATTGCCAGAATCTCACCCGTTGAAGGTCTCATAACAACAACTGTGCCAATCCTCTCACCAAGCGCTTTTTCACTAAGCTCCTGAATACGCCTGTCAATCGTGAGCACCAGATTTTTTCCAGCAATTGGCAATACTGCCTCGTTTCCTCTGGCATCTCCTATTTTTCTTCCTCTGGCATCTACAGTGTTATATCTTAATCCATCTCTCCCTCTTAGAATATGGTCATATTCTCTTTCAATGCCCATTTTACCAATCTCTGAATTGGGCGTAAAGCCGCCCCTGTTAAAAAGAACCTGTAATTCTTCTCTGCTGATATTGCCAATATATCCTAAAATATGAGAAAGAGACCCTGGTCCATAATGGGCTCTCTTTGGTTTACTGCGCCAGACAACGCCCGGGAATCTATCTATATTTTCTGCCAGAACAAGTATAGTTTCAAATTCGATCCTGTCTTTGATTTCAACAGGTCTGTGTTGATGCCTCATCCTCGGAGATATTCTGGACAAGATATCTTCTTTTCTTATTCCAAGAATATTGGCAAGTTTGCCTGCAATTTCATCAAATCTTTCAAAATCAAGTTCTGCAGGTATTATATCAACAGCAAATGAATCAACATTCGTAACAAGTGGAACATCATAATTTCTATCATATATAATGCCACGCAAAGCAGGAATTACAGACTCTCTTCTTGCAACAGATACAGCCCTTTCTCTATGCTCGCTCCCTTTTACAACCTGAATAGAATAAAGATAAATAGAGTAGAAAATCACAAGAGCCAACGTAAATATTATAACAGCAAATATGCGGACTTTTAATGTCTCTTTCCCATTAGAATAATAATCACTTCCATTTCCCATATTAAAAACCCCTGTCTTCAAATGTATAAAGCTTAACAAGCTTCATAAAGGCAAAAACAAAAGGCGCACATATACAATTCTGGACCAGCTCAATAGCAAATCTGACAGTAAAAATAGCAGGAGCAGCCTCAGGAGCAAGAAAAACTGATGATACAATAGCAGCAGCAAAGCCTTTTATAAGTGTGGCAAATAAAATCAAAAGCATTGGGAAAAAAATCGGGTCAATGAATATTTTGCCTTTAGAATTTCCAAATATAAAACCTATTACAGTTTTTATAAAACTATTAAAACCAAGCGGAGAAAGGCTTAAAAAGTCTTTTGCTATCCCTATTATAAAGCCGCTGGCCTGTCCCGCAACAACACCTCTATAGTTTGAAAAAAATACAAGTATTATAAGCGCTATATCCGGATATATAAAATTTGAAGGAAACTTTTTAAAAAGCGTGGTTTCAAGCAACACAAAAAGAAACATAACAATAACAACAGGAATAAACTTACTCTTCTTCATAAGTAGATCCTTTTATAAGAACAAATACAAATTCAAGTCTGCTAAAATCAATAACAGGTTCAAGTTCCAGCTCAAGAGATGGCTCATGCCCCCTTGCGCCTACTCCCCTGACTCGCCCGACAAAAATTCCAGGTGGGTATACAGAACTTAGACCAGATGTTATCACAAGATCGTTATATCCTATCCTATCGCTTGCGCTTTTACTTACATGGCTCATTCTTATAAGCGGTGAATTTCGCCCTGTCCCGCTTACAAGCCCCTCATGCCTTGAGTCATGAAGCCTTGCTGCAACAGAAAATTTTCTGTCATATAACGGTATAATTTTGGATGATGAACGGCCTACTTCTACAACTCTCCCAACAAGCCCCTGAAACCCGTCCTGAAAAGCAACAACAGGCATATTTGAAGTTACTCCATGCCTGCGCCCCTTATCGATCGTTATTGTATTATAAAAAATTCCAGAATCATGCCCGATTATCTGGGCTGGAATTTTTTCTGCCCTTGTCCTGCTGCTGAACATAAGCTGATTCCGCAGCTCATCATTCTCTCTTATAAGGGCAAAATGATCTTTTTCAAGAGATTCATATACAGAAAGACGTTCCAATAATTTAACATATTCTGCTTTTATTTTTCTAAGCTCATTAATTGAATTAACTGTTTCAACAAAAAAACTTGTTGTATATGAAAATCCTTTCTGAAAAAACGACAAAAAAGAAAATCCGATTTCTGATATTCTTAAAGATTCTCTGCCTCTATCGCTTGACATGATCAAAACAGAGCTAATAAACAGGAGTAGGATAAAAAGGAGAGTACTTTTTTTTATCCTGTTATTCCTAGCCAAAAACTTCATTTCAATACATTCTTTAGTTTATAAAATTATAAATTGTTTTGTTTGCCGCATTTTTTGTAAAATCATAATACATTCCAGCGCCAATAGCTACACAGTTAAGAGGGTCTTCTGCAAGTATTACCGGAACACCGGTTTCTTTTGAAATCAAAGTTGGAAACCCTGCAAGCAGCGCCCCTCCGCCTGTCATTACAATTCCTCTTTCTACTATATCCGCTGCCAATTCCGGTGGAGTTTGTCCAAGTGTCTTTTTTATCTCTTCCAGTATGGAGTTTACAGGTTCCAGAAGAGCCTCTCTTGCCTCAATAGAATCCATCTCAAGCCTTCTTGGCAATCCAGTAATGGCATCTGTCCCTTTTATTTCCATTTTTTCAATTTTTTTATCCGGATAAGCATTTCCGATCTTTATTTTTATAGATTCTGCAGTTTGTTCACCAATTATTAAATTGTGGATGCTTCTTACATGCTTTATTATTGCTTCATCAAACTCATCTCCGCCAATCCTTATGGCATTACTTACTACCATTCCACCAAGCGAAATAACAGATATTTCTGTTGTACCTCCGCCAATATCGCAAACCATATTCCCGGCAGGGGCAAAAATAGGAATTTTAGCGCCTATTGCAGCTGCCAGCGATTCTTCTATTACTTTTACATCACTTGCGCCTGCTTTATATGCACATTCCTCAACTGCTCTTCTTTCAACTTCTGTAATACAACTTGGAATACCTATTGCCATTCTTGGTTTTACAATCCATCTTTTGGACAAAACTTTTGATATAAAATACCTGATCATTTTTTCAGTTGACTCAAGATCCGCAATTACCCCATCGCGCAACGGCCTTATTACTATAATGTCACCAGGAGTTTTCCAGAGCATCTTTTTTGCTTCTGTTCCCACAGAAATTACTTTTTTTGTCCCTCTTTCCATTGCAACAACAGAAGGCTCCCCAAGAACAACCCCTTTTCCACGAACACAAACAAGAGTATTACAGGTTCCCAAATCTATCCCAATATCTGGCCGAAAAGCGCCAGCAATTTTAGTCCACAATCCCATTTTATCATCCCCTTCCCTACACGGTGTCATCTATATATTCCATCTATGAAAAGTTACATCTTTGATTTTAATAAATATCTATAATGCATCGGTCATTACTACAATATTCCATAGTTATTATAATTTAAAAAAAAAATAATGTAAATTTGTCAGAGAATAATTTTATTTAAAATAGCTTAAGTCTGGCGCCATAATGCTGAGGATCATGGCGAAGAGCGTTCCTCCACTCAGCGCGCGCCCTAACTCTATCACCTGCAATTTCATATAACAATCCTAGTCTGTAAAACGCATCTGCAGAGCCAGGATTTATCTGAACAATACGGCGATAAGATTCCTCTGCTCTTCTCATATCGTTTCTGCCTTCAAAAATCAGCCCTAAAATAAAGAGATTTCTTTCTTCCAATTGCGGGTTTGTTGTTTTGTTATTTGACTCAATAAGATAATTTTCCGCTAAATTAAAAGATCCAAGATCAAAATACATTTGAGCCAAAAGTGAAAAAAGAATATCTGATGGATTATTTTCTGCTGCCAATTCGAAAAAGCGAACACTTTGCTCTTTTTTCCCAAGCTCTGCATATGCCAACGCAAGATATTCATAGGTATCTTTTCCTGTAAACCCTTCAGCAATTGATTTTTCAAGGTATCTTACAGAAAGGTCTGCATAATATTTTCCTTTATGGTAATAAGCGCGGCCAAGAACATAATGGATTTGAGGTCTCATTCTTTCACTATTAAAAACAAGCGCTTTACGCAAAGAAAATATAGACTCATCTATAAAATGAAGCTTATCTTCCCGATTGATTCTTGAATTTCCTTCATAAAAACTTGCAAACCCTCTAAACATAAGGACATGCGCATCAGCAGGATTAAGTTCAAGCAGAGAGTCAGAAAAATTTATGAGCTCCAAATATCTTTGGTTTTCCCATAAATCCATAATTATTTGATTTTGCGATGGATTGTTTGTTATTCCTGAAAAAAAATCTTTATTTTTATTAAAAAAGTAAATACTTACGCCAACTAATATTATAATCAGGAAAAAAACAGTAATTTTTCTCTTTTTCTGTTTTCTGCGCCATTCTGATGTAAATTTATATTTATTTTCAGATAAAAACACTCTTTTTTCCCTAATATTAAAATATCCAGCCGCATATAGCTTCCTATATATGCCTGGAATATATATCCCGGTCATATATGGTTTCCCATATATGACCGGGGAAAGCAGGTCTATAAGCCGGGTTCTGTTCCTTTTTAAAGGTGATTACCATCTATCTGGGAAATTTATTTCTAAACCCCTCCAGCAGCCTACCCGTGGAATATTTACAGCAAACCAAAATTGGCTTGCTGTAAACAGGGCGAGCAACCCCTCCACTGCTTGGCTTTGCTCCCAATGAGGTTTACCCTGCGGTCACGGTCTCCCGGTACCCGGTGGGCTCTTACCCCGCCTTTTCACCCTTACCACTCCAAAAGAAGCGGCGGTATATTTTCTGTGGCACTTTCTACTCAACAGTCATTACAACTGCAAGTCTGGCTGTTAGCCAGCATTGTACTCTATGGAGCCCGGACTTTCCTCCTAAAAAAATTTTTTAGGCGATAATCCAACCTGCCTATTTATCTTCTTCATCTTCCTCAAAGTCATCTGACTCGAGCTCTTCATCTTCCATGTCTATTTCTTCGTCATCTGCATCTTGCTCATCTTCTTCGAATTCATCTTCCTCAAATTCCTCTTCTTCGTCTTCCTCAAATTCCTCTTCTTCCTCAAATTTTTCAGCTTCTTCTTCAAAGATTTCAGGCTCTTCTTCTTCGAATATTTCTTCTTCATCAGCATCATATTCTTCATCATCATGGCCGTGCAATGGTTCACGTTTGGAAATTACATCCGGAGCTATATCTTCGACAAACTCTTCATCTTCAAATTCTTCATCATAATCATATTCGTAATCGGAAAATCCACCAATATCGCTCTCTTTAAATGCAGGAAAACTATCTTTATCAGACTCCACATAAAAAAGTATTCTGCTGCAATATGGACAAAAAAGGACTTCTTTTCCATTGCGCACATCATTTACAAACTGCGATGGGAGGATCATGTGGCAACCTGTACAGACCGACCCTTTTACAGGGACAATTCCAAGACCAGATTTATTTTTTATAATTCTTTCGAACTTAAAAAGAATATCATCATCAAGTCCAGGGATAATTACCCTTTCTTCTTCCTCAAGCTTGGCAAGAATCGATTTTTTCTGCTCGCTTTCGCTATCGATCCTGCGCTCTTCGGCTTTTACTTCTTCTTCCTGTTCAGAAATTATCTGCTGCTCCCGTTCTATAAACTGATTAAGCTCTTCTATCTCTTTTTCTTCTTTAAGAATATCTTTACGAAGTTGCTGTTCTTTTTCAGTTGTTTCTTTTATTGCTTTATCAAGAAGCTCATATTCTCTCTGGGTTTTAATAATATCCATATCTTTTTCATATTTTTCCCTGAGAGCTTCAGCATCTCTAAGCCTCTCTTTCATTGATTTTAGTTTTTCTTGTTTTTTCTCAAACAGGCCGCTTTTATCAATAAATTGTTTTTTAAGCCTTGCCAAAAGCTCATTTTTTATAACAAGCGCTTTTGGAATATCCTTTATCTCATTTTCAATATCATATTTTTGAAGCAGAACATCCTGTAAATTTTGTAATTTTTCAAATACTTCCTGAACCATTTAAACACTC